>CAZBWM010000047.1:0-52305 GCA_964495375.1 uncultured Planctomycetaceae bacterium | reverse complement strand
CGCTTGCCGGCTCTCGATCAGGAAGTTCTCGAGCCACTGCGTGGCGTCGATATCCAAGTGATTCGAGGGCTCGTCGAGCAGCAGCAAGTCGGCCCCGCCCAACAACAGCTTGGCCAACAGCAGGCGATTCTGCTGACCGCCGCTGAGCGACTCGACCGGCTGATCGTGCGCTTGCCGCGAAAAGCCCAAACCGTCGAGCACGCGCTCAATGCGATGCCGCAGCTCGTAAGCGCCGTGCTGGGCCACCTCGTGTTGCAGGCGGTCGTAGCGAGCGGCCAGGCGGTCGTGCTCGGGATCGTCGGCGGGTGACGCTGCCAGCCGATGGGCCGCTACCTCGGCTTCGGCGGCCAGCTCAATCAGGTGGGCCAGGGCCGACTCGGCTTCGTCCCACAGAGTTCGGCCCGGGGCGAAGTTCGGTCGCTGCTCCAAATAACCCAAGCGGGCAGACGAATGCAATTCAACGGTGCCGGCGTCCGCGGTTTCCTGCCCGGCGACGATCCGCATGAGCGTGGTCTTGCCGGCGCCATTGGGGCCGACGAGGCCGACGCGCTCACCGGGGCGCAGGTCGAACGACAGGCCATCGAGCACCGGCTCGGGGCCAAAGTGCTTGCTCAGGTTAGAAATGGTCGCAAGGATCATCGACGACGTAGCGGCGGGTACCAGACAAGTTCGGCAGGGGAAGGATTGGACGACGGTTCGGCGGAGACGGACAGTTTAGCCGCGCAGCAGATTCGTCAGTAGTCCGGTCTGCTTGTGGAGCGCCGTGGCAGATGGCGGGCGACCTGATGCTGTCTTCCCGGACACGGCGGTGTCCTCGACCGTTTCGATAGCATCATTCTGGTCGCGCCGGCCATGTTCCACCTGGTGAACTACTTCAATGGCGTGGGGCTCGACCAGCAGGCGCGCATCTTCACGGGAAGCTGAGCGGCATCCGGCCACGGGAGCCGGGGCTTGATTCCGGCCGCCAGATTCTGTCTCTTAGCGCGACCGACCGGCTGCCGTTGGCGCCTCGGAGATCGGCCCGTCACTGCCCCTGCTGAGGTACTTTCATGGCCAGCGCGAAGATCGACATCGTCGGCCCCAACGACATTCCCCTGCTGGCCGACCTGTACAGCGGGGTGTTTCGCCCGGCTCGCGATCAGGCATTCTTTAAGCGACGCTTCCAGGGGCGCTATAACGTGCTCTTGCTCGTAGCCAGCTTGGACGAGCACCCGGTGGGGTTTTTCGCGGGCTTTGAGTTGAAGCCGACGTCATTCTTCGCCTGGCTGTACGGCGTCATGCCCGACCAGCGTCGCCAGGGGATCGCCAGCCAACTGATGGAGGCGGTCCATAGTTGGACCCGGGAGCAAGGCTACGACTCGATCCGCTTCGAGTGCCACAATCAGCACCGCCCGATGCTGCACCTGGCGATTCAGCAGTTGTACGACATCGTGGGCATTCGCTGGGACCCTGACCGAGGTGAAAATCTGGTCATCTTCGAGAAATCGCTGTTGAGCTGAGAGTGACCATCGCCTGGCGCGGCTCACAGTGCTGACGCGCCGTGTTTGAGCTGCGAGGCGAAATAGTCCCCCGCATCGGTCACGGGCCACGTCGGTGGGACGCCGCTCAACGAAGAAACTCTTTCCCGCAGGGGGGACCTCGCTAGAATGTTGCGCAATGGGAACGGAGTCGGACCCAGCCGGCATCGTGCCGTGAGCCGAGGTTGATTGGTTCGCCGCGCGGCCCGAAGTCGGCTTGTGCCAGCGGGGTGCTGTCAGTATAAAGCCCCGCAAATCCGGCCAGCGGGCTGGTCCAGGGATGATCCGCAGGAGAAGGATGACATGCAGGGCAAGCGCGTGCGAGAGGCCAACGGCTCGCGGGCCAGCAGTTCGATTCGAGTCGACGCGCCAACGTTCGTGGGACAAGACGCCGCAGCCGCGGGCGAGGCCGAAGAGCCTCCGGGTAGTTTGCCGGCGTCCACCCGGCATCCGCAGTGGAAAGACGTGCCGACCGCCCAGTGGGAAGACTGGCGGTGGCAAATGCAACACGCCGTCCGCACGACTCGGCAGTTGGCGGAACTTCTCCCGCTCCCGGTCAAAGGCTTGGCCGATCTCGAGCGGCTCGAGAGCAAGTACAAGCTCGCTCTCCCTCCCTACTATCTTTCGCTGATCGATGCCAACGATCCGTACGGCGATCCGATCGGTTTGCAATCGCTGCCGCATCTGGCCGAGACGCTCGCCGACTCGACCGAAGAGCTGGAAGATCCGCTCGAGGAAGATCAAGATTCGCCGGTCCCCGGCCTGACGCATCGTTATCCCGATCGCGTGCTCTTGATCACGACGCCGGTTTGTTCGATGTACTGCCGATTCTGCACGCGCAAGCGCGTGACGATGGACCGTGAGGGGTGGGACGCGCCGAGCCACGACGAATTGCGGATGATCGACTATATCCGCCAACACTCGGACATCCACGACTGCATACTCTCGGGGGGCGATGCCCTGATGTTGCCCCCGGCAAAGTTGCGCTGGTTCTTGACGAGCCTGGCCGAGATTCCGCACGTCGACGTCATCCGCGTCGGCACGCGCGTGCCGGTTACCCTGCCGCAGAAGCTGTTCGACCAACAGTGGATCGACATCCTGCATGAGACCGGTAAGGTGTGGGTGCAAACCCATTTCAATCACCCGCGCGAGATCACGCCCGAGGCTGCCCGCGGTTGCCGCAACCTGATCAACGCGGGGCTGCCGATCAACAACCACGCCGTGTTGCTCAAGGGGGTGAACGATGCGCTCCCCACGATGCGCGACTTGATGCGTGGGCTGCTGCGGATCAAGGTTCGCCCTTATTACTTGTTCCACTGCGACCCCGTGACGGGGGCCGGCCACTTCCGCACCAGCGTGTGGAAGGGGCTCGAGATCATGGAGGGCTTGCGCGGCCACATGTCGGGGCTGGGTGTGCCGACCTACGTGATCGACGGGCTGTACGGCGCCGGCAAAATTCCGGTCATGCCGAACTACGTCATCTCGGCCTCGGAACAGGCGGTCGTGTTGCGCAACTACGAGGGGATGGTCCTCCGCTATTCCCCCGAGGATCAGCACGGCATTCGTCCGCTGGTTGTCGAGACGACCGGCGTCAGCAATCTGCTCAGTGGCGACGGTCAGAAGTTGCTTCCCGCGGGCGTGGCGCGCATGGAGCGCCGCCGTCTGCGTGCCGAAGCGGCGGCCGCGGCAAATATCTCCGCTGCCGGCGCGACCGAGCCTGCCATCGAGACGACCAATTTGACAACTTCGACCGCAGTGGACGCGGCACCGATGATCGTCGAGATCGTCGCCCCGGCGACACCGGCAGAAGCCTCGGTCGTGGCTGGACGAATTCGCCCACGCGCAACGAAGGTGCCGGCCGCCAGCGGCAATGGCCAAGGCCAGACGAGTAATCGCCGAGCCATAACGGCGAAGGAAGTCTCCGAAGTGGTGGCCGCCGCGCGGCGCAACGATCGGGGCACAGCAATGAATTCGGCAGCAATGAGCGCGGCCGCGGTCGCCGCCGCGAGTTCGACTACGGAATCCGTCGCTGATACCAAGCCGGCGGGCCGTGCCAGCCGCGCGGGCGCGGGGCAAAACGAGAAACCGGCTACGCGCGGTGCCGCCAAATCATCGTCGCGAAGTTCGGCCGCCGACAAACGTGAAGCGGCGGCGTCCACGGCTCGTCCCGTGGCCTGCACTGAACTGTTGGTGGGCGCATGGCCTTCGAGCGAAGAGCCCGCCGTGCGGGTGCTCAGTGACGCTGTGCGGTAAACGCACTAGAGCAACACCGCGAGCGGATTCGGCTGATAGTTTCTGTTCCAACGGAGTGAATCGCCGTGCGCATCGGTTTGACATTTAACGCCCGCAGCGCGTCGAAGCCGTCGTGCGGCACGACGAAGCTCTCGGGCGAAGCGCTCGACGCTTTGTTGTCGAGCGACGACAGCGAGGAAGAATTCGATGCACTGGAGACGATCGACGCCCTGGCCGACACGCTTCGCAGCCTTGGGCACGAGGTTGAACTCTTAGGCGAAGGGGAACCGCTTATCCGCCGGCTGCTCGACGGGCCGCGCCCCGAGTTGGTCTTCAATATCGCCGAGGGTCGCGGCGTGAGCCGTTCGCGCGAGTCGCGCGTGCCGGCGATCTTGGAAACGCTGGGCGTTCCTTATACCGGTTCCGATCCGCTTGCGTTGGCTGTGGCCCTCGACAAGGACTGCGCGAAGCGGCTCGTAGCGCAGGCCGGCGTGTCGACGCCCGCCTGGGTGACGATCGACCATCGCTGGGAGAGCGCGCCTGACGACGTCATGCGACAATTGGCCGACTTGCCGCTCCCGTTGGTTGTCAAGCCGACCTATGAAGGCTCCAGCAAAGGCATTCGCAACAAGTGCCTGGTCGAAACGCCGGCTGAACTGCGCGAGACGATCGCCGAGCTGCGCGGCAAGTACGGACAGCCGATTCTGGTTGAAGAATTCATCGACGGCGACGAACTGACAGTTGGCATCGTCGGACATCCGCCTGAAGTGCTGGGCATCATGCGCGTGGTGCCACGAGCGCAAACGGGACCGTTTCTCTACAGCCTGGAAGTGAAGCGCGACTGGGTGGAGACGATTCGCTACGAATGCCCCGCGCAGCTCTCGGCGCTGGCCACACAGCGCGTTGCCGAGGCGGCGCTCGTGGCGTTTCGTGCGCTCGGTTGCCAGGATGTCGCGCGGATCGATTTTCGGCTGCGCGACGATGTCCCGTATTTCCTGGAAGCCAACCCGCTTCCCGGCCTGGCGCCGTTGACGAGCGACCTGGTATTTTTGGCTCGTGATGTCGGCGTCGATCATCGCGAGCTATTGCGGCGGATCGTCGAAGCCGCGCTGAACCGACTCAATCGTGCCGTTGGGACTGCGTCTGAGCCGGTTTTGGCAGCGACCCGCTGACGGCACTCGTCTTGACGAAACTCCAGGCTGCCGTTTAGGTTAAGCGATTGCCGTAGCCTGCGAATCGCGGTTCGCGGCCGGCGCGCCTGTGACATTTGTGCGCCGATCGGCTACGCTAAAGACTTGTAATTTACCCGGTATCTCCCGCCGGCCACCCAGTCGGCGATCCGAGTCCTTTCAGCCCTGAGAAGAATCGCTTGACCGCTACCATGACCGAACCCCTTGGGTCGGTCCCCGCCAAATTCACCGACCTCACCTTGTCGGACACGATGCTAGCGGCCCTGGCCGCCGCGCAATATATCGATCCGACGCCGGTTCAGGCTGGCATCATTCCGAAGGCCATTGCCGGGCATGACCTGATGGGTCAGGCTCGCACCGGCACCGGCAAGACCGCCGCCTTCGTGATTCCAATTCTCGAGCGTTTGCGCCCGCGGAAAGAGTCGCACGGCCCCCAAGCGCTCGTGCTCGTGCCGACGCGCGAGCTGGCAGTCCAGGTGCGCGATGAAGTCGTCAAGCTGTCGCACGGCCGCAAAGTGAACACCGTCGCGATCTACGGCGGCAAGCCGATCCGCCAGCAAATTGAAAAGCTGCGACGCGGCGCCGACGTGATTGTAGGTACGCCAGGGCGCGTGATCGACCATATTGGCCGCGGAACGTTGCTGCTCGACAACATCCGCATGGTTGTGTTGGATGAAGCCGACCGCATGCTCGATATCGGTTTCCGACCCGACATCGAGCGCATTTTGCGGCGCGTGCCGCGCGAACGGCAAACGCTGCTGTTGAGCGCGACGGTGCCGCCACCGGTCGAGCGACTCGCCGCCCGCTACATGCGCGATCACGAGACGCTCAATTTTTCGCCGAAGGAAGTCTCGGTCGACACGATCGAGCAACACTACTTTACGGTCGACCAGCACCAGAAGTTCGACTTGCTGCTCAAGCTGATCGAGCGCGAGCAGCCGCGCCAGGCGATCATTTTCTGTCGCACGAAGCGCGGCACCGAAAAAGTGAATCACCATCTGGGCCGCAAGGCGCAGCAAGTGGCCTGCATTCATGGCGACTTGCAGCAGCGCGTGCGCGATCGCGTGATGGCGCAGTTCCGCGACGGGAGTATTCGTTACCTCGTAGCCACCGACGTGGTGGGGCGCGGTATCGACGTCTCGAACATCTCGCATATCATTAACTACGATCTCCCCGAGTTCTGCGACGACTACGTCCACCGCGTCGGGCGCACCGGCCGTATGGGTCGCGAAGGCGTGGCCTACAGCTTTGTGACTCCTGAAGAAGGAAACGAGCTGACGCGGATCGAGATTCGCATCAACCGGCTGCTGAAGCGCGACGAGATGCCCGGTTTCGAGGCTTTCCAACGCCCACAAGCGACGCCCGCTCGCCCGGGTGAAGCTGGTGATGGGCAGGGCGCCGATGGAACGGGCGAAGCGCCGCCAGAGCCGGTGCGCAAGGCCGCGCCGTTGGGGCGTGGTGGTCGTCCGCCGCGCCGCTTGCGTCGGGCACTCTAGCACGCGCGATTCAGCGTCTTTCGAGCTCTGTGATTTGCCCCCGTGCCCAGCGCGTCACGCCGCGCTTTCAACCGCGGTACTGCGCGGCGGCCGGCTTCACGTTACTACACTTCACTACACTTCACTTCACTTCACTTCACTTCACTTCACTTCACTTCGCGGCCAAGCGCGGCGAGCACTGCTGCGGGCAAGGCCAGCTCGCCGGTGCGTTGTTGCTCCAGGCTCTCGGCACGCTGCACCGCCCGCTCGGCGCGGGCATTCGCGCGGGTGAGCTCAGCGCGGTCCTCCTCGAATCGCGCCACCACGGCGTTGAGCTCTTCCGCCAGTTCGGCAAAGAAATCGCCGTCGCGAAAACGGATCGGCTGCAACCGCTCACCACGCGCCAGCGCGCGCAGCGAAGCACGCAGCCGCACCACTGGGCCCACCGCGCGATTCGAGAGCCGCAAAAAGTCGTAGAGCACGATCGGCAACAGCAACAGCCCGACGACAAAGGCCGGCCCCATCGAGCGCCAGATGTCGCCCAACTGCTCGTGCCAGAGTTTGTCGGTGTCGGTCAGAATGCGCCAGTTGACCACCATCACGATCACGGTCAGTAGACAGCTCAACCAGTAGCCGATGACGCGGGCGACCAGCGCCCCTTGCACCTGGGAATCGACGAACAACTGCTTGCGCTTGAACTTGGCCATGTCGCTTGCACCTTGCCGTGACAGGGGGTGTGGCTTCAGAAATGGCTGGCCGGAGTGGCCGTCAGCGTTGCCGAACGGCCGCTGGTCGCACGTCTTTAACCCTAGCTCACTGGCGCAGCTTTGGTCGGCCGCCCAGAACAGAATTGCCGCTCGAAACGCCCCAATCCCACTGCCCCGGCCCATCGCACCCGCGGATTTATGCTGCTGCCGAGATGCGTGACGCTAGAGCCCACCGCGAGGCATCCTGTCCGTCCGGCCCCAACTTGCCTGCTGCTGGCAAATTGCTGCAAGCTGTTTCCCTGGCTGCTTTTAGATTTATCCGCAAAACCAAGCGCTGACACAGGTGCCCCGGTTCGCTAGACTTGTATCTGTCTGTTGCCGTCTGCTCGTGCGGCACGAGGCGGCGCGCGTTACCATACGTGTGCCGAGAGGGCCCGCCAAGGTGTCGGGCTCGCCGCACGCTCCGCGAGGTCATGCTCGCGGCCACCTCCTTGAGCGGCTTCTTGTGTCTGATCCAGTAGCTTGTCGGGCCGCACGGGCGTCGGGCTTGCGAGCGTCACGCGCGAGCGGGCCGTGGATTCTCCCATCCCTATTACTATGCGACTTTGGCAACCTCCAGCGCGAGGTCGCCGAGTTGGAAGCCGCCGGCTTGCCGGGCATGCACCTCGACTGCATGGATGGCCAGTTCGTTCCTAATCTCACCTACGGCATGCCGATCGTTGCGGCCGTGCGGCGGCTCACCAAGCTGCCGCTCGAAGCCCACCTGATGATCGCCGAGCCCGAGCGCTTCGTCGGCGAGTTCGTTGATGCCGGCGCCGACCTGCTCACCATCCATGCCGAGGCGACTGCCGATCCGCGCAGCGTGCTGGCCGAGATCCGCGCCCGCGGCGCCGCCGCCGGGCTGGCGATCAACCCGGGCACGCCGCTGTCGACCGTCGAATCCGCGCTCGAGGAATGCGATCTCGTGCTGGTGATGAGTGTGAATCCCGGTTTCGGCGGGCAGAAGTTCGAGCCGATCGCACTGGACAAAATCACCGAGCTGGCCGCGCGCCGCCGGGCAGGCACTCTCAATCCCGAACTGATAATCGAGATCGACGGCGGTGTGAACCTCGACACCATTGCCGAGTGCGTCGCGGCTGGCGCCGATATTTGCGCCGCCGGCTCGGCGATCTTCCGCGGTGGTGACTACGCCAGCAACACCGCCAAACTGTATCGCCGCGCTCGCGAAGGTCTGGCAACGCGCGCCGGCGCACACCACTAGCGAGAACAACACACAACTCCCGGCAATCGCCCGCCGACTGCCGACAAGATCGACAACACGAAACACATTTTGCCGTCTCGCTCCCTTCGACGAACGGCCCACACCAGTTCGATAAGGACACCATGCTCACGATTGTGTTGATCCGGCCCGGCGCCACCGATTACGACAGGCACGGCCGGATTCAAGGCACCCTCGACATTCCGCTCAACCCCGCGGGCAGCGACGAAGTCGTCCAACTGCTCGCACAACTTCGCGATGCCGATCTCGAAGTGATTTACGCTTCCGACTCCGAGCCCGCCAACGAAACTGCTCACAAGCTGGCCAACGGGCTCGACGTCAAGCTCAAGACGCTCGACGACATGCAGAACCTCGACCACGGTTTGTGGCAGGGGATGCTCGTCAGCGAAATTCGTCGCAAGCATCCGAAGCTCTATCGCCAGTGGCAGGAGCAGCCCGACAGCGTTTGCCCTCCCGGCGGCGAAATGCTCGACGAAGCGCGCGAGCGCGTCCGCGCAACGCTCCGCAAATTGTTCAAGCGGCACCGCACGGGTAAGATCGGCCTGGTGCTCCCCGAACCGCTGGCCACGATCGCCCGCGGCGAGTTGCGTCACTGCTCGCCGGGCGACTTGTGGAAGGCGGCCGACGAGCACGGTCACTTTGAAAACATCGAATTGCCACCGGCCGAGTTGGCCGTCACCCGCTAGCGCAGAGCGATTCACACGCATGGCTGAGTCCTCGTCCGAAACCAAAAGTCCGGGTCATCATCCTCCCAAGCGCGGCGTTCCGCCGGGGCTTTGGCTGCGCTGCCCGGGCTGCAAGGAAATCATCTTTCGCGATGCGGCCGAGCGCAAGATGGGGGTCTGCCCGGTCTGCGGATACCACTGGTATGTCTCGGCCGACGAGCGCATTCGCCAGGTGCTCGACGAAGGGACGTTCGAAGAGTGGGACGCCGACCTGATGCCCACCGATCCGCTGGGCTTCGTCGATCGCAAGGCGTACGCCGAGCGTTTGAAGGACGAGCAGGCCCGCACCGGCATGCGCGACGCCGCGATCACCGGCGCCGGCATGATCCGCGCGCGGCGCGTGGCTTTCGGCGTCACCGATTCCGCCTTCCTGATGGGGAGCATGGGCTCGGTGGTGGGCGAACGCCTCACGCGCCTAGTCGAAGGGGCCACCAAGTGGCAGTTGCCCCTGATCATTATCAGCGGTTCGGGCGGTGGCGCTCGCATGCACGAGGGCATTCTCTCGCTGATGCAAATGGCCAAGGTCACCGCGGCCCTGGCTCGCTTCCATGAAGCAGGCGGGCTGTTCATTTCGGTTCTCACCAATCCCACGATGGGTGGCGTCGCGGCGAGCTTCGCTTCGCTGGGGGACATCATCTTCGCCGAGCCCAAGGCGCTGATCGGTTTCGCCGGCCCGCGCACCATCAAGGCCACGATTCGCATCGAGCTGCCGGCCGGCTTCCAGACGAGCGAGTTCTTGTTGGAGCATGGCTTCATCGATCGCATCGTTTCGCGCGCCGATCTGAAGACCGAGATCGCCCGCACGATCGACTACTGCGGGAAGTAAGCTGTCGGCGAGCTCGCCAAGCGACGAGCAGCAGTTCACCACTGGAGCGCTCCGTTCGCGATGCGCTGTGTCGATGCGCGGCGATCTGGCCCTGGCCTTGGCTGCGGATTTACTTAGATTCCTCCGGTTTTGGCTTGACCGCTGGAAACTCGCTTGTTAATTGTCGGTTCGGCGAACCCTGGCTGCCGGGCGAGATTGGAACGGAGCGAGATCGATGTTCAAAGGAAGTGTCGTTAGTTGCCTGCTTTCGCTGCTGGTAGCCGCATCGGCCCACGGTGGTCTAATCCCTAACGGCGATTTCGAGACCGGGAATTTCACAGACTGGAATCCGGCGGCCGGAGGTACGCCAGGGAGCTTCGGCGTACAAGCTGTCGAGTTTATTGATGGCAGTTATCGAGCAGTTATTAAGACCATCGTCGCGGTTGGCCCCGGTGGCAGTGGCGGCGAACTGCTGACCAGCAGCAGCCCGGCGACTTGGGGAAAGGGTCAATTTCTGCAGTTCGACCTCAGTTACGAGTACGCGATTGACTCGATTGGAGGAAATGTGAGCATTGCGGTCGCAGCAAGTCCGGGCGGATTACAGATCTTGAACGTCACGCAAGAAGACGCAATACCGCTTTCGGGGTCACTACCGACAACGACGTATACAATACCGTGGGACGGGGATGATGCATTTGATCTTTTCCCAACGGTATTCACTCAGAATTCCGGAAGCGTTTCTCTGACAGTATTTCTCGACAACGTGCTGATCGTGCCCGAACCGGGGACGTGGGTTCTCGTCGCGTCGGCGCTCTTTGCCTTGCCCGTAGTGCTTCGCGGCCGGCGTAGACGCTGATCGCGACACACCCGGGCTCTACAGCATTGCCATTCGTTGCCGGCGCGCCGCACCTCGTCGGACTAGCTCGGTAGTTGGCAGAGCGCTGCGCGCACGTCAGCGCCGAATCAAGCTGCACGGTGCTCGATCCGCCGAGAAAGTTCACGTAGCCGTCGGCGTGCCACAATGCGGGCGATCGACGTCAGTCCCCTGCGTGAAGTCGTGCCCTGCGCCACTCTTATCCAGCCAGGTCGCCACGGCGCCGGCGTCGTTCACCGGATCGCCCGACCCATCGAGTAACGTAGCGCGGTCCTGACCATCGAGCCATAAGGTCATCGCCGCGGCATTGGCAATCTTCTTGGGTGCCAGCGGATCGATCAGCAAGCCAAAGTAGTAGTTGCCATTCCCCTGGTTCCGGCTCATCCAGGCGAGCGCCCCTTCCGCCGACAGGTCGCTCGGCATCTGCTCGGGCTCGTCGCCGATTGTCGGCTCGGTCCTGATCAGGCCAAAAGCCGAGCACACGTTTAGGCATTCCCGCGCGGTCATCCGCAACCAAACGCGGTTGAAGTCACAGGGGAGAGCATTGCTGGGCGAGGGCAACTGCAGTGGCCGCGATGACGATTGCTTCTGCATGATGAGATTCCTTTTCGTGTCGTGAGCAGTGGAAGGACGCAAGCCGATTCCAATTAACTGTACAAAGTTTTGCACAAATGTCAATACCTAATTCTGTTCACAAATATGCGGTGGCGCAACTGGCGATGGATGCACGGTTTAGCAGCTCCTTCGGGCCCTGGGCGGCGGCCTGCAAAGTGGCCTTTTTTGGCCACTTCTGCGCTCATCCTTCGCGGGTTCTGGTCGCCTCGCCGTGGCGTTGTGGGGGGAATGGCCGCGGCGGTTTCCCTGGGAACGGCCGCTTTTTGCTTGACGGGGCCGACAGGGTCCGTTTATGGTCGGCGGTGGCGAACCTGGGGCGGTCGGAGCTTCGTGATTGCGGAGTTGGACGATGGACAGAAAGTGGCTCTTGACTGTCGCGCTTGTGTTGGGCGTGGTCTCACCTGCTCAGGCAGGACTGATTCCGAACGGCGATTTCGAGACCGGGGACTTCACTGGGTGGGACGTCCAAACGAACTATGCTTCAGTGGAGTACATTGATGGTAGTTATCGCGCGGTATTTGCACTTGATGTAGCAAGCGGACCAGGTGGACCAAGCGCGGAGTTACTAACGGCCACGCCACCACAGAACTGGGGGCCAGGAACGCTGTTGCAATTCGACATGAGCTATTCCTATGCGTCCAATGATCCTGGCGCGGTATTGCTGATTTCCGTATTGACCGCAGAAGCGAACGAAGCCCTCCTGAATCTAACGCAAGTGGACTCTACGCCGCTTTCTGGGACGTCGCCGACCACCACGTACACTTTGCCTTGGTCGCTCGGCGGTATCGATGTGTTTGCAACCGCTTTTGCACCCGGTACTGGCAGCGCTTCGCTGACAGTAATACTCGATAACTTCCGCATCATTCCCGAGCCGTCGACTTGGGTATTGGCCGCCACTGCGCTCGTGGGCGTCCCCTGCTTCGCAGCGCGCCGGAGGCGCCGCTAACCACAACACCGATCGTTGCTTTCGTTCGCGCCGGCTCTGAGGCGCCGTTGACGAGTGTTGTGCTATTTCCTTGGGCTACTCGTCCGTAGTCCATCGATTCTCGATCCCAAAGCGACCGGAAGCCGTAAGTGAGCCAGCTCAATGAAAAGGTTTTTGCGATTATGTTCTGTCGCTTTGGCAATTGTCGTTAGCACTGCGTCTCGTGGCGCGATGATTCCCAATGGTGACTTTGAGACGCAGGGGTTAGTCGGATGGTACCCTATGGTGGCGGGAGGAACGGGGCCCTACAACGGCATCTCGCTCGCTTCCGTTGAGAACATCAACGGGAATTGGTTGCTCGTGCTTTCATTGGAGATACCCGCTGGCTGGGGAGCTAGCAGTGCCGAATTAGTTACGACGAGTGAAGCTTCAAGCTGGTTCGGAAAGGCGCGGCAACTGCAGTTTGATCTCGGCTACGAATACACGACCGACTCGATTGGAGCCGAAGCAGGGATCTACGCCAATGCAAGTACCGGCGGCTTGACGATATTGGGCATAACTCAGTCGGACGCCACCCCATTGTCGGGCGCGTCGCCCATGACGACATACACCATACCGTGGGATGGATCAAGTGTATTCAATCTGTTCCCGGTCATTTTTACGCCCGAGACTGGAAGCGTTTCCCTAAAGGTAATGCTGGACAACGTACGTGTTGTCCCCGAGCCATCGACTTGGGTGCTGGCCGCCACGGCGCTCGTGGGCGTCCCCTGCTTCGCAGCGCGCCGGAGGCGCCGCTAACCACAACACCAATCGTTGCTTTCGTTCGCGCCGACTCTGAGGCGCCGTTGACGAGTGTTTGTGTTATTTCTTGGGCTACTCGCTGCTGGCGATTCGTCAATTCATCGATTGGCGAACCTGGGGCGGCAGCTCCAATTTCTGGAACAGGCCGATGACGAAGCCAATTGTGTTCAGTTTGGTGTTGATAGTGTTGGCAAGCGCCCGGGCGTCGGCCGGACTCATCCCCAATGGTGATTTCGAGACCGGAGATTTCACGGGCTGGTTGCCGCAGATTGGTAGCGGACCATTAGGTTCCGCGAGCGCGTCGGTCGACTTTCTCGATGGTAGTAACCGTGCCGTCCTGACTGTCGAGATTGAGTCCGGTCTGGGTGCTGTCGCCGGCGAGCTATTCACTACGACAGATACCGCGAGCTGGGGGAGCGGAAAGGTCGTGCAGTTCGACCTCAGTTATAGTTACGAAACAAACTCGATTGGCGCCAATGTGTTTCTTGCGGCACCTAGTGCAACCACGTTGATCTTTCTGAACGTGACGCAGGCGGATGCGACACCACTCTCGGGGTCTTCTCCGACAACGACCTATTCGATGCCCTGGGACGGTAACGCATTTAACCTCTTTCCCTCCATCCTTACGGAGGATGCAGAGGCCGCGAGTGGTGTATCGCTAACGGTGATTCTTGATAATGTGCGCCTCGTGCCCGAACCGTCGACTTGTGTACTGTTTGCGTCCGCACTCTTTGTGGCACCACTTCTTGCTCGCAGGCGTCGTCAACGCTAGGCATCACGTGCTGCGCGATGTCGTGCTCATCTGAAAGCGATTCGCTTAACACGAAACGATCTTTCTCGCGCCCCGCGACGCAAAGCGTCGGACTGGCGCGGGACTTACGAGCTGGGACGGGTTCCAGGTGATTCCCGCATCGCGCTGTACGGTACAGCTCAAGCCTCCCGAAAAAGTTCACGTAGCCATCGCCATGCCAATTCGGGCGATCGACAGAAGTCCCCTGCGTGAAGTGGTGCCCCGCGCCACTCTTGTCCGCCGGCATTTTGAAGAATCTCGTGGCGACTTTGCCGCCGTCGCCGACCGGATCGCCCGACCCATCGAGTAACGTAGCGCGATCCTGGCCGTCGAGCCACAGGGTCATGTTGGCGACGTTCGTGATCTTCTTAGGCGCCAGCGGGTCGAGCACGCCAAAGTAGTAGTTGCCATTCCCCTGGTTACGGCTCATCCAGGCGAGCGCCCCTTCGGCCGACAGGTCGCTAGGTAAATGGTCGGTCTCGTGTCCGATCGGCGGAGAGCTCGTGATCAAGTTATAGGCGGAGCAAACGTTCAGGCATTCGCGCGCCGTCATCCGCAGCCAAACGCGATTGAAGTCACAGGGGAGGGCATTGCTGGGCGAGGGCAACCGCAGCGGACGCGATGACGATTGCTTGTGCATGACGAGATTCCTTTTCGTGTTGTGAGTTGCAGGGGAATGCCGACCGCTTCTCAATAAAATGTACAAAGTTTTGTACAAATGTCAATCCCTATTTCTGGATCCTTGGTGTCGCGATGTAACTGGCGCTCGCCACCCGAGTTAGCGACGCGTTCGCACCCGGGGCGGCGGTCCGCCAGGTGGTTTTTTTCGGCCACTTTTGCGATCATGCTGGGCGAGGTCGGGTCGCCTCGCCCGTGGTGTTGTGGGGGGCGAACGCCCGCGGCGGTTTCCCTGGGAAGGGCCGCTTTTTGCTTGACGGGGCCGCCAAGTTCCGTTTATGGTCGGCGTTGGCGAACCCGAAGGCGGTCCAAACCAATTGGCGGAGCGGAATGATGAACAGAGAGTGGCTCTTGGCCGTCGCGTTGGTGCTTTTCGTGATTCAGCCCGTCCACGGGGGGCTGATTCCTAATGGCGATTTCGAGACCGGTGACTTTACAGATTGGAATCCCGCAGCGGGTGGCACACCTGGCGATGGCGGCATTCAAACTGTCGAGTTTATTGATGGCAGCTATCGAGCGGTCATTAAGACAGTTGTGGAGGCTGGTGCAGGGCTTAGTGGCGGCGAACTCCTGACAAGCAGCGACCCTTTGCTTTGGGGCAATGGCAAAGTTCTGCAGTTCGATGCCAGCTATAGCTATACAACGGACTCCGTTGGGGCCGACGTCTTTTTCGGTGTAGCGAACGGATCGATCGGCCTCGACATTCTGCATGTTATTCAGGGGGACGCGACGCCGCTGTCTGGAAGCTCGCCGATAACAACCTATACAATGCCCTGGGGCGGGCAGGCGATCGACATCTTGCCCTTCGTCTCGACGCAGAATTCGGGCAGCGTCTCACTAACCGTAGTGCTCGATAATTTCCGCATCATTCCCGAGCCGTCGACTTGGGTGTTGGCCGCCACGGCGCTCGTTGGCGTCCCCTGCTTCGCAGCGCGCCGGAGGCGCCGCTAACCACGCGCGGCATCCAAGGTAGATACACTTTTCGCGCGCCAAGCTTAGCAAACGCAGCGCGCACGTTTGCAGTAGGGCACGGCTACGCTTACACAATCGCGCGATGGGCACTCTCAGCATAGCGCCGCGGCACGAATCGCCGCGCAGCCGAAAAGCACGCCCTCAATTGTGTCCATAATATCGTGGATCGCGGTGGCCAGTGTGGCGGCTTAGCGGTCTGTTCTGACCCTTTTGTCCGGCCCACTTGGCCCGATTGCACGCGCGGCCTCGGCAGTCGAAACTGCTGGCTATGCGCGAACTACTCTGCTCCCCCCGCTGCTCGCTCCTACCAGAAGCGGTTTCGAAACCAGCCTTGAGCCGACGTCGGGTGCCGCTGCTAGCTCGTCTCGCAGCGCCATGTCGAACGCCGCACTGCTGGACAAGCCAGCAGTGGCACCCAAGGCAGGTTTTGAAACTGCTGCTAATGACTTTGCTGCTGTGCGCACCTTGGCGCGCCGCGGCCGAGGAACCGTCCGCTGGGCCAAGTGCGCCGACGCCCGCCCCGTCCGAGCCGATACCCCATCATCAGGATCATCCGCCCGGGCCGGCCCTCTCGCCCCAGGAGGCCATCCCCCGCATGACGGTGCCCCCGGGCTTCACGGTCGAATGCGTGGCGCACGAGCCCGACCTGGTCAACCCGGTCGCCATGACGTTCGACGAGCGCGGCCGGGTGTGGGTGTGCGAAAGCCTGGAATACCCGCGTCGCGAGGCCGGGCCCGGGCGCGACCGCATCAAGGTGCTCGAAGATACTGATGCCGATGGTCAGGCCGATCGGTTCACCGTGTTTGCCGAGGGGCTCAACATTCCCTCGGGCATCGCCGTGGGGCATGGCGGCGTGTGGGTCGCCAATTCGCCCGACCTGTTGTTCTTGCAGGATACCGATGGCGACGGCCGGGCCGATCGGCGCGAGGTAGTCGTCAGCGGGTTCGGCCGCGACGACACGCACGAACTGCCCAACTCGCTTACCTGGGGCCCCGACGGCTGGCTGTACGGCCTCAACGGCGTGTTCAACCACAGCCGCGTCGAGCAGGACGGGCGCGTGCATGAATTCACCTGCGCGGTGTGGCGCGTCGAACCGCGCACGCGCCGCTTCGAATTGTTCGCCGCGGGGACGAGCAACCCCTGGGGCATCGCGTTCGATCCGGCCGGCAGTATGTTCTTAAGCGCTTGCGTGATCGATCACCTGTGGCACATCACGGAGACCGGCTACTACCATCGCCAGGCGGGGGCGTACCCGCCGCACGTGTGGAAGCTTGGTTCGATCGTCGAGCACGCCCATCAGAAGGCGGCCTACTGCGGCATTCATTATTTCGACAGCGACGCCTACCCGGCCGAGTATCGCGATCGGCTGTACATGGGGAACATTCACGGCGGCTGTTTGAATGTCGATGTGCTCGAGCGGCGCGGCTCGACCTACTTCGCGCGGCCGGCCGCCGATTTTTTAACCGCGAACGACGCCTGGTTCATGCCCGTGGCGCAGCAGACGGGGCCCGATGGCTCGCTCTACGTGCTTGATTGGTACGATCGCTATCACTGTTATCAAGACGCCGGGCGCGATCCGGGCGGCATCGATCGGCTGCGCGGGCGGTTGTACCGCGTACGCTATGGCGAGACGCCGCGGGCCGCGCCACGCGATTTAGCGCGTGCGAGCGACGACGAGCTGATCGCCCTGCTGGCGAGCGGCAACGGTTACTTGCGCGATCAAGCGCAGCGGCTGTTGGGCGAGCGCAATTCGGCCGCGGCCAACGCGCGGCTCGTCGAGTTAGTGTTCGACGACGGTACCATCAAGCAGGGCGCGTCCAAAGACGGTGCGGCACTCAAGACACGTCTGCACGCGCTGTGGGCACTGGCTGGCACAGGTGCGCGCGGTGGCGGAGCGCTCGACGCCGCGCTCTGCAAGCGGTTGACGCACCATGCCGAGCCGACATTGCGGGCCTGGGGCGTGCGGCTGGCCGGCAACCTGGCCGCGGCGGCCGGTGAATCCACCAACCGCTTGCCCAGCGAACTGACAACTCGCATCGCGGCGCTGGCCAAGGACGACTCGCCTGACGTGCGCTTGCAGGTGGCGATCGCTGCGCGAAAGTGCTTTGCTGGCGAGCCAGGTGACGCGGCGGTTCGAGCGGACGTCGACGTGCTGCTCGATGTGCTGGCCACCAGCGGTGACGATCCTTTGCTGCCGGCGATCGTCTGGCAGAATCTATACCCGCTGTTGAGCGATCAACGTCAGGCTTCGCTCGCGGCATTGTTGCACCGTGCCGAGCAGGGGGGCCAGGAGTTGGCTCCCGTACTACCACGCGTGCTGCACTTGCTGCTGGCTGGCGGCGCTGTAAATGGCGGGGTGGATAGCGGGGCAGATGTTGATGTCGCGGCCCGGCTCGTCGGCACGCTCGTCGATGAACCCTCGGCCCGCGAGGCGGCGGCCGAATGCTTGGAAGCGATCCGACAGGCCGCGCGACACGGCGATCTCGAAGCCTCAGAAGTTGAGAAGCTGCGGCAGCGACTCGGCCCGCGGCTGACGAAGTTGATTTCTAGCACAGCGCACGACCGGCTGACGGGCGGTGCGATTGCCCTGGCGAGCGCGTGGGGAGATGCCTCGGCCCGCGCGGCCGCGGTGTCGCTGGCCGACGACGTTCGCGCGGCGGACGCTGCGCGGCTGTCGGCCCTCGACGCGCTGGCGGTTGCCGAAGTGGACGAGCTGCCCCCGCTCGCCGCGCGGTTGCTGGCCGATGTCGAGAGGAACACCGTAGCGCTGCGGCGCGGATTGCTGGCGGCACTCGGTCAGTGCGATCGCGACGAGATCGGCGCGATTGTACTGGCCGCCTACGATCGGCAAGAGCCCGAGTTGCGTCCGGCGGCGATCGAGTTGCTGACGCAGCGGCCCGCTTGGGCACACGCCTTGCTAGACGCAGTCGCCAGCGAAAAGCTGCCGCGCGAGGCGCTCAACCTGGCGCAGGTTCGCCGGCTCGCCCGGGCGACCGACAAACTAGTGGCCGCGCAAATTCATGCCCTCTGGGGGACCGTACGCACCGAGCGCAATCCCGCGCGCGAGGAGTTCATCCGCCGCACGCGCGAGCTGTTGGCGGCCAACCCCGGCGATCCGCATGCAGGACAGGCCGTGTTCGAAAAATCGTGCGCCCAGTGCCACAAGATTTACGGAGCGGGGCACGACGTCGGCCCCGATCTTACGCACAATGGCCGCAACTCGTGGGATCAGTTGCTCTCCAACGTCTTGGACCCCAACCTGGTGATCGGCGCGGCGTACGAAACCCACACTGTCGTTACCGACGACGGCCGCGTGCTGACCGGACTGTTGGTCGAAGACAGCCCGCAGCGCATCGTGCTTAAGCTGCAAGGGGCGAAGCTTGAAGCCGTGCCACGCGACGACATCGAACAGGCGGAAAAAAGCCCGCTATCGCTGATGCCCGAGGAGCTCGAAAAGCAGCTCACCCCGGTGGAGTTGGCCGATTTGTTCGCTTACTTGGCGCTCGATCGGCCGCCGAGCGACCCGGCGGCGCGGCGGTTGGCCGGCGCGCCCGAGCCGAAGAAGTAACCTGTCGCGCGAACAATTATTCGGGGCATGGGCCGCTACGCGTCAAAGCGCGCCGCGCTTTCTGATGCCGCGCCGCGCAAGCTAGAGCGCGGGATAAATCCCGCGGCTAACGAATGTCTTAACTCGCTTGCTTCGCCAGCATGCGGAGCACGAATTGCAGGATGCCGCCGTGGCGGTAGTATTCGCGTTCGATGGGCGTGTCGATCCGCACCTTGCAGTCGAACTTCTTGACGGTGCCATCGGGCGAAGTGGCCTTAACGGTAAGCGTGCTCCGCGGCTCGATGTTGTTATCGAGCCCCTCGAAGTCGAACACCTCTTCGCCGTTGAGCCCCAGCGATTGCCACGTTTGACCCGCAGGCAACTCCAGCGGTAGCACGCCCATGCCGACCAGGTTGCTGCGGTGGATGCGCTCGAAGCTGACGGCCAGCACTGCTTTGACGCCGAGCAGGTACGTTCCCTTGGCGGCCCAGTCGCGGCTGCTGCCGGTGCCATACTCGGCGCCGGCCAGAATCACCAGCGGCACGTTCTCGTGCCTGTATTTCATGGCCGCGTCGTAAATGGTCATTGCTTCGCCGTCGGGCAGGTGGCGCGTGACGCCCCCCTCGGTGCCGGGAGCCAGCAAATTGCGAATGCGGATGTTGGCGAACGTGCCGCGCGTCATCACGCGATCGTTGCCGCGCCGCGAGCCGTAGCTATTGAAGTCGACCGGCTCGACACCGTGCTCCATCAGCCACTTGCCGGCCGGGCTGTTCTTGGCGATCGAGCCGGCGGGCGAAATGTGGTCGGTCGTCACCGAGTCGCCCAGCGCCGCCAGCACGCGAGCGCCGCGGATCGGCTCGATGTTGCCAGGCTCTTTGGTCAGGCCGAGCAAAAACGGCGGCTCTTGGATATAGGTGCTGTCGGGGTCCCACTGGTAGCTGTCTCCCGCGGCCACCTTGATCTCGTTCCAGCGTTCGTTTGAGTTGAGCACATCGCCGTAGCGGGCACGGAACATCTCAGGCGTGACCATCTCCTGCACGGCGTGGTCGACCTCTGCCTGCGTGGGCCAGATATCCTTGAGATAGACCGGCTGACCGTCTTTCCCCTTGCCGAGCGGTTCGTGCACCAGATCGATATCGGTGGTGCCGGCCAGGGCATAGGCGACTACCAGCGGCGGGCTGGCGAGATAATTCGCTTTGACGAGTGGGTTGATACGACCCTCGAAATTGCGATTGCCGCTCAGCACGGCCGACGCGACGAGGTCTCCCTTGGTGACGGCCTCGGCCACGGGCTCCGGCAGCGGGCCGCTGTTGCCGATGCAGGTCGTGCAACCGTAACCGACGGTGTCGAAGCCCAACTGATCGAGGGCCGACGCCAGGCCCGAGTGCTCGAGATAGTCGGTCACCACGCGCGAACCAGGGGCGAGGCTCGTCTTCACGTACGGCTTGACGGTCAAGCCGCGCTCGACGGCCTTCTTCGCCAAAAGCCCGGCGCCAAGCATTACTGAAGGGTTGCTGGTGTTCGTGCAACTGGTGATGGCGGCGATCACCACCGCTCCGTGGCCGATGCGGTCGCTGTGGCCATTCTCCTTGACGTCGGCGGTGCGCTTGAGGGCCGCATCGTCCAGGGCGTAACCGCGCTGAGCAACCGGTGCTCGAAGCGCTTCCTGAAAGGTCTTCTGCATGTTCGACAGGGCGATGCGATCTTGCGGGCGCTTGGGCCCGGCCAGACTTGGTTCGACGGTGCTCAAGTCCAACGACAGCTTGGCGCTGTAGGTCGGCACAGGGGCGGCGTCGGTGCGGAAGAGTTGCTGCTCCTTGGTGTAGCGTTCGACGAGCTGCACTTCTTCGTCGGTGCGGCCTGTGCGTCGCAGGAACTCGAGCGTCCGCTCGTCGGTCGGAAAGAAGCCCATCGTAGCGCCGTATTCGGGGGCCATGTTGCCGATCGTCGCGCGGTCGGCCACGCCCATCTTCGACAAGCCCGGTCCGAAGAACTCGACGAACTTGCCGACCACCCCTTGCTTGCGGAGGATCTGCGTGACGGTGAGCACCAGATCGGTGGCGGTCGTCCCCTCGGGCAATTGGCCGGTGAGCTCGAAGCCGACGACTTCGGGGAGCAGCATGTAAATCGGCTGACCGAGCATGACGGCTTCGGCCTCGATGCCGCCGACGCCCCAGCCCACGACGCCAAGGCCGTTGATCATCGTGGTATGGCTATCGGTGCCGACCAGCGAGTCAGGCAGAGCGACCGGGCCCTGGGCGTCGTCGCGCAGGAAGACTCCCTTGGCCAGGTACTCGAGATTGACTTGATGGACGATGCCCACGGCCGGCGGCACCGCGCGGAAGTTGTCGAGCGCCTGCTGACCCCATTTAAGGAACTCGTATCGTTCGCGATTGCGGGCAAACTCATATTCGACGTTCAGGGCCAGCGAGTTGGCCGTGCCGAAGAAATCGACCTGTACCGAGTGGTCGATCACCAGGTCGACCGGAATCAGCGGGTTGATTCGCTTGGGATTGCCGCCGAGCCGGCGCATGGCGTCGCGCATCGCGGCCAGGTCGACCACGCAGGGCACTCCGGTAAAGTCTTGCAGCACGACGCGGGCGGGCTTGAACGGGATTTCAACTTCGCCCACGGCCGTGGCGTTCCAGCCGGCGACTTTGCGGACGTCGTCTTCGCTGACCGCGAAGCCGTCACAGTTTCGCAGCACCGACTCGAGCAACACGCGTATCGAGTAGGGGAGCGACGCGATCTTGCAAAGCCCGAGCTCTTCGAGCCGCCCGAGACGGTAGATGCCGGCTTGCCCGCTGCCGGTTGAGAAGGTGTCGCGGGCCTGAAATGGATCGGATTTGAGCGATGGTACAGACATGGAAATCGAACCCGGATGGAAAGCGGGGCAAGAAAGCGGAAGCGGCCGCAAGGGGCGCGCGCGGCGGGTCAGCCGCCGGCATTGTATCGCGGTCTGGGGGCGCTGTCTTGGGGCCGACTAAGGAGGAGGCCGAGGGACGTCGGAGCGGGCCACGCAAAGCACGAGCGGACGTCAAGATGATGCCGGTTGCGAGGGTTCTGGCGTGGTCGCCAGCGGCCCGATTTTATTTGCCGCGGATTGCTTGCGACGAGCCGCGCGGGATGTCATTCTCAGGAGTCTTGACTCGCCGGGGGGAGACTCGCTCACGATGACCACACGCTCTGAGCCAACCGACCCGGCTGCCGCTGCGCGCACGGCGACCGCCGCGCCCGCCGTGGCCGGCAGTTCGACGAATCACGTTGGCGAAACAGCCGCGCCGAGCACTTTGCAGCCCGGCAACGGGCAAGTGGACAATGGCGACGCAGCCACGGCCGACAGCTTTCCGCCGTATATCGGCTCGCGCGACATGCCGCGTTGGAACGGCAACGAACTGATCGACGCTCCGAAGTTCACCTGGAAGAATTGGGCCGCACTGATCGGCCCGGGCCTGGTGGTTGGCGGTTCGGCCATCGGCGGCGGCGAATGGCTCAAGGGGCCCGAGGTCACTGCTCGCTACGGCGGCGCGCTCTTGTGGCTGGCGACGTTGAGCATTGTCGGGCAGGTGATCTACAACCTGGAAATTAGCCGTTACGCGCTCTACACCGGCGAGCCGATTTTCACCGGCAAGTTCCGCACGCTGCCGGGGCCGCGTTTCTGGGTATTCGTCTACCTAGTGCTCGACTTTGGTGCGGTGTTTCCGTATTTGGCGGCGAACGCGGCCACCCCATTGGCGGCCGTGATCCTCGGCGAGGTTCCCCGGCCCGACATGGTGGCCGGCCATCAGACGCTGCTGCGCGGTTTGGGCTATGCGATCTTCCTGGGGGCGCTAGTCCCCTTGGCCTTCGGCGGCAAGGTCTACAACACGCTCAAAGTGATCATGACGTTCAAGATCTTCGTCGTGCTCGGCTTTCTGGCGATTCTGGCAGCCTGCTACTCGAGCGTCGGCACCTGGCGAGAAATTGGCTCCGGCTTCCTGAAGTTTGGCAGCCTGCCCGTGGTGCGCGGCGAAGATCGCAACGGCAACGGCGTGCTCGACCCAGGTGAAGATTGGGACAGCGATGGCAACCTCGACGTCATCGAAGAGCGTCTAAAGCCGACGATCGACAAAAATGGCGACGGCGTCGCGGAGAGCTGGCCAGACACCAACGGCGACGGCGTCCCCGATAAGTTCGTCGACGTCGATGGCGATGGCTTCCGCGACGGCGACAACGTCGACAACGTGTTCACCGCGTGGTGGCAGGGGCGCGAGCGGCCGCCGATCGACTTGTCGTTGATCGTGGCCATCGGCGCGATGGTCGCGATCGCCGGTTCGGGCGGGTTATCCAACACGCCGATCAGCAACTACACGCGCGATCAGGGTTGGGGCATGGGCTGGCACGTCGGGGCGATTCCCAGCGTGATCGGCGGTCACAATTTGAAGCTGTCGCACGTAGGTAGCGTGTTCCGCGTGAATGCCAAAACGCTGCCGCGCTGGCGGCGCTGGTATCGCCACGTGCTGCGCGATCAGCTCTGCGTGTGGATGCCGGCCTGCTTCATTGGTTTGGCGCTGCCGAGCATGCTCTCGGTCGAGTTTTTGCGACGTGGCACCGAGGCGCAAGAATGGACGGCCGCCGGCATGACCTCGGACGCGGTCGCCCAGCGGGTGACTAGCATTTCGGGGGGTGGGCTGGGGAGCTTCTGCTGGTTTATGACGCTGTTTTGCGGCTTCCTGGTCCTTTCGACTAGCATGGCCTCGAGCGCCGATGGCCTGGTGCGGCGCTGGGTCGACGTGTTCTGGACAGCCAGCGGCCGGCTGCGCAAGCTGGAGCCGCACCGCATCCGTTATGTGTATTTTGCCGTGCTGACGGCGTTTGCGCTGTTTGGTCTGGTTATGCTGAGCATTGGCAAGCCCAAACAACTGGTAGACTATGCCGGCCTGATCCTGAATTTCGCCCTAGGGTTTAGCTGTTGGCACACCCTGGGGGTGAACCTGATTTTGCTGCCGCGCGAGTTGCGCCCCGGCTGGTTCGCCCGCTGTGGGTTGCTGCTGGCCGGGTTGTTCTTCAATGTGATGGCCACGGTGGCCACCCTGCAGGCCTTTGGGCGGCTGGGTTAAGGAATTCGACTGCTTGTCCTGCGCGAGACCGTGCGATCAATGTTTGTGAGGATCTGCCGGTATCGCGTCCTGCCTGAGATGCTCGAAGAGCATCTGGCGATTCAACGTCGGGCCAGCGCCATCTACCGACGCTACTTGCCCGAGGAGCCGGCCTACTTTCAGAGCCAGAACGACCCTTGCGAATGGGTGGAGATCCACCCGTTCCGCGACGAGGCCTCCTGCCGCGAGAGCACCGACCGCATCAATCGCGAGCCGGAGATCATCAGCCTGTGGCAAGAATTTCAGGCGATGCTCGATCCGATGAGCCCTCCGGTCATGGAAGAGTTCACCGAACGCCGGCCGGGTGATCGGCTCAGCTAGCCTCGCCCGACGCGACAGTCGCTTAGGCTACGTCGATTCAGCGACAGGCAACCGTGCCGCGGCTCGGTTATGCTATCGGGCCTGCGGAGCGACTCCGAATTGCAGCGGAGCATTCCCCGATCAACAACGCGTAATGGAGCGTCGCGGTGCATTACCTCTACGGATTCAAGCGCGAACAGCCGCGCCGCCTGGTGGCCACGTTCGGCTCGGAGCAGCAACTGCTCGCCTACGTCCGCTGGGCCACGCTCGAAGATCACGGCAGCGGCCGCGGCAAGTTCGAGCAAGGCAGCGCCCTGGCCAGCTATGAAGGCTGGGAATCGGCCGACGAGCCGCTCAACGACGACGATTCGCTCTCGGTCGAATACAACCCAACGCCGAGCATGCTGTAGGTCTAGCTCTTGGTAGTGGGTCAGTCTCGCAAGGGGGTAGCCCGATCGGTGTCAGGAACCGATTCAACGGGCGCACTTCAATTGGAGATGGACGATTGGAATCGGTTCCTGACACCGTTCGGACGCCGATTTCCACTAGACTGACCCACCACGAAATCCTCTCGCAATAAGGGAGCAGCGATGATCGAGATCCAGTCGCGCGGCGACGTTGCTATTTTGCGCATGGCACGCGGCAAAGGAAACGCCCTGAATATCGAGTTCGGTCAGGCGCTCCTCGACGCGCTCGACGAAATAGAGCGCGGGCCGGCCAGGTCGGTCGTCATCACGGCCGAGGGAAAAGTCTTTGGCGCCGGGGTCGACCTGCCCGAGTTAGCTGCCGGCGGGCCCGACTACGTGCGCGAGTTCATGCCGCTCATGCAGCGCTGCTTTGAGCGGTTGGCCACCTATCCCAAACCGCTCGTGGCGGCCGTCAACGGGCATGCGATCGCCGGCGGCGCCATCATCATGCTCACCGCCGATCAGCGGATTCTGGCGCGGGGCACCGCACGCATCGGCTTGACCGAGGTGCTGGTGGGCGTGGTCTTTCCGGCCTGGCCGCTGGAGATCTCGCGGTTCGCGACACCGCCCGAACATTTTCCGACGTTGATTCTCACCGGGCGCACCTGGCAGCCTAACGACGCGCTGGCTCGTGGCCTGGTCGACGAGTTGGTCGAGCCCGAGCGGCTGCTGGACCGCGCCTGCGAAGTGGCGGCCGAAATGGGAGCGATTCCACCGGCCACGTTCGCGGCCACAAAAATGGCGGTGCGCCGGCCGCTGTTCGAAGCCGCGCGTCGCCAAGCAGAACTGACCGATCACGAACGCGTGGCCGAATGGTCGAGCCCCGAAGTATTGAAGCAGATCTCCGAGTTCGTCGCCAAGACGATCAAGCGCGGTTAGTGAAATAGCGAGTGGCGCCGGGGACTGGAGTCGTTCCGGCGCTTGCGATCGTGATCATCAACAGCGCCGACCGGAAGGACTCCTGTCCCCCGCGCGACCTCTGCACTGCTTGCCGGTCGGCAATCCATGCGATGCTTGAACGCGTATCGACCGGCAAGCGAGTGGCAGACCTGCGTAAGCCGGCGCGCACAAGAGCGCGTGCCCCCCTCTGGCATCACCCCCACGGATCATTGCGAAACCGCGTGTCGGGCGGAAACGCCAGGCCGAACTGTTTGGCCAACAGCGGCAACAGGGCCGCGTCGTCGGCCAGCGTTTGCAGGTGCTCTTGCCCATCGCGCTGGGTGACGAATTCGCGCCAACGCAAGATGTACCGCGCCTCGGGCGTGAGCCGCTGCGCCGTCAGCGTGCGCGTGAAGGGCGACTTGGGACTCGTCGAGACGTACCAGTTGGCCACGATATAGTCCGACAAGTGCTGCGGCTCAAGCGTGAAGGCATAGAGCTCCAACCAGCCCGCGGGGCGCTGCGATTCAAGCACCCAGTGGTCGGCGTCTTCGCGCCGCACGCGGTAAGTCGAAGTGAACTGCCGCTGCGGTTGCTCATCGGCCAGCGGAATCGGCAGGTAAAGTCCTTCGGCGCCGAAGCCGACATCCGCCAGATAGCGAGCCCCTTCGACGTCGACGGCCACACACATGTGCGTGCGTGGCAGCACGCGCGTCGCGCCCATGCGCACGCGCGCGGCCAGCCTGCTGAGGCGAAAGCCGAGTGCCTCGAGCGCGGCAGAGAAAAGCAGATTCTGTTCGAAGCAGTAACCACCGCGCCGATCGCGCACCAACTTCTGCTGCAAACTCTCCAGATCGAGCTGGATGCCGCGCCCCAACAAGACATCGAGGTTTTCGAACGGAATGCTCTGAGCGTGAGCGAGGTGCAGGGCGGCAAGCGTCTCGCGCGTCGGCTGGCGCGGGCCGCTATAGCCGATGCGGGCAAGATAGGCGTCAAGATCGAAGATCACTTCGGCTTCGTCGGCGGTCATGCGATTTCCTGGGGTTCGTGTCCCGCTCAGAGCGTACCATGTCGCGCAAAGTGGTGGTGGGTCAGTCTAGCTCGCTTGTTGCCCGATCGGTGTCAGGAACCGATTCAATTGGAAGCCAACCATTGGTGACCTGGCGCTTGAATCGGTTCCTGACACCGTTCGGATCTGCGGTCCGTTTCGACTGACCCACTACTAGCCCGCTACCAGCAAAGTTTGTACCGATCGCCGGCAATCGATAGATTGAACGTCGCCAATTCGTCGACCAGCCCGCTGCGCAAGCGCCTAGATCCTTTGGAGACTCCGCGATGACCGTCCCTTCCGTCTCGCGCCGCCATTTCGCCGGCCAGTCGCTCGGCACGCTACTTAGCTTCGCGCTGCTCGACACGCTCTTTCGCACTGACGCATTGGCGGCCGACATCAAGCCGGTCACCGCCAAATGGCTGGCCGATGTCAACACGCTTGCCCAAGACCTCAAAGACGCCAAACTCGAACAGCTCGTCTGGCAAGAGAAAATCGAAGAGCTGTTCAAGCAAGTCGACCTGCCTGACCTGCTCAAGATGATCGACTTCGAGCGGCTGACGGCGAACCTCAAGTATCTCGATCGCGGCGCGCTGAGCCTGGGCTTTCGTTTTGGCGATGCAGCCGACGCGCCGACGAAGCTGGTCTTCGGTCGGCAGATTTTCGCCCTCAAGGAAGGGCGCTCCGTGGTGCCGCACGGGCATCGCAACATGGCGACCGCCTTCCTGATTCTCGACGGCGAACTGCGCGGCCGGCACTACGACCGATTGGCCGACGAGGCGCGCCACTACCTGATCAAGCCGACCATTGATCGGCAGTTCAAACCAGGCGAGTGCTCCTCGATCTCCGATTTCAAGGACAACGTGCACTGGTTCCAGGCGAGTAGCCCGACGGCGTTCATCCTCAATATTCACGTGTTGGGCGTGAACCCCGCGGAGAAGGAACCGACGGGCCGACTCTACCTCGACCCCGAAGGAGAGAAACTGGCCGACGGTACGATCCGCGCCGCGCGACTGACGCATCAGGAAGCAACGCGCCGCTTCGGGTGAGCGACGCTTTGCTGCTCCTTCAACAACTACACCCGCACCGGTTTGCCCTTGCGAACTGATTCCGTCTCGCGCTGGCAGAGCCTTAGCGCATCGCAAGCCAGGTTGCCGGAGAGGACCGCCGAGGGCTCGTTCTTCTTGATCGATCGCGCGGCCTCGCCCAGTTGCGCGGCGAAGACGTCGAGCGGATCGTCGGAGCCGAGCGTCGGCTGTGTGACCTTGCCGTCGGCCGACAGCACGGTCAGCGGGGTGCGCGCCGGTTCGGTCGCAAACGCGGCGAAGTCGTAGATCAACGTCGCCCGCTCGAGGTAGATCTCGAACCCATGCGTGAACGGGCGCCCTTGCTGGCGGATGACGCCCCCCGTGGCGGTGATCGTCGGCCCGCCATCGCCGTAGAAAAACTGCGAGTTGACGAACTCGACCACCTCTCCGCGCATTCGCCCGGTGCTCGAGACCGCTTGTGGCATGCCGGCCAGCAGGCGAATGAAGTGGGCATCGTGAATGTGCAGATCGACGACCGGTCCGCCGATCGTGCGCGGATCGTAAAAATCCTTGATCCAGAGCGGATCGGAGATGATTCGCTTGAAGTGCCCGCCCAATAGTGCGCCGTAGCGGCCGCTTTGCACGAGTTTGAGTGCCGCGGCGAACTCCGGGAAAAACGGCAACACATGCGCGACCAACAGCAGCCGCTTGGATTTCTCGGCGGCGCGGCGCATCGCCTCGGCCTCGGGCAAGGAGAGCGCGATCGGCTTTTCGCACAGCACGTGCTTGCCCGCGGCAAAGGCCGCCCGAGCCACACTGGCATGTAGCGCTGGTGGCAGGCAAATATCGATCAGTTCGACGTCAGCATCGGCCAGCAGTTCGGCAACGTCGGCATAACGACGCACGGCACCCAAATCCATTTGCGTGCCGGCGGGCCCAAAGTTGCCCCGGATGCCGCGCCAATCGCCGGCTAGCCTGGCCTTGTCGCGCGTCGAGATGGCGACCACCTTCGCCCCGCGCACGCGCTGCCAGGCAAGGTAATGAATCATGCCCATGAAGCCGATGCCGACGACGCCGACGCGAACCATGTAATTTTGCTCAGTGGGTTAAGGGCCTTCGACCCGCGGTTACGACTTGGCGGCCGCCATTTGGTTGAAGCGCTCGTAGGCCGCGTGCCAGTCGCTTGCTGCTCGCGGCTCGTACTCGATCACCTCGAAAGACGCGCGGACCAACGCGCGAGCTTGGTCCCAATCGGCGACGTCTCCCGCGGTCACGGCTTGCACGAGCACGTTGCCCAGCGCCGTGGCTTCAACCGGCCCGGCCAGCACGCGCCGCCCGCAGCAATCGGCCGTGGTCTGGCAGAGCAATGCATTCTGCACACCGCCGCCGACAATATGAATGGTGTTGATCGCGCGGCCGCTCAAACGCTCCAGACACTCCAGCACATAGCGGTAACGCAACGCCAGGCTATCGAGCGCAGTGCGAATGATCGCGCCATCGCTGTCTGGGGCCGGCTGCCCTGTGCGAACACAATAATCCCGAATTGCCGTCGGCATGTCGGCCGGGGCCAGGAAGCTGGCATCGTCCGGATCGATCAACGAGACCAGCGGCGGTGACTCGGCGGCCAGCCGCCCGAGCTCTTCCCAGTTATACTTGCGCTCCGCGTCAGCAAACGCGCGCCGCGATTCCTGCACGAGCCACAGCCCGGCGATGTTCTTCAATAGTCGAATGGTGTCCCCGACGCCCACTTCGTTCGTAAAGTTCAGCGCCAGGCTCGTGTCGTTGATCACGGGCCGGGGCAGTTCCATCCCCATCAGCGACCAGGTGCCCGAGCTGATGTAGCACCAATCGGGCTCCGCCGCGGCGAACGTGGCCGCAGGCACGGCCATCACAGCACTGGCCGTGTCGTGGCTGGCCGGCGCGATGACATTGATATCGGCCAACCCTGTCTCGCGCGCCACGTCAGGACGCAGCGGGCCCAAGCGCGTACCGGGCTCGACCAAAGGACAGAGAATGTCGGCAGACAGATCGAACCGCGTCAGCAGATCGCGCGCCCAGTCGCGTGTTTGCGGATCGTAAAACTGCGTGGTGCTGGCGTTCGTCCGCTCGTTGGCGGCCACGCCTGTCAGCAGCCAATGAAACAAGTCGGGCATCAACAGCAACCGTCGCGCGGCGGCCAGCAGCGGCGACTTGCCGAGCCGCATTGCCCACAGTTGATAGAGCGTGTTGAACGGCATGAACTGAATGCCCGTGGCGGCAAAAATCTCCGCTTGCGGCACGCGAGCGAAGGCGCGCGGCAAAATGCCATCGGTGCGCCGATCGCGATAGTGATACGGGTTGCCCAACAGCACGTCGCCAGCGCCGAGCAAACCGAAGTCGACTCCCCAGGTATCAACCGACAGGCTGGCCACGTCGCACCCATAGCGGCTGGCAGCGCCGCGCATGCCGGCCTGAATCTGTTGCCAGAGCGCGAGCAAGTCCCAGTGTTTGGAACCGGCGACCGCAACGGGCCCATTCTCGAAGCGGTGCAACTCGGCAAGCTGCAATCGCGTGCCATCGAACGACCCGGCCAGCAGCCGCCCGCTCGAGGCCCCCAGATCGGCAGCCAGATAAATTCGTTCGGCCATGAGTAACAATCGCCCGAGTTTCTACGCTGGGCCGGATAGTGCAATCCTGAAGCAGCCGGCGGCTCAGCCCGCTGGCTGAAGATCAAAAGACTCACGGTTTGACGGATCACCCAGGCATCGCTTGAGGTGGGTCAGGCCCGATCGTCGTGCAAGCATGGGGGTTCACCGTCCTCGGCGAGGCCGTGGCGGCTCAATGCATCGATTTCGATAAAGTACCGGTCCCGTGTCCCGCGGAGGACGGTGGCCCCCCCCCAGGTTCTCAGAGCCCAGCCGAGATTCGCCCGCTAGCGATTCTCGGCTGGGCTCTTCGTGTTGACGGATGTTGTCTCGCCATAACGAGTTCGTCAATCCCCGCGGGATTCATCGAGCCATTCCGAGTTGCGCCTCGGCCGCGGCGGGCACTGTGTAACAATCGCCAAAAGCTGGAGAATCAGCCCGATGCCCGTCGATAATCACGGGTAGCCGGCCATTGTTGACTTAGTTGGGAAACATTAGTAAGATTGCGAACACACATGGCATTCGCACCCCTGCGTCGGGAGGTTTCGGAGTTGTCCAGAACCCCAGTTACGGCTCGTGTGGGCCGGCCGGCGAGAGCCAAGGCCAACGGCGACCAGAAAGCAGCGAAACGTGCTGAGGCCGCGCAGTCAGCGACTGCGTTTCCAGCAGCGGCGGACACCGAAACGGCAGATTCCGAAAACACCGACTCCGGCGACGTTGTGACAATTCCGCACCCCGCCCTCGTGGCCGCCCGGGCTGCCGAACAGTCCAGCACCGAGAACGTCAAGGCTACGGTCAAGGCCACAGCCGCGACACCGGCCGTTGCAGAACTCCCAGTACTCGCCTCATCAGCTCCTGAAGTTCGCACCGCCACGCCCGAAGAGTTGGCCTGGCTCAAGTCTGAAAGCGACAAGCTCGAAGGGGCCGATCCCCGCGAGATCATCGCTTGGGCCGCCGAGCATTACCAGCCGAAGTTGGGCATGGCGACCGCCTTCGGTCCCGAGGGGTGTGTCATCATTCACATGCTCGCGAAGATCGATCCGAAGACGTACGTCTTCAATCTCGACACGGGCTATCAGTTCGCGGAGACTCTGGCCCTGCGCGACCGCATCGCCGAGCGCTACGGCATCGAGGTCGAGCTGCGCCGCGCCGCGCAAACCGTCGCCGAGTATGAAGCCGCCCATGGCGGCCCCGTTTACAAGTCGAACCCCGACAAGTGCTGCGCCGATCGCAAGCTGAGCGTGTTGCGTCAGGCGTCGACCGAGCTGAACGCCTGGATGAGCGGTATCCGCCGCGACCAGAGCAGCGATCGGGCCCGGGCGTCAATCGTTGGCTGGGATCGCAAGTTCGGCCTGGTGAAAGTCAGCCCGCTGGCGAACTGGACCAAGGCGCAAGTCTGGAAGCTGATCACGGACGAGAACATTCCGTACAATCCGCTGCACGACCAGGGCTTCACCAGCATCGGCTGCTGGCCCTGCACGCGGGCGGTGACAATGGGCGAAGACGAACGGGCCGGCCGCTGGAGCGGCACCGGCAAAACCGAGTGCGGACTGCATTCGCTCGATAGTCATCACTAGTTATCACACGGTTGGTCGCAAAATTTTTTGTACGGTGGTTCTCACCATCGACACCCCCGACCGATCACATCGTCAAGTTTTGCTTCTTCGCACCTTGAGACGCCAGCCATGAAAGTTTCGGCCAAAACCGAGTACGCATGCCTGGCAATGCTCGACCTGGCGGCCAGCCACAGCCGCGGCGAGCCAGTCCGCATTCGCGACATCGCCGAGCATCACGACATTCCCTCGCGGTTCCTCGTGCAGATTCTGCTGCAGCTCAAAGGGGCCGGCCTGGTGAACAGCACGCGCGGCGCGTCGGGCGGATACCAGCTTTCGCGTGAGCCTGATGAAATCACGCTGGCCGATGTCATCTCAGTGATCGAAGGTCCGCGTGAAGTCGCCACGGTGGCGGCCTCGGGATCGCCTGTCGCCAAAGTGCTGGCCGGCGTCTGGAACGAAGTGGCCAGCGCCGAAGAAGCCCATCTGCGCGAGATCACGCTGTCGGACCTCGTCGACCGCGCCGCCGATCAAACCCGCGACATGTACTACATCTGAGGCGGTAGGCTGCGGACTTCCGGCCTCGGACTGTCGTCAGCAGACGATCGATTCATCGCTTGGCATTCGCCGGCGGTGGAGCCAGTCGGGTGTGCGGCGAAGTACGTAGCTGGGGAGTCTCTGCGACGATGACCGAGAACCCTTACGCTTCACCCGAACTCGGTCCGCCCTCGGAGAATTCTGGCATCGCCGGATCACCCTTTAGCGTGGTGAACGACGGGCAAGGAAAGTTTCAGTTCGATCATGACATGCGGGTCGAGGACGTCATCGACTTCAATTTGCACAACATCGCGCATGCCCCGTATTTCAAGCGTCAGTTGCGAAGAGCCGCGGCTTCGGCGGTGCTGATCGTCGCCTGCATTTTGTTTTTTGTGTTGATCGCGAACCTAGAGCCTTCGACCAAACTGCGCGCGGCAGTCGTAATCCTGTTCGGAGCGATCTTCACCGCCGCAGTTTTTCCCTGGGTTCGGCGGCGCAGTATGTCGGCCACGGTGCGCGGCCTGATTGATCAGAACTCCGAAATGCTCGGAGTGCGACGTACCACGGTCGACGCCGAGGGCGTACGCGAGCTCAAGCGCTACTCTGAATCTCTGACGCGCTGGCCGGCGGTGGAGCGTATCGAGACGTCGGAGCGCAACGTCTTCATTTATACGTCGGATTTGACGTGCGTGCTCATCCCGAAGCTCGCCTTCGCCAGCCAAGGACAACTCGACTCGTTTCTGGCTGCCGCGCGAGAGTATCTCGAAGCGGGCCACGCTACGCGAAAGCGCGACCGCAATGTGCTAGGCGACTGAAAACGAAGCGAGGGGGCGCAGTGATACGAAACCAGCGGGCACCTGGTTGCAGTTCGCTAAACGTCGCCGCGCAAAACTCAGCATCGTGCGAAGCGCCAGGGTAACCACAACGACATCACGACACGTCGGAGATTTGTGTCCGGTTGTGCCACGGCTGGCGGGAGCTGGTTCAATCGACATTATGCACCGAAAAGTGCACCAGTCCTCGGCACGGCTTGTTCGTCGGGGCTGGTGTCGCGCGTGGGATCGCCGTTCTAGAACCAGCCGCGGCCGCTGTTGGGCAGGCCACGCTCTTCGCGGCGTTCTCGCATCTGCTGGCGGTATTCGGCGCGCATGCCGCGTGACTCCGGGCTGCCGCCGTCGAGACGATCGCGGCGCCAGTTGTTGCGCTGCTCGGGGCTGGCGTTGCGCCAGCCACCGCGTCCACCGTCGCCGCCGGGGCCACCGCGCCCGCCGGAGCCACCACTTGCGGCAACAGCGCCACCGCCCGGCGAGCCTCCGCCGGGAGGTCCACCGCGTCCGCGATCGCCGCCGCGCCGCTCGCGATCACTGCCGCCGCTGGCTTCGCGCTCGCGGCGGCGCTTCTCGCGCTCTTTGCTCCACTGCTCCATGCGATCGATCTGTTCATCGAGCTTGGCGCGCTGTTCGGCCGGCGAGAGCGCGAAGTGGGCTTTGAGTTGCTCGTCGAAGAACTGTTCGCGCTGGCGGTCGCGCTCTTCGCGCAGCACTTGCCGCTGCTCGGGAGAGAGCTTTTCGATTTCTTGCTGAAAGCTCTCCCACTGGGCGCGGCGCTGTTCGTCGGTGATGCCGGGCTGATCGCGGAGCTTTTCGAGATCGACGCGCATCGCCTGGATCTTGGCCAACTGCGGATCGGGGCGGTAATGCCACCAGGCCCAGCCGCCGCCGCTCAGAGAAACAAACACAAATCCGAATACCAACAACTTGCCTTTGCCCCCTTCGGAGCTAGCAGCCGCGGTCGAGCGGCTCGCGAAGCGGGGAGTGCGGGCGCGATTGTCCGAAAGGCTGCGGCCCATCGAAGTCATCTCCTGCCAAACAAGAATCTCTGAATCGGAATGCGGCCGGGCAACGCCCGATGCCGGGCTGACGAATGTGTCTAGTTTGTCGAGCTAAAACGGCGCCACGTGCCCGTCGAGGCACAAGTAGTTGCGCGAGCCCATTTGCTTGGGATCGCCATGAAACGTGTCGTAGTCGTAGAGCAGCCAGACATCGGAGCTCGATTTGTTCTCGTTACCTCTAGAATCGGCTATCAACTGATTTCGCGTCTTGCCGGCGACAGTCAACATCGGGTACTCGTAGCTGATCCCCTCGCGTTCAAAGTAACTCGCCAGTTGGTCGCCGTCGCCGTAATCGGAGGGGCATTGGAAGACTGCTCGGTTCCCCTCGATGTGGATGGCGATCGCCTTCGCCAGACTGGGGCGCGTGGGATTGAGCGAGGGTAGTTGAGCCGCGTAGGGGAAGACCCCCATCGAACCCTGCTGATCGACATACATGAACATGGCGATGCCGATATTGCGGAGGTTCGACGTACAGTTAGTCGAACGCGCCCGCTCGCGCGACCACTGAACCGCAGGCATGATCATCGCGATCAGCATGCCGATGATCCCGATGACGACTAGTAGTTCAACCAACGTGAACCCGCGCGTAGCCTTCCGGCGATGCGTACGACCCATGACATTGGCCCTGAAACTTGAAGAAGCGGAAACGGGATGACTCGCACGACTGCCCGACGAAGAAACCTTACCGACAGTGATATCAGTGTGCGGGCGTCCGGGTGCCGGTGGGGCAGCAGGTGCGGGGACCGGCAGGGCACCTCGGATTCTAACACGGCTGTAACGAAAAGGTTTCGCGGGTTCCGCCAGATTTGACAGGCGAAAGGGGAGCGCAAATCGCGCCTGGTGCCTAGGTTGCCCCGTTTTTTGCTTGTTTGTCGTACCGTCGGGTCGCTAAGATCAGTGCTATCGCCGGTGGTGGGCCGCAGGGGTCCGCGACTGGCTCCCCACCCCGCAGATTCCCACCGTTGTTCGGCTCCAGTTCCCGGTCATTACACTGGCAGCCGCCTGGCAGTTGATCGTGACTTGGCTCGCCACGGTCGAGCAGCCGGACCGATCGGTTACCGCGTGGCAAGGCTGACGATCAACGGTACCTGGACCGGCTCGCAATCCAAACACCAATTCAGCAGGCAGGCACTATGAAGCGGCGCTTCAGGCAGCGGTTTCAGGACGAGACACGGCAAGGATTGCCCACCCTCAGCGGACGTTGCCTCGACCTCAAGATAAGGTTGCGAGTCATCCTGCCATGGTTGTGCGGCCTGCTGCTGGTGGCGCCGGCGCGCTCGGCCGATCTGCCGAGTAGCGCGGCTGCTGGCCAGCCGGTTGCCGGCGGCGCCCCGGCTCGCGAGGTTCCGAAATACAACCGCGACGTGCGGCCGATTCTGTCGCACAACTGCTTTCAATGTCACGGTCCCGATAGCGCGGCTCGCAAGGCCGATCTGCGGCTCGATCGCCGCGACGACGCGGTGACTGCCGGCGCGATCGTGCCCGGTGATCTCGAGCAGAGCGAGATGATTCGCCGCCTGACCTCGAGCGATCCGGAAGAGCGAATGCCGCCGGCCGGTTCGCATCGCGAGCTGAAGCCTGAGGAGATCGACCTGCTGGGGCGCTGGGTGGCGGCCGGAGCCGAGTACGAGCCGCACTGGTCGTTGATCGCGCCGCTGCGCCCCACGCTGCCTACTGTGGCCGACGAAGCTTGGGTGCGGACGCCAATCGATCGCTTCGTGCTGGCGAAGCTCGAAGCAGCAGGGCTCAAGCCCGCGCCCGAGGCCGATCGCCGCACGATTGCCCGGCGGTTGAGCCTGGACCTGACGGGCTTGCCACCCGATCCGGCGATTGTTGACGAGTTTGTGGCGGATGAATCGGCCGATGCTTACGAGAAGCTGGTCGACCGATTGATGGCCAGCCCGGCCTGGGGAGAGCACCGCGGCCGCTATTGGCTCGACGTCGCCCGCTATGCCGACACGCACGGCATCCACTTCGACAACTACCGCGAGATGTGGAGCTATCGCGACGCGGTGATCGCGGCCTTCAATCGCAATCAGCCGTTCGATCAGTTCACGATCGAGCAACTAGCCGGCGACTTGTTGCCGAACCCCTCGCTCGATCAGCAGGTGGCCTCGGGCTTCAATCGCTGCAACATCACCACGAACGAAGGGGGCGCGATCGCCGAAGAGTATCTGGTGTTGTACGCCCGCGACCGCACGGAAACGACGTCTGCCGTGTGGCTGGGCCTGACGACGGGCTGCGCGGTGTGCCACGACCACAAGTTCGATCCATTGACGCAGAAAGAGTTCTACTCACTGTCGGCGTTCTTCAATAACACGACGCAGAACGCGATGGACGGCAACATTAAGGACACGCCGCCGACGGTGCCGGTGCCGCAAGAGGCCGATCGCCCGCGCTGGGAAGCGCTGCCAGCGGAAATCGCTGCGGCCCGTGTCCGCACGGATGAGCGCAAGCAGGTAGCTCGCGCTGATTTCGATTCTTGGCTGGCGGCCGCGGACATGAACGCCGTGGTGGCGCTGGTGCCCGACCAGGATCTTTATCTGCGCGCCGAACTCGATGAGCAAGAAGGCTCGGCGGTTGAGGTGCTGGTCAGCGGTGAAGTGCGGCAGGTGCCGATCGAGTCGTTATCGTTTGAGTCGGGGCACGTCGCGGGGCATGTGTCGATCATGCCGCCGGGCGGGTTGTCGCTGGCCGACGTGGGTGACTTCGAAAAGGATCAACCGTTCTCGTGCGCCGCCTGGGTGAAGATCGCCGATCCGAAGCAAGGTGGGAGTTTGCTGGCCCGCATGGACAACGAGCACGAGTACCGCGGTTGGGACTTGTGGCTCGAGAACGGCCAGGTCGCCTCGCACCTGGTGCATAAGTGGCCCGACGACGCGCTGAAGACCGTCAGCAAATCGAAGCTCGAGGCCAATCGCTGGACGCACGTGCTGGTGACGTACGACGGTTCGGGGAGCGCCGAGGGAGTGAAGATCTACTTCAATGGCGCCGCGCAACCGACCGACATCGCCACCAACAAGCTGCACAGCACGATCAAGACCGAGGTGCCGTTCAAGCTGGGGCAGCGGCACTCAGGGCAGCAAGTCGCCGGACTGGCGCTGCAAGACTTGCGGCTCTACAAACGCTCGCTGACGCCCGCCGAAGCGATTCATCTGGCCGCGGCCACGCGGGCGTTGTACCTGGCGACCAAGCCGGTCGCTGACCGGGCCGAGGCCGAAACGCAGGAACTGTTCGAGTGGTGGTTGAACACGCTCGACGCGCCGTTCCAGGAAGCAGGGGCGTCGGTTGCCGCGCTCGAGGCTGAGAAGACGGCGATTCAGCAGCGGGGCACGATCGCTCACGTGATGCACGAGCGCGGCGATCAGCCGATGGCCTTCGTGCTGCATCGGGGCGACTACGACAAGCGCCGCGACGAAGTTCGCCCACAAACGCCGAGCATGCTGCCGCCGATGCCCGAGAGCTTGCCGCGCAACCGGCTTGGTTTCGCGCAGTGGTTGCTGCAGGCAGAGCATCCGTTGACGGCGCGAGTCACGGTGAATCGTTTCTGGCAAGAATTGTTCGGCACGGGCCTGGTGCGCACATCCGGCGACTTTGGCATCACCGGCGAGCTGCCGTCGCATCCGGAGTTGCTCGATTGGCTGGCGGTCGAGTTCCGCGAGTCGGGCTGGGACATGAAGAAGTTCTACAAGCTGCTGGTCACCTCGGCCGTGTATCGACAGAGCGCGGCGGCCACGCCCGAGAAGATCGAGACGGACCCGGCGAATCGGCTGCTGTCGCGTGGGCCGCGATTCCGCATGGATGCCGAGATGGTGCGCGACTATGCGCTGGCCGCCAGCGGATTGCTGTCGAAAAAGATCGGCGGACCAAGCGTGAGACCCTATCAGCCAGAAGGCGTGTGGGAAGCCGTAGCGATGATCGGCTCGAACACGCGCGACTACCGGCACGACCAGGGAGAGAACTTGTATCGCCGCAGCATGTACACGATTTGGAAGCGGGCGGCCCCCCCGGCGTCGATGGACATCTTGAACGCGCCGGCGCGCGAAGTGTGCACCACGCGGCGCGAGCGAACGAACACACCGCTGCAGGCGCTGGTGACGTTGAACGATCCGCAGTTTGTCGAAGCGGCTCGGCACTTAGCCGAGCTGGCGATCAAGGAAGGAGGCGCCTCGACGGCACCGCGGCTCGAGTGGTTGGGCAAGCGGCTGGCGGCCCGCCCTTGGCGCACGGAAGAAGTGGCGGTGATCGCGGCCTCGCTGGCCGATTTGCTGAGTTACTACGTGCAGCATCCGGACGACGCCAAGGCGCTGATCGCCACTGGCGAATCGAAGCCCGACGCTTCGCTCGACGCGCCGACCCTGGCCGCCTGGACGATGCTGGCTAACGAGTTGATGAACCTGGATGAAGTGTTGAATAAGTAGTCTCACGAAACACACGACCAAGCTCAGAAGCCCAGGGGTTGCAACCCCTGGGTTTGAGCAAGACAACACGCGAGAGCGTTACGCCATGGACCCTCGACAAGAATTCATCCGCAACATCACGCGGCGCCACTTCTTCAGCCAGGGGAAAAACCTGCTCGGCGGGGCGGCCTTGGCTTCACTGTTGGGCCCGTCGCTTGGTTCGTCGGCGGCCCGCGGCGCCACGCTCAACTCGAGCGAGTCGGCGCTACCGACCGAATTGACACACTTTGCCCCCAAGGCCAAGCACGTCATCTATCTGCACATGGTCGGCGGTCCCGCGCAGATGGACTTGTACGACTACAAGCCAGTGATGAACGACTGGTACGACAAGGATCTGCCCGACTCGATCCGCAAGGGGCAACGGCTCACGACGATGACTTCGGGGCAGGCGCGGTTCCCGATCGCGCCGTCGAAGTTCAAGTTCGCCCAGCATGGTCAGAGCGGCATGTGGGTGAGCGAGCTATTGCCGTACACGTCGCGCATGGTCGACGAGATGTGTTTCATCCGCAGCATGCACACCGAGGCCATCAATCACGAGCCAGCCATCAGCTACATGCAGACGGGCAATCAGATCACCGGGCGGCCGTGCCTGGGGAGCTGGACGTCGTACGGATTGGGTTCGCTGAACCGTGACTTGCCGACCTTCGTCGTGCTGGTGGCCAAACCGTCGAACACCGAGCAGGTGCAGGCGATCAGTGCCCGGCTGTGGGCGTCGGGCTATTTGCCGGGCGAGCACGCCGGCGTGTCGTTCCGCAGCGGTGGCGATCCAATTCTCTACATCAACAACCCCGCGGGCGTGTCGAGCGAAGTGCGGCGCCGCACCCTCGATGGTTTGCGAGCGCTCAACGAGCTGAACTTGCAGCAGGTTGGCGATCCGGAGACGAACACCCGCATCGAGCAGTACGAGCTGGCTTACCGCATGCAGTCGAGCGTGCCGGAACTGGTCGATCTGGCACAGGAAACGCAAGAGACGCTCGACCTGTACGGACCCGACGTGAAGAAGCCCGGTTCGTTCGCGCACACGGTGCTGCTGGCGCGCCGGCTGGTGGAGCGCGGCGTGCGGTTCGTGCAGATGTACCACAACAACTGGGATACGCACGGCAACGTGGCCGGTCGCTTGCCCGATCAGTGCCGCGATGCCGATCAACCGTGCTGGGCCTTGATTCAAGATCTCAAGCGCCGCGGGCTATTCGACGACACGCTGGTGATTTGGGGGGGCGAGTTCGGGCGCACGATTTACTCGCAGGGGGGCTTGAGCCACGAGAACTACGGCCGCGACCATCACCCGCGCTGCTTCACGATGTGGATGGCCGGCGGCGGCAGCCGGGGCGGGCAGATCTACGGCGAGACGGACGACTTCTCGTACAACATCGTCCGCGACCCCGTGCATATTCACGATTTCCATGCCACGGTGCTGCACCTGCTGGGCTTTGATCACGAGCGGTTCACCTATCGTTATCAAGGGCTTGACCAGCGCTTGACTGGGGTGGAGCCGGCCCGCGTGGTGCGCGAGCTGCTGGCGTAGCGCGATCGTCTGGAGCTGCCAGGCGGGGCGAAGGAGCTCTAGCCGCGCGGCGAAGGAATGTCCGCGCGCGGCGTTTTTTTCATCGCGGCGGTGCGAGCTTCCAAGCACTACTATTCAGGTGTCGCGCTGTGTTGTGTAATGCGGAGTACCCGGCGAGCGGTTGGCCCCTGAATTGCACCGCCGAGCCGGCGATAGTAGGTCGCCGCGGCGGCTCCCGATCATCCTCAAAAAATCTGCACGGAGCGAAATCCATGAAGAGGCCCGCCCTGAAACTCTCGTCGCTGATCGTCGCCGGCCTGATGACCGGCAGCATGGCGACGCGTGGCGCTGAGACAATCGGCCCGCCGGCCAAGCTCTACCAGCAGACCGTCGAGCGGGGCGTGCAGTTCCTGGCATCAGCCCAGGGAGAAGATGGCTCGATGAGCGCGCAGGCCGGCCCGGCCGTGACGGCGCTGGCAGTGACCGGGTTGATACGGACGGGGCGCACGCCTGACGATCCGCTGGTCGCGCGCAGCCTGAAGTACATCGAAGGCTTCGTGCACGAAGACGGCGGAATCTACGCTAACAATTCGCGAATTCCCAATTACGAAACTTGCATCATCGTGCAGGCGCTTGTCGTGGCCAACAAAGACGGCCGCTACGACAAGCTGCTCAAAGGGGCCGAACGCTATGTGCGCGAAGTGCAGATCGACGAGGGGGAAGGGCAGGATGAGTCGAGCCTCAACTACGGTGGCGCCGGCTACGGCAAGAGTGGCCGGCCCGACCTCTCGAACACCGGCTTCATGATCGACGCCCTGCACGACCTGGGGGCCGACGTCGACGACGAGGCGATCAAGAAGGCGATCGTATTCGTGTCGCGCTGCCAGAACTACGAGTCGCAATACAACACGACTCCCTTCGCGGCCAAAAACCCTGACGGCGGCTTCTTCTACACCGTGGCGGCCGGTGGCGCCAGCGCCGCGCGCGAGAACCCCGACGGCGGCTTGCGCAGCTACGGCACGATGAGCTACGCCGGCTTCAAGAGTTTCATCTACGCCGGTCTGAAGTCGGACGACATCCGCGTGAAGGCGGCCGTCGACTGGCTCAAGAAGCACTACGATCTGAAAGAGAACCCCGGCATGGGTGATTCGGGGTTGTACTACTACTATTACACATTCGCCCGGGCGCTCGACGCCGCGGGGATCGACTACTTCGAGGACGAAGCGGGCAACAAGCACGACTGGCGCAAGGAACTGACCGAAGAGATGGCCAGCCGTCAACAGCCGAGCGGTGCCTGGATCAACCAGAACAATCGCTGGATGGAAGGCGATCCCAATCTGGTGACGAGCTATGCGCTGGTGGTGCTGTCGTATTGCCGTCCGCGGGACGCCAAGTAGTCAATCCGTAGGGTGCGTGAAACGCACCGCAGTCTGGTCGTCGGCGATTGGGGAATCGACGACGTCCCGCTGGCGCCAGTTGGGGTGCTGCGCACACCCTACAGGAAGCGCCGAACCGAATGATTGAGGAGCGTTCACTGATGCCGCGAGTTCTGCTGCCGATCGGCGACGCGACCGAAGTGCTCGACACGATGTACCCGATCTTCCGTCTGCCGGAGGATGGCTTCGAGGTCGACGTCGCCGGGCTCGAGGCGCGGCTCTACCACGGCGTGCTGCACGAGGTGCCGCCGGGGGCCGATCCGCCGTGGGACATTACGCAAGAGCGGCCCGGTTATCACATTCGCGCGACGGTCGCGTTTCGCAACGTGCGCGCTGAGGATTACGCCGGCTTGTTTCTTTCGGGAGGGCGCGCGCCAGAGTACTTGCGCTACGACGCCGATCTGCTGCGAATCACGCGGCACTTTTTTGAGACGGGTAAGCCCGTGTGCGCGGTCTGCCATGGCATCGAGATTCTCACGGCGGCCGATTGCATTCGGGGGCGCCGCGTGACGACGGTTGCCAAGTGTGCGCTCGATGCCCAACAGGGGGGCGCCAGCTACGTTGACGAGCCGACGGTGGTGGATGGCAACCTGGTAACCGGGCGCACCTGGCACGACAACACACCGCTGTTGAAGGCATTTCTTGCGTTGTTACGGAGTAGTTCGGCTGCTGGCGCGTGAGCCGACGGCGGCCGCACCAGGGAGTCGTAAAGCGTGCCCCTGGAACAAGCTGGGCCGCGTGTTCGCCAGGAATTACACACGCTCGGGCTGGTCTCTGCACGCGGGCAAATCGCGTAAAAGCGTGCTCCCCATCGATTTTCAGCCAAGACAAGGGGGGCCCAGTCCGCTACAATGGCAGCGGTTGGTTCGCCGGCTGAGCTCTCGCTGCCCATTTTGAATTTGGCTTGGGCCTCCTCTCATTCGTCCTTCCCACCTGCCGGGCTGACAGTTCAGCCACTTTCGCAAGGCCCCGAAAGCCAAGTTGGGCCTAAGTAGATTTCGCGTCGGAGAATTGCATGGGAAGGAAATTGTACGTCGGCAACTTGGGTTACACCGTAACCAATGCTGAGTTGTCGAAGCTGTTCGAGGCCATTGGCCAGGTGCGCAGCGCCGAGGTCATTCAGGATCGCGACACGGGCCGCAGCAAGGGTTTTGGATTTGTGGAAATGGAGTCCGAAGCGGACGCCCAGACCGCGATCCAGCAGCTCAACGGCACCGAAAACGGTGGTCGCCCGCTGACAGTCAACGAAGCCAAGCCGCGCCCCGAGCGCAGCGGTGGTGGCGGCGGCGGTGGTGGTTTTCGAGGCCGTCGCTACTAAGCGTCTGGTCTCGCGAAGGCCGCTCCGCCGGGGCGGCCTTTTTCATTTCACTGCCCAGGAGTGCGAGCCGATGAGCAACAGCAAGCCCGAGGCGCTGATCGCGCCCCCCGCGCCACGCCCCTGCTGTCCGGTCTGCGGCAAGGTGACGTATTCGAGCACTGGCATCCACCCGCAGTGCGCTGCTTCGCGCGCGGCCGTAGTGCTTGACGACGCGGCAAAGGTGCGGCGCGAAGCCGAGGCCAAGAACGCCGCGCCGCGCAACATGTGGCTGAAGAAGTGCCCCAAGTGCAAACGCGAAGTCGCCGCCCGACGGGCCGTCTGCGATTGCGGCCATAGTTTTCCGGGCGTGAAGAAGACCTGAGCCAGCGCGGGGCTTTCATCACTGTGCCGCGAGCGCGAGGTGAACTTGGGCCGCGTACGGCGTGACATTGGGCCGCGTACGGCGTCTCAGGTTTTTTCGAGGTAGTGCCCCGTGCCGTGCCGCCGGCTCTGTCCCGGCGCAATCGTTAACCACGGCGCGCTGGGCTCCACGAGCCGGGCAACGTACAGCACTTGCCCGGCGTGATACGCGGTGTGGCTCACCCCGCGCAAGAGCGCTTGCAGCACCGTGTGCGGCTCGCCGCGAATGGTCACGGTTTCGGCAAGATCTGCATCGGTAAGGCTTGCGAGCGTCGTCTCAACGATTTGCCACGCGACGTCCCAGGCCGCCATCAGATTGGCGCGGGTGTCGTCCGCCGAGAGGACGAATTCGTGGTCGCGGTTGCGCGCCGGTTTGTCGCCGTCGCTGGCGAGCAAGTCGCTCCAGCGCGAGGCCAGGTTGCCGGCCAGATGTTTGACGATCAAGGCGATCGGATTTACCGCCGCGCTCGGGCGATGAAAGAACTGCTCATCGGTGAGCGACGCGACCGCGCGCTCGATTAAACGGCGATGCCGGTCGAATTCGTGGGCACAGGCGGCGACGATGTTCATCAAACTTCTCCTGGCGCACAACAGTAGCCTATTGCGGTAGTTGGGGGTTTGTCGCGGCCCGCGGACGGGCAGTACAAGCTTGTACGAATTGGTTAAATCGGCTTCACTTCAGCCAGCAGGGCAAGGTTTGGTAACTGCTCCCGCTGAGGACGCCTGATGCTGGTTCGTCGCAACGTACCGTGGAAGTGGACCCTTTATTACGCCTGGCCCAGCCTGGTGTATTTCTTGAGCGTGGCCGTGGGGGTGTACCTGCTGCGGCGGACCATTCATCGCTTCGACCTGGCGATTCCATTCGAGCCGATCATGGTGATGTCGACGGCGCTGGCGATCTTTTTGGGCTTCAAGAACAACGAAGCGTACGGTCGCTGGTGGGAGGCCCGCATGATTTGGGGCCTGGCCGTAAATTATAGCCGAGCCTGGAGCCGGCAGGTGCTGTCGCTGTTGGATGGGCCGGAAGAGGAACGCACCGAGTTGCGCGAATTCCAGCGCCGGCTCGTGCATCGGCATCTGGCGTTCATGCACGCGGTGCGGGTGTTCTTGCGCGCGGCCGATTCGTTCCCGCAGGAGCAATTGGACGACGAGCCAATCGTGGCGCACAACAACTACGTCGATTGCCGGAAGTATCTCACCGACGAGGAATATCAGCCGCTATTGCGCGCGGACAATGCTCCGGAGGCGCTGCTGCAATTGCAAGGGCAGGCGCTGCGGCAAGCCCGCGCGCGCGGCTGGTTGACCGACTACGTCCTGGTGCAGCTCGATCAGACGCTGGTTGAGCTGAACCACGTGCAGGGGCGGAGCGAGCGGATCAAGTTCACGCCGCTGGCGCGCCCGTACAGCTACTTTCAGCGGCTGCTGGTGCACGTCCACGGGACGCTGTTGCCGCTGGCCTTCGTGAGCGAAACCGGCTGGTTGATGATTCCGTTGTCGTTCACGGTGAGCTTTGTTTTCTTATCGCTCGACTTAATCGGGTCGCGCATCGAAGATCCCTTCGAGAATCGCGCCGACGATACTCCGCTGTCGAGCCTGACGCGGACAATCGAACGCAACGCGCTCGAGGCCTTGGGCGAGAAACCACTGCCGCCGCGCGTGCAGCCCGAGCATGGCGTGTTGATGTAGGGAGCGGGCGACGACGCTAACCTTTGCTGGGCGCCTCGGTAGTCGAGCGAATCAAGTCGGGGTGCTTCTCGCGAATGGCGCAAGCTTTGGGAAGCGAGTGGTAACGCACGTAGGGCTGATTCGGGTTCTTGTCCGCGTAGTCCTGGTGGTATGCTTCGGCCGGATAGAACTTCACGAGCGGTTCGAGCGTGGTGACGATCGGCCGGCGGAACTTGCCGGACGCGTTCAAGGCAGCAATCCTCTCCTGCGCCGCGCGGTGCTGCGCTTCGTCGGCGTAAAAAATCGCCGAACGGTACTGCGTGCCGAGGTCGTTCCCTTGGCCGTTGAGCTGCGTAGGATCGTGGGCGTCGAAGAACACCTCGAGTAATTGAGCGAAACTGATTTTCGCCGGATCGAACTGGATGCGAATAGCTTCGGCGTGCCCGGTGGTGCCCGAGCAGACGTCTTCGTAGTTAGCCGTCTCGGGTTTTCCACCCGCGTAGCCGCTTTCGACATCGGCGACCCCGGCGAGCTGGGCGAAAGCCGCTTCCGTACACCAGAAGCAGCCGCCGGCGAAGATGGCGGTTTGGAGCGCGCCGGACGTGTCGCTCGGAGAGCCGCCGGCGATCGTGGTCGCCTGCAGGTCGTTGGCAGTCGTGCGGCTTGTCGCGGGATCAGCCAACGAGGCGAGCTGATCGCTGGGAGTGAAGTTCAGCGACTCCGAGTTCAGGCAGAATCGCAAGCCGGTTGGCCGCGGACCGTCGTCGAAAACGTGGCCCAGATGGCCATCGCAGCGCCCGCAGAGGATCTCGGTGCGTAGCATCCCGTACGCGTTGTCGCGCTCATTCGCGACGTTCTCGGCGCTGATCGGCTGGAAGAAACTCGGCCAGCCGGTGCCAGAATTGAATTTGGCGTCGGACGAGAAGAGCGGCAGCCCGCAGCCGGCACAGGTGTAAACGCCCTGCTTTTTATTGTCCAAGAGCGTGCCGCAGAACGGGCGTTCGGTCCCCTTGCTGCGGAGCACCTCGAATTGCTGAGGAGTCAGCCGGCGGCGCCACTCCTCGTCGCTCAGCTCGACTTTGGGCATCTCGATGGGGCCGACCAGCTCACCGCTCGAATCGAACACGTGTACGAGGACCATCGGGAGCTCCTTCCTGATTGAATTGCGCGGCCTGGCTGGCTCGCACGCGGCAGCTAGTTGCCGGGCGTTTCGGCCGGCGCGGTCGCGGCGGGCTCGGGTTGTTTGTCGGCATCAGCAGGCTGGGCGTCAGCGTCGGCGTCGTTTGCTGGCGTAACACTGCGGCGCTTGGCGGGCTGGGGAACCGATTTCAAGTCCCAGGCCAAGAGCCAGCGCTCGCTGTCACGCTTAAGGCCAAACTCGGTCAGCAGCCTGCGTTCCAAGTCGGGAAGATGCCCCGCACCGTAGAAGATGGCGATGCGCCGCTTGCCGAGCTTAAACTGCTCGCGCAGCCCGACCAGCGCGACCTTGTTGCGTTCGGAAATAAGCGAACTGCCTTTGGGACCTTCGAGGGCGAGCATCGTCGCTTCCATGTTCTCGAACTGCTCGGCGAGCATCTGCTTGAGACCCCCGGAATTTCGGCCAGGATTGAGCAAGGCGGCCAGCATGTCGGTTTGCGAGGCGCGCTTTGGCAGCTTGACGCCGCTGGCGCGCAACACCTGTTCGCGGCTCTGTTGAGCGATGCTCTGCCCCATCATGCGGAAGAACAGCGCGATGAAACCGTCGCCGCGCTCGGCCATCGATTTTTCGAGCTGCTCGGGCGACATATCGGCGTGCACGAGATTCTCGGCCTGGTAGTCGACCAGTTCAGTTTGCGATTCAAGCCCGAGCATCGACTTCATGCCCCCTTGCATCATGGCGACGGGGTGCGCGCTTTGGGCGCCACCGCGCGGGATGCGCGTGCCGGGGGGGGCGACCAGCTCGTAGAGCACGACTTCGTACTCTTTGAAATCGCGATTGATTTGCTCGTAGTACGACTTCTCGCCGATGTGGACCGCGCCGAAGAGATCGACGACGAGATCGGCCGGAGGATCAAAAGGCTCGGGAGCGGGAACCGCGTCGGCGGCCTCAGGGGCAACCGCTGCAGCGGGCTTTTGGTCGTCAGGTGGGGGCGCTGCGGGAAGAGGGGGGACGATCGGCGTGGGGTCATTGGGGCCGCGCGGCACGTAGCGTGCGATCGCCGTTTCCAGAGCAATTGCTTCACCGTTGTCGTCGCGCGTGAGGCGCAAGAATCGCGACTTGCCAGCGACTGGCGCGGGAGCGACCGAGGGTTGTTCGGCGAGGCTGGAGTCCCCCGGGGTAAGTAGTCCGATTGCCAGGCTGATACCAAGTGGGAGCAGTCGCGACAATCTGGATAACATGGCGTGACTCCGGAAGTAACCTTAAGCAGCCCGCGTGGCTTGGTTATCTGAGCTGCGTACCGCACGGGCTGGCAGCCTGGGCCACGCATCGCCTTCAGCCTAGGCTGGAAGCTGATGCCTTGAGCCCCGCAGCCGATCTTACGCCCGGGGGACACGTCCGGCAAACTTGCCAGGGCCGGCTTTCGTGGCGTCGGGAGCTCGACCGACAGCAACGGCGGAAACGGGCCACGGGCCCACCAGAGGTGATCGAGACGTTCTTGTTACGGGTAACCTATGCGACCGAAGCTGGGCTCAAACTGTGCTGGAACCAGCGGGTTAACCCAGGCACCGGCAAGGACCTACACCGGCTAAAAAAGGGCCGTCAAAAGCCTTGCCCGAGTGACAGCGGTTGCTAAACTACTCGTGTGGGAGCGGCGCAAGCCGCTTCAACGCCCCTTGCAGGTCCCTGCCCCGCCTGCAGGGGTTTTTTATGCGCTGCTGGCAGTCTCGGCGATCGAGACTATGTGGCCGAGTTGATGGAGGGCCGCGGTTTCGCCGCCGCGGGATGAGGCACATTCAACGGATCGAGTTCTCTCTAAGCCAGCCGACCGTTTGGGGTTCGGCGATGCGCTCTCCGTAGCCGGTGGCCCGCACTTCGGTGCTATCACCTGCCCGGCACAAGCGGCATTTCCGTCAGGGTTTGCCGTTCTTACTCAACTGTCATCTTCCGCAGAACCGATACTACCCGCACGCAGTAGCTTCGCGGCGTCGCAGGTCTGTGCAGATTTGCGCCGCCCCGGGGGGAATCCGAGCCTGCTTGGGAAGTAAAACGATGTTGCGTGAACGGACCAGACAGTGGCTGCTAATCGCGTTGCTGGCGCTGGGATTTTCGGTCCCGCTTTGGGCAGCCGAAGACCCGGTCCCCATCAATCCGCTCGAAGAACAGTGGTTCGTGCCCAGTAAGTTCCGGCCGTGGGCGCCAGTGGAGACTCCGCTGAGCGGGTATCCACGGCCGAACCGCGGTTTGTTCTTCCAGTTCGACCAGATGTTCTGGTGGACCAACGCGCCCGATACGGTGCCCGTCGGTGCGGACATCGCGCCGCAGGAATTCGAGCCACGGCAGATCGTCGGCATTCCGACTCAGGAAGGCTTCTTCAAGACGGGCGTCAACTCACTAGATACCGGACAATTGCGGTCGCGTGGAGCACCGGGCCAGCGCTACGAGTTCGGCTATGTCGGCAAGAACTGGGGATGGTTGGGCAGCATCACCGACATGCGCTCGGCGCATCAGCAGATTCGCCAGAGCCACGTCGAAGTGCTATTCAACGATACGGTGCAAACTTATGCCCCGCAGGACTCGATCGCGTTTGGTGCGAACGGCTTCACCTTGGCACCGGCGCCGTTCGGTGTGCCGATTGGCCGCTTGACCGGTTTTATCAACCAATTCAATAACGGTGGCGACAACGACCTGAATTTCAACGGCATCTTTGGCCGCTGGGCCGATCAGAACGGCAACAATGTCATCTACGATCGTCCCGCGGACAGAATCGTCACGAATAGTCTGATTGACTATACCGACACCTTCCGCCTGGCGAACGTCTATACGAATTTCCAATATCTCAACCGCTCGTTCATCAAAAGCTACGAGTTGAGCCCGTTCTATCGCTTCGACCAGTTCCACGATGGCGGCGTGCTCGACATGTTGTTCGGCATCCGCCTCTTCAAGTTCACCGAAGCGTTCGAGATGTCGGGCCAGGGGGGTATCTTTGGCCAGACCGATATCTTGACCTTGGCCCGTAACAACGTGCTGGGGCCGCAATGGGGCTTTCGTTACTTCCGCCAGTTGGATCGCATGATCCTGTCGACCGATTGGCGATTCATGCCGGGTATCAACATGCAAACCGTCAACCAGGTCGGCATCATTGGCAGCAATCTTGGATTGCAGCCGACCGATCCGTTGGTGGGTCCATCTCCCAATACGCCGATCTTGCGGACGCCAATGCGGTTCGACAGCATCTTCCACCGCACGGAGTTCAGCCCGTTGGTGGAGGGCCGCTTCAACTTCAACTACCAGGTGACCAAGTCGTTCTACGTGACCGTGGGCTGGACTGGTACCTACGTGGCCTATGTGGCGCGGCCGACAAGCATGGTCAATTACACCTTGCCCGAGGTTGGCATCCGTCACGAGAACGCGCAGGACGTCTTCGCACAGGGCGTGAACTTGGGCTTTACGTGGAACCGCTAGTACGAGCGGTTGGGGCGCATCACACTCGCCGCCGCGGTTGCCTGGCTTACCTGCCCGGGAGGGCACGAGTGGGGCGCAGCAACATGCCTGCGGGGCGAGTCGCGGCAGCACCTGATGGGGCGCTCTGCGAAGTGGCGTCTGGTGCATTGGCCGCGTCTGAGGCGGCCGGTGGCGCGGCCTCGGGCAATACGGGGCGCAATCCCGCGTGATGCCCGGCCGCGGGCAGATTGCCCAGCAGTTGAATGTACTGCGGCGGCGCGGGGTCATCAGGGATCGACCGGCCGATTTCTTGATAGATGGTCCGCAATTGCAGGCGTGTCGTCGGGCTCAATTCAATGAGCCGGCGGATGTTGCCGCGGATGCGATACTCTTCGCCCACCAGATAGATAGCCAGCGCGTTGAGGGGATCAAAGCCAATGCGAAAACTGCGCAGGCGGGCCTGGCGATCGCCCAGCACGGGACGCATGACCGACGTGGTCTCGGGGCTGTGGACGGCGCCAAGATAGTGGCCTAATTCGTGCACCAGCATCTCGAGCCGCTCGGCCTCGGTGTAGTGCTGTGCCCACTCGCGCACCATCACATAGGGATAGAACGCGGCGCGCGTGCCGCCGACCTTGGTGGGCCCGGTCATGGGCGAGTACTGGCTGGTGAAGCCAATGACCAGCCGCGCCGGAGCTGGCGGGACCTCGGCCTCGAATTCGACCATCGAACGCGTGAAATCGGTGATGCGGTCGTCGGAATCCCAGGTATCGAAGGCGACGATCTCAAAGCGAATTCGGCACGTTCGTTCGAAAATGCCTGACGCCATTTCGAGCCGCTTGCGCAACCGATCCTGCCAGGCCTCGGTGGTCATCCGCTCTTCGTCGTCGACGAGTAGCTTCACCGGGATCTTGGCCAGCCGGGGGAGCTTCTTGTCGGCCTTTTCCCACAGCGTCGCAGGCGCGTCCACCAACGGGGGCATCTCCCCCGCGTCGCTGTAGCCGATCTTCTGCAAATTCAGGCCGCCGTGCGCCGTATCGAAGAAGTAGTAGCAACTGTTGGGATCGAGATGATAGCCGACTGCATTGCCGTCGGATTCAAAAGCAATCTGCGATTCGGCCTGGCCCGATACGGGCACGCAGACCAGATCTCCGCGGGCTATCGTGTAAGCCAATGGTCCTGACAGGCCTGCGATTTCGCAGCGCACCGGTTGCGAGGCGCGGTTCGCGAGCACGACGACGGCCGCTTCCAGGCGAGAGCCCGCCGGGCCGAGCGCGGCCGCGACGGCAATCACCAGGGCCACGGCTCGTCGCGGGCATGGATAGGGCACAGATTCCGTCCGACTGGCAATGAAAGAAGTTGGCCGGCCACCGACAAGCACGGCTCCGATCAATCTAGCTTATCGCGGTCCTACACGCCGGACAAATCGGCCGGTTGCTCGCGAGCCGCTAGCGGCGGCAGTTTCTCGGCACAGTCGCGCGATTTAACGTGGTCGGACGTGTGCCGGCTGGTAAAAACGGGCGCTGCGCCCACTGTCGCCGGACCAAGCCCTACCCGAGGCCGTGGCGACTGGTAAAATCACTCCTTACCGTGAGCCTGCTCTCCCCAATTGATTGCAGGTATCAATCCGTGCAGAGCGTCCCCGTAGCTCAATTGGATAGAGCGTCGGCCTCCGGAGCCGAAGGTTAGAGGTTCGAGCCCTCTCGGGGATACTTCCGTTAGGCCGCCGATTGGCCTTGGGTACAACGCGATTTGGTACCATTCGGCCCGATTCTATTACTTGGGTGCTACGCGATGCCGTTCGACGCCCCCGGTGCGGAGCGGCGTTGCCAAGCTCGACGGCAGTAGACGGAAACACGTCGTTTACGGATGCTCGATGCTCGACGACTTCTCCTCGTTGCCGATTGTGGACATTGCGCCGCTGCGGGCCGGTAGCTCCGCCGCGAAGCAACAGGTGGCCGCCAAGATCGATGCCGCCTGTCGGCAGAGCGGGTTCTTTTATGTCACGGGCCACGGCGTCGACGCGGGCCTGCAACAAGATCTGCAAAAGTTCGCACGCGAGTTCTTCGCACGCCCGACTGCCGAGAAGCTGCAGATTGATATGGCGCGTGGCGACAAAGCGTGGCGCGGGTATTTTCGAGTTGGCGACGAATTGACTTCCGGTCGCCCCGATCAGAAAGAAGGGTTGTACTTCGGGCAGGAGCTCGCTGCGAACCACCCGCTCGTGCAAGCGGGGACACCGCTGCACGGGCCCAACTTGTTTCCCGCAGTTCCCGCCGGATTGCGATCGATCGTGCTTCAGTACATGGCAGCGCTAACCGAACTGGGTCACCAATTGATGGCT
>CAZBWM010000046.1:37255-52799 GCA_964495375.1 uncultured Planctomycetaceae bacterium | reverse complement strand
ACACGGTAGTTAAGCTTTCAGAGCCGATGGTAGTACCAAAAGTGCGAGAGTAGGTGCTGCCGGATTTATACAACCAAACGCCCGACGGTCGAGGTCACTCACCGCCGGGCGTTTTTTTTTTTGCGCGCGGCGGTAGCTTCGCCGTCCCGGTGATCTGCGCCCGCACGACCGCTAAAAACTGGTACGATAGCCCCATGTCTCGCTATCGGCTGCTGGCCCTCGACATCGACGGCACCCTCGTCAATCTCGACGACGAAATCTCCCCCGCTACCCGCGCCGCGCTCCAGCGGGCGGCCGCCGCGGGCACGCGCATCGTGCTGGCCACGGGGCGCCGCTACGGGCGGGCCGTCCACCTGGCCCACGCGCTCACCGAGCTGGTCGGCCAAACCTGTCCGCTGGTCACGTCGTCCGGCGCGCTGGTGAAAGACCCGGCCGATCATCGCACGCTCCATATGGCGGAGCTCCCACGCCCGGCGCTGCTGAAGATCCTGCACACGATTGATGCCGCCGGCTATGAGCCGATCTTCTATGCCGACACTTTTCACCAGGGGCACGACCTCTACTGCCGCACGATCGACGTCACCTGCCCGCTGTTGGCCGAGTTCATGGCCCGCAACGCCCCGTATGCGCACATCTGTCCGCAACTGGTCGAGGACCCGCCGCCTGGCATCTTCGCCGGCTTTGCGATGGGCACCCGCGAGCAGATGCAACTTCTGGCAGACGAACTGAACCGGGTCGTCCCCGGCGTGCTGTACACGCATGTGCTCCGCAGTCCGAAGTACACCGGCTTCATGTGCGAGATTGCCCCGGCCGGCGCGACTAAGTGGGCGGCGGTGCTCCGCATGGCCGACCAATGGGGCATTTCGGCCGAGCAGATTTGCGCCGTCGGCGACGACGTCAACGACGTGCCGATGATCGAAGGGGCCGGGCTGGGGATCGCGATGGGGAACGCGCCCGAGGAAGTGCGCCGCAAGGCCGACCGCGTCGCCCCCACGCTCGACGACGACGGCCTCGCCCAGGCGATTGGTTGGATGTTGGAATCCGTCGCCCCTCTCCCCTCGCGGGAGAGGGGTCGGGGGTGAGGGGGCCGGGGCTGCTGATTATCGGCAAGGTCTTGCACCATCCATCGCGAAACTATCCCCGCCCCTACGCCGTGATCCCCTTCGTGAGCGCCATGAAGGCCGTTTCGAGGTTCAGCTCTTCCTCGCGGAACATGGTCAGCCGGTAGCCCGCCTCGATCAACCGCGTCGGCAAGTCGCTATAGTCTTCGACGCCGTCGCGCAAGGTCACCCGCAGCCGGCCATCCTCAGGCACCACGGTGGCCACGATCGGTTGCAATTCTAACAGCTTGGCCGCGGCTTCCTGATTCTCGCGCACCGCCACGTGCAGAATGCCCTGCCGCCGGGCGAGCCTCATCACCTCGCTCACTTCCCCGTTGAACTCCAGCACGCCCTTCTCGATGATGCCGACCTTGTTGCAGATGTCGGCCAACTCGGGCAGGATGTGGCTCGAGATCATGATGGTTTTGCCCATCTTGCGCAGCTCTTTGAGCAAGCCGCGGATCTCGATGCGGGCCCGCGGGTCAAGGCCGCTAGCGGGCTCATCCAATAGCAGCACCTGCGGATCGTGCAGCAGCACGCGGGCCAGGCCCAGCCGCTGCGTCATGCCGCGCGACAGGCTGGTCACCAGCGCCTCGCGCTTGTAGGTCAGGTCGACCAGCTCGAGCACTTCATCGCAAATTTTCTTGCGCTGCGGGCCCTTGATGCGGTAAGCCGCTGCGAAGAATTCCAAATACTCGTGTACCTTCATGTCGTCGTAGACGCCGAAGTAGTCGGGCATGTAGCCGATCACCCGGCGAATGTCTTTGGGGTGCGTGTAGATCGAATAGCCGCAGACGTACGCCTCACCGACCGTGGGGTTCAACAGCGTGGCCAGCATCCGCATGGTGGTCGTTTTGCCGGCGCCGTTGGGGCCGATGAAGCCGAAGACGTCCCCTTTCTCGAGCTTGAGCTGGAGACTCTTAACGGCGTGCATGTTGCCGTACGTTTTCGTCAGGTCGCGGGTTTCGATCACGTGGAAAGTCGTTTCAAAAAATATGAATTAGTCGGCCGCCGAAAAATCAATCCTAACGATACGGTCGCAGTGTGTTTCACACACCCTACAAATCATTCACGTTCCGAATTCGCCGGCTCCACCGGCAAGTACCAGCGGCGATACGTCCAATTCTGATTGCGCGGGCTGGTCGGCACCTCGCCTTGCAGCTCGACCGTCGCGGCGGGCTTCTCGGTGCGACCAAATAGAATCGCCTGACCGGCCGCCAGGTGCGAGCTACCATCGAGCGTCGCGGCGCTGCGATTGAGCAGCTTGGCTGCACCAACTCCCCCCCCCGCCTGATAAAACGCGAATCGTTCGATGATCGCCGTCGTTTCCATCGAGACGGTCACCTGCATCCCACGGCGATAGCGGAATTGAATGCCGGGCGTTTGGTTTTCACCTCCCTGCCGCGCGATCAATTCGGCGGTCAGGTCGCGCCGCGTGCCCGGGTCGAGCTCAAACTTCTGGCCCGGTTCGAGGCGCTCGATCGGGTAGGCCGTCCCCCGGTAAGCCAGCAAGCAGCCTTCGAGCGGTTCGGCCAACAGATTGGTCACGCTCCCCAGCAGCAGCTCGCCGGCCCCTGCCCGCAGCTCGAACGCCAGCCCCGGAGATTTCGCCTCGGCGTCGAACCTGGCGACGAACGGCTTGCTCGACCAGTTTTGAATCGGCACGCCGGCCAGCGCCGTCAGGTCGCCGGCAAACTGATAGGGCCAGTCGAGCACCGGCGCCGTGGCCCGGCCGCTCATACCGCCGAGCCCCTGCCCTGGTTGCCCCATCCAGGCCACGATCTGCCGTTCGCCAGCCAGTTCAATGCCCAACGATTTCGTGTCGATCGTGACGTCGTACGCGCTGCGGCTCGGGCTGAACACGTTGAACCATGATGTGCCGCGCACCAGCGGCGCACTCGGATCGCGCTGGAGCGGCCCGGGGCCAGCCGCGCCTCCCGGGTTGTCGGCCCCCGCGCGGGCCAGATCGATGTCGATCAAGTCGATCTGGTTGACGATCAGCTCGTCCCCTTTCATCCAATTGGCGAGAAAGTACGCCCCCGCGCTCACAGCAATCACCATCGCCGGAAAGGTCACCCAGGTGAGCTCCATGCGGCCTAGCACGCGCTTCACAAGCAGGTAATCGATCGGCCCGATCAGCATCAGGTAGCCCAGTACCAGGCTGGCCACGAACCAGAACGGCGCGATCCGCACTCCTTCGAACTGGTCGAGCGCCGCACGCAGCGAACCGGCCAGATCGCTGTAGCCCAGGTAACCATAGGGGTTCGATTCGTCGGGCTTGGCGGGCGGAACGTAACCCAGCAAGCGGGCCATGAACCGACCCCGATCGGGCCAGGTGAGAAACGGCGGCCGATCGAAATCGGCCCCGACGAACACCACTTCGCCAAAACCAAGCGGCGCGCGCACCACCAGCGGCAGGTCGCCTCCCTCCTGCACTTCGACTTGCCCACGCACGTCGACGAGCCGGGGGACGAGCAGCGGATTGTCGAGCGCGCCTCCCTCGGCCAACGGCTCGTTCGCGTTGGCGAAGGCCTCGAACGAGCGCAGTTGTTTTAGCGGAACGGTGCTGGTGAAGGTCCCCGGCACGAACTGCCCCAGCGCCGAACCGGGCGCCAGCAGCAGATCGGCCTGACTCCCCACCACGAGCACGAGCCGCCCCCCGAGCTCCACCCACTGTCGTAGCGCCGTGACTTGGGGAGACGCGGGCGTCAGCTTCTGGTAGATGTCGGCGTCGCTCGTGGCCAGCACCACGGTGTCGACCCCGTCGTAGCCATACCAACGCGCCGGCAAATGCCCGACGTTGTCGATGCGCACCTCGGTAATGGTGGTCCCCGAGGGGGCCTGCATGTTGTACGTCTTGGCGGCCAGCTCGATTCCGATCGGGCCACCGACTCCGACAATCAATTGCTCGCGATCGGCAAGCGCGGGCCCCTGCCGCAACGGTTCGATCGACAGGCTGCACTCAAAGGTTTGCCGCGCAATCACACGGCCGGCGTCCCCGGCTGCATCGACTTCGACAAACCGCACGCCGATCTCAGGCATCTCGCGGCCGGGCTTAATGTAAACGCGCGCGGTCGTGGGACTGTTCGCCAGCACGGCAACGGGCGCGGAAATCACTTCCGACGGCACGCCGTCGCCATCGGGGACTGAGACCACCACGACCCCGCCATGATTGTCGGGCCCCCCGCGCAGCAGCACGTCGAGCTGCGTCCAACAGCCCACCTTGTACTTGCCGGCAATGCCCGCATGGACGCCGAGAATCTCGAATTTCTTGGGCTGCGGATCGTCGGCGGCTGTGGCCGATCGACCGCTGCTTGCCGATTGCAAAACGCAAAGCAGCGTTAGCGTGACTAGCTTGAAAAGCTGGCTTGTGTGCCACTGCTGGCTTGCCCAGCAGTGCCGGGTTTGGAGTAGCGCGACCAGTCGAGCTCGCAGTGCTGCGCGATGTCGCTTGCTCACCGTTCGCAAACAAGGCACGATTTGATGCTTCTGCCCGCCGCTTGTCATGGTTTCTCGCTGTCGGCGCAGGTGCATTGGAACTTGCCACAGCCCGGGCAGCCCGAGCCATACTTGCTCGCGATCGCCGCCGTCAGATCGACTCCGGCCACGTTGGCGATCGTGGCCAGCCAGGCCAGCACGTCGGCGAACTCCCCTTCGCGCTCTTCCTGCGTTCCGCTACGGAGCGCGGCCGCCAACTCGCCGACCTCTTCCATCAGCCACATGAAGGTGCCATCGATCCCGCGGGCGAGATCCTTTTCGAGATACATGCGGCGGATCAGCCCTTGAAACTCAGCCAGTGTGATCGCGGTGCTTGAAGAGTCAGCGGTCTCAGGCGTGTTTGAAGAATTCGTCACTACGCGACAGGCTCCCGATATCTAACGAACTAGCAGACTGTTAAATAAATGTAGCCGACCTCTTCGAGGCCGGAGTTTCGCGGCGAATTCCGAGGTCACAGACCCCGGCTACAGAATACGTTAGCGGCCTGCTGGCTATTTAAGGTTCGATACTCTCGAGCATTTCTTGCGCGGCGGTGTGCTTCGGTTCGCGACGCAGCAGTTCTTCGAGCGTCGCCCGGGCCTTGGCTTTGTCGGGCAACTGCAAGTACGCGTCGGCCAACGCATAGCGCAGATCGGGATCGTCGGGCGCGAGCTCGATGGCCACCAGATACTCGTCGATCGCCTCGGCCGTGGCCTTGGTCTCTAACAGCGCGGCCGCCAGCCGGCGATGAATCTCCGGATCGGTCACGTCGATGTGCAAGGCCTGGCGGGCCCAGTCGGCCGACGCCGCGTAGTCGCGCGCCTGGTACTTCAACTCGGCCAGCTTCTTGCGATAGGCGATGTCGTCCCCGTCCCAACGGGCGAGCCGATCGAGCACTTCGACGAGCGACTGCTCCTGCTTCGACAACAGATACAACCGGGCCAGCGCCTTCGGCCAGCGCTGATCATGCGGCTGCTTCTCGGCCAGCAAGCGATAGAGCTTTTCGGCCGCCGCGAAGTCTTCGGCCTTGATCAAGAGCGCCGCCAGCAGGTTCACCAGCATCGCGTGGGGATGCTCGGGATCGTGCGCGGCCTGGAGCGCGGTGACCGCTTCCTGGTTGTCGCCAATCAACAAGTGCAGCCGCGCCAGCACGTAGGCTGCCAGCGGTTCACGCGGATTGATCTCGGCCGCCTGGCGAGCGAATCGCCGCGCTTCGGGATACGCCTTGCGGGCTAGCTGGGCCGATGCCAGCTCAGCCAACAGCCGCGGGTTTTTCGGATCGGCCTTTTGAGCGCGCTCGAGGTCGGCGAGCTTCTCCGGCACGTCGGCGCCGGTTCCCTCGTCTCCACCACTTTGCAGCTCGGCAACAATCTTGGCGACGTACTCGGTATAGCCCTTCTCAAAGTCGGGCTGCTCGATGTTCAAGGCCCGCTTGAGCACTTCGCGCGTGTCCTGATTGTCGGCGTAGGCGGCCAGCAGCTTGGCGATCGCCTCGCGGCCAAACCGCTCTTGGATGTACTCCGCGTACATCTCCGCCTGGCAGTAAGCCATCGTCCAGTCATCGCCCGATTGCGGCCGGATAAAGCCGAAATTGATCGTGTCGAGATTAAACACTTCCCCCTTCGGCACCCGCTTCAGCAGCAGCTCGTTCCACTCCGGCGGCCGCGGGTAGCCTTCGCGCAGCGTGGCCAGCGCCTCGGTGAACCAGTGCGGAATGTTGAACCGCGTTTGCTGCAAGTTGATCACGTGAACGAACTCGTGCTCGAGCACGCGGGCCCAATTGAAACGCCGCTGCCCATCGTTCGGCGAGGTGAGCGCGACCATCTTACCGGCGCACGCCCCCACGGTGCCGATGTACGGCAGCCCGACCATCCGCGCACTGAACCAGCCGTGGCCGTCAGTGTTGCGAGCCCGGCTGAAGATCTCGAACAGCGATTTTTCTTTCGGCTCGTAGCCTAGCCAGCCGCACAAATCGGGATAGAGCTTTTCCAAGTGCCGCGCCGTGTACTGCGCCAGCAATTTGTCGCGCTGCGGATCGAACTTGATGATGAAGTGATCGGTCTCGAGCGTCTCGTAGTTGTCGAGCACTTCGAGCACTTTGAGCATGTTGCTGACGCGCACGTGAAACGGATCGGCCTCGAACGCCTGATCCAGCAGTTTTTTGGCCTCGGCCTCTTCTCCGAGCCGCATGTACATCAGGCCCAGCTCCGCTTGCGGGCCGACCAGCCGCGGCATGCGCACCAGCGCCTCGCGAAAGCAAAGTTCGGCCAGCGGAAACTGCCGCCGCTCTTCCAACCGCATGGCCAGCGTGTGATAGAACAGGCCTGCGTGCGGATTGCGGGCGTTAACCTCTGCGAGCAATTTGCCGGCGCGGCTGTCTCCCAGCGTGGCGGCTAGTTTGGCGGCCGGATCGTCGGGCCGTTCGTCGTCGACTTTGGGCAGACCATCGGCCACCAGGTAAGCGGTCGCCAGCCGGCCGAGCGTTTCTTCATCAATCGGGTTGAGATCGCGGGTCGCTTCGAGCGCCTTGACCGCCTCGGCTACCTCAAAATTGGCCAACAGCAAGTCCGCCTGCGCGCGCCGCGCGGCCAGGCAATTCGGATTGATTTCCAGCGCCCGGGCGATGGCCGGCTTGGCGTTATCAAAGTCGAACTTCTGCAGCGCCAGCTCGGCCAGCGCGGCGTAAACATCGGCGGCGCGCGAGTTGAGCTTCAGGGCGCTACCAAGTTCCTTGGTCGCCTCGGCCTCGTTGTATTTTTCGACGAACAACCGACCCGCTTCAAAGCACGCTTGCCAGTAGCCGGGCTCCTTCTCCAACGCCTGCGGATACAAGTCGTTGATCAAGAACTGGAACTGTTCGGAGAGGTGCTTCCAGCGCGCGTATTGAGCCGCCGCCAGTCCGATCACACGCAACTGGTCGGCGTCGGTCACGTCGTGCGCGTTGTAATAGTCGACGAACCACTTGAGCCCGGCTTCGGCTTCGTCGAGCTGACCGGTCGAGCGCAGCCGCTCGATGTCGATCCAGCGGGCGAGCAAGTGATCGTCGTTCTGCTGGCGGGCGGCCGCGGCACGCTGCTCGGCTTCGGCCAGGTCGCCGCGCTCCAGCGCCAGCCGAGAGAGCTCAGCCTCAAGATCGGCACGCTCAGCGCGAAGCGTGGCTTGCGCGGCATCCTCGGGCTTTGCGTCGTCAGCTTTTTCGTCATCCGGCTTGGCGACTTCGGGCCCTGCCTCCGCGGCCGGCAATTCGGCCAACGCCTTCTCGATCAGCGTTCTCGCTTCGTCCGCCTTGCCGACGCTCTCGCGGCAACGGGCCAACCCCAGCACGGCGGCGGCCGGGTGCGACTTGGTCAGCGGCTCGAACGCCTCTTCCGCTTCTTCATACTTGCCAGCCAGCCAGAGACGCCGGGCAGCAAGCACTGGATCGGTCGCAACGGCCTCATCGGCTGGATGCGCATCGGCAGCCGCGCCTGCATTGGCGTCGGCGGGCACATCAGGTTTTGCTGGTGCCACAGTGGCCGGGGGATCAGGCGGATTGGCCGGCTCTTCGGCCCGAACCACGCCCATCGCCAGCAGCCGAACCAACAGGGCGAGGGCCAATCGCAGCAGGTGGGCATGCCGAGCGCGAATTTCCGAGCCACGCCGCCAGCGATCCGTTGCTGTCTGGGTCGGTTGTCGCACGCTAAATCCCGAGGGAACCCGCCTGGAAATCACGCCTTCCACACAGTTTACGGTATCGCGGCGGCCACCGGGCGGCAAGCTTTGTCCCCCCGCGGCGAATACCCGGAGCGGGACGTAGGTCCGTCCCGTCATCAGAGGCCCTGATCGGTGGGCGGGCCCGATCGGTGTCTGGAACCGATTCAAAGACATGCGATCCATTGGCGAGCGGCCACTAGAATCGGTTCCTGACACCGTTCGGAGAGCGGCTCCTGCTACCCTGACCGTCAACCCGCCGTGTCCCCAGTTCGGTTCCCCCCGGCAATTCGATTACATTGGTGGTCTCCCGATTGCCTTCCTCCAACCGCGAGCATGTTGCATGCATTCCCATTTTGCTTCCCCGGCAATTCGTTCGCGTCGCAAGGTCCGCACGCTGGCCGTCGGACTGGGGATCGGCGCCATCCTGGCAGCCTGCTTCGCCGTCACGCTTTGCCCGGCCGCGGAAGACGCACCGGCCGCGACTTCCGGCAACGCGACGCCTGCGGAAGCCAAGCCGACCGAATCAAAACCCGCCGAGCCGAAGGGTCCGCGCACGCTCGGCATTCTGCTCTACCCCAGCTTCGAGCTGTTGGACGTCTACGGCCCGGCTGAGATCTTCGGCAATCTCGGCAGCAAGCTGAAAGTGGTGATGATCGCCGAGAAAGCTGGTTCGGTGAAAAGCGCCCAGGGGCCGCAGGTCGTCGCTGATCACGGGTTCGACGACTGCCCGCCACTCGATCTGGTGCTGGTGCCGGGCGGCTTCGGCACGCTACAGCAGGTGAAGAACGAGAAGCTGTTAGGCTGGCTGCGCGAGCGTGCCGACCAGGCCGAAATCACCATGTCGGTCTGCTCCGGCTCGGCAATCCTGGCCAAGGCCGGTCTGCTCGATGGCCGCAAAGCGACCTCGAACAAACGCTACTTCAAGCTGGCGGTCGACAATGGGCCGAAGGTCAACTGGGTGGAACAAGCCCGCTGGGTTGATGATGGCAACCGCGTCACGTCGTCAGGCGTGTCGGCCGGCATCGACATGGCCTTGCACGTGGTCGAGCGGCTCTACGGCATCAAAGCGGCCGAAACCTTAGCCGACGCCACCGAATATCAGTGGCACCGCGACGCCGACGTCGACCCGTTCTATCGGCCAGGGAAGTAGCGAAATCGTGTGATCGCGCAAGATGCGAATGCGGTTACCACTTCGGCCCGCCGTGTAGATCTCCGCGCGTTGACGATCCACCCTCGCGCGCTACACTGTGCAGGGCACACCAGCATCACTGTGCTGGGCCATTTGCAACATCGTTGGCAATTCTCGCGCGGTATCGCCATGAAAACGCTCATCACCGGGGCCACTGGTTTCATTGGACCCAAGCTCGTCGAACGGTTGGGCGATTGCAATGTGCTCACTCGCAACGTTGAGCGGGCCCGGGTGACGCTTCCCGGCGCGAAGGCCTTCCGCTGGAATGCCGAGACCGAATTGCCCCCGGCTGCCGCGCTTGAAGGGGTGACCGCCGTCGTGCATCTGGCGGGCGAACCTGTCGCCGAGGGGCGCTGGACCGCTGCCAAGAAACAGCGCATCCGCGATAGCCGCCGCTTGGGCACCCGCAACCTGGTCGCCGGGCTCGAAGGGATGCGCGACAAGCCGAAGGTCCTCGTCAGCGCCTCGGCGGTCGGTATCTATGGCTCGCGCGGCGAAGAGCTGCTCGATGAGAGCTCTCCCCCGGGCAACGACTTTCTCTCCGACGTCTGCCGCCAGTGGGAACATGAAGCAACGCGGGCCGAAGATTTCGGCGTGCGGGTCGTCATGCCGCGGATCGGCATTGTGCTGGGAGATGGCGGCGGGGCCTTGGCCAAAATGCTTCCGATCTTCAAGCTGGGGCTCGGCGGCCGGCTCGGTGGTGGTCAGCAGTGGATGCCTTGGGTGCATGTCGACGACATTCTTGGCTTGATCCAGCATGCCCTGAAGCACGACGACCTCCGCGGCCCGATGAACGCGGTCGCCCCCAACCCGGTGCGTAACAGCGAGTTCACCAAGGTGCTGGCCAGCGTGCTGCATCGGCCTGCCGTGCTGCACGCCCCGGCGCTGGGGTTGCGGCTGATGGTGGGCGAGTTCGCCGACATCCTGTTGATCTCGCAGCATGTGCTCCCGAAAGTGGCCGAGCAGTCGGGCTACCAGTTCGCGTATCCCGAGTTGCGCGGCGCCCTCGAAGCGGTCGTCGCCGGCAAGCACCACGAAGCCCACGCCGCGGCCCATCACTGATTGCACTCAGAATACTCTCGCGCCAAGGCGCTACAATAACCTCGCGCAAAGGCGCTAAGACGCAAAGAATGCGGGGGGGCGAAGCAAACGAGTTCAGAGATTTGTACGAACTTTGCGCCTTCGCGCCTGTGCGTGAGATTCTTCCTGCCTTCTTCCCAGCGCTTTTGCGCGAGATCTTTCCCCCCGGCATGGTTCTGCACGCTTACCGGTGCGAGCGCTCGAAGCCGAATAGCGACAACTGCGGATCCTTCTCCCCCTCGGGGTTGAGCTCCTGGAACAGCAGGCTCGGCTGGATGTCGCGGTTGTCCTGGTACTTGCTCGCGTACTCGGTCACCTCGCCGGAGATCTCGTGGTAGAAGACCTGGCAGATCGGCACGTTCGGGTAGATGCGGATCGGCTGCACGGCGAACATCTCGAGGGTCCAGTAGCCGCAGAAGCCGACGTCGCCGAAGCCGGCCGTGATGTGCACAAACAGCCCCAGCCGCCCAATCGACGACCGCCCTTCAATCATCGGCACGTAGCCGTGCGTCTCCGTCCGCTCAATGGTACGGGCGAGATATAGCTGATTGGGACTCAGCACGAGCCCATCTTCGGGAATCACGAGCCGCCGCACGCGGTTGGCCTTGCGCATGTCGAGCACGACCTCTTCGTAGGTCATCAGCTCGTTGTGGAGCGTGAGGTTGTAGCTGTTGGGGTTGAGATTCGCCTCGTCGAACGGATCGATCTTGATCTTCACGCCCAACTGCCGGCGAATCTCGTGTCCAGAGAGGATCATGATCGGGCTCGCTTCGGTTTGGGTTTCGACTTAATCGCAGGCGGCTTGACTACAGCAGACTTCGACGCGGACGCACGCTTGGCAGTCGCTTTCGCGGAGACGACGACTTTCTTCCCCTTCGCGATGGGACTGGTCGTAGCCGCTTTCGCCCCCCTACCCTTCGCGCCACGGCTCTTCGTCGGGTTGTTCCCGCCCGCCGTCAGAGTTACTCCGTTCTGAGGGCAGTCGGCCAACAGCGGGCAAATTTCGCACTTTGGCTTCCGCGCGATGCAGATCTGCCGGCCGTGATGAATCAACCGATGGCTGAAGTTGACCCACTCGGCCGGCGGCAACAGCGCCATCAAGTCTTGCTCGATTTTGACCGGGTCTTTCTGCTTGGTCAGGCCCAGACGAAAGCTTAGCCGGGCGACGTGCGTATCGACCACCACGCCCGAGGCGATGCCGTAAGCAGTCCCCAGCACTACGTTGGCAGTTTTTCGCCCCACCCCGGGTAGCTTCACCAGCGCGTCGAGATCCTGCGGCACCTGCCCGCCATGTTCGTCGGCCAGCTTCTGGCAGCAACCGCGGATACTCTTGGCCTTGGCGTTGAAAAAGCCGGTGCTCTGGATTTCCTTTTCGAGCACGCCTGCCGGCGAGGCGGCGAACGCGGCGGCCGTGCGATACTTCTTGAACAGCGCTGGCGTGACCATATTCACGCGCTGGTCGGTGCACTGGGCCGACAGGATCGTGGCCACCAGTAGCTCAAGGGGCGACTCATGCCCCAGCGCGCACTCCGCGTCCGGATATGTCTGGCGCAATAGCTCAGCGACTCGGCTGGCGTGGCGTTTGGCGTCGGCAGCGCGGGTCATCCTCGGCCTTGGCGAACCGCTTGATCAGGGGGGAAGTTGTCAGCTGGCAATTTGCGAAGCACTCGATTCTTGCGCCTCGTGCGCCACTTCGCACGTCGATTGTCCGGCTCCGCCGCGCGAGTGTCAAGGCAACGGGCAGTGGGACAGTCCCTGGCAAGGCCGCATCCGATCGGTGTCAGGAACCGATTCTGGTGACGACCAACTATTTGTCGCTTGCCGCTTGAATCGGTTCCTGACACCGTTCGGGCTCACCGCTCCGTTAGTTAACATTGTGCCCGAGCCATGTCTTGCTTGATTCCCGCCGGACGTGTGCGACAATCACGGCCACTTGTCGGCCAGCGCGCGGCACGATTCCGTTGCCGCGGCGCGTGACGTTTCGGTCTTGCCGACGATTCGTTTTCGGGGGGAATGGTGATGCAGGTTACGCAGACATTGCGCCGCGCTTTGACCTTGTTCGGCGACCGGCCCGCCGTGCTCGACGATCCGGTGCGGATGACTTATCGCCAATTCGGCGACCGCGTGCAGCGGTTGGCCGGCGCGCTCCGCAAGCTGGGGATCGGCGACGACGACAAGGTCGCCATCCTGATGCTCAATGGCCACCGCTACCTGGAACTGTTCTACGGCACGTTTTGGGCCGGCGGCGTGGCGGTCCCGCTCAACATTCGCCTCGCTCCCCCCGAGTTGATCTACCAGTTGAACGAGGCCGAAGCCAAGGTGCTGGTGGTCGACGACACCTTCGCGCTGATGCTGCCCGCCTTCGAGGGGAAGCTGCACACCGTGCGGCATATTGTGTTTGCGGGAGCCGGCAATCCGCCCGAGCGGTTGCTCGGCTATGAGCAGCTCCTCGCCGACAGCGCGCCGGTCGAAGACGCCGGCCGCGACGGCGACGACGTCGCCGGCATCTTCTACACCGGCGGCACCACCGGCCGCGCCAAGGGCGTCATGCTCACGCACGACAACATCATGGCGAACGCCCAGAACACGATCATGACCGATCATGGTTCGCCCAGCGACGTCTACCTGCACTGCGCGCCGATGTTCCACCTGGCCGATTGCTCAGGCACCTTCGGCCTGACGATGGTCGGCGCCCAGCACGCCTTCATTCCGTTCTTCGAACCGGGGCGCGTGCTGTCCGCGATCGAGCAGTATCGCGTCAGCTTGCTATTGGCGATCCCCACAATGATCAACATGCTGCTGCACCATCCCGATTTCAAGAAGCACGATTTGTCGAGCGTGCGCAAGGTGTCGTACGGCGCCGCGCCAATTCCGTTGGCCCTGTTGCGGCAGGCAATCACCGAGCTCAAGTGCGACTTCGTGCAGGGCTACGGCATGACGGAGCTTTCGCCGCTCTGTGCGATGCTTCCGCCGGAGGACCACAAGCTCGAAGGAACGCCCGAGGAGCTAAAACGCTTGCGCTCCGCCGGCATCCCCATCTTCACGGCCGACGTCCGGGTCGTCGACGAAAATGACAATCCGCTGCCCCCCGGCGAAGTCGGCGAAATCTGCGCTCGCGGCCCGATGGTCATGAAGGGCTATTGGAAGCAGCCCGAGGCGACCGAGCAGGCCCTGCGCGGCGGCTGGATGCACACGGGCGATGCCGGCTACATCGACACCGATGGATACATCTACCTGGTCGATCGCACGAAGGACATGATCGTCACCGGGGGCGAGAACGTTTATTCGGTCGAAGTCGAAGCCGCGCTGCACGAACACCCCTCGGTCTTCGAGGCGGCCGTGATCGGTGTGCCCGACGAAGAGTGGGGCGAAGCGGTCCACGCGGTCGTCTTCTTGAAGCCCGGCAAAACAGCCACCGACGAAGAGCTCCGCCATCATTGCCACAGCTTGATCGCCAACTACAAATGCCCCAAGAGCGTCAGCTTTTCGACGACTGAATTGCCGAAGAGCCCGGTCGGCAAAATTCTCAAGCGCGAGCTGCGCAAACCGTTCTGGGAAGGTCGCGAGCGGAACATCAACTAGCTAGACAGCCCACCATGCGAAGTCCGCCACGGCTTGGGCCGTCGGCGCAAATTTGCTGCCGCGTTCCTGCGTCACCGCGGTCTACCGAATCGCGCCTTCAGCGCCAGGAAGTGCTTCTCGTACAACTGCCAACTCAGCACGGCCAGCGCCGTGGTCGTCGCCGTCATGATGCCCAGATACGTCAGCCGGCCCGCCGTCACCGAGCCCATCTGTTCACAGAGACTCTCCGCGGTGACGATCGGCGCCATTAGCGGTATCAAAGGCCACTGGAACACATACATCGCGTAGCTGTACTTGCCGAAGAAGCGCAGCACCGGCGATCGCCACAGCCATCCCCAAACCGTCGTCGGCCGCGCGGCCACGGCCAACACCAGCAGCGCTCCAAAGAACCCCGCGCGAATCGAGATATTCGTGCCGTAAAACCAGTGGTCTGGTAACACCGAAATCGCCGCCATCCCGGCCGTACAGAGCACGCCGCTCGCCAGTGCCCACGGTACGCACGTGCCAAGGCCACGCGGTCCGCGCGCCGCCAGCGCGAACAATCCCCCCAAGCCGAGCGCATCGAGCCGAAAAAAAGTAAAACACTCGACCGCCACGCTCCCGCCGCCACCGGCAATCCATACGGCCCGACCGACCAGCGAGACCGCGATCGCCACCACGCACGCCATCATGCCACTGCGCCGCGAGCACAGCCAGATCACCACCGGCCACACCAGGTAGAAGTGCTCTTCGATCGACAGCGACCAAAAATGTGAGAACGCCCCCAGGCAATACGCGTCGCGAAAGCCCATCAAAAAATTCGCCCCGTACAGCCACAGCCAGGGCTGGTGCTCCATCGCTTCGGGGAAAAAATCGAACCGGCTCCCCAGCGCATACGGCAACACAACCAGCATCAGGAACAGAAAACCGTAGTAGAGCGGAAAGATCCTTAGCGCACGTCGGGCGTAGAAGTCGCGAAAGTAATGCTCGCTGGCCTTGGCGTCGTAAAGAATGCCCGTAATCAGAAAGCCCGACAGCACGAAGAACAGGTCAACCCCCAGGTCACCATGATGCAGGGCCGCAAACAGCGCCTTCGCCGGTAAGCTTGTGTCGGGCGGACCAAGATTGAAGCGATAGCCGGTGACCAGCAGAATGGCCAGCCCGCGAATCCCGTCCAGCGCCGGCACGTGTCCGCTTAAGTTGGGCATGACTCGCCCCGACGGCGCACCTTCACTCGGCAGCGAATCGGTCATGGCAACTTTCGTCGGGGGCGCGGTCGCGAAGGTTATGGCAATTTCATACTCGCCCAATCGTAATTCGCCGCTGGCTCGCGCTCCATGGGCAGTGTGGTGGTTCGGCCAAAACGACGCCTAACCACGACGGCACCACGACACGACGGCACCATGACACGACGGCACCATGACACGACGGCACCATGACACGA
>CAZBWM010000046.1:0-37155 GCA_964495375.1 uncultured Planctomycetaceae bacterium | reverse complement strand
GGCACCATGACACGACGGCACCATGACACGACGGCACCATGACACGACGGCACCACGACACGACGGCACCACGACACGACGGCGACAAACACGACGTCACCACCACACGAAGGCACGGTGGCACGATGTAACCTTCGCACTGTGCCATCCTCGCCGCGCAGCGGCGGCAGAGCTTAGCCGTGGGTGAAACCCACGGAACCGTTCGCACAACGCCAGCAAGCCGCGCAGCGGCGACATGTCCTTCGGCCTGAAAGGCCAGTTCTATCAGCCCACCCCGCAGGGCTGGGTCCGAGAATGGTGAACGATCCGGCGCTGAAGGGGCCGTTCATTCACGCTCGGCTCCGTAAATCAGTTCGAGCCGTGGAGAATGCGGTATCGTTGGCCGCGGGATTCATCCCGCGCGCTAGCTGTTGCGAGCGCGCGATGGATTTCGCGCACGCTGTAATTTCCTTGTCGAACACGCTAGCGCGCGGAGTAAACTCCGCGGCTAACAGGTTCACCTCGCCGGCACGAAGCTTCGTCTGTCGACGAAATCGATCGCCAACTCGTTCGCTTCACGTAATCGACTGCTCACCAACCTCAACCATCCTGATCCACCGACGCCACCGGCGTTCCCCACCGCCTGACGGCACTGAGCAAATGAAAAACCACTCCGACAAGCGTCAGGTAAATGGCAATCCGCGACCACGGACGAGCCAGGTCCGACAGATAAGGCTCCACACAGAATGCGGCCAGAAGAATCGGCGGGCCGACCACCAACGCGACCGAACCGAGGCCTTGCAGCAGGCGTCGCGCGGTCGACTCGGCTGGCCTCAGATACAAGCCCGTCATGACATTGATCGAGGCCGACAACAACAGATAGATGTGGGTCGATCGATAGAGCATCCTCACAGTGTCGTCGTAACCGCGCAGGTGCCCGTGAACGCGGTCCATGTAGAGCCCGGTCCCCAGAAACGCCGCGACCCCGGCCAGACCAACGATCAGGTGCATTCGGCGGATCAAGTTCAGCATGGGAGTCTGCCTGCGCGCGAATACCTTCGCTAAGTTTGTTTAGACAATCGCTTGCTCGCGAAGGTTCGTGGGCGATTGCCCGAAAGCGTCGCCTGCCTTCCGGCCTGCAAGGCCCGTTCACCACCCTCGAACACCCGCGGGAACAGGGCCCTACCAAAAAAACTTGACGCACCGCGAGCGCGAATTACTATCGAAGGTACTTGAAGAACTGGCGACCCCAGAGCGTGGTAAAGCTAATGATTCCTCATGTGATGGCGCGGCTTGGTTAGCCGCGGGCGATGCACTAATTGCGCGTCGCACCACGTTTAAAGTCAACGCGATCGTTCCCGATCGCGATAGTCTCTGCCGTCACGCGTCTCCGTCGAAGTCTCTTTGGCTTCTGGTTCCCTGCGCCGCCACGTCGGCATGTTTGTGACGCCAGCCAGCGCGCATACATCGGCCGCAGTTGCCCTAGGACCCGCGAAGCGACGGCACTCTTCGATTCACAATTTGCGCCGGACCTCAAAGGGATGCTCGTCCCTGGAAGCCTTCGCGCAGATCCGTTTTCCGGTTCGTACAGCACTTAATTCGCCACGACGCGGCTTCGCGCTTCGATCCTCACACAACCCTTGCACCGAGACATGCTCATGAATTCAACCACTTGCAAATCAACCTTTCTGCGTACTCTTGCGCGCGTTTCCGCCTTGTCGGTCCTGTTCTTGACGACCGGCGCTCAGGCGTCCTCGATTTTCTACGGCGACTTTGGCCCGGTGCCACCAGGGTTCACCTTTACCGGAGTTACCGAGTCGTCCGGTACCGATGGCGTGCCCCTGTATGGTCCGCCTACTCCGTTTGCCATCGGGCTCGACTTTGACCCGGCGAATTTTGTGTCGGCTGCCGCGGGCGGTTCCGTCGATTTGACCGATGGTCAGCTCAATTTCTCCGTCGTGGCCAATCCAGGTCTGGGCATCGGCTCCATCAGTTTGTTTGAGGGGGGAGACTACACCCTGTCAGGCTTGGGCACGGCGGCCACGCAAGCGAACGTGGGCGCCATCATGCGCGTTTCCGTGTCGCAGATTAACGGCGTGGACGTGGCACCGATCGTTCTGCCGTCGAGCAGTGTAGCGGTCGCTTTTGATCTGGTCGCCAATCCCGGAGTCATCCAACCGTGGTCGCTTGCCATCTTCGGATACGACATTGCCGGGCAGTTGGCACCCGGCCAGGTGGCGACGAAGGTCGACGTGGTCATCAACAATCAACTGCTCACGGTCAGCGAAGCGGCATCGCTCGCCTTGATCGCGAAGAAGGACTTTGTGATTCAGATCGTCCCCGTGCCGGAGCCGGCGGCCTGGCTGTTGGCCGCACCCGCCTTGGCAGCAGTATTCGCAGTGGGCCGGCGCGTGAAGCGGGGTCGTTCTGCGCAATAAGAGCGCCACGTCGTTTGTGCGCGGGGACTTGCGCATCAGAACGACGAGGATGAATGCCAGGCGACTGCGCGAGTGAATGAGCGGGGACGAGGTTCATTTCTCGGAGCAAGCCGCGCAGCGGCAACAGGCCTTCCGGCCTGTAAGGCCGGCTCAGTCAGCCCAGGCCGAGCGCAGCCGTACTCGGCGCAGCGCAGGCCTGGGTGGCCATTTTTCCGCCCTTCCTCGGTGTCCTCTGTGACGTCAGTGGCCGACAAGTAGCGTACCCTACGAACTACGTAGCGTTCGCTCCTAACCTGATCACCACGAATACCAATAATCACGCAATCGCCCGCTGCCTGTGATGTGCCAGTTAGTTGCTTCGCTTCCGTAAGTCCAGTCGACAACGCCGTACGCCGAGCCCGAGCGCGCGAGGCCGCGAGAGGCGCTCGAGAATCGCACGGATCGTGCGTCCCCTGGTTCGTACCCATCGGCGAGAATTGCCCACGCAACGGAGCCATCGTCGCGACGAAGTTGCACGGTGGCCGACACGCCCTGCTCGGTTGAGTCGAAAACCTCGAGTACATTTCCATCCCAAATGGGCATCGAGTGGTCGGGCGGCCGGCTATTTACCGCCGCGGTGGGGACGCCGTGAAAGGGGCCGTCATCGAGAAAGGGCCCGAGAGGCAGCGCATACCATGCGGTGAGAAAAACCATAGCGGCAGCTAGGGCCAGCGTGATGCCGATCCCGAGGAGAATTGATTTGAGTAGCGTTCTTGCGGTGTGCGGAGGCCGACCACGCTCTCCGGCAGACACAGTGGGAGTGCCGCGACGCTCGGCATCTGCGAACTGCTTGGCGGCCCAATGCAACGCGTCCGCAGGCGGGTAGGACTCGCCCGACTGGGGATCGACCAACAGCCCGCCACTTGCCCTCGCAAGCGCACCGGCGGCGACTGCCGCGCAAGCGAGTTCGCGTGGGTCCGAGTGCACGACCAGACTGACGGAGAAATCCGACCCCGACGGCGCGCCCATCTCCGCTGCCTCCTCAGGCGTCAACGAACCGGAGAAGTACTCGAAACCCGCATCGACGCCGCGCAGCTTGCACGGCAGAAAGCCAGTGAAGGTGTCCGGGTCGAAGTCGGTATCCAGTTCAACCGGCAGCCCGGTCGCGGCAATGGCTTGTTGCCACGCCGATGGGCTGGGCATCGCTGCCCGACGCAGATACACAGTCAGATCAAACGACATCTGAGCGCCACTCTTGCCAGGCTTGGATTCAATAGGTTTTAGCTTCGCACCGCTTGGCAGCCTTGTCACCGGCCGCGGCACTCCCGTCGGACGCAAATCGCTCCGCGTGGGACGCAGGTGCAGGCACAGGCCACAGCTGCGGGCGGGTGCCAGTCATTGACCTGAACCCTCGCTTGTGGTCGACCTGTCACGAACGGGTCCAATACCCGGACGCAAACTGCCCCACCCGGACGCAACCCGGACGATCACCCGGACGCAAAACGCGCGAAGCACTCGTCGCCGCAAGCTGTTCCCTCTATGTGATTTACGGCGCAATGCCGAAATACCCGGACGCACCCGGACGCAAATTCCCGGAACAGTTTATTGGGGAGGGGGCGCGGCCTGCCGCCGGGAGCAGTGGAGCTGGACCCACGTTGAACAGGTGATGGGATGGACTCGCACCAGAAGCATTTCCCGGCGTTACACGCTTAACCCAACAGAGGAGCCTGTCGAGCACCCCGAGCCCGCTCACCCGTCACCGACGCCGAGGAACCCCCGCATGTGGCGCCGCCCCAAGTTAGTCCGCCAGAACGACGGCAACGACTGCGGCCCCGCCGCCTTGGCAACCTTGGCCCTGCATCATGGGCAGGACGTCGGGCTGGAGAAGCTCCGCGATCTGACCGCCACCGACCGCACGGGGGCCAACCTGCTGAGCCTGGTCCGCACGGCCCGGTCGCTCGGCTTTTCGGCCAAGGCAATCCGCTGCACGGCCGACGCCCTGCCGCAGTTGCCGATGCCGGCGATCGCCCACTTGCGCGATGACGAGGGCTTCGGCCACTTTGTCGTCGTCTATGGCGTGAAGCGCGGCAAAGTCATCGTCGGAGATCCGGCCGCCGAGATCGACAAGCGCTCGCTCGAACAATTCACCGCCCAGTGGACCGGCAACCTGCTGGTCGCCGTGCCCGACCCGACCACTCCCCTGCCCCGCTCGCACGGTCAGCGTCGTAGTGCCTGGCGGCGGTTCCTGCATCTGCTGCGGCCGCATACGGCGATCCTGCTGGAGGTGATGCTTTGTGCCCTGCTGATGACGCTGCTGGCGACTTCGACCTCGCTGTTCGTGCAGCACCTGGTCGACTCGGTGCTGGTGCATCGCGAAGGGACATTGCTCAACGCCTTAGGCATCGGCATGGTAATGGTCGTCGTGCTAAAGACACTGTTCGGCGTCGTGCGGCAATACCTGCTGGCGCACATTGCCCGCCGGCTCGATCTTGGTTTGATCGGCGCCTATTCGCGGCACCTGCTGCAACTGCCTGTAAAATTCTTTGAGACGCGCCGCATTGGCGAGATCTTTTCTCGCGTGACCGACGCGGCCAAGCTACGCGAAGCGATCAATGGCACCACGACCACGGCCGTGGTCGATGCCATCGTGGTGGTGGTGCTGCTGGCGGTGCTGTGGATGTACGACCTGCCGCTGGCGATTGCGGCTACGCTCGTCGCGCCGCTGTTCGTGGCCGTGGTGGCGCTGAATCATCCGGCCGCCGCCCGGCATTCGCGAAGTGCCATGGAACATGCGGCCCAAGCCGCGGCCCATCTGGTCGAAGACATCTCCGGCGTTGACACGATCAAAGCCTTTAATGCAGAGGACCGCCGCACCGAGCAATTCGAGGGGCGGTTCATCGCGTTCACGCAAGCTGTGTTTTTGCTGCAGAAGCTCGATATCCGCATGAACGCCGCCGGCATGTTCATCACTAGCCTTGCGAGCGTCGGCATGCTCTGGCTCGGCGGCCAACGGGTGCTCGCCGGCGCATTGACGATTGGCGAGCTGCTGTTCGTCTTCATGCTGCTGACCACGCTGCTCGAACCGCTCAATCGTCTGGCGACCGTGAACCTGAAAATCCAAGACGCTCTGGTGGCCATCGATCGGTTGTTCCAGGTGCTCGATCTCGAAGCCGAGCCGCGCGGCGACAACCGCGTGCCGTTCCAACTACTCGCTCGCGAGCTGGAACTGCGAAATGTCACCTTCAGCTACGGCACGCGCGGCAACGTGCTCGACGACGTGACCCTTCGAGTGCCGGCCGGCAAAACCGTGGCCATCGTCGGCGAAAGCGGCTGCGGTAAGTCGACGCTGCTCAAGCTGCTGCTGCGGTTCCATCAGCCCAATCAAGGGCAAATTCTGCTCGACGGCACCGACCTCCGCGACTTTGATCTCGCCACGGTGCGCGACCGGTTCGGCATGGTTACGCAAGACACCTTCGTGTTCGACGCCACGATTCGCGAAAACATTTCGCTGGGGGCGCCGCAAGCGTCGCTGGCCGACGTGGTGGCTGCCGCTCGGGCCGCAGGACTCGATGAATTCATCAATGGCCTGCCGCAGCGCTACGATACGATTGTTGGCGAGCGCGGCGCGAATCTCTCGGGCGGGCAGCGGCAACGCCTGGCGATCGCTCGTGCCCTGGTCAACCGGCCCGAAGTGCTCGTGTTCGACGAAGCGACCAGCCAGCTCGACACGACCACCGAACGTCACATTCAAGACAATCTGCGGATCGCCCTCGCCGGCAAAACCGTGATCCTCGTCGCCCATCGGCTCAGCACGGTGCGCGACGCCGACCTGATCTACGTGCTGGATAAAGGGCGCGTGGCCGAACAAGGGACGCACCAACACTTACTTTCCGCGGGTGGGCACTACGCCGGCCTGTGGCGTTCGCAGATGTCGATCCACGATCACGGCGATCTGCTCGGGTCGCCCGATGGCCTGCACCTGCCGGCCAACCGCATCGCTCATGTTTTGAACGAAGGATAACTACCGTGCGCAACTCGGATGTCGTCACCCTCCGCGATTGTTCCAAATTTCGACAAACGATCGAAGCTCGCCCGCCGGCGCTGGCGCATTTCGGTTTTTGGCTGTGCCTGCTGACGGTGTCGCTGGCCATCGCCTGGGCGGCGTTTACCAAGGCTGACATCGTCGTCCGTTCCACAGGCCGCGTGCGGCCGCTCGACGTGCCCACGCAAGTATTTAGCGCCGTGAGCCCCTTCGTCGAAGGTCGCGTCAGCGATGTCCGCGTGCAGGAAGGAGATTCGGTTCGCCAGGGCGACGTGCTCTTGAAGCTCAATACCGAGCGACTCGACCACCAGATAGCCAAGGTCGATCGGGGACTGAAAGCAGCCCAAGCCGAGCTCGACAAGCTCGCGCAGCTCGCTGGCCTGCAACTCCGGCAACATGAAATTGCCCGCGGCAAAGCGGTGGCCGAGCTCGAGCAGGCCACGACCGAGCTGGGCCGGGCGCGTCGGGTACAGAAGTCCGACATCCGCCAGGCCGAGATCGAACTGGCCAAGTCGCGCGACAACGACGCGCGGCTGCAAAAACTGATCGCCAGCCGTGCGGTCACCGATCAGCAACTCGTCGAGAGCGCCGCCAAGTTACACACCAGCGAGGAGCAAATGCGCCGCGCTCAGTTACCGCTCGACGAAGGGCGCCTGGCCGTGCTGCGGCAGGAGATCGAGCTGGTCAACCGCGACCACGCCGTGCGAACCGCCGAGCTCGAAGCCAAGCGGATCGCCAAACAAGGAGAAGTTGACACTTCCGTCAAGGAGCTGGCCGATCTCGAGCGTCAGTTGCAGCAGGCGACGCTGCACAGCCCAATTGACGGTGTCGTCATCAAAGGACGCTACCATGTGGGGGATGTGGTCCCTAACGGTAGCCCCGTGTTCGAGGTCGCCGCTCAGGACGGCTTCTGCTTCGAGTCGCTGATCACCAGCGAAGACGTCGGCTTGCTGGCCGAAGGGCTGCCGTCGCGTGTGAAGTTCGACGCGTACGACTATCAGCTTTATGGTTCGCTCGGCGGAGCCGTGTCGTTCATCTCGCCTGATACCAATTCGGCCGTCGTTGTGTCGCCTGATAACGCAACCAGCGGTGGCACGCTGGCCACGATGAATCGCGTCGGCCAGCGGCAGGCGACCGGCCCTGGTATCACCTATCGCGTCCGCGTGACTTTGGACGGCGACCAGGTCGGCAAGGGCGTTTATCACGGGACCGTCAAACTCGGCATGGCCGGCCGTGTGGAGATCGTCACCGATCGCCGGACAATCCTCTCGATATTGCTGAAGCGGATTCGCTCGTCGATCAGCCTGGGCTAAATGCGGACGACCGCTCCTAACTCTATCAGTCATTCGCGGTCCCTGTACGCGATCGTCGAAATTTGCCTGCTCGTGGCTCACTTTCGTTTGACGCTTTCGGCCGGCCAATCTAGCATGGCCTGCATGGTGACCATCGTTGATACCGGCACCGGAAATCTGCTTTCGGTGGCCACGGCGTTTCGCAAGCTGGGGACCGAGGTTTGCGTTACGGACAGTCCCAGCGAAATCGCGCAGGCCACGCGGCTCGTGCTGCCGGGCGTTGGTTCGTTGGACGACGCCATGCAGGGGCTCGCCCAGTCGGGTGCGAAAGCAGCGATCGAGCGGCAGGTTCGCGAGACTCGCGTGCCGACGCTCGGCATCTGCCTCGGTTTGCAAATGTTGACGCGCAGCAGCGAAGAAGGGCAGTTGCCCGGTTTTGGCTGACTGCACGCTGAGACGCGCCGCTTTCGCGTGCCTGCCGACACGGTGCTCAAGATCCCGCAGCTAGGCTGGAACGAAGTCGCGATCGAACGGCCCCATCCGCTATTCGATGGCATTCCGTCGGGCGCTTGCTTTTATTTCGCGCATTCGTTCGCCGTGACCTGTGATGATCAGAGCGATGTGCTGGCGACCACGACCTATGGCCAGACGTATGCCTCGGCCGTTGGGCGCGGCAATCTGGTCGGCGTGCAGTTTCATCCCGAAAAGAGCCACGACCTGGGACAGCGGCTCCTGCGCAACTTTCTCGAATGGAACGGCGACCAGGGATAAGACCTCGTAAGTCTCATCGAAAAAGTGTCTTCTGATTCGTGGTGTGATTGACTCGCATGCTCAAGACGCGCGTAATCCCAGTGCTGCTGCTGCGTGGCTGGGGTATTGAAAAAAGCATTCAGTTTCGCGAGTTTGTTTACGTTGGCAGCCCGATCAACGCGGCCCGCGTGTTCAACGGCCGCAACGTCGACGAGTTGGTGCTGCTGGATATCGATGCCTCGCGCGAAGGGCGGACTTGCCACACCGAGATTATTGCCCAAATCGCCGAAGAAACGAGCATGCCGCTGTCGGTCGGTGGCGGGGTGCGCTCGGTGGCCGACGCCCGACGATTGCTGGAGGCCGGGGCCGATCGCGTGGTGATCAACTCGGCGCTTTTCGAGCGGCCCGAGCTGTTGCGCGAGGGGGCTGAGCGCTTCGGCCGGCAGTGCATGCTGGCCTCGATCGACTATCGCCGCCATGCGGATGGCCGCTATGAAGTGTTCGGCCAGGGGGGGCGACAAGCGACCGGTCGCGAGCCGTTGTCCTGGGCACAGGAGCTCGTCGAGCACGGTGCCGGCGAGATCTTGCTTACTTCGATCGATCGCGACGGCACGATGAGCGGTTACGACCTTGAGCTGACACGCCGCGTGGCCGACGCCGTGAGTGTGCCGGTGATTGCCTGCGGTGGCGCTGGGTCAGTTAAGGACTTGGCGGCTGGTGTCACTGAGGGTCACGCTTCAGCCGTAGCGGCCGGCGCCTATTTTCTGTTCTATGGCAAGCGTCGCACGGTGTTGATCACTTATCCGACCGACGACGAGTTGGCCAAGCACCTGCCAGCGGAGCTAGTGCGGCAGAAGATCTACAGCCCGCCGCCGCACCGGCGGTGAGTTAACTAGGCGTTTTAGCGTGCTGGTTGCGCTTTTACCGTTACGCGGGCAAGTTGCGCGCTGACGACTGCCGCGGCAGATCGCACGACGGCCGCCGCTGCCGAGCCGCCCAAGGGAATCAAGATCGCCCCGGCGACCGCTTGAATCACCAGGCCAATCGCCAGGTAGATCGGCACCCGCCGCGCTTTCCCCACGAGTGGTAGTGCCTGCAGGGCCGGTCCATACGCCGCAGCTACTGTGCGACCGGTAAGCAGCACCGCCAGGGGGACCATGGCCGCGGCATAACCTCTGCCAAGCCAACGAAGGCCAAACGGCGCTCCGACAATCACGATCAGGGCCGCAACCGCAGCCGCCGCAAACATCGTGATCGACGCACCGCGCGCGATCGCACGAAACTCATGCAGCCGCCCCGCCGCTTGCGCCGCAGCCATGCGCGGGACCACAGTCATCGTGATTGCCGAATTCACCGCGATCGGCAACTTGGCTAGCCGTGCGGCCAAGGCGTAGCTGCCGGCTGCCGGCGCGCCGAGCAGCCCGCCGACCAGCAGCACGTCGGCCTGGTCGTAGGCCAGTTCGAGCATTGAAGCAACCACCAAGGGCCGCGCGGTTCCTTTCCACTGCGGCAACTCATCGAAGTTGGGTTCAACAAGCGCATTCGAGCGAGGTGCTCGCGATGCATAGACCAGCAAAATGCCACTCAACAGTGTTGCAGCAGCATAAACGGCCAGCGTCTCGGCCGCGGAAAGAGGTCTTGCGACACAATTGACGAATACGAGGCAACCGCCTGCCAGCCCCAGCGGCCTCACGACCTCGACTGCCGTCTGTGCTAGCGCCACGCGACCTGCCGCCCGCACGCAGCTTGCTTGCCAAAGCAAACATGCCTGCAACGGGACCAACGCCGCTAGCATCATCGAACAATGCGCCATGCGGCTGGGTACCAGATCGAAAGTTCCGGCCACCCACCAACCAAGCGACGTTGCCGCGCTGGCGCCCAGCACGCGCTGGCGACCCGCGTGAAGAAAGCCGGCCAATCGCGCGCGGTCACCGAACTCAAGATACTTAGGCACGAAGCGCTGCGCCGCCGTGTCCCACCCTAGTCGCGCGAACGCCGATAATACCGTAGTTACGGCAAGCGCCAGTGCGAACTGGCCATAACCCTCCACCGCTAGCATCCTCGCCAACCAGGCGTGCGCGGCCAGCGTGATACTGAGCCCAAGCAAGTTTGCCACCAGCACTGGCGTCGACTTTGCCCGACGTGAGCGCAACAGCGCACTCGACGTCGGAAAACGACCAGTGAACACCCGCGCCTGTACAACAGGACGCGCTCGCCGAAGGCCGCGAGCGGCTTCATCTGATAGCGCAGTGTTGCGGGTGACTAGGCTCACGTCCGGCGCACCAGAAGGGCAGTGCGTGCTGTGCTGCGCACGCGGGCTGGCCACAAACAGGGGGCCAGATGATAGCTGCGTACGGCCGCGCGGACAACGCCGGTTCCCATGCGGCGAAGCTCAACAGAAACCGCGAGAATCCGCCGGTTTTTGCCGCGATTGACGGGCACGTGGCTGCAGCTATTGCCGTAGCCGCGGCTGTGCCAGCAGGTCGCGCAGATACTGGCCGTAGCTGTTCTTCAGCGCCCCGGCCAGCTTTTCGAGTTGCCCTTCGTCGATGAAACCCTTGTTGAAGGCAATCTCTTCCAGGCAGGCGACTTTGAGGCCTTGCCGGTTCTCGATTGCTTCAATGAAGTTGGCCGCCTGAATCAGTGACTCCGGCGTCCCTGTGTCGAGCCAGGCGAAGCCACGCGTGAACTTCTCGACCCGTAATGCCCCGCGCCGCAGATACTCCTTGTTGACGTCGGTGATCTCAAGTTCGCCGCGCGGCGAGGGCTTGAGATTCGTCGCGATGTCGACCACCTGATTGTCGTAGAAGTAGAGCCCCGTCAGGGCGTAATTCGACTTGGGCTGCTTCGGCTTCTCTTCGAGCGACAGGGCTTTGCCCGCTTCGTCGAACTCAACCACACCGTAGTGCTGCGGTTCCTTGACGAGATAGGCGAAGATCGTGGCGCCGGTTTCGTGCCCGCCGGCCCGCGCGAGCATCTGCTGAAAGCCCTGCCCGTAGAAAAGGTTGTCTCCCAGCACGAGCGACACATGATCGCGCCCGACAAACTCGCGGCCGATGATAAACGCTTGGGCGAGCCCCTCCGGCTTTGGCTGCGCGGCGTAACGAATCGACATGCCCAACTGGCTACCGTCCCCCAACAATCGCTCGAAGCTCGGCCCATCTTCCGGCGTGGTAATCACCAGCACTTCGCGAATGCCCGCAAGCATCAGCGTGCTCAGCGGGTAATAGATCATCGGCTTATCGTAGATCGGCAGCAGTTGCTTGCTGACCGACTTGGTGATCGGATGCAAGCGCGTGCCGGACCCACCGGCAAGGATGATCCCTTTTTTGCAAAACTGTGTCATGATCGTGGTCTCGTGTAAGTGCTAGAGGCGCTGGCGGTCGATCTCTCGGAGTAGCTCGCGCGGCAGTTGACGTGAAAACGCCTGTGCCGTCAGGCGTTCCCAAGTCTTTCACGCTGGTATTTACCGCTGGTCACGCGCTCGACCCAGGTTGGGTTCTCAAGATACCAGCGAACGGTGCGCTCCAGTCCGGTTTCAAAGACTTCGCGCGGCGTCCAACCGAGGTCGCGCTCAATCTTGCTGGCGTCGATGGCATAGCGGCGATCGTGGCCGGGACGATCCGTGACGAACTTAATCAGCCCTCGGCACGGCGCGTGCTTCAAGCCGGGCTTGAGCCGATCGACCGTGTCGCAGATGGCGTGCACGATCTGCATGTTGGTGCGCTCGCAATTGCCTCCGACATTATACGTTTCGCCGACCGCCGATTTGGCCAGCACGCGGCGAATGGCGTGGCAATGGTCCTCGACGAACAACCAGTCGCGAATGTTCTGGCCGTCGCCGTAGACAGGGAGCGGTTTGCCTTCTACCGCGTTGAGAATCATCAGCGGAATCAGCTTTTCGGGGAATTGGTACGGCCCATAGTTGTTCGAGCAGTTGGTCACCAGCACCGGCAGACCATAGGTATGGTGATACGCCCTCACGAGGTGATCGCTCGAAGCTTTCGAAGCGCTGTAGGGCGAATTGGGCGAGTACGGCGTCGTCTCTTCAAATTTGCCCGTTTCGCCGAGCGAACCATAAACCTCATCGGTCGAGACGTGCAAGAAGCGAAATTGCTCGGCGTCGGCGCCGCTGAGCTTCTTCCAGTAGTGCCGCGTGGCGTCCAGTAGCGTAAAGGTGCCGACGACGTTCGTTTGCACGAAGGCCCCCGGCCCATCGATCGAGCGATCGACGTGCGACTCCGCGGCGAAGTTCACGATTGCTCGCGGACGGTGCTCGGCTAGCAGCTTGTCGACCAACTCGCGGTCGCCGATGTCGCCATGTACGAACTTGTGTCGCGGGCTCTTAGCGACCGGCTCGAGCGAATCGAGGTTGCCGGCATACGTCAGCTTGTCGAGATTGACGACGGTGTCCTGCTCTTCAGCGATCCACTGCCGGATGAAGCAACCGCCGATAAAGCCGGCCCCACCGGTGACCAAGATCGTTGCCATAGCCGATTCAGCACCTTCTAAAAAGGATAAGTGATGGGTCAGTTCGATTCGTCCTGACACCGCTGGGGCTTACCGTTGACGGGGCTGACCCACTTCCCAAACGGTGCGTCGTTGCTGGCTCTTCGACTGCGGCCTCGTGCGCCGCCACGACTCGAACCGCTGCGTCACGCGGGCCGAAACACCCGGCCGGCAGACTCCTCAAAGTTAGCATGATGCTCGAGTCTGGCTGCCGTTTGGCCTTGGCCGAGTACGGGGCACAGACCGCACGACCGGCGCCAGCTTCCGCCACCTCAACTCCTACGCGCCGCAAGGTTTATCCGACCGCCGATGTGCTCACGCGAGCCCTCCGACCGATCAGACAATGCTTCCGTGATTGTGCCCGCCGGAATATACTCTGGCGACTCACCGTACACGAGGAGCCTGCATCGCGTGACGCCCGAACCACCCGCCCCTGCTCCCGCCGTTCCCCCGCCCGGAGCTGACAACACGACCGCCTTCCGCTGGTGGATGCCCCGCCTGTGGGTGGGGCAAGACCTCGTCGGCCTGCTACGGCTCTTCACGCGCAATGGCTTTAGGATCAGCCCCGCACAAATCCCCGTGGCGATGGCCGATTTACTCTACAGCGTACCGCATACCGGGCTCAAGTGGCTGCAACAATTGCTGTTAGGCCGGCAGATCGCTCGCACCAAGATGGCCGCCCCGCCGCTCTTCGTGCTGGGGCATTGGCGCTGCGGCACCACGCTCTTGCACGAATTGTTAATTCTGGATGAGCGGCACACGTTCCCCACCACTTGGCAGTGTGTCGCCCCGAACGCCTTTTTGTTGACCGAACCGGTGCTGGCCCCGCGCATGAAGTGGCTGCTCCCTGAGCGCCGCGTGATGGACAACATGCTGATGGGCTGGGACCGCCCACAGGAAGATGAGTTCGCCCTCTGCAACCTCGGCATTCCATCTCCCTATTTGAGCGTGGCCTTCCCGAACGAGCCGCCAGCGTACCCTGAGTATCTCGATCTCGAAGGGGTTCCGCCCAAGGCGCTCGCCCGCTGGAAGCAGGCGCTGTTGCGCTTCATGCAGCAGATCACCTGGCGCACGCCGAAGCGGATCGTGCTCAAATCCCCGCCTCACACCGCTCGCATCAAGGTGCTGCTGGAACTGTTCCCCGACGCCCGCTTCGTCTATCTGGTGCGCAACCCGTACAAGGTCTTCCCCTCGACCGTGCATCTGTGGCAGTCGCTCGAGCGGGTGCATGCCTTCCAGAAGCCGACGTTCGCCGGGCTCGAAGAGTACGTGCTGGAAACATTCGAGCGGATGCACCGCACCTACGAAGCAACCAAGCACCTGATTCCGCCGGAGAATCTGGTCGAACTGCGCTACGAAGAGCTGGTCAAGGATCCGATCCGCCATCTCGAAACCATCTACGACAAGCTGCAGCTTGGCTCGTTCGAGAACGTGCGCGCGGCGGCCCAGGAATATCTCGCCAGTCAGCAGAACTACCAGACGAACCGCTACGAGCTCTCGCCCGCAATGCGTGAAACGATCAGTCGCCGTTGGCGCGACTACATCGAGCGGCACGGCTATCAGTCGAAAGATAGCGGAGCCGAGCTGATTGCCGACAAGTCGCCAAAATCCGACTCGCCCGATCACCCGCCGCAGGACGAGATCGTGGTGAGCCACCGCTGGTGATGCTTTAAGGGAACGCGGATGTTTTCGCCAGATTCCCTTGCGGCGTATATGGGGTGTCAGAAAATGTCCGCGTCCCCTTTTGGTGCCCTCCCGTGGCGTTCATGCCTGGTTCTCCCTGGTGATTTCAAAGCCGGTCCTCCGGCCTGTCACCAGTTTCGCCGATTCCGCCGCTTTCACCAACACTGAGCTAGCGCTGTAGTATTAGGTGCCCCCAGCTTCCTGACCATTGAAAACTAGCCACTAGCCACTACTTCACCGCTTGCTTCTGGTACAGCGGCATGTGGCGGTAGTAAACCTCCAACGTCAGCACGGCCAGCGACGTCATGTAGAGCCGCCCGCCGACGTCGGCGAACTCGCCACGCGGGTCCCAACTCCCCGCTTCGTGCCCGCTGCTCGATTGCATGTCGATCAAGGTGTCGCGGAGGTGATCGTTCCAGAGGGTCCACGCTTCACCTCCGAAGTGGTGCATCACCTGCGTGCCATAGTACCAATAGTAGATGTCTGGATTATCGCGCTTCGGCAAATTGTTGATCAGGTATTCGACGCCGCCGACCAGACCCGGGTTGGCACGCTGCCAGCCGAGCAACTGCCGGCAGAGCAAGCCCTCGGCGGTCATGGTGCGCGTGGCCGGCATGCCGGGTGTGTAGGCGAATAGTGCCGGCGCCGGATAAACTTGGGCGCGATCGAGGTAGCGATCGGCCTTTGCGAATACTTCTTCAGGCACGCGCAGGTAGGCCAACTGCCCGCTACGCAGTGCCATGATTTGCCAGCCGACGACGCTCGTGTCGCCCGAGTCGCCCGGCTCGTAGCGCCAACCTCCTTCGCGATGCTGTGCATCGACGATGAAGTCGATCGCCCGCTGGGCCGGATCGGCAAGTGTTTTGTCCTTGGTCAGGGCATACGCTTCGCACAGCGCGATCGTCGCCAGCGCGTGGGCGTACATGCGACCGATGCCAACGCCACGAAGATCACCGTCTTTCCGTTGATTGGCCTTCAACCACTCCAGCCCCGACGCGATCACCTTGCTGTACGGACCACCGTTTTGTGTTTGCCCTGCCGCCAAAAAAGGCAACAGCGCCAAGCCCGTGCCGCCAGTGTCGCTGCTCGCGCCATGACCTCGGCAGCGTCCCTGGCAAGCATGCGACATTTGGAAGCGATCGAGCCACCAGGATCCGTCAGGCATCTGATGATCGGCCAGCCAGCGCAGGCCGGCCGCCACGGCGGCCTCACTCTCGCGGCTGCCGCCTCCTTCCGCAACCAGCTCGGCCCGAGATCGCGACGATCGCCCGGCGTAGATGCTCCCCTCGCCGACCGCCAGCTCAATCTCGGGAGCAGCCAGTTGGTCGGCAGGGCCACCGACGTTGAGCGTGGGAGCGGGATCTTGCGGCGAGAAGGGATCTTCTTCATGCAGGTGCTCGATCTGCATGTCGCCGGCTGGCTCGGGGGGCTCAATAGAGATCGGCGCCTCGATCTCGGCGATGGCGAATTCGTCGTCCCCAGTGCCGGTCGACACGACGAGCGAGACGGGCGGGCCATCGTCGTCCAGCGACATGATCCAGATGCCTAGCACGATCACGAATAGCATGTGGATGAACGTGCTGGCTAACGAACTGAGCAGGAAGTCGTACCGTCGTGTTGGCGACGGGAGGGCGCTCGGGCTGGCGCTGGGGGGCACGGTCGGCGCAGTCGCCGTTACAGACATTGGCGCCGACGTCGCTTCGACATCCGTTGGCGCGACGTGCGGTGTATCGGCTCGCGTGGCCAGCGGCATCAACGGTGGCGCCGTGGCGCGATTCTTGGGGGGCCGCTGTGCTCTTGCCGCCGACTTCGATCGCGGAGGGGACGGCGACTTCGCAGTCGATTTGCGTGTCGATTTCGGTGTCACGGCGCGGGGAGTGAGCCAGCTCTCGCCGGCGAGCGGATCGGCCGCGTGGTCGAGCGACAACGAATCAAAGGAAGAACTGCCGGTGGACATCGATCACCACTGGCGCAAGGGGCCCGATGCGATCGGTCGCAGTTTGCTAAGCCGAATGGTCGGGCGTTTCTGTTCCGCAACTCAAACGATGGGGCGCCGACGGAGAGCGTCCAACGTCCTCGTTATGGTAGCGAAACTTGTGCTCGCCGGGAAATGAATTCGACGTCCCCGACCGACTCCCGAGCCGGAAACTCAAAAACTCTGGCGCGTCCGGCAGCGGAAATGTTTGACAACGGGCTTCAAGAACGTCATTCTGAGAGGCACTTCATCTTGAGGGTAAGGGCCGGTCGAGCGCGCAAGCGCCTCCTGTGGGGAGCGCTAGTCGTGCACCCGGGCCAGTCCTGCAAAGGGGTCGCTCGTGTAAGCGTGCGAAGAACAGGCTTCCGGTGGCGTGCCGCATGGCGCGCTACGACCGGTTTCTTCTGGCAGCCTGATCGATAGCCCCCCGGCAGTAACCTTCGCCCCCGACGACCAGCATTTGCTGGTACTCGATCGAGGCACGGCTCGCGGTATGACGTCGCGCGCCAGTTGAGGGGGCCGCCGCTTGCGCCGCCAGACATTCTTCGCCGCTGTGTGGATGTTTCCGTGTTGCGGTCGCGGCGTTTGTTTCGTTTGTTCGCCAGGCACTGGGAAGAGTGCTGCAAAATCTACCTGGGAGGGAATTGCCAATGCTCGTCGAGCAGAATCTCGTGAACTGTGTCTTGGGTTGCGTACAGCGCCTGACATCGCGCGCGGCCATGACGACCGCGGTCATCGCGTTGGTGTCCGTCGTGAGCGCTGCGACGCGCGCGGCGAACGTGCCGGTCTACTTTTCTGGGACCGAGCAGTCCTTCAATGGCACCGTCGACTTGACGGGCAACCTCGAAGCCAGCGGCAGCGGCGAGGCTTTCAATCCTCTGACAAAGGCCTCGGAGCCTTTCACGCTCACGGCTCCCACATCGCACGCCCTGTGGATCGATGGCGGGCCCTTAAACGTGGCCACGCATCCGGCGAGCGCTGGCTATGCGTCGTTCGGCGTCGAAGCCGGTCACCTGACGAGCGTGGCCGGATTGAATCTCAATCTGCTCAACGGCACGACGAGCGACTTCTCGCTGTTGCCCATCGACGTGACCACGTCGAGCAAAATCTCGATTTTGAAGAACGTCGAAATCGGCCTGACCGGCACGCTCGCCTCACTGGTGTTCCAGCAAACCGGTAACGCAACATTCAGCCCCACGGGCGCAGGCACCGGCAACTTCGAGATTTTCGGCAACGCCGCTTCGGCACTCTTGAATGTCAACGCGACGGCCTTGGGCATCCTCAGTATCCCGGTCGACGCGCAGTATCTCAGCACCTCGCTGACCCTGTCGGGCACCTACAAAATCACGGGAGATGACGCAAATCCCAAGATCGAACTCGACGGCGCCGTCGGGCTGGGCTTGCCGCTCGACATTGCGTCGGCGCTGACGGCCGCGATCGACACGCCGCTGGCGCTAAGCATCGACGCCGCGCTTGACCTGGCGGCCACGGTTTCGGTCAGCCTGGGTTTTCATCTAGAACAATCGGCGATCTACGTGCCGCCGAGTGACCCCGGCACAGGGCAGACCGGCGGTCCCCCCACGGTGCCGGCCGACTTTAAGTTCGGCAGTATCGTGACGTTCGACTCGGCCGGCCAGCCGCTGTTTCAACCGCTTGTGCCCGAGCCGGGGAGCGCGGTGCTGTTGCTATTAGGGATCGTGGCTGCCATGCCCGTGGCCGCGCGGCGGCTGCGCAGAACGCGCCGCGCTTGAAGCGTATGGCTGATCGTTAATTCAGTCGTTTAGGCCAGGGCCGCGGCTCGCGATTGTTTTTCCGAGTCCTTGTTGCTCGCCTGGTCGGCCGTGCGCGCTAACTGTGAGTGGTAGAGCCGATCGAGAAAGTCGTACAGCACGACTTCTTGAGCTCGGTGGGCGGCCCGGGCGACGCGATTGACCCACATGTGCATCAGGCTCAGCGCCAACTCTTCGAGCGTGCAGCCCAAGGCACCGCGCTCGTCGAGATGACGAAAGGCTTGCGCGATTGGACGGGTATCGCGCGAACGCTTGATGAAGGCCGCGACGATCGTGTCGAGTTCGGTTCGCTCGTCACCGGATGCTTCGACGGAGACGTTTTCGGGAGCAATGAACAAGGCCGTCAGCAGCCCCCGTTCGGCTCGAAACTTTTGACTCAATTGCTGCCGTAAGCCGGCGTCGACGCCAAACTCGGCCGCGAAGCCGTCGCGGGCTTGCCGCGCGACCCGCGCCTTCTCCGCCAGGCCGAAGCCTAAGTCTTCGAGCATGCGATCGAGCCCGACGAGCGCCATTCGCCAACGCAGGTCTTGCCCTTGGCCTCCGGGCGTGGCGGCAATCAAGGCGAGCGCCGCGCGGCTGTCGGCGGCGAACCAGTTTTCGGCCAACTGCACGCCGACGGGACCGCCGTAGCGGCGAACTTCGCGCTGGTAGGTGTCGAGTTGCACGCGACCGGCGAGACCCGCCTCGCGGGCCGCCGCCAGCGCTTCGCGCACAATCGGCCAAACTTCGTGCTGCAGCAAGTTGGGCGTGGCCTGAATTCGCAGCCGCAAGTGTTCGTCGGGATCAGAGTAGCGAATGAAAAACCACTGCTGGATCAACCCGCGGGCCGAAAGCTGTTCGAGCACGGGCCGCAAGTGCTCGAGCAGTACGCGGTCGGCCGTCGCCGCGCCGCCATAGATCTTCGCGTAGAGCCACTCCGAACCGGGCGCGAACTCGTACGTCACTTCGTCAGCAGCAATTGGCGCGATTCGGTCCGCCAGCTCGCTCGCCGAATAGTATTGATTGGTTTCTGTTTTCGACTGGTCGTGCCCTGAGGACGTTGCCAGTACTGGCTTTCTAGCCACAAACGGCACGACCAGCTCGTGCACGAAGCGCCCCTCGGGGCCGGTCGCGCACAATTCGTCGGGACTGGGAAACATCTCGACGAGCGTGATGGCCGGCCGCTGTCGCAACAAATCGACAAACGACGCTACTGAAAGCGCGTTCTCGAGATCGACCGGCAGTTCGTTATCGCCATCTTGCAGCAGCACCCAGCGCGGCAAGTTGCGACGCGTACGCCACGCCGTGACGACCGACATGAGGTTGTCCGACGTGTCGGTCAAGGCAACGGCGACCAACGGGCGAAACTCATCCTCGGTCACCTGCCAGCGGGCCCGAGCCAGCACGACGCGCCCCACGATCACGCGCGGCAGAAATGGCGCGGCGTCGAGCGGCCCCCAGTTCCAGGCGATCGCTCCGCAGTTGCCCTGGTTTTGCAGCGTGCAAAGGAACTGATAAAGTCCCAAGCTGCGCCAGGCGAAATTATGAGCCGTGGTCAACCGCGGACGAATCTCGCGGTTCAGCGCCGCCGATCGCAGCACTACCCGATCTCCCACGACCGAAACCCGCAGATCAGTGACAGGAATTTGCTGTTCGGCCGGCGCGCTCGATCGCCCCAAGAACGGAATCTCATACTTCCGCAGCACGGGGCGGGCCAGCACGTTGCCCAACCGTCCCTCGGGCAGATGCACGATCTCGGCGTAATTGGCCTCGGGATCGAGCGCGGCTTCGGCAGCGAGGTGTTCCGTGACGTGACGTTCGAGTTCGGCGTCTCCCTGGCAAAACCGCCCCAGCGAACGAGCGCCCGACGGGCCGGCCGCGTAGTGCAACAAAACCTGGAAGTCGCCGGCGGCGAGCGCCTGGGGGCTCGGCGCCGCAATGCTTGCAAACGCCGCAAAGGCCGCCGGTGGTGACGCAGGATCGGCGGCCGCCATCGCCTCGAGATCGACCGCTTCGAGCCGCAGTTCGCGAGAGCCCGAGGCCAGCACGTGCGCCAACTTCTGCAACAGCACCGAATGCCGCGCGGTCCAATAGGCAGTCGACGAACCACGCTGCGGGAAGGTGATGCCAGCCAACAGGGGCGCGGCGGCAGCCGCCGGCGCTTGCGAGCGTTCGAAGCCGATCCCTAGTTCTTCATCGAGCACTTCGACGAGCGGAACTTCGCGATCGCCGTAGCGCTCGCTGAACGCTTTGCGAAATGAACCGAGCAGATCGCTGTCGGTTCGTTCGATCTGGCGGGCCAGAACCTCCACACCGTGCAGAATCTCGCCGGTCACTTCGGCGCTAAGCACCGCTCCGGGGGCCGGCTTATGGAGGTCGGTCTGCAATAACCGGCCCAGCTCCGCCTTCACCGGCAGCGGCTCCAGTTGCTGCGAAAGTGCTTCGTAGCGTTCACGCCGCTCATCGAGAGGTTGTTGTTCCAGGCTTGTGAGACCGAGCAGCGCGGCGTGCAGAATCTCGTAATAGTCGTGCGCCGCCGGAATTGTTGCCAATCGCGCTACCAACGCGGTCAAAGCATCCCCGCCCGTAACGGCCGGTTCAAGATCGCTGGTGAGCAATTGGTTGTCGATCAACTCGTCAACGAAGGCCAGCGCGTCGTCAGTTTCAATGCCAAGGGGTTCGAGGGCCGCGGCCAATTCGGACGGTGTGCCACCCGTGGCGGCGCGATCGAGTACGGCTCGCAGGTAGGGGCAGTCGTCGATTGCTACTAGCTGATACGAGCGAGCCCGGCCGGTGCCGCGCGCTTCAGCGTAGCGCCAGCGGTCGGCGGCGCGATAGAGACTGGAATTGGTACGGAAGCCCAGCGTGCGTCGAATCTCCGGCCGGCGCTCAATCTCGGCCACCAGCGAGCAGAGATACTCCATGTCGAGTCGCGTGTGCCGGCGATATTCGGCCAACGGAGCGATCGAAATCGCGCTGCCACGCTGCTGGTAGCTCACACGCCCCACGGAGCAACCCGCGAACAAGCCGAACGGCGTCGCGCGCCCAGCCATTCGCACCAGGTAGCGAACGAGTGCGGGCTCGGCCTTGATGCCGCGCGGACCACTCGGGTTATCGTGCCAGTCTCGATACGCTTCGTCCAGACTCGGTGAAGCCAACAGCAATGCCTCGCGGACCTCTGGCCGATTAAAAAGCTCTCGCATCCGCTCGCGCAGTTGCTCGCGATCAGTGCCGGTAGCCGATTGCGACTGCCGATCGAACACCTCGTCGAGCGCTAGCAGGGGCGTTCGCACTACAAAGAAGCCTGCCGGCGTAAAGCGATCGGCGAGTTGCGGCTTTTCGGCCATCGAGTGATTCCTTTGCGAGTGGAGTTTGGCCGGGGCGTATCAGCGGTCGGGAGGGCTGCCACTCGTTAAGGCGAAAAACCGGCGCGGTTGTTACAGGGGCGATCGCGGAGGTCGTTGTCGGGGCCATGGTGGCTTGCCAATCGCCGGTCGTAAAATTGCAGAATTCGTCGAGAAACCGCCCGCTTCACGCGGATTCCGCTCCCCAATCAGACGACTGGTAAGTCGGCCAACAGCATGGCGTCCCAGGCCGGTTCGACGTCGGTCGTGGCGGACAACAAGGCCAGCGCCACGCCGGAGGCCCCTTCTAGCAAACCGGGATCGTCGACCCAGCCTGCGCCTGTCACGCCACGATGGAGCCAGGCCGCGTAGCCGCCGACACCGCCGCCGCGACCTTCAAACGCGAACGTGCGTGTAAACCAGTTGATCGCGGCCGCGTGCAATTCGTCGTCGCCAAAATGCTGAAACAGCCGGTTGAACAGATGAGCGTTCCCCGCCGAGCCGTGACAGAGTCCCGCGTCTTGTACGCCGGAGGTAACCGCCGAGCGCCGGGCTGCCCGTAAGGCCAGCCGATGCGCGGCATCGCGCCACTCTTGGTTGCCAGTCACCGTGGCGGCATGGGCGATCACCAGCGAATTGCCTAAATCGCCGTAGCACCAGCCAAGTCGCGAGACATCGCTCGCCCGATTGCCGGGCGCGGCGTAGTAGCCGAATGCTCCCAAATCTTGGGCCGGCAACTGTTGAGCCAGCAGCCACTCGACAGCCGGTGTCAGCAGGCTCATGGCCGCGTTGGCGGCAACTCCCTTGGCGATCGCCCGTGAAAGCAGCCCGATCACCCCGGGCACGCCGTGAGCGACACCGAGATTCAAATAGCCATCGGGAAACTCGTGCTGCTGATCGCCCGGCAGCACCGACGAGGGGGTGAGCCATGCGATGCCGTCGATCTGTGGCACGGCAAGTTGCGCGAGCCGATCGATCGCCAGTTCGAGCAGTTGGCGGGCCGTCGGCGAGGGTAACCGCTGCAGAGCGTAAGCGCCCCAGCCGACAACGCCCGACACCAGGTCGTAGGGTACACGTTGATCGGCGGGAGCGACGTCGAGTTGATAACGCAAGGCCGCGTCGAGCGCGGAGAAGTTGGTATCGTCGGCAGCGTCGTCGCCACCGGTCAGGTGAGCCACGGTCCAGCCGATGCCGGCCAATCCACCGTACAGGCTCAGCCCACGAACTTCGTGAGCCGCGGACATGCCGCGTTCGAGCCACTCGACTGCCGAGGATTCTGCCTCGGGCAGCACGTCGGCCTGCGCGGCGCACGCAAACGGTACGGCCAAGCCCATGGCGCCGCTGGCCAGCGAGGGATCGAGCTCGAACGAATCGGCCCGGCGGTTCACATCGGCCAAAATGCGTCGCCAGGCTTCGGTGGCGCGCTGGGCCAGCACGCCGGTGAGAATTGGCTTCCAAGCTTTCCGGGGCATGCTTAGCGCCGAGGCGGTCGGTGGAGCAGGTTGCCGTTTTGCCACGCTGAAGGCGTTTTCAGTCGACGAGTCGCTGGCCTCCGCATTGGGTGTCATCAAAGTCGGCGGCATCGGTGTTTGCTCCCTAGGCTGCTCGGGCGTGACAAGGTGCGTGCTCGGCGTGAGATCTCAATCTGCCCAGGCGTGAAAGTTCGCGATTTGTTACAGGCCGATCGGCTCGAATTGGGTCACCGTCGGCGCGGCAACGATGACGTTGACTTTGTCGCTGACAGCGAGTTACCCGAGCCTCGACGCGCACCGGTGCTCGTCATGACCTTGCGCATTGAATCGAGTTGCGCAGTCGCGGTTTTTCAGCGCATCGCAGCGTGTTTGTTGCGTGCGTAAACACTCGCGGCGCAACGCGAATTTCGCGCACTTGCGGCGAAAACTTCTCGCGAGAAATATTCACGTGCGCAGGCAGTTGTCGCGCAGTGAGTTGCGCGCCGCGCGCTCGTGCATGCGCGAAAAATGTGCGCACTTCGTTTTGACTTCGCCGCCACAGCGGGTATATGACCAGTGCGGTGCCGACGCGCGAGCATCGCAAAGCTGCGGCTGACGATCAGGCCCCACGGCGCGATGCCTTCCCCTCGTGGAGGGCCCAGCGCCGCACGACGCCCGATCGCTCGACCGCACGCCGTGTTCACTGCGTTCATCAGGTCAGTTCGACCACCCGAGGAGATCCAAACATGAGGTTGGCTCGTTCCGGTACTCGGGCAGGGGCACTCGGCTCGCAACTGAGTGCCCTCGAAAGGCGTCACCGCCTGCGGGCGATGCACCAGCAACTCGTCGCGACGGGTACGCTGGCCCGCGGTCCAGGTTTCTGGGCGCCCCGTAGCGAGCGGCCACCGGCGTAGGCCGCTTGTCGTCACTCGGACCTGTTTCGTTTCACTAGCACTTCTCGGCGCCGGGCTGTCGCTCCGGCGGCAAGCTCGCCTGATGAGCTCGCGGCGAAGTCCTGGCGGATTCGCCGCGCCGCTCGCGGGAGAGCTTCCGCCGCTGACGTCAGCCCGGTGCTATTTTTTTGCGCGTTGTGCCCGGGCCTAAAAGGTGTCTGGAACCGACGAGCGTCAGACGCAGCCCTAGTGTGGCTTCTCGTCGAGTTGGTTCCTGACACCTTTTAGGTACGTTGCGAAGCCGTCTGGACGGCAGACATTTCCGATCGCCGTCACTGAGGATCGATGCAAGCCGTTGCAGAAAGACTTCAGTCCCTAGCGCCAAGGGTGTCAGGAACCACCTCGAACCGGGCCACCCGAGTGACTCGATCGCAACTTCGGCGGTTCCAGACACCATTAGCACTCCCCCGCCTTGACCACCCGGCCGCGCTCCGTCAAGCTGGGCGAAAGCCACGCGCCCGTGGCGCAACTGGATAGCGCATCGGTCTTCGGAACCGAGGGTTACAGGTTCGAATCCTGTCGGGCGTATTGAGTTACGACTTGGCCACTCGGCCCGCACTCATTTGACACTCAAGAGCGATTCGCAATGCCGCTTAATGAGCAACAAGTCAAGGCTGGGAAAAAATGGGTTGAAAAGCACAAGGTAAAATGCCCGGTCTGTGGCAGCGAGAAAGTTTCAATCTGGGGTACAACTGGGCTAGCGGAGAAACTCTCACCGGGTCAAGTGGGCGGCACTGTCAACGACTTCAAAATCGCAGTCTTCGGCTGTAGCGAGTGCGGATATTACCTGTTGATCGACGCAGACATTGCGAAGATTCCGTTCCCAAAATAGCCAAAGCCAGGGCTCACGTAGTTCCGTTCGCCAGAAACTCCGGAACAAAGACCTTCTCGGCGCCGCGCTTCATCTTGCGGGCCATTTCGACGTACCGCATCGTGGTCTGCACGTCTTTGTGCCGCATCTTCTTTTGCAGCACCGGCAGCGGGAGCCGATCGCAGTTCTCGGTTGCGTACGCCCGTCGCAGGTCGTGCATGCCGTAGGTGTGGCACGTCGGCGTGCATTCGTGGTCGCGGCCGATGATGCAAGGCAGCTTGATTCCAGCCTCCTTTTGGATGCGATGGAATTGCACGTCGAAGGTTCGGTTGTCGTGCGGGAAGGGGAATAGCTCGGCTGTGAAGGCCCCCAGCAGCTTCACGTGAGCGATCGTCACCTCCGGGAGGTAATCCAGGTCATCGCGGCCGCCCTTGTTGTTGCGAGCCCGTGTGAGCACCGCACCGGTGTCCAGGTCTAGGTCAGCGCGCAGGAATCGCAGAATCTCGTCCTTGCGCCAGCCGGTCGTGATCGCGAAGATCAAAATGCCTTTCCACCAGTCGGCCGCTGAGTACGGAAGCCCATCGGGCATCGTGGCCACGTTGCACGCATTGTAGATCAGTTCAAAGTGCTCTTGGGTGACCGGGCGGGGCATCGCCTCAGGCACTCGCACGCGGCGGAACTTCGGCACGTTGGCTAGGTATCCCCAATCGCGGGCGACGCGCAGGGCCGCCCGAATGGCGGACAACTCTTTCTTGACCGTGTACGGCGAGACGATCGATTTGGGCTTGCGGCCCGGTTCCTTCATACGTTCCGATCGGAACGTGTCGATCATCGTCTGCTTGATGGCGGACACCTTCGCAGGCTTCGCCAGCCGCTCGAAGTGCTTCAGCGCGTTTTGCACTTCGATTCTGCTCGATGGTCGCAGTTCAGACAGCACCTTCGCTTCGTAGTCCTTGCGGAAGTCCGCCCATTTTTTCGACGCGACCGATTGATACGTGCCCGCGGCAAGCTGGCCCTCGATCTTGCGTTGGTACTTTTCAGCGGCCGAATGAGTACCGAGCCGCTTGGATTTGCGCTTCCCATCCGGGTCGACCCAACCGACCGACCAAGGGCATTTGTCGCCAAGCTTCTGCTTCTGTCGATGATCCTGGAATAGCCACGCCTTCATGGTCGACCTCCCGCTGCGCAGCACGCGGCAGCGAAATGGAATGGGGTGATCGCCCAAGCTGCGGGCAGCAGCGCAACAAGCGCCGATAGATGGCTGGAAATTGCGCGCACGAAAGGGCACCTCTAAATCGCCCTTTCGTGAAGTACAATTCCCGCAGCCAACTTCCCACTTATCCTGGGCGGTTGGTCAGACCCACGTTGGCGCTCTAACGCCTTCGTGGGTCGCTTTCTTTCTACCCCACCCCCCAGCCGGTCGCAACTTTTTCTTGACCGTGCCGAGCCGCCGCGGGATGATCGCGGGACGGAACACTAGGGGGAGGTACTCATGCAAGCCATTTTCTTGGCTCTTGTCGCCGCACAGGCCGTCGCCACGCCGATCGTCGCGCTTCCGCCCGTCGTGAACGATTACGGCGTCGTTGTGCCCTCTCCGCAGCCGATGGGCGACGCCTGGTTGTACGGCAACGGGCTGGTGCTGCGGCCGACGATACTCGTCAACCTGGGCGACCCCGGCGTCCTATTCGGGGGCAATCTGTCGATCCGCTGGGACAAGCCGGTCACGAATGCGGGCGTGGCGTTGAGTGAGTGGTACACCAACGGCAACGGCGCCACGACGTTGTACGGCTGGTTAGACGGGCAGCTTGTGGGATCGATCGAGCGGCCAGCGCTGAACCCGTGGCAGCGTGCGACGTGGTTTTACGCCGATCCAAGCTGGACGATCGACGCGCTGACGTGGGAAGCGCAGGGCGGACAGGTTTGGGCCGTGCAATATGAGACGGTGCCGGAGCCGTCGACGCTGGCGCTAGCCGCTATTGCAGTCGCATTCTTGAAACTATGCGGCCTGCGCTTCTCGCGTGCACACGTCGCGGCATGACCATCGCCAGCCCAGCGGCTGCGATCAGCGCGAGCACGCCCGTCGTTGGCTCGGGGATCGTGTAGATGATCGGATGGTCGATGCCGGTAAACAGATCGCTCTGATAGCCCACAATCTTATTCCCTGAAATTCCCCTAAAGAACACTTCGGATCCGGGAACCGGATGTGTGTATGTCGCACCATCGTAGACAAAAGCTTGATTGGAAACTGCGCTAAAAGAACCGACAATCGTGTTGCCTGAGATGCCATATGGAATCGTGCCACCTGTCGCTAGCGGATCGTTCAACGTCGCAAACGTTGATCCATTGAACAGGAAGCCACGCTCTCTGTTTTTTGCGTCGATGTAGTAACCGACAATGCTGTTGCCTGATACCCCCCGTACGTATGTCCCCTTCGTCCCCAACGGGTTGTCAATCGTTGTCCACAAGCTTCCGTCGTAAACAAAGCCATGCACCTTACCCAAAGAGTCCGAGTACGCACCGAAAATGCTGCTGCCTGTAATACCATAGGCGGCAGTGGCAATGGCTCCGGGGGGGCCATTGAAAGTGGAATATGTCGAGCCATCATAAAGGAAACTATGAGTCGAGCCGTCGTAATATGCGCCGATGATGTTCTTTCCAGAAATGCCGTAGGCTTCCGTAGTCATAGCGCCTGGAAAAGCGATCTGGGTATAAGTGTTGCCGTCATAGAGAAAACCGACGTGTGAAATGGCTGTGGTACCGACGATATTGTTTCCGTCGATTCCGTAAGCCTGGCCGGCGATCGGCAGGATTTGCAGCATGCCGGCCGTTGCTTCGCGGCCGATAAGCAGCAGCGCGCAGAGTCGCGCCAACACGATAAACTTCCGTCGCATTAGCGTCCCTCCCGAAACCGCCAAGACGGCTGCCGTGGACCCCATCTGATGCCGGGGCCATTGTAGCCCATCGGCGAGTCGCTGCGCAGGTCGAGCCCGCTCTAATTCGCCTCCGCCATCCGGTTAAGCTGCCCATCGATCCATTCGCCCCACTGGCGGATTTCCTCGACAACTTCGTTCGCTACGGCTGTCAGGTCATCGCCGGGGATCACTTCGCACGAAACCAAGCTCAGCCCGTGGCGAACCGCGTCGGCTAGCTCATCGTCGGTTGTGGCATCGTCCAGGCCGCCACTGAGTCGCGCCAGCGCTGTCGCGAAGGCCGGCTTGTAGTCGCAGCCCGATCGCGCGAAGTCGCCCGGCAGAAGCTCGTCCAGATCGGTACGCAACGCCAGCTTGCCGTGAGCCGTCAGGGTGTCCATCGCTATGCCTCCGGAACCAAGTTGAACGGGACCATCGGCGCGTCGCCGTTGGGGAGCGCTGGCAAACCCAGCAGAATGCTGCGGGCTTCGTTGCGGCTGATCGCTCCGATACGCGCCAAGCTTTCGACGTTGGTGCGGACTACCTCCGGGTCTTGAATCTCCGGCGTCGCGATCCGGATGCGCAGCGTCTCGCCCTTCGCCGCGAAACGCGGGCAAAGCCATTCGGTCAACGCGGCCGACACAAGCTCACACTTCGGCGCCAATGTCGATCGGGCGAAATGTCCCTCCGCTTCGGCACTGCTCGCGCGGTTCGCGTCGGTCAGTTCGCCCAGCACCGCGGGCGAAACTCCGAAGGCGGCTAGGATGCGGCGCTTGAGCACGTCGCCGCTATCTTTGAAGTCCATTTCCGCTGGGGCGGTCGTGATCGGTTTCACATCGCGAACGAAGCCATCCAAAATCCACGGCTCGCGTGCTCGCCATGCGCCCGTGTGCATGAGTCGCACGCTGCGGATAATCGCCTCGCGTTGATGCCGCTTGAGCACCGGTCGCGCGTCAGGCAGCCCCGGCCGCTGTACATCGCCCACGATCACCGCGACGCCCGGCAAGCAGTTGTTGTCGAACGCGGCCAACTGCGACGTTTGCAACTTCTCATCGGCGAGCACCGCGAGCCCAGCGGCTTCTAAGGGCGACACGCTGCCCATCGGGTTGCTGGGATCGGGGTAGGCCGAATAGATCATGTCTTCGGCCACAATTTCCATTGTCTCGGTCGAATTGGGCGCTTGAAGCGTCCACGAATCGAACGGCTTGCCCGGTAGGTGCTGCGGCGTCGCCCAACTGGTTGGGATCGGCCACAGCTTCGTGTCGGCGCCCTCACCATCGATCAGCAGCAACCCGCGTCCGGTTAATTCGAGCGAAGCGACGTAGCTAAACAGCAGCGACGGTCGCGGCATGATTTCGCACGGATCGCGCCACAGCGCAGCCAACGGGTGCGACTCTTCAACCGGCTGCCATTCGGCAGAGGGTTGACCGGGGGCCTTGCGAGTACGGGGCGACGTTCCTTTCCGCTCGACCGCGATCGGCAGACCAGCGATACGCTGCGCGATCGCGCGAACGGCGCAAAAGACCCAGCCCCGGAAATGCTGGAGCGCTTCGCGAGCATCGGCCGCCATGCGTTGGCTGGCGGGATCGCTCAGCGCTCCGCCGCTAGACGGGATCGGCAGGCTTGCCGCTTCGGCAGCCTTCGATCGCACTAGCGCGCGGGACTGTGAAACAGCGCGCTCGGCGGCCGCAAACGCATCGTCGATCGCTGCTAGGCGTTTCACGGCTCAGAACCCTTCCCGGTTTCGGCGATGCCCTGAGCGAACGTCTGCGTCTCCAGTCGGACCCGGAGAGAATCGCGGGCGACAACTCCGGCGAGTAGATCACGCTCCCGCGTCATCACCGCGTGCTCGATCCGGAGCATCGCCAGATCATGCCGGGCTTCTGAAAGCTTGCGGCGGAGCCGCACGGATCGCAGTCGTTTCAGCCAGCGCATTGGACCTCCCTGTCCCGACTAGCTGACAGGTCAGCCGGTAAGGCTGGCGCCCAACTGCTCGCGCTGCTTTGCCGGCAGCTTCAGTAGATCGCCAACAAGCGTCAGCAGCTTGTCGATCGTGGCTTGCCGCTTGTCGGGCTGCCGGCGAATTACGGTCAGACGCGGCTCGCCTTCCACTTCCGGCAAGATGCCAGACGCAACGCGAGCGGAACCGCTGGCAACGGCTGCGCGCAACCAATGTGCCCACGTCGCGGTGTCGACTTTCTCGAATCGCTCAACGGCCGGCCCCAGCTTCATGCCTGCTTTGGCGATCCGGTCGCGGTTGGCGGCTTGGTCGGTGTCATAGATACCGTCGCGAAGCTCGGCAGACTGTGACTCGGCATCCAACTTGATGCGCATGCCGGGCAACGGCTCCGGCCACTTTTGCGCCAGGTCATACATCCCGCGATCCTTCGCGGCCAGCGCGTTGAAGTCGACGCGCCCCCGCAGCACGCGACCCAAGGGCAAGAAAAACAGCGAGTCCCCTTTGGGGCCGGCGATTTCGATTTCGACCATCTGCGTTTACCTCCAGGCTGTCGGGCAGTATTGAGGGTCAGCCGGGCTGCCGCGTGCGAAGCCAAATCAGCACACGGCAGCCCAAGCTGCGGGGGGGCGAACCTTATTCTTGCAGCGGCAGATTGCCGCACGCTGCTAGTGCGCTCGCATCAACCAAGCGACCTGCAACGCGCAGACGGACGCTCAGCAATTCGGTGTTTGACAGCAGCAAAGCCCTGCCCTCAGAAGTGCGGCGCATTTCGACGCCCCCGCGCCGCCACAAGCGATATTTGCTCAGCGCGCAAAACGCGAGTGTGTCGTCCTGAAGCAAAGGCGATACCCGGTACGGCCAGTCGCAGAGTTGATACGACTGGTAATCGTCGCCGAGAACGCGGCGCGCGTCGTCCTGTCCAACGGGCATGGCCTTCGCGCGACGGTACACGGCGTCCGAACCGATCCACGCACAGCGGTTCTTAGAGAGCCGCAACGACTTTGGTACGCCAAACATTAGGCTTTCCAGGTCGCCGAGCGTGATAGGACTCATCCCCCCGCCGGCACTCGGAATAACGGTGATGCCGGGCGTTAGCAACATCCCGAGCGGCATCGTCGAGCCGTCGCCCCAAACGCACACTCCATCAAGTTCGGCTGCGATCGTTTCGCTGAACAGCCCTTGCAGCGTCGCGGCCACGTCGATCGGCGAATCCGCCAACAGGTCGCGGCCAACTTCGCAGATGATGCTGCAACTGTGAGCGGTTGACGACAGCTTGCTGACCAGTCCGGCCGTTGAGAACAACGTGGCCGTTCCGCCATCAACGCTGTTGTCCCACAGCGCGCTGACCGACCCCATCACGGGCGTTTCGATCGTCGCACGCGACATTGTTTTCAAATCGACGAATGGCGCGATTTCGCCGCTGAGAATCGCAGGCAGCACGATCGCTTCGTCGAATTCGACTGGCACGAGATTTACGCCACCACTGGCGCCGCCGCTGTCGCCGATCAGCGCTTTGACGGTCGCAGCGACTTCGTAATCCTTCAGCCGGCGCGGATCAGACCAGCCGTCGGTTTCGTTCGGATCGGCGCCCGCCCATTTACTTTCGTGCGCCATCTCGCGCAGCAAACCGTGCTCGTGCTCGCTGAGCGGCTGAGCGCTTGGGTTGCTTTGTCGCAAGAACGATTTGAAAAAAGCACCCGCCTTCGCTGCCGACTGAGCAGATGGCGTCTCGACTGGGCGGCCGTCGATGCGCGGCACGTAGCCCGATTTGTGGACGATGAATCGCGAGTCTGCGCGATACTTGTCAGATTCGGCTTTCACGCGCGGGGCGCCACTGGTCATCAACGCGGCGCCCTTGCTGTGTCGCTCCGTCGGCCCGAAGCGCTCGGCAATTTCATCGCGAACCGCCGACTTCAAAGCCGCAGCTTGATCGGCAGGATCGTCCTGCCCCATCAATTCGATATAGCGACTGCCGGCGAGCGTGCCGGCGGCCATCGCTTTCGTGGCCTGCTTGCTGATTTCGGCGTCGCTCGCGGTGGGCGATGTGCCATTTTGGACGGCCCATGCACGCAAGCCGGTCGTGATTTTCATAGTTGAGCCTCCCTGCTCATTGGAGTCGCGGCGCCGGCGGGGCAAAGGATCGAACCCCACCGGCGCCTAGACGCCTGGACGAATGTTTTGTTGGCGCTTCTACACTTTCGATCTACGCGCTAAAAAGTCAATCCGGAATTTTCATGGCCATGAGATTATTTCACGATCAATTGTCGGCGCGCTTGGTGCGCAACTCACATCCTTCGCCGCGAGCATCGCCAGCGCTAGCGCCGTCGCACAGTCGCCGTGACCACCAGCCCCGCGCGGACTAACTAACCGGAAGCCATACGCGCGCTCTTCTACTCGCAACGCGCGCAGGTCCGCTTCCAACTGCTCGTGCGGGAAAAGCACTACGCTCCGATCGCGAAAGGCTGCCAACAACTCGCTGGCCATCGCCTGAAGGTTTGCGGGCGTGAACGCGGTAGGCCGCGCTGGCACCCCCGTACGTTGCAATCGCTCGATCAGTTGCGCGGCTTGCCACGGGTCAACCGCGACCGCAAGCGGCCGGAATATCTCGCACAGCTTCAGCACCACGGCTTCGACGGCTTCAATGGAGACGCGCGAGCCGGGCTGCGGTTTCCACAGTTGGACGCGAGCGAGCCGCAGCCGATACGTCGCGGGCGTGATAATCTCTTGCTCGCGATCCGGTTCGTCCGGAGCTTCGATCAGCCCTGCTTCGATCGCGGCCGCCAAGCTCCGGGGCATCGGAGTTTCGGGCTTGGAAAGCTCAACCGATTCTGAGTAGCCGACGTGTTTTCCCAACACGGTTACGGCAGTCGAATCACGGCTCAAACCAATGTCGATTCCCAGCACGTAGCTGTAACCCGGCATTGCGAAAAAGTGCGGCGTTTTCACGCAAACTGCCGCAACCAGGTCATCGCGATCGATTGCGTCTCCGGCGCCGTCTGCCCACTGGTTTTCCCACAATCGGCGATACGCTGCGGGTGGCAACAATCGGGCTTGCTCGGCAAGTCGATCAGGCGTGATCCAACTGGCGGCCGGGCCTTCAAGCCTGGAGAACACCCAGCCGGAATCGGTGCGGACGCTTTCGCGAATCGACCATTGCCACGAATCACGAAAGCCCGCGTTGGCGATGCTCACCAGCAAGCAGTGCGAGCGCTTCGCGGCAGCGCTTAGCAAGCTGTCGAACAGATCACGCTTTTGCCAGTGGGTTACTTCGTCGCAAACAATGAAGTCGCACAGCAGGCCATACGACGATGGCGCGTCGCTGGTGATGATCCGGCACACGCTGCCCGTGTGCGCGTTGATGATGCGATCCGCTCGAACGGTTAGCAGCGCGCCGATCGTTTCGGGATTGAGCCGCACCAGCCGATCGACCGCGGCCCGCAACAAGTCCGCTTGATCGCTATCGCCTGCGGCAACAACGCCACTAAGCTGGCGATTGCTGAACGCGAGCACCCACGCGACTTGAATCGCAAGATCGCTGGTTTTGCTGTGACCGCGCGGTCTTTCGAGCCACGCCCGACGCTTGACCGGCTCGGCAACCGGCAGACCAGCAACGCTCATCCACGCCGGGTCAAGCTGGGCGAAGTCGTGATCTTGCCACGGCTCGCACACTTGGCCGAATTGCACCGGGCCGGAGTCTGAGTCGATCAACACCAGCGACCGGAATAGCTCCTGGCTTTGGCTCATCGCATGCAAATCGGTCACGGGTATCGCTCCGTCGGCACAGCGACTTCGGGTAGTGCCCATTGACGCGCGGGGATCGCTCGCCGCTTTGCTTCGTCCGCGTCGCTCCACGTTGCCCGGACTGCCGCTGCTCGTGCGGCAACTTCGTCGGGCGTGACTTCCGCTGAGCCTTGCTTCTCAACGCAGCCCATGCTGCAAAACCTGCGCTGCCCCTTTCGCAACGGGCGACGGCAGAGAACGCATAGACCGTCCGGCGATGGCGGCCGGGCACTAGCACGCGGCATTACGTGTCTCCCGCGTTGCTTGGGGTCGACTGGGCTTCGGAGCCGTTCAACTGGCCAAGCGCTTGCGAGCGAGCCGCTGCGGCTCCGAACAACTGAGCCGCAAGCGACGGTTGAGCATCCAACCCCAACGCCCGCAGGCACCGGTCGCGACGATCGCTGCTGTTGGTGATCGCCTGCGTAAGGTGCAAGTAGTCGGCCACCGATAGCTCCGTCGATCGCTCCCGCAGCAGCCGTTGCAGCAGGATCGCCCGGCACTCATGCCGGCAGGTCGATTGAATCGTCGCTTGGTGAAAGATGCTCAGCGACTTGTGCCGCTTCACCAGTTCGGCTTCCAACAATCGCCGCAACCGGTTGACGTGCCGCATCACCCAGTTGCAGCCCGGCGGCAAGCGACCTTGGATGAACGGGTCAAGATGCCCACGCCTGAGCGCGTCACGACGCTTCGCCGCACCCGCATCTAGGGCCGGCTCACGAACGGGCTCCTGCGCGTCCGCTGAGTGTTGGCAGTCGAGTGTTTTCACAAGTCGCTCGCATCCATTCGGTTAGCGTTGCCCACCATCGGATCAATGATCCGTTGAGCCCTTTTGTTGCCCTGCGCACCGGGCTTTTGTGCTCGTGTCTGGCCGTTGGGTCGTGTGCGTGATGCTCACCCCTCAGTAGCCTTGCTGGTTGTTCGCTCCACTCGCCTGCCGATCGGTTCCACGTCGCCTGTCGGATCGGCTGCTTGCCCTCGATAAACCGGCAGATGGTCATACAAGCCACCACGCACAACCTTGCCCCAATGCTTCACTGACACCGTTGTCTATCTGTTGCCCCTTATGCTGGCTCGATCGTTTTCGGTTCCACTGTTCGCCGCGCGTTCTTCGTTCCGATCGTCTCTAAACCCGACTTGAGACAGGTTCCCTTGCTGCTTCGACTGTCGTGCGCGTCGCGATTCCGTGGTTACACGGGCTCCGCGCGCACCCCGAGCAAAGAAAAAACGTGTCACGACGTTGCGACTTGGCGAAGCCCGGCATCACTGCCAGGGATCGGCTCGACAGGCGCCCGCACCCTCAAGACGTTGCCACGCTGGTCAAGGCGTGCTCGGCGTCCATCTGTTGCTGACTGCTTTAGAAGACCGATCAGGTTCTTTGCTCGCGGCAAGCTTTCGCTTCCGACTTATTTCGCCTCTGGCCAAATCGCTTCTGTCTTGCAACAATGTCGTGACCCTTAGACCCCAGCGGCTCGGGTTACTCCCCGCCAGGCGCTAGTCTCAGGCAACCTGTCAGAAACACGGACCCGGCGAGTTGCTGCTCGTGCGGGTCCACTTTTTTTCAGTCGTCCACCACTTCGTTCGTCGCGTCGGCGGGTTCGGGCCACTTGCGTTCGGACGGGGTGAGCGCGTAGATGCTCTTGGGCAGCCAGCCCGTACCCTTGCAGCGCTCGCACGACTCGTTGCCCACGTCGCCCCGGCAACCATCTTCCGGGCAGGGCACGAACGGTTTGATGTTGGCCCTGAGATTGCGAGCGATCCGCCGCACTTCGGCCAGATCGGTGTCGCGCACCCGCTTTCCAGCGGGCGTCTGACGCAGGGCCTTCAGTTGATCGACGATGCCGCTGAAGTGTGCGTCAATTGACTGCCAGTGCTTGTTTCTGGCTTCCCAGGTTGGCTCTAAGGCCGATGGCAGTGCATTGCCGAGGCCATCGACCAATCGCGGGTGAGCCGTCTCAGCAGCCGCATGGTCTTTCGGATTCGGCATTCGGCGAGCTTTCCCATCTCGGCCGATACTTGTTTCAGATCGACTGTATTCGCAACTGTCCGATTCGGACAGTTCACGATCGATGCGAGACACGGTATCTGGACTTACACCCGTTGCATTCGCAATCCAGCGTAAGCTCATGCGCCACTCGGGATCGCGCAGAAGGATTTCAACTGCGTTTCGCTTGTCGGCCCTTGTGCGACGCAAGCCGTGCGATTGGTTGGCACCTACAGCGAATAAAATGGCGTCCCGCCGAGTGCCTTCACGGACGTCGCATAACATCCGATTGAGCCCAGTTTCGCGTGCGCACTCAATTTCGCACTCAATTCGATGGTGCCCGTCGCCCGGCCAGTAGTTGGCACCGTCGAAAAAGACGATCGGAGGCGGAAACTTAGCGCCAGCCTTTTTGGCTTCGACGTACTCTGCGACCACCCCTTTGTCGGTCGCAAGTCGGACTTGCGTTCCGCCATCCAAACGGATGCTTGCTAGGTTGACTTCGACAATGTTTGTCGTTTGTTCAACGTTGGATATCATCAGTGGGTACCTCCATGTAGCCCGGTCGCTTGGATTCGTCGCCTGCGGCCGGGCTTTTTTGTTTCATTCCGTGCGATCCGCTAAGTACCTCAACAACTCGCCGCGCTGGTAGACAATCGCGCGACCGACGCGCGTGCCTTTCAATTCGCCGCGGCGCCGCGCTTCGCGAAGGCGGTGGGATGGTAAGCCCAACAATTGCGCGGCTTCTACCTCCGGAAAGGCGAGCCGTTCGGGCGCCAGATCGGGTAGTGAGCCTAAGATTTCAGCGACGACGGCGCGAACTAGCGGCCGGAGGTCGTCAGCTTCAAGATCAAGCTTCATCACTGCGCTTCCCGAGCCGAAACAAGCTCGCTTCGGCGACTCTTGATCGTTTTGATTGCCGCTTCAACCGCTGCAACGGCCGCTTTGAGATCGACTACGCATACCCCGAGCGACGCTTGGCTGTGGTCGACCAGATCGGGAATCGACGCCTTCACGCCATCGGGGCTCAGAAGCCGCGGAAACACTTCAGCCGGCTGACAGATAAACAAAAGGAGGTGCCGGCCCTCACCAAAGGCTGTCGACACGTCGTCCGGGCACATTTCCGAGATTGCTTGCGCGACCCGCGCGGTCACTTCAACGGGGATGCCCCGTTTCCGCAAGTTTCGGAGGCAGGCAAGGCCCGCGATATTGAGAAGATTCCAGCCGTGCCCATGCGTTGCGCCCTCCGTCATCGGAAGGGCGGGACGCACCAGCCCGGCGCGCATGAAGGCGCGAAGCGTTGGAACTGGCAATCCGGCTAAGCGGGCTGCCGTTGGCGTCGAAAAGTATCGGTCAAACATATCGGAGGCTCCATTTCACCTCCGACGTTATGAGCTAATAACACACTGTCAACCGGGCCTTATATTGACTTAATCCGTAGAATTGCAACGGTGAATTCCCAATAGCACAACGCCTTGCGCAGATTTGGCGCGCTTGTCTAGCCCTCAATCAAGCGAAGGCTTTGGGCTTTGTGGCGTCAGCGGCGTCATCGA
>CAZBWM010000045.1:0-52985 GCA_964495375.1 uncultured Planctomycetaceae bacterium | reverse complement strand
CCGTGGTGAGCCTGCCGGAGCTATCGTAGGCGTACTCGGTGACCGGCCCGCCGGAGCCACCGAGCGTGGTGGGATCGGGGGCGATCAGGCGAATGCGGCGCCCCAGCGCGTCGACCTGGAACCCGGTGACACGCCCCTCGGGATCGATCGCGCCGGTCAGGTCGCCGGCCGCGTTGTACTGGTACTGCCAGACCGGTTGCTGGTTGTGGTTGTCGGCAGGCTGGGTGATTTCGATCAGCCGGCCCAGGGCGTCGTAGTCGTAGGTGGTGGTGTGCGAGCGCGGATCGACCACGCTGGTGAGGTTGCCGGCCGCGTCGTAGTGATAGGAAGTGACAGGTTCCGAAAGCGCGCCGATGCCGGAGGCCGCCGGGCCATCGGGATCGGCCTCGCGCAAGGTGGCCAACTGATCGAGCTCGGTGTATAGGTACCGCGTGACGCGGCCCAGCTCATCGATATCGGCGGTGACTCGCCCGAGACTGTCAAACTGGGTGCCGGAGGTACCGCCGAGCGCATTGGTGCGGGCGGTCAGCCGGCCGGCGGCGTCGTAGGCAAACTGCGTGGGGGCGCCGAGCGTGTCGAGCTGCGTGACGAGGTTGCCGCGGATATCGTACCGGAACTGAGTGACGGCGCCGTAGTTGCCCGCCCAGTCGACCGGTTCGGGCTCGGTGATGGTGACGAGCTGGCCGAGCCCGTCGTACTCGTAGTCGGTCGTGGCGGCCAACGGATCGATCTCGCGTACGAGCTGCCCGGCGTCGTCGTATTGATATTCCCAAACGGGGCGATCGTCGCTCGTGCGAGGAGCCGTCTCGAGCACGCGCCGCAGGTTGCCCTGCGTGTCGTACTCATAGTCGGTCACCGGGCTGATCGTGCCGTCGCGGGCGACAAACTCCGGATCGGTGCGACGGACAAGGTAGCCGGCGTTGTCGTACTTGAAGTGCGTGACGGGGGAGGGGAGCGGCTGGTTGCCGGCGCTGCCGTCGGGGTCTGGCTGGGTGAGCGTTTTCAGCCGGCCGAGCCCGTCGTAAGCGTACTGCGTGAGCCCTCCGCGGGTGTCGAGCACGGAAACCAGCTCGCTGGCGACGTTGTAGGTGTACTCGGTGACGCCCCCCTGCGGAGTTTCACCATCGAGCCCGACCGAATTGAAGGAAGTGGCATTCGCATCGAAGCGGCGGATGAGGCGGTTGCGGGCGTCGTAGCGATAGTCGGTCTTGGCGCTGCGAGAATCGGTGACGCGCAGCAGGTTGCTCGCCTTGTCGTAGGCGTACTCGATTTTGGGGGGTTCGGAGGTGTCCTCCGTGTCGGGCAAGGTGACGCGGATCAGGCGATCGAGCGCGTCGTAGCGATAGACGGTTTGACGATAAACGGCGCCGGCCGCGGAGAGCCGCTCGCTGACGGTGATCAGGCGATCTTCCCCCGACTGCGTGTAGGCGTACTCGGTAACGGCGCCGGCGGAGTCGATCGTTTTGGTGGTGCGGCCGAGCGCGTCGTACTCGTAGTTGGTTTCGGCGGCTGTGGTGGGCGCCGCGGCGGCCAGGTAGAAGCTGCCGGAGAACTTGTCGCCCGATTCTTCCGCGGTGCCGTTGCGATTTTGATCGAGCTTGACCGCGGCGCCGGCGGCGCGGGTGATGTTGGAGCCCAGGACGAGGCGATACTCGCCGGCGGTGGTTTGTGCGCCGAAGCGCAGGGCAATTTGCGTGCGGCTGATCGCGACGATGCCGGTGATGGTGATCGCGGTTTCGGTGACGCCATCCCAGCGATGGAAGCTGATGATGTCATCGGTGGTCAGCGTGTCGTCGTCGACTGCGTCGCTGAAATTGACGAGCACCTGGTCGACGCGCCCCTGGGCCGTACCACCGGAAGCGGCCCCGCCTGACGCCCCGCTACCGGGTTCAATGCCGAGCACGCGGAACGCGCCGCCGGCCGAGGGAGAAGTATCGGGGGCGGCGACCTGGGTGACGAACACGCCGTCGGCATCGGTGCCATTGGAGCCGTCGTAGACTACCAGTGCGCTGCCGTCGGCACGGGCGGCGGCGCGGGCCACACCGGTGGCGGCGCTGGCGATGGAATACTGTGACGCGTAGGCGGCGCCATCTTGCCGATAGCGGCGCACCATGACATTGTCGGTATTGTCGTCGCGATAGGTGATCAGGAAGTCGCCGTTGTCGAAGCGCGTGACATGGGGCGGCGACACCGATTCCCCGCCCACGACGATTTCGCTCCCCGTGGGGTTGCCATCGGGAGCGAACTGACGCGCTCGAATTGCTGAATATCCCGAGGCACTCAGCATCCATGTAACGACAAACCCGCCGTCCGAGGTCACCGCATAGGAATGATTGAATACGTCCGACGGATCGACATTCAGACGCACCTCGGTATATGGCGCGTCGTCAAAACGATAGCGGCGGGCGAAGATGCCGGACGCATCGTCAGCGCCTTGTCCATCCCAGGCGATGATGTAACCACCTGCGTCGATGGCCGCGATTGTCGGCCGCTGCTGATTGCCCGTGGGTGTGGTGTTGACCTGCGTGGGCGTGACGGTGGAAGTCGAAGTATTCAACACACGCGCGGTGAAGATTGCGGATGTGCCATCGCTCTGAGTACCTCGCCAAGCCACAGCGTACTTAGCAGGACCTTCCGAGAAATTCGGGTCGGGTAGAGCGATGACTGGCGTCGTGTCGGCGTTGTCAGAGTTTGTGTAGATCGTCTTTATAAAGGTATTTAGATTGCCATTCGAATTGACGCCACGAGAGAGGACACGACTCGTGGACTGACTATGGTCGGACCAGACCACGACAAAGCCACCTCCGCCGTCGGAAACCACCGAGGGTGAACCTTGGTGTCCTGTCGTCGTTTGGTTAATGCGAGTTTCGACCGAGTCTGGAGTACCGTCAGCTTTGAAGATTCTGAAGTAGATGCCATCGGAGTCGGTCGCTCCCGCCCCTTCCCACACCACCACATACCGGCCATCCGCCAAGTTGGCCACGACGGCATTCGTTTGCAGGCCGCTTGTCGTCGTGTTCACCAGTTGCGGGCTGCCTAGCGCTGTGCGACTGACGGTGAACGTGCGGTCGCGATACAGGCCACCCCGGTCGGTGGCGCGAATCGTGATTTCGGCCGAGCCGGCGGTGCTGCCGGCGAAGTCGAAGACCACCTTGCGGTAGCTCAGTCGGTCGAGCCCCCCCGGCGTGGAGTTTTCGATGCGGATCGAATCGAAAAGCGCCGCGTTGTCGTTGGCGACAATCTCGTAGCGCAGCGTGCTGGCGGCGTCCTCGGCATCGGTGAACAGGTCGATGGCGCCGTTCTGCAAGTTGAAAATCGGCACCTCGAGCGTGGCCGCGGCCGTGGTGACCGAGAGGGTGTTGCTGGTGCCGATCGCCGCGCCGACCGCCGGCTGCGTATTGACGGGCGGAGCAGGAGCCAATGATCGTGTCAGCCGGCCAAGCGCGTCGTACTCGTAGGTGTAGACGGGCCGGGGCGCGCCGCTGCTGGCCTCTGGCAGCTTGACCGTGGCGACCTGGTCGAGATTGGTGTAGGTGTACTCGGTGACGTTGTCCAACGGATCGGTCACCTTGAGAAGCCGGCCGAGCATGTCGTGCTCGTACTTGGTCTCGATCTCACTGGCGCCGTCTTCGCGCGGCGACTCGACCACGGTGAGCGTGCGGTCGTTGTTCGAGTAGTGGTACTCGGTCCAATGAGCGTCGCGCGGGTCTGCCGCTCCATCGGGATCGGGATCGACCTGGCGAGCCAACCGCCCGAGCGTGTCGTACGAGAAAGTGGTGACGGGCGCTTCGAGCGAGTCGGTCAAGTCAGAGTCTGGCTCGGTGATGCTGATGACGCGGTTCTGCGCGTCGTACGCGTACGCGGTCGTCCGAGTGAGCTCGTCGGTCTGCGACGTAAGCCGGCGATGGTCGTCGTAGCCGAACAGCGCTTCGGCCTGGTCCGTCGTGCTAACGGCGAAAGTGACTTTTTCGAGCAGGCCCAGCAGGTTGGCATCAACGGAGCCGGCGCCGGGGGCCGAACTGCTATCGCCGCTGCGATAGTACTGGTATTTCGTTTCGTGATTCAGCGGATCGATGATTTTGGTGATCAGACCGCCGGGAAGCCGCGCGCCGGGCGGTTGGCTGGTCGGGGCATCCGTGTAGAAGAACTGTGTAAAGACGTCGTCTCCCTGCAACTCGAAGGTGTCTGGCGTGCCGATGACCTGCTGCATTCGCTCGACGTTGCCGCGGCTGTCGAGCTGGTAGCGCGTTTCGCGCCCCAGCTCGTCGGTGTAGCTGGTTACCTGGTTGTGGGTGCCGTAGGTCCACGCTTGGGTTTGGCCGTTGGGCAGGCTAATGCTCGTGAGATTGAGATTGCCTGAGGGATCGTAGTTGTACGTCGTGATGGGGGAGGAAAGCGGGCCGGCGCCGTCGGGGTCGGCCTCGATGACGCGGCGAATCAGCCCGTCGGCGTTGCGGTGATACCGCGTGGTAGCCTCGGCGGCGGTGCCCGGCGAGACCGTTTGCGAGGCGATCTGGTTGAAGCCATCGATCGTGAAGGCACTATCGCGCCACTCGGTGCTACTGATCTGTTCGCTTTTGGCGCCTTGCGGCGCGCCGATGGCGCGCAGTGGGGCGGGGTTCGTGGCGCTCCCTTGGGGATCGCTGCCGTTGAGAATCGTCGGATCGGCCGCGCCCCAGCGCTGCGCGGCGGTGAACTCCATCGTCGCCGCCCCGCAACCGCATGACCCACTCGTATGCTCCACGGCGCTGACCGTGCCGGACGGGGCATGGTACGTGTAGTTCGTTTCCTCGTACGTGGTCTCGGTCGGTGTCAGCGGACTGACGATGTGTCGCTTGACTTCTTCGACGAGGGCCGACGATTCGACATAGCTGAATTCCGTGACGGGGGCCGGCAAGCCATAGTTTTCACCATCGGCGTCCTCCCCGGTGATCGATAGCAACAGCCCATTGTCGATGAAGAACGAGGTCGAGGTGCCCCCCGTGCCGTTGGCGAGTGCCCCCTGAATGATCCGCGAGACGTAGCCCCCATCGTATTCGAAGATCGTGCGGCGACCGTTGGGGTAAAGGATGTATTCGAGCTGATCGGCGCCGCCGTTGGCGTAGTGGTATTCGGTGGTATTGCCGTTGCGGTCGATCGATTTGAAGATCCGCCCATTGGCGTAGTACTTCCATTGGGTGCCGTTTTTGTCGAAGTAGTCGAAGCCGTTGGTGGTGTTGCCTTCCAGCTTGACGAGCGCTCCTACGCTGTGATCCAGTCCAACCCCATTCGTGTAGCTGCTGGAACCCGATTGAAAGAAGACGTGGGCATTCTGCCCTGAGCGCAGCGTGACCGTTTTGGCGCCGTTCTGCAGAGTAAGATTCGGGGCTTCGCTGAACTGCCAGCCCTTGCCGAAGACACTGTCGGAGTCGTTGAGGATGAGTTGGTAGCCTTGAATGACTGATCCACGATCGTACGAATAATCGTCAGCAAAGTAGTACTTGACGCTCATGCGCCACTGATAAACTCCCGTTGACAGCGAACTGGCATCGGGCTTGAGCGCGTACTGCACGCCGCTATAACCGCCGAGCATCGCGCCGTCGTAATCGGTGGAGAAGAACGATGTCGTGCTCGTACCTAACACCTGCTCATAGACATCTGACGAATTCAATTGATAGTATGAGGCGGTGACTTCGACTTTGGTTGGCGGGCCTCTCCGCACTGCCGAGTCGACGGTGTACAGCTCAAGCGGCAGATTGTCGAATCCCCGCAATATGGGCGACGTCAGCGACGCGCTGTTGTACGACAGAACACCGTTGGGAGAGGCCGACGGATCGGAATTATCACCGGCAGTGAGTCCACCAAGCATGTGCTTGACGACTGCTGCGCCGGCGGCCTCGTTGACGAGTGCTTTTGTGTCACCAGGTGCCTGGCACTGCCCCTCGCAATCGACGCACGGTGCCACCTGATTGATGGTCGACGTGCCGCGAAAATACGTCGTGCGAGTTGCCAAGTTGTGCTGCAAATCACCGGGTATTAAAAGCGATTCGTATGTTTCTTCGGCTTTGTACCCCGACGATCCCGGCACATCGTAGTCCCCGGTGTCTAACAATGTGACGCGAACATAGCGATCTTCGTTTGGCTTTAGCTCTCGCAGAAACTCGATCTCGAACAAGCCCCGGCTATTTTGGGTATTAAATGACGTGTTGAGAGAATTTATGCCTGTCCCTGGACGACCCGATGATATGTCGTCGTAGGCGTAGATGGCGTAATCGACATTGAGTACCATGTCGGACTCAATCGAGAATTGGATGTCGTACACGTGCGACGCGACGGCGTTGTCGGTAGAGAAAAGCGACTCAGCTACTTTGAAAAGGGGAGCGGGGGTGTTTAGCGATACTACGTTTCCCTGCACTTCAGGACCGATCCTCGATCCAGTAATGCCGGCGTAATACACATCAATATCAGCGTGCTCGACCGTCAGCATCTCCCTGCGCTCCAGCCCTTCGATGCGCAGCGGCTTCGGCTTGCGCGCGGCGCCGCGCTTATCGCGCTGCTTGCGCCAAGGGCTCGCCGACGCTAAACCAGTGAGCTGCGACAGAATGTTCTTGAGCGCCGGCGCCGCGCTGCGCACGCGAGTCGCCGGCGATTGAGCGAGGCGCTGTCGCGAAGCGCGGCTGCGGGAGGTGCGGCTGGTCGAAACGCTTCTGCGGGAAATGTGGCGACGGCGCGAGCGAAGCATGGTTTTCACTCCTGCGGTGGAACCGTTGCGACAGCGCGCGCAGCTCCGGCCGAGATCCCGTCAGCAGTCGACCGGGATTCCTGCCAGCAATGGCCCCACGGCGCAGACGCCTGCGCGCAGTGCTACCGTGGTGGCCAACTTCAGGGAAGGCTTCGCGCGATTGCCGAAATCCGTTGCAATCAGTTTCGCCAGGATCGTCGCCCAAGAGCGATCGAGGCCGCCCGGCGGGCCAGTTCAGCCCATCGAGCGAGAAGGTCGTTTGTGCGCGAGGAACTTCCTGTACCCAGCGGCCGCGCCGCGCGCACGTGAGAATCGAGTTGCCAATCAAACGGTCGACGTTGCCGAAGGAAGCGCGCAATAAGCGCCTGCCCCTGTCGACACGCTCTCGACGTAAAGGCGAACGGGTGAGAAATCAGTCGCTCACCCAAACGCCGGGCCCAGATTAACGGCATCTCGCCAAAGTGCAAGAAGAAATTGAGCCACTAAAGAAACCCGCCAGGTTGGCTCAAAAAGCTCTTGCCGCGCGTCGGGATGACAGACGTGTGTCATGCCCGCGCAAGCGCGGAGTCGGTGCGATGCGCGCCCCCGATGAGCGACCCGCAACAAAGTCGTGACCGAAACCAAGACGTTGTGCTTCCGAGTTAATTGCTCACTTCCAGGCAGTTCCCCCAACGGAGTGTCGAAACCTTAAAGTCGACTCGGTAAGATTCGATGAGTGCCGCAATCCTTGAGTACGGCAGTCCTTGAATCAGGCGGGCAACGAAAACGCGACCACGGGAGTCGTCGGTCATGCGAAGCGCTGAAGTGCCACACGCCCGCCCTCGTCGGCAACCGAAGATCATCCACGACGTCGGCGAGGTGCCGCTCGTTCTCCATTCGGAAGTGCGGGCCCCGCTTGCCAGCCTGAGTTTTCTGCGTCGCGCCCTGGCGCTGGCTGAGTTGGCGATGATCGCCTACAACGACGAGGCCGAGGCCCAGCGCGCCGCCGGCGCCATCGGGTTTCCGATCGCGCAGTTGATCGAGCGCGACGGCTCGCAGGCTTATCAGTTCGGAAACGAACACGACGTCGTCGTGGCGTACCGCGGAACCGAGCCTAACGAGTGGAACGATATTCAGGCCGATGCCAATGCCGTGATGGCGGTTGTCGGCACCTTGGGAAATGTCCACAGCGGCTTCAACCGCGAAGTCGACGATCTCTGGCCGCTCTTGGAAGAACGCTTGCGGGCCGCGGAACAGCCCGTCTGGTTTTGCGGGCACTCGCTGGGGGCGGCCATGGCCACGATCTGCGCCTATCGCTGCAAGACCGGTGCGCTCCTCAGCGATCCGCAGGAGTTACACACCTTTGGCTCGCCGCGCGTCGGCTGCCGGCGTTATGTGAAGCACGCGCAGTTGGTTCACTACCGCTGGGTTCACAACAACGATATCGTCACGCGAATTCCCCCGCCCTGGATGGGATACCGCCATTGTGGAAACGAAGTGTATCTGAATCGGCACGGACGAATCCGCAAGCTCAAGGGGGTGCTCCGCAGCCGGGACCGGTGGCGCGGAATGATCGGCGGCTTGTTGAAATGGAAACTCGATATGCTGACCGATCACAGCATTGGGCTCTACGCACAGCACATCGCCGCCGCGGTCGACGAGGAGGAGGAAGCACTGGCACGCCGTGGTAGTACCGTGAGCCCTGCTGACGTGGTGAACACGGTTGATAAGGAAGGGGCCGCGTGAGCAGCGTGTGCACCATGTTGGTGAGGAGCAGTTTTATGTCGCGCTGGTCGCCAATCGCAGAGCCACTCGGCAAGCGGTGTGGAAGGCCGCTACGTCGAGCCGTTCGGCAACCGTGTGGGCGTGCTTCTGACCGCAGCCGAGCGTGACGGTCGGGATGCCGCGGGCCGTGAGCCAGTTGGCGTCGAGTCCCCCGTTGGAGATAGCTTTGACCGAGGTCTGGCCGATCGCCGCGATGGCCGCGGCGGCCGCCTCGACGCACGGTTCGTCGCTCGGTAGCACGAACGATTCGTAATCGAGCCGCTGCGAGATCTCGACCTTCCCGCAATCCCCGGCGACGTTCGTGACCTGGCGGGCCGCGTTCTTGAACGCCTGCTCGATGGCCGCGACGATCTGGCGGCGGAACTCCGGATCGTGACTGCGGGCTTCGGCGCGGACTTCGCAATGATCGGCGACGACGTTGTTCGCGCGACCGCCAGTGACGGTGCCGAAGTTGCTGGTGCCGCGGTGACCGTCGCGGTGGATATCGCCGTGCCAGCCCGCGCGCACCAAATCGGCAATGGCGAGCCCCGCAATGGCGATGGCGCTGATGCCTTGCTCGGGCGCGCCCCCGGCGTGGCTGGCCAGTCCGGTGATGTCGATCGAAAGTCGGTACGCGCCGGTCGCGCCGATGGTGAGCTTCTCGGCGGGCCCGCCATCCCAGTTGAAGGCAAGCTTCGGCTTGCCCAGCGGCGCCAGTCGCGCGTGCTGCACGCCTTGCAAGCCAACTTCTTCTTGCACGGGCCAGAAGAAAGTGAGAGGAGGGTGCGGAAGCCCGGCGCGCAAGATTTCGAGTGCGGTGTTGAGCACGACGGCGGCGCCGGCCCGATTGTCGGCGCCGAGCCCAGTGCTCTTGTTCGACGATTCGACCCAGCCGCCGCGGACGCTGGGCCTGCTGCCGACACAGAGCGGTACGGTATCGACGTGGGCCAGCAGCATGCGGCGCGCTCCGCGCAACGTGCCGGGGAGCTTGAGCACGAGATTGCCGATCTGCCCTTTGATGATCGTGCGGCGGTGAGCGTCGTCGGTGGAGATGGCGCTGGCCGGCGCGCCGGCGGCCTTGAGCTTTTCGATGATCGTGGCGACGATCTGTCCTTCGTTACCGCTCTCGCCGGGGATTGCCATCAGCTCGAGCGCCAGATCGAGCGCGGCGCGGCGATTCGGCTCGGCGACCTGGCCGTTGGCGATCACCGGCGGCGTGGCGGCGCCGCGCGCCGTTGGCTTGGCGACTTTCACAGCGGCGCTGGCCTTTGCGGTGGCACTAGCTTTTGCCGCGGAGCTGATTTTCACCGCAGAGCGCTGCGGCCGGCGCAGGGGTTGAACACGACTCACGCGATCCGCCTCCGGTGGGTTGCGACGGCTTGCTATCCTAGTCGAAGCTTATGTCGAGAACCAACAACCGGGCGCGATTTCGCAGGGGGCGGGTCGGCCGGGGCGGCTAGTCCGTTACTGGCTGGAGAAGTCGAGCGGGCAGTGGCAGCATTAGGGGGAGTAATAAGGGACCGATCGATGCGGGTATTTTTGGCCGGAATCATGCAAGGCTCGCACCTGGGAGCCGTGCTGCACAATCAGGAGTATCGCCACCGACTGCGCGAGCTGGTCGAGCGTTACCTGCCGGCGGCCGACGTCTTCGATCCGCTGGCCGAACACCGCAACTCGCTGGACTACGACGAGCGGCAGGGACGCGCGGTCTTCATGCACCATAACCTTCTGGCCGCCGAGTGCGAGGTGCTCGTGGCCGTGGTGCCCGAGGCCTCGATGGGGACCGCCGTGGAGATGTGGCAAGCCTACCAGGCGGGGCGGGCGGTGCTGGTCATCAGCCCGCTGGCGCACAACTGGGTGGTGCGATTCTTGAGCCACGCGGTATACGATGACCTCGAGGAATTCGAGCGGGCCTTGGCCGATGGACGGGTGGCCCGGCGGCTGGCCGAGGTGCTCGGCCCGGGATGCATGCCCGAGCGGCCCTGATTTATCGCAGCCCCATCGCGCAAAAAGTCCGGCCGCGGCACGCCGGGCGTTACCGCGAAGTGGGTCCGCTGGTCGACCTTTGATCCAACTGCTTGACAACCGGGTGAGCGGCTTTCCATACTCAGTCGTGTCACTGGCCAACGGCAACACACGCTTCCGTTCTGGAACGCGACCGTTGGCCGAAGAATCTCGACGCTGGCGTTGATTCGTAGTGCGGCTGGCAATCTGCGACTGGCAAGTCATCGCGAGATCCGGCGTCATCATCTCAATCGAAGTAACATCTTGTTGTGCGCCCCCCGGTCGAGGAGGAATGTGCCCGTGCTGAGCCCCGGACTCGCCCCGCTGAATCGCCCAACGAATCATCCTTCGAACCTCCCAAGTTGGAGTGACGACCCACGAGATGCTGACACCCTTTCATTTCAACCGACCGATGCCATGCCGGGCACCGAAGAGAAACTGCAAGTGATCATTAAGCGGCTCGACGCCGGCTTACCGCTGTGGCACCCCAGCGACCGGCGCTACCTGCCCGAAATGATGGAAGCGCAGCGCGAAAGCGCGTAGGGGTTCGCGGTGCAGAGCCTGTAGGCATGTAGGGTGCGTGAAACGCACCAGTCATAAGGGCCGCCGTCCGCAACCTGGTGTACTGCGAAGAACTCTGGTGTGCTGCGCACACCCTACGGGCGGAAGGCGGGCACTATTCGCGGTAGCGCAGCGCACGGCCCGGCGGGCTCTGCGCGGCGGCCGCGACTGGTTGGCCGTCTTCGAGCACGGGCTCGCCGTTGACGAGCAGGTGGACGATGCCCTCGCTGTGACGATGCGGCTCGTCGTAGGTCGAGCGATCGGTAACCGCCCCGGCGTCGAAGACCACCAGGTCGGCGAAGGCGCCCTCGCGGATCACACCGCGATCGGTCAGTCCGAACCGCCGGGCCGGAAAGCCGGCCAGCTTGAAGACCGCTTCTTCGAGGCTGAACAGCTTTCGGTCGCGCACCAGCGGGCCCAAGATGCGCGTGGCCGTGCCGGTCGCTCGCGGGTGGTACTTGCCGGTGGGAAACCAGATGCCGTCGCTGCCGACCATCTGGCGCGGGTGTTTGAGGAAGGGTTCAACGAGCTGATCGTCGCCGACGTGAAAGACCGTGAGCACGGCGAACATTTCGTCGAGCAGCAGATCGGCCAGCGTATCGCCGACGTTGCCCCCCGAGCGGGCGATCAACTCGCCGAGCGACAGCCCCACGAGATGCTCGTTCTCGCGGCTAGCCACCCAGGCGATCGTGATCTTGTCCAACGACAGCGGGTAGCCGCGCATCAGCTCGCCAAAGCGGCGCCGCACCACGGGGTCGCGCAGCTTGGCCGGCGCGGCGAGCGGCCCGTCTTCCCACACCTCGTACGGGAGCAAACTGCACAGCAGCGTCGAGCCGGGAAGATACGGATAGATGTCGAACGAGAATTCGACTTCGTGGACCGCCACCTGATCGATGTAAGTAAGGATCTCCTCAGCTTCGCGGACAGAGCCCGATTTGAGATGCGAAATGTGCACCGGCACGCCGGCGCGGCGGCCGATTTCAACCGCTTCTTGCACGCCCCACAGTGTCCCGCGTTTGTAACGCACGTGCGTGACATAGGGGGCGGCATACGGCGCCATGACCTCGGTGACGCGCACCAACTCGTCAGTCGTGGCGAAGCACTCGGAGATGTAATCCAGCCCGGTCGAGAGGCCCACAGCGCCCGCTTCGAGGGCGCGCTCGAACTCGCGGCGCATGACGTTCACCTGGGCGTCGTCGGCCGGGGCGCGCCCCCAGCCGCAGGCCAACACGCGCAGGTTGGCATACGGGACCATGGCCGCGGTGTTCTGCACGTTGTGGCGATCAAGGAGGGCCAGGTAGTCGGCCACGGTGCGCCAGCCCGAGTAGTGCGACGGCAGCAGCCCATCGAGGGTGCGCAGGTAGTAGATCCAATCGCGGGCGGTTTCAGGCTCGAGCGGGGCATAGGAGATGCCATCGCTCATGAGAATTTCGGTGGTGAAGCCCTGCGTGGTTTTGTGCAGCAAATGTCGCTCGCGAAGCAACCAACCTTCGTCGTGATTGTGAACATCGACAAAGCCCGGCGCCACGCAGAGACCGGTTATATCGATCGTGCGGCGGGCATCGGCCCCCGGAAGCTGGCCCACGGCGGCGATGCGGTCGCCGGTCAGAGCGAGATCGGCCTGCTGGCGCGGCTGGCCGGTGCCATCGATGAGGGTGCCGCCGCGGAGGAGTAGGTCAAACAAGCGGAATCTCCGTGAGGTGCGCGAGTTACGCCAAAAGGCTGGGGCCCGGCTGGCTTGTAGCAAAATCGTGGCGAATCGCGCTTGACAGGGTAGCAGAGAGTGCGGAGAATTGGCAGAAAGATATTGAGACTCAATCTCAGACTACTAACTTTCGTCCGCGTTCTTCGGGTTTCAGGCCGTTACCGATTGACCCTCGAACTCCGGTAGCCAACTGCCGGCCGACGCGACCGATGAGCCCTGCCTTTGTCGAGACCGATCGCCTGGTGTGCCGCTGTCTCCGCGTCTACGAAAGTGACGTGGTCGAGGCGGTCACCACGTCACAAGTCGAATCGCTGCGCGACGTCATCCGCCAAACCGGCGCCGGCTCGGGCTGCACGGCCTGTCACCACAAGCTCTGCCAATTCTTGGCGCGACCGGCGGCAACTAGCTGACGCGGCCACGCGGCCAGGTCGCCTTCACGGGCAAACTCCAGCGCGATAGCCACCTCGACTGATGCGCCGCGACTCGTCTAGTGCCCGGCCGGGTCTTCGCCAATTTGTTCGGCCAGGTAACGCTCGATGCCGATGTCCTTGATCACGCCCAACTGCGATTCGAGCCAGTCGACGTGCTCTTCCGACTCGACCAGGATCTTCTGCATCAGGTCGTGACTGCCGCCGTCTTGCAATTGAATCGCCAGGGCCACGCCGGCGTTGTAGGCGTTCACGCCCTTGGTCTCGAGCGCCAGATCGTGCTCGAGCTGTTCCTTGACGTTGGTGCCGACGCGGATCACATCGTAACGGGCGATCTCGGGGACCCCTTCGAGGAAGAGGATGCGGTCGATGATCATTTCGGCGTGCTTCATTTCGCCCATCGACTCGTGATAGTGCTTGGCGGCAAGCTTGTTGTAGCCCCAGTTCTTGCACATCTTGGCCTGGCAGAAGTACTGGTTGATGGCCGTCAGCTCGATCGTCAAGGCGCCGTTGAGCGCGTCGATGATCTTGGGATTACCTTGCATGGTGGGTGCCTCCGGGCGCGAGTCGCATCGGCGCCTCCCATTTACACAAGCGGGCAGGCGCGAAGCTATTGGAATCTTTATCGGGCGCGCGGCCGATTGACAACGGGCTGTGGCGGTTTCGGCGAGAAAAAATGCTTGTTGCGACAGGCGTTCAATAGCGCGGCCTCGATCGAGTCTTGCAGCGTGAGAATGCGTCTCGCGAAGTGCCGCGGCGACGGCGCGAACGTCCGCAAGTGGCGGCGAGTCGAAATCTCATCGCCGGCATTGCTGCCTAGCCGCCCGATCGGGACTGGGAAATGCGCCGGGACGTGGTTCCGCGCGAGCTAGCGCATGAGTGCGCGCTAGTCGATCTCCCGTGCTCCGCAAGCTTGGTGCGCCACGCTCGCAGTTCGCCTGCTATCCTGACGGCATGGTCGCTCAGCCGAAACGCCGCTGGTTCCGCTTCCGACTTTCGACGGTGTTGATTCTGACCGCGATCGCGGCTGCGGCGATGGCCGCATGGCCCTGGGTGACAATCGAGCGCACAACGATCACATCGAACGGGAGTCATGGTCCCGCGAGCTATGGGTCAGCGCCAGTTCTTCCACGGTTTCGTTACGTAGGTGTAGAAACGACACGAACAAGCGTTTCTTGGCACTATGCCCGAGAGCACTTCAATCCAGAACTGGCGTATCCAGCTATCGCCCTGGCCGCCTTCCTCGCCTGGAAAACCGCGTGGGCCGTAGTCGAGCGTCGGCGCATTAAAGCGGCAACTCATTCCTAGGACGCTACTTGAGCGGCGAAGTGCTCGCGGATTTGCCGCGGTTGCGATAAGCTATCCCCAGTCAGCGTCCGGACCATGCCCGAGCGCACCAGCAATTCGAATACTCAACAGGGAGATGAACCATGCTGCGACATGCGACTAAGCTAGGACTGATCGCCGTGATCCTGGGGGTCTTCGTCCCCGAGGCGAGCGCCTTCCGTCACTGTGGCTGGCGAGGCTGCTGCGGCTACGGCGGTTGTTGCTATTACGGCTGCGGTGGCTACGGCTATAGCTACGCGGGCTACTACGGCGGCGGATACTACGGTTGGGGACCAGTCGGATACCCGGTGCCCGCTGCCTATCCAGCGCCGGCTGCCCCCGCTGCGGTGCAACCCTTGTCGGATGGCGCCAGCCTGCCTGCCGATCGTGTCGCGGTGGTGGTCACGGTTCCGGCCGACGCGAAGGTCTACGTCAACGACCACCTGACCAAGAGCACCGGCGAACAACGCCAGTACTCATCCGGCGGGCTGAAGCGGGAAGCCAGCTACGAATATCAGGTGCGAGTCGAATACGTCCGCGATGGCAAGCCAGTGCGCGAAGAGAAGACCGTTCTCTTGACCGCGGGCAAAAGCGCCTCGCTTGTGTTCAACGCGTCGCCCAGCGACCAGGTGGCCGGCGTAGCAACGGCCGGATCGCGGTAGAACAAGCCTGTCTCAAGGGCAGCGAGCTAATCCGCTACGTGGTAACGTGCTACCGCCACGATGGGTGAGTCCGCAAGTCGACCGTAGACTCAATACCGCCACAAAGAACCTCGACCGAGTGCATCCGCAGAAGACTCAGACGCTCGCAGAAGAATTCTTCTGTGTAATTCTGTGACTTCTGCGGATGTATTGCCTTTTTCTTTGCGCCTTTGCGCGAGATTCTTCCGTGTCCGCTATTCCACGCTCAGGTTGGCGATGTATTCGTTCATCGCTTGCTGCGCCTGGGCGACCTGCTGTGCCAGCTCGTTCGTCCGGGCACGCAATTTCTCGATCTGGTCTTCCTGTTCGCCGAACTTCTTGACATACCGCGCGTACAGTTCGGTGTTCTTTTCAAGCTGGCCCATGTTCTGGCGAATGCGCTCTTGCTCCTGCGAAATAGCGGCGATCTGCTGCGCGACTTGCTGTTGCTCGACTTGCAGCGTGCTCATGGCCTGGCGGCGGCGAACCACTTCGACCAGCGCCTTCTTGACCGCGTCGCTGACGCTCGTGTTGGAAACTAAGAATTGGATCATGTTGTCGTCGAGATTGGTGACCGCCACCTGCTGGCTGGCGACCATCTCTTCGCGTACCGCCAGCTCGGCTGGTTTGCCGGGCTCGGCCGCCACGGCGAAGCGGTACATGTCGCGCGTCGTCTCGGCCGGTTCCTTCGGTGCGATTAGTGCCCAACTGGGGTCGTGCGGGTATTCGATCAGCACTTGCTTAACGTCGTCGCCGGAGTTCTTCACCGTATAGACAACTTGCCGGCGATACTTGCGCGTCATCTCGACGACGCCCTTGGTGATCTTCAGGCTCGTGAGCTGCTCCGGCTCGCTCTTGGATTCGCTGGCGACTTCGGTATCGAGATCCAGCGCATAACTCACCAGCCGTTCGCTGCCGGGTGGCAAGTCGGCGATCTGTGCGTCGCCGGCGTACGCGCCCCCGTCGAACACGGTGATTGGCCCCTGCATCAGGTGCAGTGGTGTCGTGTTCTTGAGCCTGAAGCCCGAGAGCGGATGCTTGGGCTGCACTGCGGGATTATAGATCGAGACTTTCGCGGCTTCGACCGGGCCATTGACGATCGGCAGCATGGCCGATTTCTGACGCTCCAAAGTAACCGGCGTATCGATCACGTACTGGAACAGCTCGCCGACTTCACCGGCCTGGGCGACGGATTTGACGCCGCTCGTCGGAACCTCAGCGCCGAAGGCCAAGCCAAGCCGAGGCGTGGCCATGGCGCCATTCGCATGGAGTGCATCGACAAATCCAACGGCGCCGTCAGCAGACGGGGCGGGCGGCGCGGCCGGAGCAGGGGCTTCATTGGCGACTTCACGCCCCATTCGGCTGCTGCGGCGGCCCGCATCGGCGAACTCGCGCTCCTTGCGATCGAGGTCCTGCTCGTACTTCTGCGGACGCAAGCTAGCGAACAATTCCGGCTCGACTACTGGCCGGCGAATGTACAGCGGTTCGTACAAATCCATCACGAACGAAATCGGCCGACCGCTGACCAAAGCCAACTGCACGCCGTTCCAATCTTCTTCGGTGGTGTTCTCGACGATCGCCCAACCTTGCAAGTGGGGCGTCTCATCTTTCTTGAGCACGAGTCGATAGCTCGTCTTCCAGATCGGCGACTCCTGGATGTAACCGACGCGGACGGGGCGCCTCCCTTCGCCGATGAATTCGAGCGTGACGGTCTTCTTGTCGGTGGAGTGACCGGTCGCCAGCACCTCGAGCGCCTGGCGCAGCTCACCGTCGAGCTTTTCATTCAAGAGTCGGATGCGGCCCAGTTGCTCGAGTGGCACCGACTTCAGGCCACTCCCCGTCAACAGATTCAAGACGTCGATTTCGATCACTTCGTCGTCCTTGCCGATCTTCTGCTTACGCTTTTCCAAACCGACAATGGTGCCGGTGATCTTGTCGGGCATTTCGACTTCAACCTGCTCGCCGCGCAACTGGGCCAGAATTTGCGACATGGTCGGGTTCTCCGTCAGGTCGACGGCGAACGTTTTTAGTGTTTTGGTGATCGGGTCCTTCGAACCGTAGGTAACCGCGGCGATGCGGCCACCGCCGGCGTCTTCGAGCACCATGCTCTTCAAGAGATCGTTGATGTCCTTGGCGTTGAAGCGCAGCTCGACCTGGGCAGTGCCGTCGATCTGATTCTGATGCTCGAAATAGCCGACGCCGGAGCTGAAGAGCACAACCTTCGACAGCGGCAGCTTGGCCGCGGCCGGTGCAGCCGGCTTGTCCTGTGCCACGACTGAACCACCGATTGCGACAACGCTGCTAATGATCGCGGCGCACGCTACCACCAAGAGACGAACACTCAGCGGTCGATTGAGAGTCATACTGTGCTCCTCGCAGTAGCTGGATGCGAATGGGTAGATCGATTGTCCGAGCGCCGGGAAAAATGCTTTTTTAACCACGGATTGCACGGAGATCACGGATGGGAGTGACGTTTGGCGACGATTTCTCCTAGAAAAACTATCCGTGCCATCCGTGTAATCCGTGGTCAAAGCATCTTGAATCCGACGTAGTGGTTTTGGCTCCCCGTCAGCCAGCGCGCGGGGTTGTCCGCGCCTCAAATGTAACTCGTTCGACGTGGGCGAGGGGGAGAAAGTTCCCGCCGGGGGGACAAAGCACCGAAGTTCGCCACCGGCCGGTAACTCCTGCGGTGGTTCGACTTGCGGCCCCTGGGCTCGAACCGCGTGGCCAATTTGCTAAGATGCGCGGCAGCGGAATTCAGCTTGGCGCGCCCTGCGCAGCGGACAACTTTGGCACACCTTTTGGGAGTCGATTCCTCATGGCACTCACCCCCAGCACCATGCTTCCTCTGGGCACGCAAGCTCCCGACTTTTCGCTGCGCGACACGGTAAGCGGCCGCACGGTGGCGCTGGCGGATTTCGACAAGGCGCCCGCCTTGCTCGTGATGTTCATCTGCAATCACTGCCCGTTCGTGAAGCACGTGGCCGACGAACTGGTGAAGCTCGGGCGCGACTACGGGGCAAAAGGCGTCGGCATCGTGGCGATCAGCTCCAACGACGTGAAGAGCCATCCCAACGACGGCCCCGAGCCGATGGCGGCCGAAGCCCGGCAGCGCGGCTACACGTTTCCCTACTTGTTCGACGCCACGCAGGAGGTGGCCAAGGCCTATCGCGCGGCGTGCACGCCCGACTTCTACGTGTTCGATGCCGCGCGAAAACTCGTCTACCGCGGGCAGCTCGACGCCAGCCGGCCCGACAGCGGTATTCCGGTCACCGGCGCTGATCTGCGCGCCGCGCTCGACGCCGTGCTGGCAGGCAAGCCAGTCGCGGCCGAGCAACGCCCCAGCATCGGCTGCAACATCAAGTGGACCGCCGGGCGCGAGCCGGAGTATTTCGGCGCGCCGGCCAAGGCTTGATTGGCAATGCCCTGTTCAAGAAAGCTGCTGCGCGCACCGAACCGCGCCCCTAGCGCGCATCGGGCAATCGCTTGATCTCCGCGCCGAAGGACGGTGCGAACGGCTCGATCGGCTCTGTCGTCGGCGGAGGTGGCGCCGATTTTTGCAGCTCCATCAGCGAACGGCGTTCGGGCGAACGCAGCACGCGGTAGTAACCCACCCGAGCCACTTCGGGCCAGCGGGTCCACTCTTCGGCAGGAATCGCGATCCGCGCTTGCAAGCGCGTGAGATTCGGCTTGGGTGACAGCACCACGTACAGATAACCCGGCGCAGGTTGCTGACTCGGGTTCTCAGGGGGGGGCGGCGCGGCGATTCCCTCGGCGATCAGATAGTAGACCAGGTTGTAGTAGTCGGCATCGTCGTAGGCGATGTGAAAGTTCGGCTCGTCCTGCACCAGCGGACTCAGCACGTCGGCGACGCGGGCGGGTTCGAAATCAGCCGCGTAGTAATTGAAGTAACCATCCTGCACGGCTCCCTGCTGCTCGCGAAGGGCCGTCAGTCTCGCAGGATAGCTCAACAGCGGCTGCGCAAAGACTGCGAGCATGAGTACCAGACCGGCGATCGGCGCCCAGAGTGTTCCTCGAATCGTGCGCGCGAAGAATCGCTGTGCGACCGCATCGATTGCGACCAACGCCAGCCAGGCCATGCCCACTGCCAACATCGGCAGCAGCGGGCAGAAATTCCGCAAGAACGGCGAGATACCCCGCGCCCAGGCGATGACAAAGGGCCCCACGACAACGACGCCCACAAGCGAGACGACGTCGGCCCCCGCGGCTTTGCGCGAACCGACAAGCCAGGCGATCAGCCCCAGCACTGCCAGCGGCGCGAGCGGCCAGGCGTCGTGGCCGGCAGCCCAGAGAAAATCGCCTGCCAGTTGCAGCATGCCGTCGAGCGAAGGGCGCGCGGGGCCCACCGCGTGGCTTCGCAACTGACCGATCACCGGCAAATAGAGCATGACTGCCAACAGCAAACCGGCGAGCCAAGGAGCCGACTCGATCGCAGCGCCAAGTGCACCGCAACGCCGCCACGCTCGGCCGATGCTCCAGGTCGCCAGCGGCACGACAAACAGCACGTTGGTCGGAATGGCATAGAGTGCAAACGCCACTGCCGCCACGATGCCCGCAGTGCGCCACCACCAACAACGCAGCTCGGGCGAGAGCGGCGGCGCACCGGCGCTGGGCAGTTGGTTGTTCAGCTTCGAAGGTGCATCCGTTTGCCGCGGCGCGCGAGTCCACGCGCCAAGCGTGCTCGTGGCGGCCATGGCGAGGTTGGCGAGCGCCGTCACGAGCAACATCGACAAGCCATAGCCGCGCACCTGAATTGCGTGGATCAGGTACATCTGCGACAAGCCCAACAGCGCCGTCGACCACACAGCCACCTCGCGGCCGGCCAGGCGCCAAGCGAGCACGAACACCAAGAGCAGCGTGATGATCGCCAGCAGGTAACTAAAGAGACGCAACTCGAGCGGTTGGGCCCCCAAGAGCCACAGCGGGCGTAACAACAGCGAGTAGGCGATGTGATTATTGGGGGCCGAGTAGTCCAGCACGATCTCAGTCCACGGCCGGTGGACGAAGTGCACGAGCGTATAGACTTCGTCGTACCACAGATCGAGCGGGATGCGCTTGGCCAGAAAACCGAGCGGCGCGGCGGCCGCCACGAGAAACCACACGAGCGGCGCGCCGCGGTGGCTGCGCACGGCCGGCACTGGGGGCGTCGCGTGCGGAGGCCGCGGCTGCGATTTCGATTCAGGGGAACGTGGCTTCGTGATCGTTCTGCCTTAAGGCCGCGCAATGCCCGCAGCCGGCAGCCTCCCGCAATAGCGCCCGCGCTTCGGCGCTAGTGATTGAACAAAAACGCCGGGCTATTGATGAGCGCCCAGGCGAGGTCTTGAGCGCCTCCCAGGCGATCGTCGCCGGCCTTGATGGCATCGCTACCGGCTTGCCGCTCGGCGGCGGTTGGCGGGCGGCACAAGATCGCTAGGAACAGCTCTTCGACAAGTTGACCATCGTCGCTGAACTGCGCCGTGAGCTTGGCGATGCGGTTATTTCTATCCGCAATTGCTTCCGCAATCACCGGGCCATTGACCAGCGTAAGCGCCTGGCCCAGGACAACCCCCCCCGATCGTTCGCACTCGCAAGCGCTCTCGCGCGGCGGTTTGCCGAACAAATCCAGGAAGCCGCCAGGAAGCGACACGTTCGAATCGGGCAACTGCGTCGCCAAGAAACCAGCCGGCAAGCCCGGCAAGTGGGGCGACGTGCCGGTAGCACGGTGTACGGCGTCGTACAGCGTTTCGGCCGGTAATCGGCGAGCGACCGCGTGCGAATAATTGATCGTGTCGTCTTCGTTCCAGCGATTGGGGACGATCGAGTGCTGATACGTGCGCGACGTGCAAATGCGCCGCACCAAATGCTCGACGTCAAAGCCCGCGGCCACGAAGTCGTCGGTCAATTGCTTAAGCAGCTCGGGGTTCGACGGCGGATTGCCGGCCCGCACATCGTCGACCGGTTCGATCAGCCCGACACCGAGCAGATAGCTCCAGACGCGGTTCACAAAGCTGGTGGCGAAGTAGGGGTTTTCCTTCGCGGTGACCCACGCGGCAAACTGCTCACGGCGGTTGCTGGTCGATGGAATCGCGCCGGGATGCTGGTAGGGGAACGAGGGCTCGACCGGTTGATTTGTTTTGACGTGCGCGACTTCGCCGGAGCCGGGGGTGTCGAAAATGACTTCATCCTCGGCCGACTGCCCTGGCTTGCGCTTCACCTGCGCAAAGTAAGCGGCCAGATGGTAGTACTGACCCTGCGTCCAGCGCTCGAACGGGTGATCGTGGCACTTGTTGCAGTTGAACCGCACGCCGAGGAACAACTGCGTCGAGTTCTCCATGGCGTCGACCGGTTCGCGAAGCACGCGCATGTAAGCGGCCGGCGGATTCTCGAACGTCGACCCGCTGGCGGTCAGAATCGTGTGTACGAACTGGTCGTACGGCAGATTCGCATCGACCGAGCGGCGAATCCAGTCGCGCAGGGCCCAGGCCCCCTTCTCGCTCAGAAAGCGGCGATTGACCTGCAGCAAGTCGGCCCACTTGTTCGTCCAGTGCTCGACATACTCGGGGCTGCCGATTAGGCGATCCACGAGCTCATTGCGCTTGATCCAGGTCTCGCGCGTATCGGCCAGGAAGGCACGAATGGTCTCAGGCTGCGGGGGCAAGCCGGTCAAGTCGAGATAGACGCGCCGCAGGAACTCGGCGTCGCCCGCCAGTTCACTTGGTTCGATCTTGGTGCGGCGCAGCTTGTCGTATACCAACACATCGATGTAGTTATTGACCGGCGGCTCCTGCCAGACGAAGCCGCTGCGGTCGCCCATCACGGTCACGGTCGTGGCGGCGTAGTTTCCTTCAAAGCGGGCCAGCACGGCCGCTTCGCCGCGGCGCACAGCCGTGATTAAACCTTGTTTATTGACCTCGGCCACTTCGGCCAGACTGCTTTCGAGGAACGCCTCGGCCGAGACATCGCGCTTGGTGCCGTCGCTGTAGGTGGCCAGCACCGTCATCTGCTGACGCATGCCTGGCAGCGGAATCTGCGGATTCAGCGGCGCCAGTTCGATCGACACGACGCGCGGCGACTCGAGATCGAGCGCGACACCGCCGGCGATCCACTCCTTGAGCAGCTCATAGGCTGGCTCGCCGGCGTGGGTGAGCACGCCCCCTTGATGCGGCACCACGCCCGAGGGCTTCAGCAGCATCAGGCTTTGCTCGGGAGCTGAGCGATTGAAGCGCCGGCCGGCCAGGTCGTCGGTCAGGGCAGCATGATCGAACGCCGGATCGTAACCGCGGAGGCTGAGCTTGAAGCCGTTCTTGCCGGCGTCGGCGCCATGGCACGTGCCGGCGTTGCAGCCGAGCTTCGACATTACCGGCATCACATCGCGAACGAAGCTCACCGGGTAGGGCGCGGCAATGCCAGAAACCGTCACCGGCACCGCAACTTGTTGACCGCCAAAATCGAACACCAGTGAGCCGGCCCCATCGGCCACGGCGCGCACCTGACGCGCGGCCGACACTTTGACCTGTGGGCAATCGCCAGCAATGCGTGCCAGCCGGGTGACGTCGACCCGGTCGCCGTCGGCGGTCACGCCGGTGAGCAGCAACTGACGGTACGCATAGCGGTTCAGCAGCTCGATCGCGGCAGGATGCGCCTCGATCGAGACGATGCGCATGCCGGCCGGCAACTGTTCTTCGGGGGGGACCGGCGACGCAGACTGCTGATCCGCAGCGCGAAGCTGCCCGCATGCCAGCAAGCAGAGAAATGAGACCGCTACGGTGAACTGTTTCGCCTTGCCCATGATACGGGGTTTCCCTGGTTCGACAGCTATACGAGTCTGGTTAGATCGCTTTGCTAATTCACGGGTGGCCCGGCTGCTCGCAGCCGGGTGGCGAAGCCACAAGAATCCAATCATGCCGGGCCGCCTATTTCAGCCGCGTTGGTTTTCGACGGTTTCTTGTCGCTCCGCGACCCAGCCGACAAGCGGCTGGGCCACCCATTGCCACGGAAGTATGCTGGCTAGTGCCCCCCCACTAACTACTCGGCTCGGCCGCTACTTCCCTGCCGCGACCGCCGTGGCCAATGGCACCGCCACGAACTCCTTGATCAGTTTACCGGTCGCGGCGTCGTTCAACCGCACGAGCCCTTCAAAGCCGGCGCTGGCCACCTGCTGTCCATCGGGGCGGAAGGCGACCGTGTAGACGGGGCCACGCTCTCCTTCGAGCCGGCAAATAAGCTTACCGTCGTCGGTTTGATAGACTCGCGCCTCGCCGCTGGTGCCACTGTCGCTGGCGCCGACCACGAACCGACTGCCATCGGCATTGAATTCGGCCGAGAACAATCGCCCTGGCAGCGGCTCAAACTGGCGAATCAGGTTGAAGTCGTCGCCGATCTGCCGCGGCTTGGTGCGATAGAGCTGATAGATCTTGGGAGTGCCGTCCGCCCCGCCGATCACCACTTCGTCCTTGGTCGGGTGGCGATCGACCGTCAGCAGCCCACCCTTGAGCGCGCCGGGGGTGATGCTCGTGATGTTGTCGACAAACCGCTCCGTCGCCACCTCGGTGAGCTTGACCGATCGATCGCGACTGACCGACACCAGATGCGACGCATCGGTCGAAAAGACGGTGTCGAGCACCCAGTCGCCGTGCGCCCCTTGATAGAGGATTTGCTTGCCGCTAGCGATGTCGATCGCTCGCAAGGTGTTGTCGCCGCAACCGAAGGCGACGCGCGTGCCGTCGGGGGTCCAGCTCACGCCATACAACGTGTCGTACGTCACCAGCTTCGAGAGCTTCAACTCGCGCGAGGCGACATCCCAAATCTGCACTTCGCCGAAACGACCGGGCGAGCCTCCCACGGCCGCCAGCAGTTTGCCATCGGGCGAAAAGGCTAGCGACTGCACGCGCTCCGACAGCCCGACGAGCCGCGCCAACAGCTCGCTGCCATCGGCCTTGTGCAGCAGGATTTCGTGATAACCGGTGACCGCCAGCAGTTGGCTGTCAGGCGAGTAGTCGATCGCCGCGATCACCGGCGGCAGTTGATAGACCGGCGGGTGAGCCTGATCGACGTCGGCCGCTTCGCGCGCGGGCGAGTCGTCGATCGCCCCCTGGTCGACCCAACCGCGCAACGTCGCCACATCGGCGGCCGAGAGCGGAGGGCTCCCCTTGGGCATGGCGGGGGGTTCGGCGCCTTGCGCAACAATCTGCTGAATGAGCGGGCTTTCGTCGGGCTTGCCGGCCAGCGCGCCGGCGTCTCCGCTTTCGCCCCCCTTGAGCAGATCCTTGGCCGTGGTGAGTACCAGGCCGCCGAGCGGTTTGGCCGGCTGGTGGCACCCCTGGCAATGTTCTTGCAGGATCGGCCGCACCTGGGTCCAGAAACTGATTTTGGCTGGCTCGGCGGCAGCGGCCGGCGCTTCAGCGGCATGGCTTCGCGGTGACGTCGCGACCCTAAGCACGACGACCGTCAACAAGACGAACATCAACCGCAGCGTCCGCCTGAACCAATGCGACTTCATGCCCGATCCTCGTACTCTCAAAGGCGATCAGAAACCGCGGTGCCCGACCCCAAGTGGCTCAAAGAGTTAAGGTACCAGCCCGCAGGGGGGAAATGAAGCGCCGCGGGTGTTTCTGGAGCGGGTCAATTTCGTCGATGACGCGGCCCGATCGGTGTCAGGAACCGATTCAACGGGGATTCTGCAATTGGTGAACTGCCGCGAGGAATCGGTTCCTGACACCGATCGGATCTGGGTTTCGCGCCCAGGGTAGGGGCGCGGTTCCCTGCCGCACACCGCGCCAGGTCGGCGAAGCAATCGTTCCGAACTAATTCCCCCGGAACGCACTTCCCTAGAATACAGTGCGGGGCCGAACTCCGACGCAACGATCAAAAGTCAGGCCGGCCGCTGTTGGGGGGACCATGAGAAAACCGCTGCCTGTCATTTACACGGTGGGGCACTCGACCCACAGTTTGGATGAGCTGGTGGCCATGCTGCGGGCGCATGGCGTCGAGCGGCTGGTCGATGTCCGCACCATTCCCCGCTCGCGACATAATCCACAGTTCAACCGCGACACGCTTAGCAAGGCGATGCACAATCGACACCTGAGCTATCGCCACATGAAGGCGCTGGGAGGGCTGCGGCACCCGCGCCCCGATTCGACCAACACGGGGTGGCGAAATGCCTCGTTCCGCGGCTTTGCCGACTACATGCAAACGCCCGACTTTTTGGATGCCCTCGAGCATCTGATCGAGCTTGCCGACGAAAAGCCCACGGCGATTATGTGTGCCGAGGCGGTCCCGTGGCGTTGCCATCGCTCGCTGATCGCCGATGCCCTGACCGCGCGAGGCTTCGAGGTTCGCGACATCATGAGTGCCACGAGCGCCAAGTTGCACCGACTCAACCCGATCGCGAAACTCAAGGGACAACAGGTTACCTATCCGGAAGCAGACACCCAATTCCCCTTATTCAACACGAAGGAAACGCCATGACGCGCGGTTTACTGGTGCTCGTCGCGGGGGTTGCGCTCGGGGCAATCGGAGCCAAAGTCGCCGACCATCACCAGGAGGGGGAATCGGTCAAAGTCATCTCGTCGTTCGACATCGAGGAAAAACTCGACGGCAAGGCGGCCAAGGCCACGATCGTGGAAGTGACGCTGAACCCAGGCCAGGCGGGCGAGTCGCATCGCCACCCAGGGCCGGGGATTGTCTATGTGCTGGAAGGCCAGTACGAACTGGGGATCGACGATCAGCCGACCAAGATCTTCAAGGCGGGCGAAACGTTCTACGAACCGACCGGGCACCTGCACCGCGTGTCGAAAAACCCGGCAACCCAAGGGCGCACCCGCCTGATCGCCATCGTGCTCCACCCGCGCGACGCCAAGGAAATCGTCTTGCCGGCCGAAGCGAAGTAATCGCCGGCGCGGCCCCGCTGCTGTCACTTCGACGGGGCTCGGGGGCACGCAGCGAGGCCTGGATGCAACGCCACCACCCCTTAGCCGAAAATACCGGTTCACCCTACAATGAAGCGGCCCTGCCGCGTGCTGGCCACGCGGACCGTCCCCCGCCGCCTTCCCCCCCGCCCGCCGAGCCCGGCATGACCTGGTTGATTTCGATTCTGACCGGACACCGTCGCCTGGTGCTGCTGGGGGTGGCCGTGCTGTCGGCGATTTCGCTGGTCGGGGTGACCCGGCTGAAATTCGACGACGATCCGCGCAACTTCTTCAAGACTAACGACGAGCAGTTCCAGCGCCTCGAGCGGCTGTTCGCCGACTTTGGCTCGGACGACAACGACTGCGTGCTGGTGGTCCAGGCGCCGCGGATCTTCGATCCGGCGACGATCGCAGCCTTGGACAAGCTGGTCACGGCCTGCCGCCAGATCGACGGGGTCGATCAAGTGCTGTCGATCTTCGACGCCCGCCGCGATGGTCCGGGGCGCATCATGCTGCCGCTGGTCCCTAAGCCCGGCTCCCCCCCTGAGACATATCAGCGGGCCGAAGAGCGCGCCTTGAGCAATCCGCTGGCGGCCGGGCAAATCATTTCGGCCGACGGCAGCACGACGCTCGTCGTCGTGCGCCTGGCGGGTGAGCACCTCGGTCTCGAACAAATCGCGCCGGTCGTCCACGAATTGCAGCGGGTCAAAGAACAGGTGGCCGGCCCCGACTGGCAGGTGCGGCTCACCGGCGTGCCAGCCATTCGCTACGAGATCATCAAGAACGTTGAAGACGGCATGATGCAGTTCAATCTCGTGGCCGCCGTGCTTTCGACCGTGCTCGCCTGGGTGCTGTTCCGCCGAGCCAGCGCCGTGGTCATTGTGATGGCCGCGCCGCTTGTCGGTTCGCTATGGGTCACGGGACTGTTGGAAATCTCCGGCATCTCGATCAACGCCCTGACGAGCGTGGTGCCAACACTGGTGCTGGTGATCGGCCTGACCGACTCAGTCCACTTCTTGGTCGACATCCGCCACTGGCGCGCGGCCGGGCTCGATCGCCGCGAAGCCGCGATTGCCGCCGTCAAGCAGGTCGGGCTGGCTAGCGGGCTGACCTCGATCACCACGGCCATCGGCTTTTTGTCCTTGGCGGTTGCCCGGGCCGATATCATCCGTACGTTTGGTTTGTCGTGCGCGGCCGGTTCGGTGCTGACCTTTCTGGCGGTGATCACGCTGGTGCCGCTGTTGGCCTCGACGCGCTTGGGCGATTGGATCTTATTGCCGAAGACGGCGCGGGCCGATTGGGCGAGCCGCTGGTCGCTGGGCGTCGTCGGCTGGTCGCTGCGCAATCCGCTACTGGTCGCCACCGCGGGTCTGCTAATGACGGCGCTGTTCGCCTGGCAAGCGTTTCGCCTCCGCCCCGATTCATGGTTGGCCGAGAACTTGCCGATCGGTTCCGAAAGCGCCGCGGCGCTGGAGCATTGCGAGGAGGTCTTCGGCGGCATCGGCTACGTCTATGGCATCATCGAGTGGCCCCAGAATCTGCAGCTCGGCTCGCCCGAAACGCTCGAAGTCGTGCAAGAGGTCGAGAATCTGTTTGCCACCGACACGCTCGCGAAAAACCCACTCTCGATTCTCGGCCTGCTCTCCACCATGCCCGAGGCGAACCGCGGTCCGCGCTATGCGCTGAAATACCTCGATCGCGTGCCGGTGGAAGTGCGGCGGCGGTTTGCCGACACCGAGCATCGCCGCACGCTGGTGTGTGCGCGGGCCCCCGAGAAAGGCTCGGCCCTGCTGATCCCCCACTTCGACGCGTTGGAAGACAAGCTCGACGAAGTGGCGCGCCGCCATCCCGGCTTTCAAGTGTCGTTCACCGGCAGCATCGTCGTGGCCAACCGCAACATCAATCGCATGATCTCCGATCTGGGGAGCAGCGTCGGGCTCGAAACGGTGGTGATCTGCCTGCTGATGACCTGGGCCTTCCGCTCGTTCGGGCTGGGGGTCGTCAGTATTTTGCCGAACTTGTTCCCGCTGGTGGCCGTGGCCGCGATGATCGTGTCGCTCGGCTGGCCGCTGCAGATCGGCAGCGTGATCGTGTTTAATATCTGCCTGGGCCTGGCGGTTGACGACACAATCCACGTGATGACCCGTTTCCGCCGCGAGCTGACTCGCGACGGCGACGCCCACGCGGCGCTGCTGCGCAGCTTTGCGGGCGTGGGGCCGGCCATTCTCACCACCACGGCGATTCTACTCGTGGGGCTCGGTTCGGTGACGATCAGCCGGGTGCCGGCGCTACGGTTATTCGGGCAGCTCAGCTGCGTGACGTTGTTCGCGGCTTTGATGGCCGAGCTGGTGCTGCTGCCCGCGCTCGTGCAATCGTTCATGCGTTGGCGGCGCCCGAGCTCGCTAAGGCCCGTGCCCGTCGAGGCCCATTCGCCTGCCGACCTGCGCGAAGTGGCCAGCCCCGGCTCGGTCGCGGGGAGTTAATCGGCCAGCAGCCAACGCGGGATTTGATTAGCCTCTTCGCATTAACCAGCCCGCGTGCGGCATTTCTGCCGGCCCTCAAACTCCCCCCAGTTTGCGCTGGCTGACGCGAGCCGGCGGCCTGATCTCCCCCGCGTTCATGCGCGCGGGCTGATAACGTCGATACGAAACCAATAGGGGTAACCCCGCGTTGGAGGGATTCGGCGCCGCAAGGGTTGTTCGCGTCTGTCCGCCTGCCGCGCGTAGCACACAGCAAGGACGTTGTGATGCTCGTCATCATAAGCGATTTGCATTTGACCGACGGCTCGAGCGGCGCGACGATCTCGTGCGGGGCCTTCGAGATCTTTGCCGAGCGGCTGCGCGATCTGGCGCTGGCGGCGTCGAAACGAGTCGACGGCCGCTATCAGCCGGTCGAAACCATCGACGTGCTGCTCTTGGGAGACGTGCTCGACGTCATCCGCTCGACGCGCTGGACCGATCAGGAGCGCGTGCGCCCGTGGAGCGACCTGAACTCGGCCGAAAGCGCGAACTTCATCGGGCAGATCACCGGCGACATTCTCGCGCAGAATGAACCCTCGCTCAGCGTGCTCCGCTCGCTGACCGAAGCAGGCGGCATGCGACTGCCACCGGCCGACAGCCGAGGGCGCCCCGCAACCGGCACACAGCAACAACCCGTGCAAGTGCGGCTCCATTACCTGGTCGGCAATCACGACTGGATGTTCCACCACCGCAGCCCGCGCTATAACGGCATCCGCCAGGCGATCGTGCGGCAGATGGGGCTGACCCAGCGGCCGGAGGCTCCGTTTCCGCACGACCCCGCCGAGAACCCCGAGTTGCTCGACGTATTACGCCGGCACAAGGTGTTCGCCCGGCATGGCGATCTTTTTGATCCGTTCAACTTCGAGGGAGAGCGCGAGGCCAGCAGCCTGGGGGATGCGATTGTCATCGAGCTGCTGAATCGCTTCTCTTCTGCGTGCGCCACTGAGCTGGCCAACGAGTTGCCCGACGCCACGCTGGCCGGGCTGCGCGAGCTGGACAACGTGCGCCCCGTGCTGTTGGTGCCGGTCTGGATCGACGGATTGCTCGAGCGCACTTGCCCGCTGCCCTCGCAGCGGTTGCGCGTGAAGCGGGTATGGGATGCGCTCGTCGAGCGTTTCTTGGCGCTGTCGTTCGTGCGCGAGCGCGACACGTGGCGCCCCACCGACCTGGTCGACGGGCTGAGCAATGCCCTGCGGTTTTCCAAGTGCGTGTCCGTGCGCTGGGCCAGCGACCTATTGAAATGGTTTCACAGCCTGCGCGGCGATGGCGAGGCCTCGTACCATCAGCACGCGCTGGCCGAGCAGGATTTCCGCAATCGCCGCGCGAAGTACATCGTCTACGGGCACACGCATCACGAAGAAGCGGTGCCGCTCGACGCCAGCTACGCCGATGGCTACGTCCTCAATCAGATGTATTTCAACTCCGGCACCTGGCGACGCGTCCACCGGCAAACGCGCCTGGCGCCGACCGAACACGAGTTCATCGCCAGCGACGTGATGACCTATTTGGCGTTCTTTCAGGCGGACGAACGTAGCGGCCGCCCGTTCGAGACGTGGTCCGGGACATTGGCGGTTGGCCCATCGGACAGCGCCGTGTACCGCATCGATGCGCGGAGGGAAGATGCCACTGCACAATCAGTTTCACCACCAGCACTACTCGGACACGGCCCCCACTTCGCCACACGAACTGCTACACCCGGCCGGGTACCCCTCAGTCGATTCTGAGCCGTTTCGCCGGCGGATGCGCAATGTCGGCCGGGCCATGACCGCCGCTGACGTGCAGGCCATCTATCTGGCACATGGCACGTTTGTCGGCGCCGACGCGCTGGGGCTGTTCGCGGGGCTGGGGCGCATTGTGCCGCAGTTGGGAGACACTTGCCGGAAGCTGTCGAAGCAAACGGTCGACTCGCTCGTCGGTGACGCCGGCAATTACACGCCCGAGTTTGCCGCACTGTTCGAGAAGTCGCTGGCCGGCAACGAGGGGCCGGTGATTCCCGTGCGGCTCTTCCAGTGGTCGAGCGAGAACCATCACTTGGGCCGGGCCGATGGCGCCGTGCGACTGATCGATGAGCTGGCCTCGTTGAAGCTGGAACGCGGCTCGCGCATCCTCTTGTGGGGACACAGCCACGCCGGCAATGTCTTCGCGCTAGTCACCAACTTGCTCGCAGGAGATCGCGAGGCAGTGAAGCAGTTTTTCGACGCCGCGCGGGTTTACTACCGCTGGCCGCTGTTGGGCTGCATCGATATCCCGCTCTGGCAGCACGTCGAACGAATGCTGCTCGAGGGGCCCAACCCGCTCGACGGCGTCGATCTCGACATGGTCACGTTCGGCACGCCGATCCGCTACGGTTGGGACACAGCCGGCTACGCGCAACTGATGCACTTCGTGAATCATCGACCCGCGGCCGGGCTGCCACCGTATCGCGCGCCGTTTCCGCCCGCCCCCGAGCGCGTGCTGGCGGCCGCCGACGGCGACTACGTACAGCAATTCGGCATCGCCGGCACGAACTTCATGCCGAGCCTGTTCGCCTGGCGCAGTTGGTGGGCCGACAATCGGCTGCATCGCTTGTTCGAGCCGCACGTTTCACCGGCCGGTCTGACGGAACGAATCGGACTCGGGGCGCGCGTGCCCGCCGAAGGGACCACGCTATTGGTGAACTATGGCGAACCGGCCGGCAACTTAACTCAGCACTTGCTGGGGCACGCGGTCTACACGCGCCAGGAGTGGCTGTTGTTCCACGCTGAAGAAGTGGCGCGGCATTTCTACGGGTTCGACGCGTAGCAGGAACCTGTTAGCCGCGGGCCTTGTCCCGCGCGCTAGCTCGTTCGACTGTCGAGACGCGAACCGACTAGAACATCCGCTTCAGCCGGCTGACGATCGATTCTTCGCGCGGCTTGGGAGTGCCACCCTGCACGAAGGTGCGCCAAGCGTCAACGTCGTTGCCGAACTTCTCGCCGGTGATCTGCTCCAGGCTTTCCATCGCCCGTCGCTGCACGGCCGGGTTCGGATCTTCGAGCGCGACACCAAGCGATGACACGCCGCCGGTGTCTTTGGCTTTGCCGAGTGCTCGGGCGGCGGCCAGGCGAACGTCGAGATTTGTTTCGCTCGAGAGAGTTTCGCCGAGCACTTTGGCGGCATCAGGTCCGCCGCGCTGGCCCCAAGCCTGACAACAGGCGATGCGAATTGATTCGTCGGTGTCTTGCAGGCCGGCATAGAGCGTTGAGTTCGCGGTGAGCGTCTGCACTCCGCCGAGTGCCAGATACATTTCGCGGCGCACAAACGGGCTTTGCTCAGTGGTCAGGTCCGTGGCGATCTTGCGCGCGAACTGCTCCTGCTCGGCGGCCGGCGCTTTGGCGATCTGCTTGGCCTGGTCGCGCATCAATTGAATGCGATCGTCGGCCGTGGCGGTCAACTCTTCAGGCGTTTTCGCGCGCATCGGCGGCCAACTGCCAGTGGTCGTGTACTTGAACTTGTTACCGACGCAGCCCGTGGAGAGCGCAGCCGCCAGCAGCAGGGCGGCGAGCGCCCCTTGACGACAACAAGCTTGGATCGAAGTACGAGACAACAACCGGACCCCGCAGAATTGCGGAACGTGCGAAGTGCTCACGAATCGTACGGATCGCGCGGCGGGAAAACCGCCGATCGGGGGCGGGACTATAGCCAAACCAGCGCGTGGGGCCAAGACGAGTCGTGCGGCGCCATTGCGGCGCCCCTGCCCCGGGAAAGTCGCCCCCCTAACTGCTACAATCAAAGCCGCTTTCGCCGTCAGAACGAAGGAAATCGCATGTCGGGTCTCACTGCCGCGCTGGTCCTGGCCTTGCTTCTCCCGGGTGCTAGCGGCGCGCCGCAAGCAGGGACGCAGATTGCCTATCGTGGCAGCGTGGCCCGGCTCGACCGCGATCGCGTACCAGGCGATGCCGAAAAATCGTTCGACCTGACGCTGCTGGTCGTGGCGGCCGATGAATCGGGCACTGAGCTGTTGTGGGTGGTCGATGAGCGTGGGCGCGGAGCATGGCCTTGGCCCGATCGTTTCGGCCGCTGGAAGCTCGACGCCCAATTGGCTCCCGCCAGTGGTGCGGCGCCGGCGCTGTTGTTCGATCGCGACGAAGGTCCCAGCGTGATCAATCTCGACGCGCCGCTGGTGCGCGCGCCGGTTCCCCTCGTGGCCGACGCCGCTTGGGAAGTGGGACAGCAGAAGTTCGCGGTTGTCGGTCCCGAGAAGATCGAAGAACGCGACACCTGGAAGGTCGCGGTCACCACACCGCTGGGTCAGCAGCGCACGGTGTGGGCCATGCCCGACCAAGAGTGGCTCGCGGCCGTCGATCAGCGGATCTTCATGGGGCAAGGAGAAGAGTGGTTGTTGCAGTTGCGGTTGGTTTCGATCGACGAACCGGCAGCGGCCGAGCACTCGGCGCACGTGGCCGGATTGACGGCGCTCGAAGCGCTCGTCGCCGAGCTGGGCCGCGCGCGGCGCACGCAGCAGGCCGCGTTCAACGAGCGACAACTTCAGCTCGTGCGCGAGCGTTTGCCGGAGGTTGCGCAAGCGGCCAAGGCGGGGCCGGCCGCGGCACTCGTAGAAACGGCCGGCCGTGATCTGGCGCAGCAGTCGGGGCGCGTCGCGTCGATCGCCGAGTTGGTCGCCGCCCAGCAAGGTCGCGAGGTTGACGCGTTTGCGGTCACCGGTTTGGCCGGCGCACGATTGGCAGCCGCTGATCTGAAGGGTCAAGTGACCGTGCTCCACTTCTGGGACTATCGCGACGAACCGCTCAAGGAGCCTTACGGTCAGGTCGGTTATCTCGAGTTCTTGCACGAGCGGCGCAAGGAGGCCGGAGTAAAGGTGTACGGAGTCGCCGTCAACCGGCGCCTCAACGAACCCGAAGGGCCAGCCAGCGTGGCGCGCAGCGCAGCCCGGCTCAAGAGTTTCATGAACCTCACCTATCCGATTCTGTTTGACGACGGGGGGCTGCTAAAGCAGTTCGGCGATCCGCGGCTGGCCGGCGCGCAGTTACCGCTGTATGTCGTCGTTGGGCCGGACGGGCGAGTCTGCCATTACTCGGTCGGCAACTACGAGGTCGATCGCGATGCGGGATTGAAACCTCTCGACGATGCTGTGATGAAAGCGCTCAAGGAGAAGTAGTCGCCGCGCGGTGAGCAAGAAAACGGCCCCGATCGGGATGGGCAGCAAGGGGGACGGGAGTCGTTTCTGATCGGCGACCATTTATTGCGGAGTACCTAAGCTCAGAAACGACTCCCGTCCCCTTGCAGCGCGGCCTCGGCAAGAATTCACCACAGCAGCCGGCTCAACAAGCTGCGCGGCAGATCGGGCACCAGAAGTTTTTGTGGTTGCCCGGCCGCGGCCAGCACGCATTCGGCCGCGAGGTAGCCGCTGCGAACGGCTCCTTCCATCGTCGAGGGCCAGCCGGTCGCGGTCCAATCGCCGGCCAGTGTGAGATTGGCGATCGGCGTTTGTTGCGGAGGTCGGGCGCGATCGGCGCCGGGCTTCACGCTGAAGACCGCTTCCTGTTCGGTGACCACGCGGCCGCGCAGCAAGTTGGCATCGCGCGCCGCCGGAAACACACTCTTCAATTCGGCGACGATCTGCTGGATCACTTCGTCGCGCGGCCGGCCAGCCAGTTCGCGCGAGGCGCTGATAACGACCTGGTAGTAATGCTCACGTGGATGATTCTCGCTGTTTGTGCTCGTCCCCCGCGCGAACAGCCACTGGCTCAACTGCCCGACCAACACCGCGTGCGGCAAGTCGGTAATCGCCCGATCGAACCAGAGATGGACGCCGGTGATCGGCGCCGAATCGATTTCGGCCGCCGCGGCCACCACAGGCATCTCGACCAAAAGCTCGGGGCCGAGCACTTCGAGCGCGCGCCGCCAGGTGAGCGCCAGTACAACGTGATCGGTCGCGTGCCGATTTCCGTCCCGGTCGACGAGCGACAACACGCGCGACGTGGAACATTCGAGCCGTACGATCGGTGTCCCCATGCGCACGCGCACACCGCGATCGTGCAACCAGGCTTGCAGCCGCTCGCCGTAGAGCAAATCGAGCGGTAGCGCCGGCACCTCCATCACATAGCCGGCCGCATTCGCCATAAAACCATCGACGAATACCTTGCGGGCGTACTTGATGCTGGCCCGGTCGAGCGATTCCCCCAGGGCGCTGGTGAGCACGACGGCCCAAAAGCGATCAACTGCCGCAGGGGGCATCTTTTGCTCGGCCAACCACTCGGCAACGGTCGGTGATGTTGGCGAATCCTCGGCCGGCATTCGCGCCAGTGTGAGCATCGCCTGGGCGATTGCCAGTCGCTCGCCCAGTGTGAGGAACTTCAAACCGAACAAGCCCGGCGCCAGGTGCAACGGTGCGGGGAGCCAGCGCCGTCCGGCCATCGCATAGCGGCGCCCATCGGGGGCGAAGAAATGGAGCACGCGCGCGTGGTCGAACAAATCGGCGATGCCGGTGCGGCGGGCGAAGTCGGCCAGGTTGGTGCAGCAGCCCATGCTGACGTGCTGGCAGTGATCGACGGCGTCGCCACTCTCGGGATCGCGAAAGCTGGTGGCGCGGCCCCCCAGGCGGCGCCGGCTTTCGAACAACTCGACCGCGCAGCCTTGCTCGGCCAGGCGCACGGCCGCGGCCAGACCGGCCAATCCTCCGCCCACGATTGCCACGCGCGGCGCGCCGGACGACGACGAGGAAGTCTGCTCGGTCTCTGTCGCGGCTTGTTCACTCACGCCGACAGCACTCCCGCGGCGGCGCGTGCCCGCCAGGCCAGGCCCCGCGCGGCGATCCGCAACTTGTGCCAGGTACCAACGCGGATGCGCGGGCCAAATACGTCTCCGTCGCGGCGACGAATCTCTTCGAGCAGCGCCCGATACGTGCCTGTCAACGTGCGATAAACTGCCGTGCTGGCCGGCGAAAGCCAATGCGTGAGCTGTGTGGCGTCGTCGTAGAATCGCTCGGCCCGAGCGACTTCAAAACGAATCAAGTTGCGCCAACGCTCGTCGATCGGCGGCACAACTAGCCTGTCGACGTCGAGCCCGAAGCGCTCGAAGTCTTCGCGCGGCAAGTAGCGGCGGCCGTGTCGGCGATCTTCTTCGACGTCGCGAAGGATGTTCGTCAGTTGCAAGGCCAGGCCGGCGCGGCGGGCGGGCTCGGCGGCTTGCGGGTCATGGCAACCCCAGATGTGCAGGCAGGCGATGCCGACCGCCCCCGCGACGCGGTCGCAGTACGCGGCCAGCTCGTCAAACGTGTTGTAGCCGCGGCGCCCCGCTTCGAGGTCGAGGTCCATCTCGACGCCGTCGATTACCGCTTCCAGCAGCGCGGGGGGAATCTGATTGCGCGCGAGCGTGTCGGCCATGGCCGGCAGGCAGGGGTGCGCGAAGCGACCCGACAGCGCGTCCGCGAGTTGCCGGCGCCAGTCGGCGAGCGCCGCAGCGCGGACGTCGAGCGGTTCCTGGCTGTCTCCCAAATCGTCGGTGTGGCGCAAAAAGGAATACAGCGCGCACATCGATTGCCGCTGCTCGCGCGGCAGCAGCAGAAAGGCATAGTAAAAATTCTTGGCCGCGCGTCGGGCGGTCTGCCGGCAGAACTCGTAACTCTCGGCCAACGCAGTGTTCATCGGCGTGCCTCGCTGCGAGACATACCGCCGAAGAGTTGCCGCCCTAGCGCGCCGGCCAGCAATCGCAACTGCGCGCCGCGCGAGACGGTGGGTCGCTCGGTCCAAACGTCAAAGTCCGCACGGCGGATCGCGCTTAAGATCGCCAGCCCGCCGTGGATGAACAGCGACAGATCGATCTGCAACCAGCGGGGGACGCGGTCGACCAGGGGCAGCCCCGCGCGCAGCCAGCGCTCGGCACGCTCGACTTCGGCGGCGAGCACCTGGCGCAAGGCGGGAGTCGCGCGGCCGGCGGCCAGTTCGTGCTCGGTGATTCCGTGGGCGCGCAAACTTTCGAGCGGCAAATAGCAGCGGCCGCGCCGCCAGTCGACAGCCACATCTTGCCAGAAATTCGCCAGTTGCAGCCCGGTGCAGATCGAATCGGAAAGCTCGACGTTCTCCGCGGTATGCGCACGCCCCAGATAGAGCACGAGGCGACCAACCGGATTCGCCGAGTTGCGGCAGTAGCCCAACAGGTCGTCGAACGATTCGTAGCGATTTACGAGCTGATCCTGCCGGAAGGCGACCAACAGATCACAGAATGGCTCGGCCGGAATCTCAAACTCGCGAATGGTTTCTGCGAGCGCCACCATCACGGGGTGCCAGGCCACCGCACCGCGGTAGCAATCGAGCAGTTGTTCTTCCCACCAGTCGAGCAGTTCGAGCCGCGTGGCGGATAGTCCGTCGGTGGTGGTGATGCTGACGGGAGGCGCTGCGGTTAACGTGCCGGCGGGGGCTGCGCCGCTGGCTGCGCGGACATTGTCCCGCGAAAGTTCGGTGGCAGCCGGAGCGGCCGTCGAAGCGGTTTCCTGTGGCGTTTGCTTGCCGCCGGCCTCGTCAGCCAGATCGTCGGCCCAGCGGCAATAAGCATACACGGCATGGAAGTGCGGCCGCAGCCGCCGCGGGAGCAGCCAACTAGCAACCGTGAAGTTCTCGTAGTGCGACTGCGTGACGTGCAGGCAATAGGCGCGGGCCTCGGCCAGCGACGGGGGCGCGGCGCGCAGCCTGCCGGCGGACTGCGGCCCCCAGCGGGCGAGCTCGGCGTCGAAGTTCCAAGAGGTGCGAGCAGTCAAGGCAAAACCAGCAATTCAGGACGGAAACAACCACCAGGGATCCGCTATAGCGCCGGCCGGCAGCGGCGTCGCCGGCAGCGACGGTCGCCGATATAATACCCGTAACCGTGCCCCCCGCGTCAGGAGCGCCCCCACGATGAAGGTTTTGCTCGCCAGCCCTCGCGGCTTTTGTGCCGGCGTGAACATGGCCATCGAGAGCCTCGAGCTGGCTCTGCGTTTGGTCGGCGCGCCGGTCTATGTCTACCACGAGATCGTCCACAACAAATACGTCGTCGAGCACTTCAAGAACCTGGGGGTGATCTTCGTCGATCATCCGTCCGAAGTGCCGGCCGGATCGATGCTGATGTACTCGGCCCACGGCGTTTCGCCCGAGATTCGCAGTATCGCGACCGAGCGGAATTTGAAAACGGTCGACGCCACTTGCCCGCTGGTCACCAAGGTGCATCTCGAGGCGATCCGCTACTCGAAGCAAGGCTACACGATTGTGCTGATCGGCCACGAAGGGCACGATGAAGTGCTTGGCACGATGGGGGAAGCCCCCGAGGCAATCGTGCTGGTCGAATCGCCCGAAGACGTCGAGCGCCTGGAAGTGAAAGACCCGACAAAGTTGGCCTATCTGACGCAGACGACGCTATCGGTCGACGACGCCAACCGCATCATCAGTTGCCTGAAGGCGAAGTTCCCGACGATCACCGCGCCGCCGACCGACGACATTTGCTACGCCACACAGAACCGTCAGGACGCTGTGAAGGCATTGGCCCCCGAGGTCGATGTCTGCCTGGTGCTGGGAAGCCAGAATAGCTCGAACAGCCAGCGGCTCGCCGAACTGGCCCGCGAGACCGGCGTGGCCGCCTACCTGATCGACTCGCACGAAGAGATCGACCCGGTCTGGTTCGCCGGCAACGAAACCGTGCTCGTCACGGCGGGCGCCAGCGCGCCGGAGATCGTCGTCGAGCAATGCCTGGACGTGCTGCGAGCGCAGTTCGGCGCCAAAATCGAGGTGCGCACGATCCGTCGCGAGGACGTCCACTTTCAGCTCCCCAAGGACTTGCGCAAGATGGCCGCTGAGGCTGCGGTTACGTAGAGATAAGGTCATGGGAAAATGGTGTCAGGAACCTTTTCCAGTTTGAATGTTGGCCTTCCCTCCCGCGCCGTGGAAAAGGTTCCTGACACCTTTTTCGCGCTGCGCACCATTTGAGCTCGATCACACCAGCGTCATGCGCATCAGCGATCTGGAGTTATTCCTCGTTTCGCCGCCCCGCGACAGCCTGGCCGCGCGCCCCCCGACCTTACTCGTGCGACTGGTTACCGTTTCGGGCGTCGAAGGGTGGGGCGAAGCCGACGTTCGTTGGCGCCCCAGTGAGTTAGCCCCGCGGCGTGAAGCGCTGCTACCCGTCTTGGCCGGCCGCAGCGTCTTCGATATCGAAGAGCTGTTGCGGATCGATTCCCTGGCCAGTGCGCCGCTGCGCACCGCGTTGGAAATGGCCTGCTGGGACTGCGTCGGCCGCTCGGCGAAGCAGCCCCTCTGTCACCTCTGGGGAGGCCGGTACCGCAGCCGGGTGCCGCTGGCAGCGCGGTTGACGCCGGCCGAACCCGCGGCGCTCGCCCGCCGAGCCCGCGAACTGGCGGCCGAAGGCTACTACACGCAGATCATCACGGCCTCGGGCCATGTCGACGATGACCGCGCCTGTGCCGCGGCGGTGCGCGAAGCAGTCGGCGACAGCGTTACGTTGTGGCTCGATGGCCAGGAGCGATTCGATCGTCCGTCGGCGCGGCAGCTCTGCAGCGAGCTCGAAGCGCAGCGCATCGGGGCATTCATCGATCCCGTGGCCTCGCACGATTGGCAAGAGTGGGGCGCGCTGGCCCGCGAAACCTCGACGCCGCTGGGCGCGGGGCGCGGCGTACATTCACCGGCCGATGTGTTGGCCGTCGCCCGGCATCAAGCCGCGGTGCTGGTCGTGTTGTGTACCGATCGCGTCGGGGGCCTATCCGCGGTCCGCGAGTGCGCGATTGTCGCCGAAACCTGCGGGCTCGATCCAGCGATTGGCGGTCGAGCTCCCTTGGGTTTAGGGCTCGCAGCGACCGTTCACCTGGCCGCCGCCACGCCCGCGTTAGCTACTGCTAGCGAAACAGCCCATTTCGGCTTGCGCGGTGACATCCTGGCCACACGCTTGGAAATCATCGATGGCATGCTGGCCGTGCCTGAGGGGCCCGGCTTGGGGGTTGAGGTCGACCGCGCGCGGCTCGAGCGGTTTCAATTGACGTAAACCGCGAGAAGTCGGGGACGGGAGTCGCCACAGGCCGAAGGCGCTTGCAGTCGTTCTTCAGAGCTCGGAAGCGGCTCCCATCCCCAATGCGCTACGCCGCGAAAAGGTGTCAGGAAACTTTTCCAGTTCGATCGTCAGCCTTCCCTCCCGCGCGGTGGAAAAGGTTCCTGACACCTTTTCTCCGGCTGATACCTTTTCACGCCCGTGCTACTGCCCGTGCAGGTAGCTCTTCAAGAAGTGGTTTTCCAGCACCATCGAATTGTGCTGCGACTTGACCACGTCGCCGATCGAGATCATGCCGGCCAGGCGGCCGTCGTCGGCGATGATCGGCATGTGCCGCACGCGATGGTCGGTCATCAGCCCCATCACCGCGCCGACGTCATCGGTGGGCGCGGCCGTGACCAGCTTGCTGGTCATCACGTCGCGCACGCGCAGATCATCGAGCCGGCCACCGCGCCCCGCCAAAGCGCGCAGCACGTCGCGCTCGGTCACGATCCCTTCGATCTGCGGACGGTTGTCACAGTGCCCGGTGCGGCAGACCAAGAGCGAGCCGACGTTGTGCTCGACGAGTCGCTCGACCGCCTCGACGAGCGTCGCCTCGGCTTCGATCGTGTGTACGCGGGTTCCCTTTTCGGACAGGATTTCTTGCAGGGTCATGCGCTAAATCCCCCAGCGGCGATTGGCGGCTGCGCCCACTGAAGCAGCCTGGCCAGATCAATCAATGGATTAAGGAACGGACGACGAGACGTGCTAGTTCAAAACGCGTGCCGCGGACCTGCTGCTGCATTTCGCAAACCACCCCCGCGGTGCACAGCGATTGGCGATCAAAGACGAGAACGATTTGCTAGCTGCAACGATGCACTTACTCGCGTGGCCAGCAGACCGTGGCCGTACAGAGAACCTGTACTGTCTGTAAGCTTAGTTGATCGCGCCGTGAGTCGTCAAAGTTTTTTCAACTGGCAGCGCCACGACGGGGCCTCGCGAAGATCTACCGGAAGCCGCTGGGCTCACCCCGGGAAGTTCGTGCAAGATTTCACGAACCACCGGCGTCATTCCTTCGCCGGCATTTCCGCGATTTCGAACCGCCGGAATAAGAGATTCGTCGTCGGGTCGTGCCCTTGCAGCGAGATGGTGCCGGGGGCCAATCGCAGCCCTTCGCGCGGGTTGTCGTTGGCCGGACGCTCGTCGGTGAAGTCGCACACAGGGTAGCCGTTGACCCAAGTGGCCAGGTGATTGCCGACCGCCACGACCGTCATGCGGAACCACTCCATGTCGTTCGCCACGACGCGCCGGGCAGGCTGCCGGCGATAAATGCCGCCACTGCCAAAGTCGAACGGTTGCGTGCGGTCACCGCGGCGATAGGTGTTGCTGATCTGCGCTTCGTAACCCTGCCACCAGCCGCCAGGGATCGAACGGAAGAACACGCCTGAGTTCAGCCCACGCGACGCGGTCCGCACGTCGAGCTGCAGACAGAAGTCGGCGTATTGCGTCGTGGTCTCAAGCTGGCCCGGCCCCTTGCTGAGCTGCAGTTCCCCCTCGGGCGTGACCGTGAACTTGCTCGGCTTGTCAGGAAAGATCTTCCAGCCTTCGAGGTCCTTACCGTTGAACAGCGGTTCCAATCCCAGCGGCAACAGCTTGACATTGCGGAACTCGACCGGCCCGCTGTTGAGCTGCAAGCCGATATGGCCCCGGCCCAGCGGCGTGGCGTCGGTGTAGTCGAGCACCTGGCGATCGTCGATTTTCACCGTGCAATGCCCGGCTTCGAGCGTGACATCGAAGGTGTGCCAGTCGTCCGACAATTCAGCGGCTTCGGCCTTCTGGCGACCGACAAAGCTGCCGGTGAAAAACGGACTGACCGCCGGCGCCGCGATGTTCAACTCGTAGCAGTCCTTGGCCGGATCGGTCGGCTGCAGTGGTGTCCGCAAGAAGATGCCGCTGTTCGTTGCGGCCGGCGCGCGAAAATCGGCCTTGAAGCGGTAGTCAGCCCACTGGCTGGTCGTGGCCAAGAGTCCCTTTTCGCCCGAGGTGACCGAGATCACGCCGTCGGCCACTTTCCAATCGGCCTTGCTCGTGGGCTGCCAGCCGAACAGCGATTGGCCGTCGAACAACAGCAGCCAGCCGGCGGCCTGTTCCTCCGGCGTAAGGGTGTTGGGACCGGTCGTGGGCGGATCGGTTGCCGCGGCCGAGGCGGTAGCCGGCGCCTCTGGTTCGGCAGCGAACAGCGTCGCCCTTGGGACGATCGATGCGAGCGCGACCATCAAGCAAAACGTGAACAAACGACGAGACAACCATGCGGCGCGACAACCCGTCATCGCTTTCCCTTCTTCTTGGCCGGCTTGCTGGCCGCCTTGGGTTTCGAAGTCTTCTTCTTGGCGGCCTTGGTCGGCTTGGCGGCCGCCTTACTTTTAGCGTTCTTCTTGCCGGCTTTCTTGCCGCTGAACGCCAATTCCCATCCGGATGCGAATGCTTTTGTGGATCCTGTATTCAATACAGTCACGGCTACACTTCCTCAACCGAAAAAAACCTAGACCTTACCCACGCGACGACCCGTTGCCACCGCGCGACGATTCAATATATCAGCGTCGCTCGGAGATCAAGATGCGCCGTCTGTATCCGGGGTCATCGACCCCGGAAAAGACCGGCTCTAAGGAAGCCAGTTACAAGCTTGCCGCTGACACATCCTACGGCAGTTCCTTGATCCGCAGCTTGCGATAGTCCAACTGCGAGCCGTGGTTCTGCAGGCCGACATAGCCCGTCGTGCGTTGGATGCCAGGGTGCTCCTTGACCTTGTCGGGGTGATCATCGAGGTTCGCGTCGACGACCTGCGTGCCGTTGACCCACACCTTGACCTGGCGCTTGTCGCACACGATCCGCATCGTCTGCCAGTCACCGGGCTTCTTGGTCACCCGCGGCGTGGCGGCCGCGATGCCGTAGACGCTGCCGCAGTACTGGGCCGGCTGCAAATTCTTATACTCGTCGGCGCCGTCATCCAGCACTTGCACCTCCATGCCGACGAACGCGGGGTTTCCTTCATGAGGGCTGCGGAGGAACACACCGCTGTTGCCGCCAACCGGCACGCGGAACTCCAACTCGATCTCGAAGTTGGCGTACTCCTTGGTGGTCGAGAGCCAGCCGCCGCCACCACCGGAGCAGCTCAGGTTGCCGTCGATCACCTTCCAGGCCTCGGCCGGCCCGTCGATCGCTTTCCAACCGGTGAGGTCGCGGCCGTTGAACAGCGGTTTCCAATCGTCGGCGGCCCGGGCGGTTTGGCTCACGGCGCAGACGACCAACAGCGCGGCCAGCGCGCGTGACCCTATACTGTGCGAGATAATCCTGGTCGACATATCGATTGCTCCGGCGGGTGGGTCGGTGTGATGGCCAAATGGTTTGGCGGCTTATGAGTGTAACTCCCCGGCGCGGCGAAGAAAGCGGCTTTCCGCGTACTTTCGTGCCCTGCTCGCCCTGCGGTATCATGCTGCGGTTGTGAACGTCCGTTGTTGGACCGCCCGCCGCATTCTCTCCCCTTCTGCCTCCCTACTTTGCAAGGAAACCCCGTGGTCGATCCTGCCTCGTTTCAGGAAAAGCTCTCCCGCCCCGGGCCGCTGCTGGGCACTTGCATCACGCTGAACGACGCGATCGTCACCGAGGCGCTGTCGGACCTGTTCGACTTCGTCTGGATCGACACCGAGCACAACCCCATGCCCCTCGACGTCGTGCAAGCCCACGTGATGGCGACCAAGGGCTCGAACTCCGCGGCCCTGGTCCGCGTACCGGCCAATGATCCGAATTTGATCAAGCCGGTGTTGGACCTGGGAGCCAGTGGCGTGATCGTGCCGCTGGTCCGCACCGTCGACGATGTGCGCCGCGCTGTGGCCGCCTGCAAGTATCCGCCCGAAGGCATTCGCGGCTTCGGCCCGCGCCGCGCCGCCCATTACGGCCAGCGCTCGGGCCCCGACTACATTCGCTGGGCCAACGACCACGTGGTGTGCGTGGTGCAGATCGAGCTCGTTGAAGCGGTCGACAACCTCGCCGAGATTGTCCGCGTACCGGGCCTGACGTCGATCGTCGTGGGGCCGAACGACCTGGCAGCGTCGATGGGCTTTCCCGGTCAGCCTGGTCATCCGAAGGTCAAAGCCACGATCGAAGGAGTCGCCAAGCTCGCGGCCGAAGCGAAGATGCCGATGGGGCTGGCCTGGGGCGTCGACGAGAAAGAAATTCACGACTGGCACGCCAAGGGAATCAAGTGGTTCTCGCTGGCCAACGATTTCACGCTGCTGACCGGCTACGTCAAAGGGCTCGCCGAACGACTGCGCGGTTAGTCGTAAGTCGCGGCATTTGCTTGCGGCGGAACTTGCTCCGCACGACTTGCGGCGGTCTGTCCGTTAGCCGCGGAGTTTACTCCGCGCGCTAGCTTGCGCGACTCGACATTGATTCCTCTTCCAGCAAAACTCGCCCCCATGCCCCCCATCGCCACGATCACGACCGAAGCGTTGTTCGAAACCCCTGGCCCGCACCTCGATATCTTCGCCGCCGCCGGCTTCGCGGTTCGCTATCCCAAGCAGTCGCCGCCGGTGACCGAAGCCGACACGATCGAAGCGGTGGGTCAGTCGCAAGCGGTGCTGGCCGGCAGCGAGCCCTACACCCGTAAGGTGCTCGAGAACTTGCCGACGCTGCGCGCCATCTCGCGCAATGGTGTCGGCTACGACCGCATCGATCTGGCGGCCGCCAGCGACCACAACATCGCCGTGACGATCACGCCGGACGCCAACTTCGAGGCGGTTGCTGAGCACACCTTCGCGCTGCTGTTGGCCGTCGCGCGGCGCGTGCCGTTGTGCGATCGCGAGCTGAAAGCCGACCTCTGGAAGCGCGGCGTCCCCTTTCGCGCCCTGCGTGGACGGACGCTCGGGATCGTCGGCCTGGGCCGCATCGGTCGCGCGGTTGCCAAGCGCGCCGCGGCCTTCGGCATGGTGCTGGTCGCGCACGACATTCTGGCCGACGCATCGCAGGCGGCGGCCTTGGGCGTTGAGTTGACCAGTTGTGACGAGCTGTTCGCGCGCTCCGACTTCGTCAGCCTCCACGCGCCCCACACACCCGAAACCAACTGTCTGATCAACGCCCGCACGCTCGGCCTGATGAAGCCGGGCGCGATCCTCGTGAACACCAGCCGCGGCGGGCTGGTCGACGAAGCCGCGCTCTGCGACGCGCTGGTGAGCGGTCACCTGGCGGGCGCGGGGCTCGACGTGTTTGCCGTCGAACCGCCGCCGGCCAGCCTGCTGTTGTCGCTCGACAATGTTGTCATCAGCCCGCATGTCGCCGCGCTCGACGAGCAGGCGGTGGTCGACATGTCGGTGGGCGCCGCGCGGAACATCGTCGAGCTTTATAGCGGCCGCATGCCGGTGGCTTGCCTGGTGAACACCGCCGTGCGCGACACCTGGCGCTGGTGAGCTTCTTGTCGGGTGTGTGAAACCCACCGCCTTGAATTCGGCCGCGGCATGCTCGGCACTGCTTGTCGGTGTCGAAGCCGTTGGGCGCTACGCGCGCCACCGACCGCCAAGCTGGCACACCTGCGCGCACCGCGAACCGCGACACGAAGCTGACAAACGTGGAGCACGATTCGTCACGCGAATCGAGAACTTGGGGCCCATTGACCACGGCTTTCACGGAAACACGGATGAACGGAACACGAATTCAACCATCGGTGCGATCCGTGCCATCCGTGGTCCAAATCCTCGTGGTTCAGACTTTGGACGCAAAACGGCCCTGTTAGGACGGTTTAGGACGCAAGCTTTTTGGGTTTTGCGTCCTAAGGTCAAGTGCTGACCTGGCAAGACTTTAGGTGCTGCTGTTTCGAGGTTAGGACGGTTAGGACGCAAAATCCCGGAACACTTTATTGAAGAGGGGGGTGTGCACCAGGGCACGTGACTCCCGCCCGGCGTTGCTCCAGACCAACACTATTCCAACTCGTAGAGACCCGCCTTTTCCCCCACAAACGGGTTCGTGCGGCGCTCGTCCCCCGTGGTCGTCGGATCGCCGTGACCGCTGAGCACCACGGTATCGTCGGGCAAGGTGAACAGCTTCTCATGAATGCCTTGGCGTAGCTGCGGGAAGCTGCCGCCGGGGAAGTCGGTGCGGCCGATACTGCCGTTGAAGAGGACGTCGCCGCCGAACACAAAGTGCGGCTCGGTGTCGCGGCAGATGAAGACGATATGCCCTTCGGAGTGCCCGGGGATCTCGCGGACCAGGAAGCGGAAGCCGGCCGCCTCGTACTCATCCCCTTCGTCGAGCAGCTTGTCGGCGGGCGGGCTGACGATCGAGTAGCCGAAGCCGCGCGAGAGATTCTGGGCCGGGCTGGTCAGCTTGGGAGCGTCGCCGCGGCCGATCACCAGCGGACAATCGGGCCAGCGCTCTTTCATGTCGGCGTTGCCGGCAATGTGATCGGCGTGGCCGTGTGTGTTGAGAATCGCGGCCGGCGTTAAGCGGTGTTCGTCGAGGTAATCGATAATCAGATTCGGCTCGAGCCCGGGATCGACGACGACGCAGTCTTGGCGGCCAGCAAGGTGGGCGACGTAGCTGTTCTCGTCGAACGGCATCGACGCGATACGCTCGATATGCAGAGGAGGCTCAGGCACGTTGAAAGTCCGATCGGTTGAGGTCCTGGCGACGACCGAGTGCTCGATCGTGATCGTTGAGTAAGGCATGCGGCGCACGCGGAGTTTGCCGCTGAGCGATCTGGTTCGGCAAAGCTTGCGGTCGATTGTAAATTTCTCCGCGCCCCGCGGCGAGTGGGCCGCGGGCGAACTGCTCTTGGAGAGATTGTCCGCAAGAGTGTAAGGTGCTGCCCCGCCAACCATTTGCAGATCGTAATACCGCCATGCTGGCGAGCGGCCTGCCATACCAGGCACGGCGTTTGCCCCCGCCCGGCGGGCCACTTGCGCGACGCACCGGCGGTCTATTGCTACCGAAAGTGGCCCTGCCCGCCCGATGAACTGCTTAAGAGACAGGAGTTTGAGATGGATGCTAGCAAGCTCACGATGAGACTGATGCGAGGCTTCGGCGCCGCCGCCGCGAGCCTGCTGCTGGCATCGCAGGTTTGGGGTCAAGCCGCGCCGGCCCCCGGACAATATCCCGGCTACTACAATAATCCGGGCGCCGCGGCTGCTCAGCCGGCCTATCGCATTGCCCAGGCCCCGGCGGAAGGTGCCACGAGCCAGCAACTGGCCACGGCGCAAACGCCGAACATCGTCACCGAAACAGCGCCCGGCGAGCATCCGCTGACCCCCGCTCTCAAGTGGGCTCGCGAAGGGGTCGAGCGCATCCGCCAGATCCAGGATTATTCGTGCACGATGTACAAGCGCGAGCGCGTCGGCGGCGTGGTGGGCGACTACCAGGCGATGTTCGTCAAAGTGCGGCACCAGCCGTTCAGCGTTTACATGTACTTCTTGAACCCGGCGGACATCAAAGGCCAAGAGGTCATTTGGGTCAAAGGGCTCAACGAGAACAAGCTGCAAGCCCACGCGGTCGGCATCAAGAACGTGGTCGGCACCGTGTCGCTCAACCCGACCGGCCAGATCGCCATGCGGGGCAATCGCTATCCAATCAGCGAGATCGGTATTCTGAATCTCGTCGAGCGGTTGATTCAGGTCGGCGAGAAGGACTCGCAGTACGGCGAGTGCGAAGTACGCTTCCAGAAAGCCAAGATCGGCGGGCGGCCGGCCACCTGCATTCAGGTAACGCACCCGGTGCCGCGGCGGAACTTCTTGTTCTATCAGGCGCGGATCTTCGTCGACGACGAGATGAATCTGCCGATCCGCTACGAATCGTACAGTTGGCCGACGACCGCCGGCGGGCAACCCGAATTGCTCGAAGAGTACACCTATCAAAACTTCAAGCTGAACAACGGCTTCACCGACCAGGATTTCGACACGCGGAATCCGAAGTACGGATTCAAGTAGTCGGCGTCACATCGCGCCGCGATTGAGCGAAGCTTTGCGGCTGCTGATCTACCTTGTCGCTCGTCCAGCAGCCTGACGAATTGCCTCGGCGAGCGCGGCCAAGGCCCGCTGGTCGTTCATGCGGTGTTCTTCACCGACGATCACCAGCGATGCCGAGTCTAGTTGGCTGGCGGCCGCCAGTTCGCGGCTATCGGCCAGCGGAATCAGCTCGTCGGCCGCCGAGTGCAGGATGATCGTGCGCTGGGGGACGCGAGTCGCTTGTCCCCAGCGGCGCCAAGCCGGTGCGATGAGCACGAGTGGCACGCCCTGCAAATCGAGGTTCATGGCCACGGCGCCGCCGCGCGACGAGCCCACGACGACGTCGGACCGCTGGGCATCGAAGGCCGCTTGCGCGATTTCAAGGGACCGTTCGAAGTCATCGTCGGGCAATCCCGGGTTGTCGACCGTGAAGCCCTGCGACTCGAGGAACTGCGGCTTGAAACCGCCCGGCCGCGCGGCATATCCGTGGAGATAGAGAATACGGATCGGATCAGGCGTCGCGTCTCGACCGATGGTTGGATTGCCAGACATGGACGCTGTTTTAATCGGCAGGCCGGCAGTTCGGGAGTGTCGTCGGGCGAGTTATTTAGTTGGGTGGCTTTATCTGACTTGGCGCGGTGGCCACCGCGACGTTCAATTGAAGGGACATGACCACGACCTCGACGACGATTGCCGATCAGAACCCACACGACGCGCCCGTCGGCGCGAGCGGAGCCAATCGCACCCACGGTGCTGCGAGCAGAACGATCGATTCGACGTCCTCAGCGCCGCCGCAAATCGCTCCACTGAAAATCGGTCCGCTAGCGGTCGACCCGCCCGTGCTGCAAGCCCCGATGGCGGGCTTTACCAACTATGCGTATCGCCAGATCGTGCGCGAGCTAGGCGGTGCCGGGCTCCAGGCGACGGAAATGATTAGCGCCAAGGGGTTCCTGTGGCGCGAAGAGCATGACGCGGAATTGCCCGACCGGCTGTGGGGAGTGATCGACGAACCTCGCCCGCTAGCCGTGCAGATTTGGGACAACGACCCCGGCTTGCTGGCGGCCGTCGGCGCGCGGCTGGCGCACGGGTATCGCGTGAGCGTTGTCGACATCAACTTTGGCTGCCCGGTCAAACAGGTGACCGAGAAGGCCCATAGCGGCTCGTACCTGTTGCGGTTTCCCGATCGGGTGGGGGCGATCGTCGAGCGCGTGGTGCAGGCCTGTACGCCGGTGCCAGTGACGGCCAAAATCCGGCTCGGTTGCACCCGCAACAACATCGTGGCCAACGAGGTAGCGCAAGTGGTCGAAGGGGCGGGGGCTGCCGCCCTGACCGTACACGGCCGCACGGCGCAAGACTTCTTTCAAGGCTCGGCCGACTGGGAGCGGATCTCCGAAATCAAGCAGCATTTGAAGCGGATTCCCTTGATCGGCAACGGTGATCTCGATTCGGTCGAGAAGGTGCTGCATGCCCTTTCCACTTACGCCGTCGACGGCGTGATGATCGCCCGCGCGGCGCTCGGCAAGCCGTGGCTGTTTCGCCAGGTGCGGGCCGCGCTGGCCGGCGAGCCGATTCCGCCCGATTTGACGCTGACCGAGCAGCGCGAGCTGTTGGCGCACCACTTTGACCTGGTCGTGGCCCGTTTTGGCGTGGAAAAAGGGACCATCCTGATGCGGAAGTACGCCTGCTGCTATGCTCAAGGCAGGCCGGGGGCGCGGGAGTTTCGCACGCGGGCGTCGCGGGTGTCCTCGGCGGCTGAGTTTCACGAGATCGTCGAGCGTTATTTCCCGCGCGACGACCGGGCCGACGCGCCGGTGCTGACCGAGCGCGGCACGGCGATCGATTAGCGCACAGCTTGGCTGAGGATGCGGATTGCTGGGACCAGTATTTAGCCGAGCGTGGACCACGCTCCCGCGACGCGGCAGATTCTACTTGCTGCGCGCCGGCTGGCCCGCTGCGCTGTTGGGGTTGATGCTGGCGGCCTGGCTTGTCGTGGCGGGCACCCAAGTGGTGCGCAACACGGGCGATTTCGCCCGCTTCGGCGGCATGCTCTTCGAAGTGCTCGCGCCGCTGCAGTTGGGCCTGGTGGTTTTTCTGGCGGCGATGCTGGCGGCCACCGGCGTGGCGTCCGAGAAGGATCGCCGCACGATCGATCTGCTGCTGTTGAGCGAGCTATCCAGCGCGCAGTTCGTGCTTGGCAAGTTGTGCGGCGCGCTGCTGGAAGTGCTTGCCCTGGTCGTTGCCGCGGTCCCCTTGTTCTGGTTGTGGTTGCTGTTCGGCGGCATTGGGGTCGATCAGATCGCCCGAGCGCTCTTGGTGACCGTGGCCACGGCCGTGGTCGCGGGGAGCTTGGGCTCGACGATGGCGCTGTGGCGCGACAAGACCTTTCAGGCACTGGCGATCACGGCGATTCTGCTGGTGCTGTGGCTGGTGTTTTGGGAAGTGGTGGCGAGCGGCGGACTGGGGCCGACAGTGGGGCCGCTGAGCTGTCGCGAAGTCGCGGTCGTGTTCAGCCCCTGGCAGGCGATCCTGGCGGCGACCCGCCCACGCGATCCGCGTGCGGCGGCCGAGTTGCTGTTGGTTGATCCGGTCTGGTGGTTCACCGGCGCGGCGCTATTGGGATCGGCCATTCTCAACAGTTGGGGGATCGCGCGGTTTCGCGTTTGGAATCCGCCGCGCGAAGTCGATCGCCGGCCCGGCGCGTTCACCCCGCGCGAGGCCGCCGCGCGACCGACTGGCGCGGCTGCGCGCGACATGGCCGATGTGCTGGCTGCCAGTCATGCAGCGACCCGTCACGCGCCGGTCGTGGACGAGTTGACGCCAAAAGCCGGCGCCGAAGCGCCGCGCCCCGTGTGGGATCAGCCGATCTTATGGCGCGAGATGCGCACCTGGGCGTATGGCCGCAAGGTGCTGCTGGTGCGCGTGGCGTATCTGACGTTTTGCGCGCTGGCCATCGCGGCACTCGCCCAACTGGCAGGCCAGGAATCGCGCCTGACGCGCGGCGCAGCGACGTTGCCGCTGGTTCCCCTGGTGGTGCTCAGCCTGGTGCTGGTCAACGCGCAGGCCGTTACATCGATAACCACCGAGCGCGACAACAAAGCGTTCGACCTGTTGCTGGTCACCGATGTGACGCCGCGCGAATTCGTCTTCGGCAAACTCGGCGGCGTCCTCTTCAACACCAAGGAAATGGTGCTGGTCCCGCTACTTTTGGCAGTTGGGCTTTGGATCGCCGGGCAGGTCCGTTTCGAGAATGTCATCTATCTGATGGGCGGCTATCTAGCGCTCGTCGCGTTCGCCGCCATGCTGGGGATTCATGCCGGTTTGACTTATGAGCATTCGCCGAGCGCCGTGGCGGTGAGCTTGGGGACGGTCTTCTTTCTGTTCGTCGGCGTGGCGGCCTGCATGCGAGTGATGATTGCTTTCAGCGGCTCGTTTGGCGTGCAGATGCAGCCGTTTCTGGCATTTATGGGGGGAGGTGGCGTGGGGCTGTTCTTGGCGTTGGGGGTGCGCAACCCGTCGACGGCCTTGTTGATCGCCTCGCTGGCGTGCCCCTTCGTGACGTTTTTCGCGATCACGAGTTTTCTGCTGGGACAGACGCTGAATGTGTTTCTAGTGACGACGGTGATGTACAGCTTCGCCACGGCTGCCATGCTGATGCCAGCGATTCACGAGTTCGACGTGACGACCGGCCGGACCTCACTGGGAGAAGAGTGAGTCGAGGCGGAACGAGCTAGCGCGCGGGACAAGTCCCGCGGCTAACAGACGCCAACTGAAAATGGTCTATGGTTACTCGGCCGCCGGAATCAGCTCGTAGCAAACCAACCGGTCGCGGCCGCGGACGTAGAGCAGCCCATGCGACAATACCGGCGCGGCCCAGGCTGGATACTCCAAGAGTGGCCGCGGTTGAAAGCCGGTATCCGTGGCAACTTCTTCGGTCTTCACCGGCTGCACGCGCGCGACGGGCGTGTAGCGTTCGGGCGTGGCCTTGAGCAGGATCAGCTCGCCGTATTCGGTCAGACAAACGAAATGCCCATCGACGTAGAGCAGCGATGAACGCGTCAGCTCGGGCTCGCTCCACATCACGCGCCCACTGCGCAGCTCGACGCAGCGCAGCTCGGCGTTCTCGCTGTGCCGACCGCTCGAGGCGTAGAGGTAGCCGTCGTGATGGACAGCGGTGTTCCAGTGGGTTTGCAGTGCCTTATCGCGGCGGCGCTCGGCGTCGGACCAGACGACGTCATAGCCGCCGGGGCGCACCTTTAAGAGCGCGCCCCCCGGTCCGTACGTTTCAGAAATGAAGACCAGATCGCCGACGACCACCGGGTTGCTGGCGTTGACGCTTTCGAGGACTGTAGCGCGCCAGGGAAATTGGAAGTCGAGCTTGCCCGAGTCGGGGTCGAAGCCCAGGAGCCCACCGCGGGCGAAATGAAAGCACCAGCGACGATCGCCGATCGTCGTGGCCACGGGGCTGGCATAGCTGGCCAACTCGTCACTCAAGGTGTAGCGGGGCTGGCCGCTCAGCTTGTCGAGCGCCACGACGGCCGAGTTGTTCCCTTTGACGCGATCGAGTTGCCCACGCGGCACTTGCTGAGCCTCGGGGGGGCTGCCACCGACGGGCACGATCAGCAGATCTCCTTCGACGAGCGGGGTGCTACCGACGCCAAAAAAGTTCTCGACGACGCCATACTTTTGCATCGTGTCGAGGCGCCACATTGCGCGTCCATCAGCGACATTCAAGCAGTGGAGCATCCCGTGTGCGCCGAGAATGTAGACGCGATCGCCGTCGACCACCGGCGAGCCGCGCGGCCCGTTGTCGTAACCATACATATCCTCGAAACTGGTCGGGTAGCTGAACTCCCAGAGTTGCTTGCCAGTTTCACTATCGAGCGCGACGAGCCGCTCACGATCGGCCACGCGATCGAACTGAAAAAGCCGCCCGGCGCTGGTGACCGGCGACCCGTAGCCGGTCCCTAGCTTGCGCTGCCAGACGATCGGCGGACCGGTCGCAGGCCAGTCGGTGACGATGCCGACTTCGGAAGAACGGCCATCGTGCGTCGGTCCAAGAAAGCAGGGCCAATCGACCCCAGGGCGCGATGACTTCTTGACCGTATTCGTGGGGGCCGTGGTAGCAGGCGGATTGGTGATTGGAGGCTCGGCGCCGCGCGACAAGGAGCAAACCGCCAGCAGCGTAATGACGGGCGTCGCGAATCTCATTGCCAAGCCCGGCATCAGGAGCATTGATCGACTCCGCTGTTTGTAGGTCACGTTGTGAATGCCGCGAATGCCGCCGCTATTGTTTAGGCATCACCCGGCGCTGGCGTGGAGGCGGCCGGTGCCGGTTCGTCGGCGGGGCGGCGGCGGCGATCGCGGAAGCGGCGCCAACCTTCGCGCAGTGGGTGACGTGGCTCGGTGGCGGGCGCCGGAGC
>CAZBWM010000044.1:0-52987 GCA_964495375.1 uncultured Planctomycetaceae bacterium | reverse complement strand
TGGCGAATTGGTATCGAGCTCGCGGGTGCGGTCGTTGATCGCGGACGGCGACGTCGATCGCGCCGGGGCCATGCTCACGCACCCCTATCGCATTCGTGGTATGGTCGCTCATGGCGCCGGGCGCGGCAGCAAGATCGGCTTCCCGACGGCCAACGTCGAAGCGATCGACACGCTCCTGCCGGCGGCGGGCGTTTATGCCGGCATCGGCACGCGCGGAGAAACAACCTGGCCGGCCGCGATCAATATCGGGCCCAACCCCACCTTCGGCGAGCACGCCCTGAAAGTGGAAGCCCACCTGATCGGCTGCCACGAGCCACTGTACGGGCAGCCATTAGAGGTCGACTTCCTGTCGCGGATTCGCGAAGTGCAAACGTTCCCGGGGGTCGAGGCGCTCAAGCAGCAGCTTAAGCAAGACGTGGCTGCGGCCGAGCGGGTCGTCGTAGCTCATCGCAGCGTGTAGACTGCGGCACCGTGATCAGCATCGTTCGGTTGCGTAACCGCATGTAGGCCATTTCTTTTTCTAGCAGGACAGTCAGGCGCTTCTTCATGTCGAACAACACGCTGAATTGGCCCCGCTTTGTCGACATCATCCGTGGCAGTCGCCGCGTGGTGCTTACGAGCCACGTCCGCCCCGATTGCGACGCGCTGGGGAGCGAGCTGGGAATGGCCGGCGTGCTCGAGGCGCTGGGCAAAGAAGTGCTCATCGCCAATCCGCATGAAACGCCGCCGAACCTGGCGTTCATCGATCCCGAGCGTCGCATTCGCACCATCGGCAAAACCGTGCAGCCGGCCGATCTGGCCGACTTTGATTTGTTCATGGTGCTCGATACCAGCGCCTGGGCGCAGTTGGGCGCGATGGGTGACGTGATCCGCGGTCTGTCGATGAAGAAGATCGTGCTGGATCATCACGTCAGCGCCGACGACCTGGGGGCCGAGGAATTCAAGAACACCACGGCCGAAGCGACCGGGCGCCTGGTCGTCGAGGCAGCTCGCGAGTTGGGCGTGCCACTGACCGCGGCGATCGCGCGTCCGCTGTTCGCGGCCCTCACGACCGACACCGGCTGGTTTCGCTTTACGTCGACGACGGCCAGCACATTTTTGGTCGGCGCCGAGCTAGTTGCTGCCGGCGCCGTGCCCGCCGAGATTTACAACGCACTCTACGAGCAGGAGACGTTGGCCCGCGTGAAGCTGCGTGGCCGCATTCTGGAACGCACCACCACCGAGCTCGACGGCCGATTGGTTTACACGGCTTGCTTGCTCGAAGATTTCGACGCCACGGGGGCGCTGCCGTCGGATACCGAAGACGTGGTGAACGCCACGCTCACGGTGCGCGGCACCGAGGTGGCGGTGATCCTTGTCGAGCAAGCCAGTGGCGGTTTCAAGGTGAGCTTTCGGTCGCGATCGAAGGTCGATTGCAGCCAACTGGCAGGGGAGTTCGGCGGCGGTGGACACAAGGCCGCGGCCGGCGCCACGGTCACCGGCACGTTCTCCGAGGCGCAACGCCGCGTGCTTGACGCTGTCCGCGCAGCCATGCGATAATTCCGCGCGCTGGCGGTCGCGCGGGAGAGAATCGTGTCACCACCCAGCGCTGAATTGATTGAGGGGGAACGAAATTGGCGCGCGTCGCACAGTGCACGACAATCAGTGCATGACAATCGGTGCGGTTCGCGCGCCGCGAGCACGCTAGACATCCCGCCTTGGTATCCCGCCCGAATAGCACACCGAACTTACTCGCTGCGGCAACACCGACTGTGCCCAACACACCCGATCGGCCCTCGCGGCGCATCCGCACTGGCCGCACGACGAGTGCAGAATAACCGCCCGAATTGGCCCCAGGGGAGGCCCTTCCCATGTCCACGACTTCGCCTGCCAAGAAGCCCTCGCCGGCGAGTGCCGACCCCGAGCGTCGCGGCTTTCTGGTCAAGCTGATGGCGATGCTCACGGGCGGATTGGCGATGCTGGTTCCGTTGGGGGCCGGCGCGTTCGTCTTTCTCGATCCGCTGCGGAAGAAGGCGGGAGGCAACGGCGGCCGCTTGGTCCGCATTACCGTGCTTGATGCCGTACCGGCCGACGGGGTGCCGCGGCAGTTTCCGGTCATCGCCGATCGCACCGACGCCTGGACGCACTACGCCGCCAGCTCATTGGGTGCCGTTTACCTCAGGCGCACCGGAGATCGCGACGTGACAGCCCTGAGCGCCACTTGCCCGCACGCTGGTTGCAATGTCGATTTTCGGGCTGGCGACGTGCCGCAACCGCCGGGCGAGTTCGCTTGCCCTTGCCATCGCAGTACGTTCGAGGCGGACGGCAAGCGGATCGACCCCGAGCACTGCCCGAGCCCGCGCGATCTCGATCCGCTCTCCGTCGAGCTGCGCGATCAGGGGGGCACGGTAGAAGTCTGGATCAAGTTCGAGACGTTCCTGGCCGGATCGCCCCATCGGATTGTCACCGGATAATCGCGAGTTTGATACCGTCGCCGAAGCACATCGCGGCCCGCGCGCGGCGGACGTTGTCTGGCAACCTTTGATTTACTAACCACCTCGCAGGACGCGGCGCATGAGCAAACTGCTCGATTGGGTCGACAATCGCACAGGCTATCGCGACCTCGTCCACGAGGCGCTCTACGAGCGCATTCCGGGCGGCGCCCGCTGGCGCTACGTGTGGGGGAGCACGCTGGCCTTCGCCTTCAGCGTGCAGGTTGTCACCGGTATTTTTCTGTGGATGGCCTACAGCCCCAGCACGCAGACTGCCTGGGAAAGCGTCTTCTACATTCAGAACGACATGCAAGGGGGCTGGCTGCTGCGCGGCATGCACCACTTCATGGCGCAGGCGATGGTCGTGTTGCTGGCGATTCACCTGCTGCAAGTGGTGATCGACGGTGCCTACAAAGCGCCGCGCGAATTCAACTTCTGGATCGGCCTGCTGTTGATGCAGGTCGTGCTCGGACTGTCGCTCACCGGCTACTTGTTGCCGTGGGATCAAAAAGGCTATTGGGCCACGAAGGTCGCCACCAACCTGGCGGCGCTGGTGCCGGTCGTCGGGCAAGACTTGCAACGCATTGCGGTCGGCGGCGCCGACTACGGGCATCACACGCTCACGCGGTTCTTCGCGCTGCACGCGGGCGTGTTGCCTGGGCTGTTGATCGTGCTGCTGGTCGTGCATATTAAGTTCTTTCGCCGGCATGGAATTACGCCCTACAAGCCGGCCGGACGCCCCGATGGCTCGTTCTGGCCCGAGCAAGTGCTTAAGGATGGCGTCGCCTGCCTGGCGGTGATGGTGTTCGTGCTGGGGCTTTGCATGTGGCCGGCCCTGCGCGGTGATCACACCGGCATGCGGCCCGGCGAGTATCTCGGCGCGGAGCTCGGCGCCCCGGCTGATCCAGGAAATAGCTACTCAGCTGCGCGGCCCGAGTGGTATTTCCTGTTCTTGTTTCAGATGCTGAAGTACTTTCCTGGCGAATCGGAGATCATCGGCGCGCTGGTCATCCCTGGCGTCGTGATGCTGGTGATGTTCCTGATGCCATTTTTCGGGTACGTCAAGGTCGGGCACTACTTCAACGTCGCCTTTGTGTTCGCCCTATTGATCGGTGCGGGCACGCTTACGGTGCTGGCCCTCAAGGAGGATCGCGGCAACCAGGAGTATCAGGAGGCAGTCGCCGATGCCGAAGTACAGGCCCACCGCGTGCGCGAGCTGGCGCTCAGTCCACTGGGCATCCCTCCGACCGGCGCGGGAAAACTCTTGCACGACGATCCCAAGACCGTCGGGCCGCGGTTGTTCAAGCAGTATTGCGGCGGTTGCCATTCCTACTCGGATGCCAAAAATGTCGGTCTGGTGCCCATGCCCACGCGCGCGGCCGATGCCGCGCCAATCGACACCGGCGGCTCGAACTTGTGGGGCTTCGCCGCGCGGTCCTGGTTTGCCGGGCTGTTCGATCCGGAACAGATCGACGGGCCGCGCTACTTCGGCGACACTCCCCATCGCGAAGGGGACATGGTCGGCTGGGTCAAAGAGCATGTGCCCGCCATGAAGGAAGCGCAGCGCGCCGAGTTAGACCAGGTGGTGATGGCGCTCGTGGCGGAAGCCGCGGTGCCGGCCGAGCACATCATGAATTTGCCACAAGTGCAGATGGTCGTGCAGGGGCGCCTGGCCATTCAGGGAGAAACGCTCGGCTGCACGGAGTGCCACAAGTATCACGACGCCGGCGAACTCGGGGCCGCGCCCGACCTGACTGGTTATGGTTCACGACAATGGCTGATCGATTTCATCAGCAACCCGGGCGATCCGCGGTTCTACGACGACAATCACCACATGCCGGCCTTCGGCCCGGTTGGCGACAACGCGGGTCAGCTCACGCGAACGCAAATTGAGATGCTGGCCGATTGGTTACGCGGCGATTGGTATGAGCCTGCGAAAGCCAGTTCTGGCGAAACCCAAGGTCAGGTCAATCCGCCGGCGGCAGACCAAGCGCCCGTCGCGGAAGGGGCGGCGCCGGTTGCCGATCCGCGACCTGCTCCCGAATCGCAACCCGCAACGGAGCCGCCACCTGCTGAAGAAAGCGCCGCGCCCGAGGCGGCAGCGCCCGCCGCGAACGAAGCATCGACGGAACCCGCTGCGTCCGAACCGTCCGCAAGCGAGCCCCCGCCGGCGGAGCCGTCACCACCCGAGGCGCCGACCGAACCTGCGACCGACGCGCCATCGGATACCGCCCCCACGGCTGAGCCGGCTCTGCCCGAGCCTGCACCTTCTGCCGACACCCAGCCGGGTGCCAGCGCATGACAGTCGCCCCTCCGCAGAATCCCTACGAGTATGAGAAGCCGCGCGATGCAGCAGGCGGTATGCTGCCGGGCAGCGAACTCGCGCCCCCGGTCGGCCCGAGCTATAAGTGGGCCGTCGTCGGCATGCTCTGGTTCATCTGCTTCTTCAACTACGCGGATCGCCTGGCGATCAGCTCGGCGTTGCCGATCCTGGAAGCAGACTACGGCTTCAATAAAGAGCAGTTGGGGCTGATCTCTTCGGCGTTCATGTGGATCTACGCCCTGACGGCGCCGTTGGCAGGGCAGGTCGGCGATCGCTACTCGCGCAAGGTGTTGATCCTCGGCGGGCTGGCCGTCTGGAGCGTGATCACGGGCCTCACCGCGTTTTGCACCAAGGTGTGGCACTTTGTCGTGGTGCGCGGTTCGGAAGGGCTAGGCGAGACGTTCTACTTTCCCGCGTCGATGTCGCTGGTCAGCGACTACCATTCGAAGCGGACCCGCTCGACCGCGATGAGCATTCACCAGACGAGTGTTTATGCGGGGACCATCGCCGGCGGTATCGGCACGGCCGTGCTGATCGATCGTCAAGGGCTCGGCTTGCCGTGGCAGACGCCGTTCTGGGCGTTCGGCATCGCCGGGCTTTTGCTGGCAATTGTGCTGTGGTTCTTCGTTCGCGAACCGAGCCGCAACGAAGCCGAGCGGCAAGAACTGCTTGAACAAGGGCTTTCGCCCGACGCCGCCTCGCAACCCCCCAAGCATGTGCCCCTGCTGCAGTTTTTGCCCGACCTGGCGCGCACGCCGACCGTGCTGTTGATGATGGTGGCGTTCATCGCGGCCAACGTGGCCTCGGGCATGCTGCTGAGCTGGACGACGACGTTTGTTTTTGAAAAGTTCGGCACGCAATTGTCGAAATTGGGTCCGTCGCTGTTCATGTCTTCGGTGGCGATGGTGCTGATTCAAGTCGGGAGTGTGCTCGGCAGCGTGCTCGGCGGGGTCGTAGCCGATCGCGTTCGGCACCGGTTCATCGCTGGCCGCATTCTCGTACAGGCGGTCGGCATGCTGATCGGCGGGCCGTTTCTGTCGGCAGTCGGCCTGTCGAACGAACTGATGATCGTGGCCGTTGCGTTGCTTCTATTGGGGATGTTCAAAGGGATCTACGACTCGAACATCTGGGCGTCGCTGTACGATGTCGTCGAGCCGGCCCGGCGCGGAACGGCCGTGGGGCTGATGAACATGGTGGGCTGGCTGGGGGCCGCCGGCGGGACCTACCTGGTGGGGCTGGTGGTCAACCAGGGAACGCCGATGAGCTCGGCGTTCGCGATGGTTGGCGGAGTCTATGTCTTCGGGGCCCTGACCCTGTTCGCGGCGGCCATCTTCTTCGCCCCGCGCGATATCCGCCGTTTGGCGGCCAAAGTCGCAGGCTAGCCCCCTTTCTCCATTCGCACCAGCTTTTCAAAAGCCGGCTTACAAAAGCCGTAACGTGCTTTTCCGTAGTCGTTTGCGCGCGTCGTGTTCATGTTCGGTCACCTCCTTCTGAGTATGCGTGCGCAATCTGTGGTAGAATTCTTTCAAGAATGTTGTTGAATTCTGTCAAATACACACCAACAATGTGGCAGAGCGTGCTAGTTCAAGGGAAGGTTCAAGCACCCCAGCAGTTGGGTCGGGAATGATTGTCGAGGAGCGCCGCAACCGGTTATTGGAGCTGATTCGGGTCCGCGGGTTCGCGACGCTACCCGACCTTGCCGATGAGCTGGCGGTCTCCGAGTCGACGATCCGGCGTGACCTAGAGTTTTTGGAAGAATCGGGCTCCGCAAAGCGAACTCACGGGGGCGCGTTTTACGCGGGGGCATCTCCCAAGTTGCCCCACTTCGACGAGCGACAGCCCGCCCAGTGGGACAAGAAGAAAGCGATTGCCCGCCGCGCCGCCGAGCTGATCCAGTCGGGAGACACGGTCCTGCTCGACGGCGGCACCACGACCTACGAGGTCGCCCGCCTGCTGATTGGCCGCGCGTTGCAAGTGGTGACCAACTCGCTGCCCGTGGCCAATTTGTTCGCGTCAGCCGCCAATGCCGACCTGGTGTTCGTGGGGGGATACATCTATCCACGCACCGGCGTGGCGCTAGGGCCGTACGCGAATCGGATGCTCTCCGAGATCAACGTGCGGCGCACAGTGCTCAGCGTCGGGGGGATCAACGAGCGCGGGTTCTTCAACAACAACCTTCTGCTGGTGGAGACCGAGCAGGCGATGATCAAGGCGGCCGACGAGGTGATCGTCGTCGCCGACAGCACGAAGCTAGGATGCCAAAGCCTGGCCTGGCTGTGTGGCCTGGACGAGGTCGACTACCTGGTGGTCGATCACGAGATCCCGACCGAGTGGCGCAAGAAGCTCACCGCGGCGGGTACGAAGTTGTTGGTTGCCGAGCCGTGGGCCGACGCCGCGGCCAAAACTACCGACAGCGACAAGTAAAGACAGCCACAAGTAAATCAGCCAAGTAATCAGCCAGCACGCAGCATACCGACAACCCATTCCGCCGCACCTTCGATGTCCACTGCAACTCACTCGTCGGGCCCGCGCTTGAATCGCGACGCGATCGAACGGATCGTGCGCGAGCTCGTCAGCCGGCAGTTTTCCTTTCCCGGGAGCGCGGCGCTAACTTCAGAGAACGGCGCGCCGCAGCTCGTGGTGAGTATCTCCGCCCGGCATTTGCACCTGACCGACGAGCACGTCGAAATCTTGTTCGGCGCGGGGAGCACGCTGACGCCGATGAAGCCGCTTTATCAGGATGGCTTTTACGCGGCGGAAGAAACGGTAATGGTTGTGGGCCCCCGCCGGCGGATGTTGCCGGCCGTGCGGGTCTTGGGCCCCACGCGGCCCCAAAGCCAGGTCGAGCTGGCGTTTACCGACGCGATCTCGTTGGGAATCGACGTGCCGGTGCGGGCCAGCGGAAAAATCGAGGGCACGCCCGGCTGCGTGTTGGTCGGCCCCAAAGGCGTTGTCGAGCTCGCTCAAGGGGTGATCCGCGCCGAGCGCCACGTCCACATGAGCCTGGCCGACGCCGCGCGTTATGGCGTCAAGAACGGCGACCGCATGAGCCTGCGAATCCGCTCGTCGTGCAGCACCACCTTGGAAGACCTGCTGGTGCGGGCCGATGCCAGCAGCAAGCTCGAAGTACACCTCGATACCGACGAAGGGAACGCGGTTGATTTGGACCACGCCGAACACGTCGAGCTTTTGCGTCAGGATAAGTAACCACCGAATCACGGGCCGGCACGACCCGCACGTATCTCGTGCCCTAGCAACTGGGAGAAGTGTGTCATGGCAAGAACTTTGGAAGCGCTGGGGATGATCGAGACGAAAGGGTTCGTCACGTTGATCGAAGCCAGCGACGCGATGATGAAGGCCGCGAACGTGCAGTTTCTCGGCTGGCAGAAGATCGGCTCGGGCCTGGTGACGGCATTCGTCACGGGCGATGTCGCCGCTGTGAAGGCTGCCACGGATGCGGGCGCCGCCGCCGGTGGTCGCGTGGGCGAAGTCGTGGCCGTGCAGGTCATTCCTCGCCCGCACGACGACGTGCTCGGCGTGTTGCCGGCGGTCGCGGTCACTGCGTAGGGCGAGTGCTTGCCGTACGTGGCACGGCCATCCTGGCCGTGGATTTCACGGGCTGGAAGCCCGTGCCACTAGCGTCGGTGCGCACCACTAACACATTGAAACTTTGAACACAAACTCAACTCAGCATCGAGGGAGACTTACACCCATGCAAGACGCCATTGGATTGCTCGAAACGCGTGGCCTGGTGGCCATGATCGAAGCCACGGACGCGATGGCCAAAGCGGCCAACGTGCGGATCGTCAAGCAAGTGCAAATCGGCGGCGCCTACGTCACCACGATCGTGCGCGGCGACGTCGGCAGCGTGCGGGCGGCGGTCGAAGCGGGCGCGGCGGCGGCCTCGCAGGTCGGCGAGCTCGTGGCCACGCACGTCATTCCACGTCCGGCCGAAGGTTTGCAGGCGGCCTACCTGAACTAACCGCTGCTGCGCCAGCGTGTCGCAGGCGCAGATTGCACGGAAAGGATTGCCCGCGCGCATGAAGATTCTCGTAGCCAATTTGGGCTCGACAAGCTTCAAGTATCGGCTGTTCGACATGGCCGACGAGCGCCAGCTTGCGCGCGGAGGGATCGAACGCGTCGGCTCGCAGGAGAGCCGCGGATTCGTCGAAGTCGCCGGGCATCGGCAGGAGTTTGCCGAGCCGGTGCCCGACCATGCCGTCGCCGTGCGGCGCTGCTTGGAGCAGTTGACCGATCCGCTGCACGGTTGTTTGAAGAACGCGTCTGAAGTTGCCGGCATTGGCTTCAAGGCAGTCCATCCGGGGTCGGAAGCCTCGGTGGTACGCGTGACGCCGACGGTGTTGGCCGACATGGAAGCGATGAACGCCGTGGCCCCGGCGCACAACCCGCCCTACGTGGCGGCGATGCGTTTGCTGGGGGAAAAGCTGCCTGAGATTCCGCTCGTGGCGGCGTTCGAGACCGGCTTTCATCAGTCGATCCCCGATCGCAACCGGTACTACGGCGCGCCGTACGAATGGGCCACGGAGCATCAGGTGCGGCGCTACGGGTTTCACGGAGCGAGTCACCGGTATATCGGCGGACGGATCGCCGAGCTGCTCGGGCGTGGCGATTTGCGCGTGATCTCGTGCCACCTCGGTGGCTCGAGCTCGCTGTGCGCGATTCGATCGGGCCAAAGCGTGGCTACGAGCATGGGCATGAGCCCACAGTCGGGGACGCTGCACAACAACCGCGTCGGAGACTTTGATCCGTTCGCGCTGCCAGTGTTGTTGAAGCAAACCGGTCGCACGCTGGAGCAATTGCTCGACGATTTGGCGCGGCGTGGCGGGCTGTTGGGCCTGAGCGGCACCAGCGGCGATGTACGCGACTTGGAGCAGGCGGCCGCCGTGGGAGACAAGCGCGCAAGACTCGCCCTCGATGTTTTCGTGGGAGACGTGCGGCGGCATTTAGGTTCGCTGTTGGTCGAACTGCGGGGCCTGGATGTGCTCGTATTCACGGGCGGCATCGGCGAGAACGGCGTGGGAATTCGTGCGGCCGTGTGCGAGGGGCTCGAAGAGCTAGGAATCGCGATCGATCTGGCAGCCAATGGCACGGCCAGTCAGGCCAGCAGTAGCCCCCACTCGACAGGCACTGCCAGGTTCCAGCCTGGCGAGCGCCCGATTCACGCTCCGACAAGCAGGGCACAGATTTGGATCGTGCCGACCAACGAAGAGCTGGTCGTGGCTCGCCAGACACAAGCGCATCTAGAAGGCAAATTGTAGAACCGAACAAGGCAGCCGCGGAGCGTGATCCGCGAGTCAGAGTACCAACCATGTTCATCGCCAAAGTAACCGGTAGCGTCGTCGCCACGCACAAAGTCGACTCGATGGTCGGCCACAAGCTGCTGGTGGTTGAGCCGTATCGCGTCGATCCCGACGATCGTAGCCGGCTGAAATCGACGGGCCGCACCTTCGTGACCGCCGACACTCTGGGGGCCGGCGTCGGTGAGTACGTGCTCTTGACACAGGGCTCCAGTGCCCGACTGACCCCCGAAACCAAACATTTGCCGATCGACGCGGTCGTGATCGGCATCGTCGACACGGTACACCTCGAACAAGCGTGCGTGTACGACCGGCAGCGAACCGCCAACTAAGGAAATGGAACCCAGGGAAACGCGGCAACGACACAAGGCTGGCACAGCGCTTTGTCTCGCGATATTCCCTGGGCTTGGAATGACACACCACTCGCAATTCATCCTCTCGAAGTAAATATGCAAGCCACCGAACAACTTGTCCGCAGCGTCGTTGAAGAAGTGCTCACGCAATTGCGCAGCTCGCCGGGTGCCGGCGCGCTGGCCGCCCCGCGCCGTAGCAGCGGGCAGCGCGGCGTATTTGCCGACGTGAACGAAGCCGTCACCGCGGCGCGCGACGCTTTCGAGCAACTTTCCGAGCGCACGATCGAAGACCGCAAGCGAATCATTGACCACGTGCGTCGCATCTCGATCGACCAGCGAGTTGAGCTCGGCACCATGGAGATGGAAGAGACCAAGATTGGCCGGCTCGAGCACAAGATCGAGAAACTGCAAACGCTCGGCCAGCGGGCCCCTGGCGTTGAATTCATGCGGAGTGAAGTCTTTAGCGGCGATCATGGGCTGGCCGTGATCGAACACGCGCCATTCGGCGTCATCGGCGCGATCACCCCGGTCACCCACTCGCTGCCGACCATCACGGGCAACGCGGTCAGCATGATCGCCGGCGGCAACACTTTGGTCGTCAACCCGCATCCGTCGGGCAAGCGCGTAGCGGCCGAAGGGGTGCGGCGTTTCAACGACGCTATCTATCGCGACCTGGGGATCGACAATCTGATTTGCGTGATCGCCGAGCCGACGCTCGAATCGGCCGACGGCATCTTCAAGCATCGCGACGTGGCGATGATCTGCGTCACGGGTGGCCCGGCGGTCGCGCGGGCCGCTTTGGCCAGCAGCAAGCGGGCCGTCGTGGCTGGGCCAGGTAACCCGCCTGTGGTGGTCGATGAGACCGCCGATTTGGATCGCGCCGCGCGGGCCATGATTCGCGGGGCGTCGTACGACAACAACCTGCTCTGCATCGCCGAGAAAGAGGTCTTCGTCGTCGAGAAAGTGTTCGACGCCATGCTGGCCGCGATGGAACGGGCCGGCGCCGTCCGTTTGAATGCTCGCGAGGTCGACGCCCTGACCAAGGCCGCGATTGTGCCGGTCGGCGAAGGCGCGCATCGGCACGACGCTCCGGCCAAGGAATACCTAGGGCAAGACGCCGCCGTGCTCGCCCGTGCTGCGGGGCGCAACGTGCCGGCCGGCACCGAGCTGATCTTCGGCGAAACCGACGAGAAGAATCCGTTCGTCCCCGTCGAGCAGATGATGCCCTTCCTGCCCTTCGTGCGCTGCCGCAACGTCGACGAAGCGATCGCCAAGGCCAAGTATTACGAGCACGGTTTCCGCCACACGGCGATCATCCATTCGCATGACGTACGGAACATGACCAAGATGGGCCGCGCCCTCGACACTACGCTGTTCGTCAAGAACGGGCCATGCATGGCGGCGCTCGGGCTCGGCGGCGAGGGTTATATCTCGTTTTCGATCGCCACGCCGACGGGCGAGGGCTGCACCACCCCGCTGACGTTCACCCGCGAGCGCCGCTGCTCGATGATCGACGACCTGCGAATTTTGGGGAAGTGACCCTGTAGGGTGTGCGCAGCACACCAAAGACAACGCGAACCATTGGTGTGTTTGACACACCCTACAGAAGACTGGTGCGGTTCACGCACCTACCAAATACGACCAGCAACCATGCAAACTGGCACTGTCATCGGCACTGCGATTTCCACGGTCAAGCATCCGTCGCTTGTCGGCGCGAAGCTACTGGTGGTGAACATCGAGATGGCCGATGGACGTACGTCCGACGGTAATCCGCTGCTGGTGGTCGACTGGCTGGGGGCGGGGCGCGGCGACCGCGTGATACTCACCAGCGACGGGCCGGCCGTGCAGAAACATTTGCAGGACGACAAGACGCCGGTCCGCTACAGCGTGGCTGGCATCATCGATCCGTGATCAATCCCGCGACATGAAGCACGAGGAGCACAAAAAACTGGCGGCCCTGGTCGAGCGCATCGTTCGCGAAGTGCTGGCTCGATTGACGGTTGCCGACACGACGCCGGCAAAACCAGAACAACCCGTCGCCTGCGCCACTAGCCTGGTCGGTCGCGTGATTTCGCTGGCCGACCTGAAGCAACTGCCTGCTAACGCCCGCGGGATCCAGGTTTCGAGTGATGCCTTGATCACGCCGGCCGCGAAAGATGAGTTGCGCGACCGCGGAGTGCAGATCGTCCGGGGACAACCCAACTCGACGACGAAGACGATAGAACGCAGCGCCACCTCACTGGTCATCGGCACGGTAGAAGCGACCACTGGGAAGTTCGCGACTGTGATCGATCAAGCGGTCGCTGGGCTGCGAAAACAGAAACAGCAAATCGAACAACTGCCGCGATTACCGCTGAGCGAACAGATCGACGCCCTGGTCGATCCGGTGGTGCGCGGTGGACGGCGGGGCGTGCTGGTGGCCAGCGAGGTGTCTGCGGCGCTGTGCCTGGCCAATCGCCACGGCGGAGTGCGGGCAGTGCTGGGAACGACGAAGCAAAACGTGCGGCGCGATGTCGAGCGGTTGGCAGCCAACCTGCTGGTTGTCGATCCCACGGCGCGCAGCACGTTCGAGGTCATGCAACTCATTGGCGAGTTTGCGAAGGCGGAAGCAGGGCCAGTTCCCGAATCGCTGCGAAACCGATTGGATTGAAAATGTAGGGTGTGCGCAGCACACCACGCGAAACCGAACACACGACCACGATAACGGTGCGTTTCACGCACCCTACAACAGCTACGAGCGTTAACACTACCAGAGCAACACCATGCAAGTCGGACGCGTCATTGGCACCGTGACCATGACCAACCCGCACCCGTCGATGACGGGCGCGCGGTTGCGTCTCGTGGTGCCACAATCGCTGGCCAACCTGCGGGGCGACGCCAGCAACCAGCAAGAGCCGATCGTCGTTTACGACGAGCTGGGGGCGGGCATCGGCAGCCTGATCGCCTTCAGCGAAGGGCGCGAGGCCGCCCAGCCGTTCGATCCCCAGGGCAAACCGATCGACGCCTACAACGCGGCCATCCTCGATCAAATCGATATCCACTGATTCACCGATAACCAGGCGAGTTCACCCTCATGCAAAGCGTTTATCAGATCAAGCAGGAGATGTGCGAGATCGGCCGGCGGTTGTACGACCGCGGTTTCGCCGCCGCCAACGACGGCAACATCACCTACCGCATCAGCGACAACGAAGTGCTCTGCACGCCGACCCTCATCTGCAAGGGCTTCATGAAGCCCGACGACATTTGCAGCGTCGACATGGAGGGCAAGCAACTCTCCGGCAAGCGCAAGCGGACCAGCGAAGTGCTACTGCACCTGGCGATCATGAAAGAGCGCCCCGACGTCAAAAGCTGCGTGCATTGCCATCCACCTCATGCCACGGCGTTTGCCATCGCCCGCGAGCCGATCCCGCAGTGCGTGCTCCCCGAAGTCGAGGTGTTCCTAGGCGAAGTCCCTTTGGCACAGTACGAAACGCCCGGCGGCCAGAAGTTCGCCGACACCGTGCTGCCGTACTGCAAGAAGTCGAACATCATCATTCTCACCAATCACGGCACTGTGAGCTTCGGCGAATCGCTCGAGCGGGCCTACTGGTGGACCGAAATCCTCGACGCTTACTGCCGGATGCTGATCCTGGCTCGCGACTTGGGACGCGTCAGCTACTTGAGCGAGGGGCAAACACGCGAGCTCTTGGATCTGAAAGCCAAGTGGGGCTTCAAAGACCCGCGGAACGAAGCCGAGATGAAGGACTGCGACATCTGCGCGAACGACCTGTTCCGCTCGCGTTGGGCCGATAGCGGCGTGCGCGAGAGCGCGTTCGTACCGCCGTCGAAGGTCTCTGAAAGCAATGCGCGCAAACAATCCCAGGGATTGCAACCCCTGGGCGTATCGAACGGCGCGCCGCACGATCAAGAAGCGCTCGTGCAGATGATTACCGACCGTGTGATGGCGGCCCTGGCCGCGCGGAGTTGAGCAACATGAAAGTCAGCATTATTGGTGGCGGCGGTCTGGTCGGTTCCTGCACGGCGTTTGCCTTGCAGATGGGGCGCATCGTGCGCGAGATTGCGCTGGTCGACGCCAACGCCGAACTTGCGGCCGGTCAAGCTCTGGATCTGCTGCACGGGGCCTCGCTCGCGGCCGACCAGGTCATCACCTCGGGCGGTTACGAACACATTCCCACGAGCGATCTGATCTGCATCACGGCCGGCCTGCGGCGCAAGCCCGACGAGAGCCGGTTGGATCTGATCAATCGCAACGTCGACTTGTTCTTGGGCATTTTGGAACAGACGACGGGCGCCGGCCTGAAGCCGGGCGCGGTCGTGCTCGTGGTCTCCAACCCCGTCGACGTGCTGACGTATCTGGCAGCCGATCGGCTCGACTTGCCAAACAATCAGGTGCTGGGGCTCGGCACCCAGTTGGATACCATCCGCTTTCGTAGCCTGATCGCCGAGCGGCTGACGCTCGCCCCGACGCAAGTCACCGCACTCATCCTCGGCGAACACGGCGACAGCATGGTCCCCATCTGGTCGAGCGCCACCGCGGGCGGATTGCCACTGGACAAGTACCCAGGCTGGTGCCCGAAGCTGGCCGACGAACTGTTCACGCGCACCAAGGGATCAGGGGCTGAAGTCATCAAGAAGAAAGGTGGCGCGGGCTTCGCCGTGGGGCTGGCGATCGCCGAAGTGATCGAATCGATTGCGCTGGATCGGCGCCGCGTGCTGCCGGTCTCGAGCGTGCAGCGCGGTTGCTACTGCCTGCGCGACGTGGCGATCTCGGTTCCCACGGTGGTCGGTCGCGGTGGGGTGGTCGCCACTCACGAGATTGATCTCTGGCCGAAAGAAGTGCAGGCCCTGCGTAAGAGTGGTCAGGTACTGCGGCAGACGATCGACACAGTGCTGGCCCGCGTGGGAGCCGCCCGATAATGGCCGCGACTGCACTCCACAACACGAAGGCAAAATCGCTCGATCAGAAGCTGGCGGCTATCCATGCCGATCCGTCGGGCTCGCGCGAGTTCATCATCGCCGACGCCAAGGACGCCGACATGGCCTTCGGCCTGGCTGCGCCCGGCCGCTCGCCGGAGCATCACGCTGGTGAAGGGCGCTTCCGCACGCTGGAAGAGTATCGCGAACAAATCCGCGAGATCGTGCGGCAGGGGGTCGTCGACATCATGCTGATGTCGACCAGCACCAGCGACGCGCTCACCATCGGCGAGCGATTGTTCGACAACTCGCACGTCACGCCGGCCATTCGCGCCAACGACACGACCGATATCTGGGTCGCGCGCGGGGCGTCGTATGTCGCCGAGGCTTCACGGCCGTTCCGCACTTCGCTGGTCGATCATGCCCAGTGCGGCCACGTCGACTGCGCGCCGGACGAGCGCACGCGCGGCGCGAACCTGGGGCTCTACAGCGTCACGTTCAACAACCGCTTGGACGAAGACCAGGCCTCGCTGGCGGCCTACCGCGTCTTTCGCGAAGAGGCTGAGCGCAAGGGCTTTCGACACTTTCTCGAAGTTTTCGATCCCAACGCGCCGCAAGGCCTGTCGCCCGAGCAGGTCCCCACGTTTATTAACGACAATATCGCGAGAGCGCTGGCTGGCGTGGCTGGGCCCGGTCGACCATTGTTTCTCAAGGTCGTCTATCACGGCCCGCAGGCGATGCAGGATCTGGTCGCTTACGATCCGCATTTAGTCGTTGGCATTCTCGGCGGTGCGGCCGGTACCACTTATGATGCCTTCAAGTTAATCGCCGAAGCGCAGAAATACGGCGCTCGCGTGGCCCTGTTTGGCCGCAAGATCAACTCGGCCGAGAGCCCGTTGGCGTTCGTGCAGTTTTTGCGATTGATCGTCGAGGGAGTGATCACGCCTGAGGACGCGGTGCCGGCCTATCACGCGGTGCTGGCCAAGCTCGGAATCAAACCGGTGCGCAGCCTGGCCGACGACACGGTGCTGCAGACCGCGGTGATGAGCTATGGGGGCCGTTCGCAGGTGAGCGTGCCGGCCGGTGCGCCCGCTGCTGTCGCGACCGCTTCTCCCCTGCCCCGCTCGGTCGCAGCCGCCAAGTTGGTAATGCCGCGGGCGTCGCTCGGCACGGGAAGCGCTGCCGTCGCCGGATCGCACAAGCCTGCCGCGGCATCGTCATCTGGTTCGACATCTACCGCGTCAGCATCATCCTGCGGCTGCAAGGGCAAGCCGGCGGCAGAATCATCCACTCAGCCCGCCGAAACGAGCGGCGCGTGCGGTTGCGGCTGCAAGTCGGAAGCCAAAGCCACGACTGCGGTCGCGGGGGCCGCGCCCGTATCGTCCAATGGCCGTACAGCTAGCCAGCCCGACTTCTCGAAGATGACGACCGCCGAAAAGCTGGCCTACAACAAGGCCAAGCGCGATCGCATCTTTGGTTGAGCCTTGCGGCGCGGTATCGTAATCCGCTATGGCACGCAAACCGCGCAAAGTTCGCGCCGACTTCCGCAAGAATCGCACCCCCCGCCCGCGCGGCGGCGATCTCACGCGCCAGCACAGCGCCGATGAGGCGGCCGTCGACGACGCCGCGCGCGACGAGCGCATCAGCGGTAAAGGAGCTTTGACGCGCCGCCGCACGGTGATGGCCGCGGAAGATTCGGCCGATGGAGACGCCATTCAGCTCGACGTCGACCTGTCGGAATGTCTCGCGGGGCGCGTGCTGCGCGTGCAGGGTCTCTTGAGTGAAGTCGAAACGGCGGATGGCCGGCGGTTTCGCTGCGCCACACGGCGCATCTTGAAAACGCTGAGCACCGACTTGCGTCACGTCGTCTGCGCCGGCGACCAGGTGCAGTTTCGGCCGGCTGGTGAGGACGAAGGGATCATCGAACGAATCGAGCCCCGCCACGGGGTACTCAGCCGGGCAAGCAAGCGGCGCCAGCAAACGATCGTCGCCAACGTTGATCAATTGCTGATCGTGGCCAGCACCGGCGAGCCGCCGTTGAAACCCAATCTCGTCGATCGCTTTCTGGTCGCGGCCGAAAAGGGGGGCATCCGGCCAATCATCGTCATCAACAAGATCGACCTCGTCGACCCCGCCGATCTGCAGCCGCTCATCGGTGTCTACAGCCAAATGGGTTACCCCGTGGTGCCGGTGAGCGCGGCGCTCGGCACCGGCGTGCCCCGCTTGCGGCGGCTGCTGGCGGGCAAAGCCACGGCTCTGGCCGGCCAGAGCGGCGTCGGCAAAAGTTCGCTGTTGAACGCCATTGAACCGGGGTTGGCGCTGCGGGTGAGCCACATCAGTGCTGAAACCCAGAAGGGCCGCCATACCACGACCACGGCCGAACTGTTGCCTTTGGCCAGCGGTGGTTACGTGATTGACACCCCCGGCATTCGGCAATTTCAGCTCTGGGATGTGGTGCCGGCCGAGGTGGCGGGCTACTTCCGCGATCTCCGCCCGTTTGTGAGCCACTGCCAATTCGCCGACTGCACGCACCGCCACGAAGAAGAGTGCGCCGTCAAAAACGCCGTGGCCGACGACCTGCTCGACGCCCGGCGTTACGAAAGTTATTTGGCAATTTTTGAAGGCGATTACGCCTGACCGACGGTACGCTAGGGCGCCAGGGAACAGACGATTGTGCCCGGGAGTCAATCGTACGCCTAGTCTCGAGGGGAGTCGCTAATGCACCGCAAGTTGCTGGCTAACGTAGCGATCATGGTCCTTTTGCTGCCTCTTGGCTCGCTGGCTCAGGCAGCCGGCTTGATCGACTTCGAGACCGCGCCCGGCGGTGGCGCGCCGGTCGATGATGCGTCGCTCTCCGCGCCGTACCCCATGCCAGGGGGCGGCAGCGTCAAGTTTTTCTTCGACAACAACGGCAACAACACGTTCGACGCGGGGATCGACGACGATCCGATCTTCGAGGCGTCGGGCCCCGACACCATCGATGGTTTCGCCAATTCGGTGACAGGTGTTCCCGATACGGCCAATGGTGGACTGGCGGGGCAACTCGGCAGTTTCTTTCTACGGCAGCTTACGCCCGGCACGATCCCGCCACCGCTAATCATCGACTACACTTCGTCGGTCGCCATTAGCGATCTGTCGGGCGAAATCTGGGACATCGACGGGCAGAGCCAGGCGACCGAGCGGTGGGCGGTCGCCATTCTCGATTCGGCCGGCGCACCATTGGCCGGGCAGCTCTCACCGATCGGCAACTCCAGCGCGCTCGATGGCCTGCCGTGGACGTTTTCGTTCACCGGATTGCCGGCCGGCGTCGACAAGGTGCGGATCACGTTTGTCGGCACCAAGATCAATGAGCTGGGACTGGCGTTCAACAACTTCACGCCGATTCAAACGGTCCCCGAACCGAGCACGCTGGTGCTGCTCTTGGGCGGTGGAGCGATGCTATTGGCGGTCGTGGCGCGACGCTGTCGAGGTGGCGCCCGCCGCCGCGAAGGCGGCTAACTAAGACGCATCACAAGCGGAATTGTGATGTTCGAAGCTCGTTAGCGTCGCAACTTCTTGCCCGCTGACGAACCACCGTCCGGTAGGCGCGGCATGGCGCGCAGTTTCAATTCGGCATCGGCGATGTGCAGGACGTCGCGGCAATAGTCGTGGCAACTGATGCAGGTGGTGATCGAGTGCATGTAGGTATACGCGGCGCCGTCGAGATTCTTTTCCTCGGCGAGCACGACGAGCTTCAAGGCGGTGCGCCGCAAGTCGGCGCGGTAGTGTGCGTAGACCTGATCTTCTTCGGCGTGCCACTGCGTGGCTTCGGTAATCTTGACCAGTTCTTTGGCGCCGTCATGGATCAGGTCGAAGTTTTCGTCGACGAGCCCTTCGAGCACTTTCTGCGAGCTGGCAAGTTTTGCCCGCATCAGCGCGGCTTCGTTGGCGGGAGTGCGCGGGGCGTCGGGAGTCGGTTCTTGCGCCCAGAGCACCGCACTTGTGTAGACGGCTGCAACCAGGCCCACTGCCATTAAGCCACCGAACCAGTGTTTTCCGCGTGCCATCGACCGACCCTCCGGTTAGACCCTTGCGCTCGACACAATCCGCACCATTTAACGTCGGAGTTAGTCGCGGGCCGTCTGAAGCGTTCTCGATGGGATTGAAGCGTTGGAAAGTGCTAGTGTGCGGATGTGTCACGCCAGCATTCGGCCGCAGCGAGCACGTCGGTAATCGGAAGAGGGCCGATGGCTTGCCGGCAGTGCGTGGATCGCCCCGTTTGACATATCGCGCGGTGGGCCCGTAAGATTCGCCCTCACCCCAACAAGAGGAATGCTGACGATGTCTGAAACGCCCGCCAATCAGCCGACGGAAAAAGTCGCCGAAAGTGCCGCTGCAGCCGCCCCTGCTGCCGAAGCCCAGCCCGGCAAACCGCCGGTCACGTACGACGATTTCGCCAAGCTCGAGTTGCGCGTCGCCAAGGTGCTGGCCGCCCGCGAGCATCCCAACGCCAACAAGCTGCTGTTGTTGGAGATTGAAGTCGGCCCGCTGCGCAAGCAGATCGTGGCGGGCATCCGCGGCCATTACACGCCTGAGGAGTTGGTCGGGCGCTCGATCGTGGTGGTCAACAACCTGGCGCCGGCAACCATCCGCGGCGAACAGTCCAACGGCATGCTGCTGGCCGCCAGCGACGGGGCATCGGTGATCTTGCTGACGCCCGACAAGGAGTGCGCGAGCGGGTCGGGGGTGAAGTAGGTCGCGCGATCTACTTCTTGAACCGCAGCTCCGTAAACTCGCGCACTCTTCCACTAATCGCCGGTTCGACCGGCAGCCGCTCCATGCTGCTGGCGCCGTAGAAGCCGACGACCCCTTCGGTGCGGTCCAAAATGTACTGGGCATCGGCCGGCTCGGCGATCGGACCGCCGTGGCAAAGCACCAGTACATCGCGCTTTACGCGGACGGCGGCGTCGCGCATTCCTTGAATCAAGCCCACGCAATCATCGAGCGTGCGGGCGGTGTGCGCGCCGATCGAGCCCTTGGTTGTCAGCCCCATGTGCGGGATGAGAATGTCGGCGCCGGCCTTGGCGAGCGCGGCGGCTTCTTCGTCGTTAAAGCAGTAGGGCGTGGTCAGTAGTCCCATCTCGCCGGCCGTGCGGATCATGTCGACTTCGAGGCCGAAGCCCATGCCGGTCTCTTCGAGATTCGTGCGAAAGCTGCCGTCGATCAGCCCGACCGTGGGAAAATTCTGCACGCCGGCGAAGCCCGCGGCGGCTACGTCACGCAAAAACTGCGGCATCAGCCGGAACGGATCGGTGCCGCAGACACCCGCCAGCACCGGTGTGTTCGACACCACCGGCAGCACCTCGCGGGCCATCTCCATCACGATGGCGTTGGCGTCGCCATAGGGCATCAGCCCCGCGAGCGATCCGCGCCCCGCCATGCGGAAGCGCCCTGAGTTATAGATCACCAACAGGTCGATGCCGCCGGCTTCCGACATCTTGGCGCTGATGCCGGTGCCGGCCCCGCCACCGACGATGGGCTTGCCGGCGGCGACTTTGCTTCGCAGGCGATCGAGAATCTGTTGGCGATTGGTGACAGGCATGTTGCGACGCTCTGATGCTTGTTAGCCGCGGAGTTGACTCCGCGCGCTAGCGCGAGCGGACGTCGCAGCGCATGATATCGAACTAGCGTCCCAGGGGACAGGCGTCGCCTCCGACCGCGTCGCGCGTTGGCGTCGCGCCGTCACGCGGTGACGACTCCAGTCCCCGGCGTGGACCACTACTGCGGCTTGAGCACGATCGCGGCCAGCGGGGGCAGCGTCAGCAGCACCGAGGCAGGGCGCGCGTGCGACGTCATGTCGCTGGCCAGCACGCCGGCGCCGTTGCCGACGTTCGAGCCGCCGTAGTAGGTCGAATCGCTGTTGAAGATCTCGCGGTACCACCCGCCGCGCGGCACGCCGAGCCGATACTCGTGCCGAGGGACCGGCGTGAAGTTCATCACGACGACAACGAAGTCTTCAGGGTTCTTGCCGCGCCGCACATAGCTCAGCGTGCTGTCTTCCCAGTCGTGGCAGTCGATCCACTCGAAGCCGGCCGCATCGAAGTCAACCTGGTGCAGCGCCCCCTCGTGGCGGTACATCCGATTGATGTCCCCCAGCATCTTGAGGAGACCCTGGTGCGACTCCCATTTCAGCAGGTCCCACTGCAGGCTGGTGTCGTAATTCCATTCGGTCCATTGGCCGAAGTCGCTCCCCATGAACAACAGCTTCTTGCCGGGGTGCGTCCACATGTACGAGTAGAGGAGCCGCAGGTTGGCGAATTTCTGCCACAGGTCGCCCGGCATCTGATCCAAGAGCGAGCCTTTGCCGTGTACCACTTCGTCGTGCGAAAGCGGCAGCACGAAGTTCTCGTGGAAGGCGTAGATCAGGCTGAACGTCAGCTCGTCGTGATGATACTTGCGATGAATCGGCTCCTTACGCATGTAGCGCAGGGTGTCGTTCATCCAGCCCATGTTCCATTTCAGGCTGAAGCCCAGACCGCCCAGGTACGTGGGGCGCGAGACGCCACCCCAGGCGGTCGACTCTTCGGCGATCGTCAGCACGCCGGGATACTGCGTGTGAATCTGCTCGTTGAAGGTCTTAATGAGCTCGATCGCTTCGAGGTTCTCGCGGCCGCCGTACTTGTTAGGGATCCAATCGCCCGCTTCGCGGCTGTAGTCGAGGTACAGCATCGAGGCCACGGCGTCCACGCGCAGGCCATCGATGTGGTACTTGTCGAGCCAGAACAGCGCATTCGACAGCAGGAAGTTGCGGACTTCGTTGCGGCCGTAGTTGAAGATCAAGGTGCCCCAATCGCGGTGCTCGCCTTGTCGCGGATCGGCGTGCTCGTAGAGCGCTGTTCCGTCGAAGAGCCGCAAACCGTGGTCGTCGCGCGGGAAGTGGGCCGGCACCCAGTCGAGCACCACGCCGATGCCGTTCTGATGGCAATAATCGACGAAGTACATGAAGTCTTCGGGCGTGCCGTAGCGGCTCGTGGCCGAGAAATAGCCGACGGTCTGGTATCCCCAACTCCCGGAGAAGGGATGCTCGCTGACCGGCAGCAGCTCGAGGTGCGTGTAACCTTCCTGGTGACAGTACTCGACGAGTTGATGGGCCAACTCGCGGTAACCGAGCCAGCGGTGCGGGTCGTCCCCGGGGCGCTTCCAACTGCCGAGGTGAACCTCGTAAAACGACATGGGGGCGTCGAGCCCGTTGACCTTTGGGCGGTTTTCGAGCCAGTCGCCGTCTTTCCACTGGTAGCCATCGAGATCGGTGACGATCGACGCGGTGCGCGGCGGAACCTCCGCGGCAAAACCGTAAGGGTCCGACTTTTCGACGGCGCGGTCGCCATGCCGCACGCTGTACTTATAGAGCGTGCCGACCGTCAGCCCGGGGACGAACAGTTCCCAGAAGCCGCTGGGGATCTGCTTGCGCATCGGATGCCGACGCGCGCTCCAGTCGTTGAACTCGCCGATCACGCTGACGCTCGTGGCGTTCGGTGCCCAGACCGCGAAGTTCACCCCTTGCACGCCATCGATGGTGCGCGGGTGGGCGCCCAGCTTTTCGTAGCTGCGCCAATGCGTCCCTTCGCCCAACAGATGGACGTCGTAGTCGCTCATCAGCGCCGGAAACGCGTAGGGATCGTGCATCACGGTGCGACGGCCATTGCCGTCGGCCACTTGGAGGAGGTACTGAGCGGGGTGCAACTCACGCGGGGCCGGACAAATCGCCTCGTAGAGCCCGGCCGGATGGATGCGGCGCATCGGCCGCGGCGGCGCGCCTTGCCCGCCATCGAGCACCCAAGCCTGAGCAGAATCGGGTAGAAACGCCCGCACCGCCAGTGCGCGGCGACCTTCGTCGACCACTTCGTGGGGGCCCAGCAGATCGAAGGGGTTTTCATGAAGGCCATCGACTAATCGTCGCACGCCGTCGAGGTCTACGCTTGTCCGCACGGTGGTGTCGCTCCAGGCTGAAGGGCAATCTCGGGCTGGGCCGAGAAGCAAGTTCCGTCTTTGTTTAGGTCGGCGGGCGGGCAGCTTATCCTGCGGCAAGCGCCCATTGTCTCAAATTGTCACGATTTGTCGATTTGCCGGCCGGCAGGGGCGTGGCTATTCGAGCCAAGGTCTTGGCAGCAAGCCGGTTCCGAGCTGGGCGAGCCGCGTGCGCAGCGACTCTTGTTGATCGCTGAACCAATGTTGCCATCGCAGACGTCGGGCCGTTGCGTGTCGCGATGCCGGCTCTGGACGCGTCCAGGATGCGGCGGCCGAACGCTGCGCGGCGGCAACCTCTTTCTGGATGAAGGACGCCGAATCGTCCAACGAGTTGTCTAACAGCGGATCGCGAACCGTTACTTCAGCCTGTGCGCTCTCACGGCGCCGCTTGTGCCACTCGCGGCGACCGAGTCGCGTCGAGTGTGGGGCAGCGGCTTTGCGATGGGGTGAATCGAAGCGAACTTGAGGGCATTGCACGTGATGAAATCCCAGGGCTCGATCCACTCGCTGCCAGAGATCGTGATTGCGCACCGGCACCATGTGGCCGAACCATTCCCAAGTCCAGCCGTTCTGCCGCCAGTGATCCAATCCGTAGACGATGCCGCGCCGCACATAACGGCTGGCCGTGAGCAACGTGACTGCCGACGGAGCCTCCAAAGCCTCGAGACCGCGCACGGCCGCCAACAGCTCGAGGCGCGGGCCGATCGTTTCCGCTTCACGATCAGCCGCCGAGAGAAGCACTTCGCCTTCTGCCGAACGCAGCTCGAAGTGCCATTGGCCGCCCGAGGCGGCATAACTGCGGGCGTGTGTGACAAGGACCACCGGAGCGCTGCTGCTGGACGTCACCGTACACCACTCCCCGGCAACTCGTTTGCCGGATGAAAGTCGCTATACCTGTGCCGCCCGGTTGTGGGCCGCGCGGCGCAAAGTCATCTCGCCCCCATGCAGCTCACGATTTCGCGCCCTTCAGGCACATCGACGCCGAACCGACCCCGCGGGGTACGCGTTCGAGGCGCCGCACGAGCGGGCGTGTTGACGAAGGGTATTCGTCGAACCATGGCCCGCGTATGCACCTGCCTTGTCGAAACCACTTGCTGCTTAAGGCGACCGTTGCGACTTCCGTGTCCGTGGCCCGTTGATCCGATGGGCCACATGCCGCCAACGGCGGCGCTCCTTTACCTACTCGATGCGACCACTAGCTCGAATTGCTCGAGCTCCGGTGCTCCATGCCCGCAGGCGTTTGGGGTAGCAATGCCGGGGAGGTCGATCTGGTTTTTCTTATCGGAAAGCAGGACGCAGCTTCTGTAGTCTTCGCAGGCTGTTTTGTTTGCCAGTTTCGTGATTTCGACCTAGGCCGAAGCGGGAGACGCCTTTAAGCGAATGCCGGGCAGGTTGCAGGCGCGAGTCTGCCGCCCTATTCTGCGGGTCGTTCGAGGCATTCGGCGACACCGCCCCCCGTTTCGAGCACGTTTTCTTGATCTTGCACTCGTGGGAACGGAAATGTCCGCAAAGCGCATCTTGATGCTGGTTGGCGACTTCGTGGAAGATTATGAAGTCATGGTGCCGTTTCAGATTCTGCTTTGCGCGGGGCACCAGGTCGACGTCGTCTGCCCCGACAAGCAGGCCGGGCAATTCGTCCCGACCTCGATTCACGACTTCGAAGGGGACCAGACTTATACCGAGAAGCGTGGGCACAACTTTCGGCTCAACGCCACGTTTGCCGACCTGCGACTCGACGATTACGCCGCGCTGGTCATCCCCGGCGGACGTGCGCCGGAATATCTGCGGCTCGACGAGCGAGTGCTTGAACTGGTGCGGCACTTCGCCAAGGCCACCAAGCCGATCGCGGCGGTCTGCCACGGGCCGCAGATCTTGATGGCAGCAGGCGTCCTCCTTGGTCGCCAATGCACCGCCTATCCCTCCGTGCGACCAGAGCTGACGGCGAGCGGAGCGGAATGGATATCACCCAGTGAATCGATGGACAATGTCCATGTCGACAAAAACCTCGTTACCGCGCCCGCCTGGCCCGCGCAGGCCAACTGGATGCGGGCATTCTTGAAACTGCTTTAAAGTCCTTATCTGTCATAGGGATACGGATCAATCTATCTGCCCCAATTTTGCCAAGTTTGATTTGACGGGCGGTAAATAGGGGCTATATCTCCTCTAGCCTTCCCTGTTTCACTCTCGCCGGGCAACGGGGAAGGCTCAACAGCCGTAACACGGGTGCGCGATTTGCGTATTCGCCTGTCGGCCTGACCCCCGACCATCGACCTGCCCGGCCCCGCTTACGAAAAGCGGTCGTCCTGGGGCAAGGAGGATCGAAGATGCATGCTCCCCACCCTGATGGCACGTTCAACGACCGTCAACTCAACAAGCTGATCCATCCGTATCGCCACCTGAATAACACCACGAATCTGGTGTACCTGGCGATCGAATATCTATCTTTGGCCGTCGTGATCGGCGGCACCGTGGCGTTTTGCCACAACCTGGGCCGCATGGGCCTGGCCTGGTATGCCGCGATCCCCGTGGTGGCCCTGGCCTGGTTCTTGATCGGAGCCTTGCAGCATCGCCTGGCCGGGCTCGGCCATGAAGCGTCGCACTACATACTGTGCCGCAACCGATTGCTGAACGAGCTGGTATCGGACATCTTCTGCATGTTCCCGCTCTTCAGCACGACGGATCAATACCGGCAAATTCACCTCGGCCATCACGAGTATCCCAACGATTGGGAGCGCGATCCCGAACTGATCAACCTGGGCAAGACCCGGATGATGGATCAGTTCCCGATGACGCGCTGGCAGTTCATCCGCAACTACGGTCTGCGGTTGCTCTGGCCGCCGACCATGTTCCGCTACTTGTGGGATAACCTGTACGTCACGGCGATGGGGCGCGGCGTCCATCCCTACATGGTCGATCAAACGCACGTGCCGATGATCGCCGGTATCCGACTCACCACGATCCTGGGCATTGGCTACATCGCGGTCTGCTTGACGACGCTGGGCGTGTTGACGCACTTGGGTGGCCCGGTGTCGCTGGCCATCGCACCGATCGCCCTCTGGCTCTCAGCTTGCGGTGTGATCGCGGCGCTGCCGAAACAATGGTTCTTTGCGTCGCGCTTGAAGCCGGTCTATTCGGCCAAAGTCACCAGCATGATGCGGTTGGGGTGCGTGACACTGCTCGACGCCGCGCTCTGCTGGGCCACTTACCTGACCGGCACCGAATGGGGCGTCTACTTCTACCTGCTGTGGATCATGCCGCTGGTAACGACCTTCCCCTACTTGATGCTCTTGCGCGACATGTTCCAGCACGCCAATGCCGACGATGGCCGCTTGACCAACAGCCGCGTCGCATTTCCCAATCCGATTCTGCGCTGGGCGATGTTCGTCTACGGACAGGATCTACACCTGACGCATCACCTGTATCCGGCCGTGCCCCACTATCGGCTGCCGGACCTGCATCAATTGCTCAAGAACAACAGTGCGGAGTACGCGCAGCACGTCGTCGAATGCGACGGCGCATTTTTCAACAGCACGGGACGCCCGACACTGCTCGATTGCATGTACCTGCCGCTGCACGAAGCGGGTCGATTGGGCGAAAGTGGACTGCGGGCGATCCGCGAAGAAACCGCTCGTGACGCGGCCGACAAAACGCAAGGGCAGCGGGCGGGCGCTTCGCAGACAATCTCGCGAATGCACGCCGATCACACCGCGATGTCCGCGGGCAGTTCGTCGAAGAATTCCACTTCGAAGTCCTGAGCCAGGACTGAATCGCCAAAAAAAGCAGCGGCAGGCGCCCCATCCTGGTGCGCCTGCCGCTTCACTTTGATGAAGATCGTCTCGTGGGCGACGATCGAATCCGTTCGATCGTTCGCGCCGACGTTTCTGTTGTTTACCGCCTTAGGCGACCAATCGCATCTGCGGCACTTCGGCCCCCAGGCCAGCAAGGAACTCTTCAAAGATCCGCAGGTCGAGCGCGGTGGCGCTGTCACTTTCGGGGTGGAACTGGACACCCAGCGCGAACCAGTCGCTCATCGTGCTCTCGATCGCCTCGACGACGCCGTCGGGGCAGCGGGCCGAAACCATGAAGCCCGGCGCCACTTCGTCGATGGCCATGTGGTGGTAGCTGTTGACGCGAATTTCGCCTTCGCCGTAGACCCGCTCCATGAGCGTGCCGGGCACCACTTCCAAAGCGTGGCGATGGGCCGGATCGAGCGGATCGCGGTGGGGCAGCGCCTTCGGCAGATCTTCGGGAATGTGCAAGAACAGGTTGCCACCCTGCGACACGTTCAAGAGCTGCATGGCCACGCCGATGCACAGCACGGGGATGCGACGCTCGGCGGCCACACGCACCAGCATGCGATCGAAGTTTTCGCGACGTGAATCCAGCAGCCGCACGGCCGGATGGAGCATGAAGCCATCTTGCCGCGGATCGAGGTCCGAGCCGCCAACCATCACCAGGCCATCGACGCCATCGAGCAATTGATTGAGATCGTCCTCATCGGCCAACGGTGGTAGAATCATGGGCACGGCGCCCGAACGCGTCAGTGAGTCGTAGTAACCTGCCTGCACGAAGCTGAAGGCCGGCGAATCCTTCCTGGTTCCGCGGAAATCAGCGTTCAGGGCGATCAAGGGCTTCTTGCTCTTCATGGCCAAAACTCCTGGGGACACATCATGAGTCCCCGGCTCGAGTAAACCGTCGCGACGCTGGTCACCAGCCGACCAACGTGCGACGCCTGAGTTGCGGGTGGGAGATGAGAATAGGCGGAGCTAATAGCCGGGCACGCAATCGGCAGTCGATCGCATCAAGAAAACGTGCCGCCAGGTTTGTGGCGGCGCGTGGCGGCGGGGTGTCGCGTCTTCCTTGACTGGCCGGGCGAGCAGAGCTCAACCTGTTCTCAAAGCCCATCCTGGGCTCGGGCGGAAAGCACTCCTGAGAGCGAGCGGCGGGCCGAAACCCGCAACGCGTTCTCACAACGGTGCGGAGAATAGTCGGCTCCAACGCCCCTGCCAAGCGAATCGCTCATCTTGCGTAGCGCGGGCTCCCAGGCACCAGATAGGGCATAGCAGCAGTGCTGCGCCCGTAAGCTAGCATTCAGTTTTTTGGATAGATCAGACTCGCAATATCGGCCAGAACCATTTGCGCCACATCGATTTTGAGCGATTCCGATAATCCCTTCCAGCCCGGAACTGCGTTCACTTCCAGGACGAAATTCCGACCATCGGGCCCGGTGAGCACGTCGACGCCCGCTTGCCGCGCACCTACCGCGTCGGCCGCGCGATGGGCCAGCGCCACGAGCTCGTCGTCGATTTCCGCAGGCTCGGCGCGGCCACCCAGGCTGAGGTTCGTGCGCCAATCGTCGATCGCATGGCGACGCATCGCCAACACGCGCGAGCCGATGACCAACAGTCGCAAATCAAAGCCCGCATGCGGCACGAATTCCTGCACGTACAGCACCGACCCCAGCGGCGCTAACAGCCCGAACGCTCGCTCGGCGAGCGCCACGTCGTTAAGCCGAAATAGCCCGCGCCCTTCCGATCCAAACAGCGGTTTGACGACGACATCGCCACCCAGATCCATCATCGCGCGAACTGCGTCTCCCGGTGTTTGGCAGACGCGCGTCCGCGGCACGCTAATGCCCGCGGCCCGCAGGCGGCAAAGCGCGAGATACTTATCGACCGCCACTTCGATGGCGCGGGGCGAATTGATTACCAGCAGGCCCGCGTCGGCTAGTTGCCCCAGCGCGTCCATGCGAAAGATCACCTGCTCGAGCGATCCCGGTGGCATCGTCCGCACGATCAGGGCGTCAAGTGTTCTGAGGTCGAGCGCTTTCAGGTCGAGCGCGGCTAGATCAGCGCCGGACGCGGTTACCGCCGGCGCGTCGTCCCCCACGGCGGCTGCAATGTCGCGCCAATTGAGCTGCATGACTTCATGCTGCGAGCCGGCCGCCCGTCGCAGATCGGCCAGATACCAACTCTCAGGAGATGACAGAACGCCGATCCGCACAGTGGCCACGCAATTCTACTGGGGCGCTCAAAGCCCGAACGACTCGACGAGCACCTGGCGATTGAGCTGGCCGAACTGGAACACCCGGCCCGTATCCAAGTTGTTGAACGTCACGACGGCCGGGCTGAACAGGTGCGGATCGAGCTTGTAGAAGTCGTGCCCCGCCTGTTCAAACAAGCGGGCGAACGTTTGGCCATAAGCGCTCGATGAGCAGCTCGGCACGCGGGGACCGATTTCGGCCAGCGAATCGTCGTCACCGCGGACCCAAAGCTGAACGGTTCCGCCGTACAACACCGCGTCGTTGGTCCAGCCGATCGACACCAGGTCATCGTGGCCAATCGGCGGCAGCGGCGCCACGCCATATCCACTCTCCACGCGATTCACATCGAAGCCCAGCTCGTGCAGCTTGTGAAGTGCCGTCTCCACCGAGCGGGCGACGACTTGAACGGTGCCGGCGATACTGGCGGTCGGCGCGGCGGCCAACAGAACACCGGACGGTGGCACGCCACACTTTTCGGCCAATTCAGCAACGATGGCCTCGGGCGGAAGTTTGCGCGTTTCCAAGACGCCGACGACGAGCACTGACGACTCCTTGCCCCCCAAGTGCTTGATCACCTCCTCGCGCCCGGCCGCTGCTCGCATCGGGCCCGAGCCCATCGCGAAGAACTTTTCGCCGACGACTTGCCAGCCGGCGTACTGCGAGCGCAGGCAGGCGGCGACCGGTTCGTCGGTGCGGACTGCGACGGCCAACTTCGTCGGCAGATCGGCGGAGGCCGGCACCAAATCGACCTTTCCTAATCCCGACAGACAGATCTCGGCCAGCACGCGCCCCGCTTCGAGCCCTCCCGGCGCGGCGACCCCGAAATCGAGTGTTTGTCCGCCATCGGCCCGAGTGTGCGCCGCAATCTTTAGCTCATCCGCGCGTAGTACCGCGGCTTGGAACAACTGCGCCGCGCGTCGATTCAAGTCGCTGATCATGCGAGCCATCTTGGCACTCCGGCCGGCGGCTGGCAATGGACCGCCAGCGACGTACAATCGCCAGTCGACTGAGTGCTCCGCCCCTTTGCAGGAATATCGCCGTGCCCAGCCTGACCGTCGAAAACTACGTCAAGGCGATCTACCTGATCGGCGCCGCGCACCAGGGCAAAACCGTTGCCACCGGGCAATTGGCGGGCGCCTTGGGCGTTTCGCCTGGCTCGGTCACCAGCATGCTCAAAACGCTGAGCGAAAGCGGGCTGGCGACCTACACGCCGTACGAAGGGGTTGGCCTCACCGCAACCGGCAAGGCGCTGGCCCTGCGCGTGATTCGCCGGCATCGACTCATCGAGCTCTTCCTGGCCAAGACCCTCGACCTCAATTGGGCCGAAGTCCACGAGGAGGCCGAGCACATGGAGCACGCGGTCAGCGACTTGCTCGTCGATCGCATCGACGCGTACCTGGGGCACCCCGTCGTCGATCCCCACGGAGACCCGATCCCCAGGGCCGATGGTTCGGTCGAAAGCCCGGTCGTTCGTCCGCTGGCAGTTTGCAGCCCGGGCGATGAATTCCGCCTGGCGCGCGTGGTCGATCAGTCGCCGCAGTTTTTGCGCTATTTAACCGAAGCCGGGTTGTCGTTGGGGACCGCGGGTCGGGTGACCGCCAATCGCCCCGAGGCCGGCACCGTCACGGTCGAATTCGACACCGGCGAAACCACCCTAGCCCGCGAGGCGGCCGAAAAGCTGCTCGTCTCCGCGGCCGATGGTACGAAGTAATCGCCGCTCGACGATGCGAGCAATCAGCCGGCGCAACGATCAGGTCAAGATTGGTGCATCACGAGGTGGATCGCCATCGCCGCGCCGGCAATGCCCATCAACAGCGCCAACAGCGGCGCGAGCGAGAAGGGATTCACCAAATCCTCTTCTCCGCGACGGAGCCGACCGACGAAGCGGAAGTGTTCCCAGGCGGCCAGCACGTTCGTGGCGACTCCCATCAAGACCATGGTGGCTCCCAGCCAGATCGGCAGGGCGACATCTTCGTCGACCGCGGCCGCGGCGCCGGCAGCAACCTCGGCGGGCAACGGAGCCGGCCGAAATAGCACGGCGCTTCGGGCCACGACGAAACCAAACGCCATTAACGTCACGCCGGTGCGAATCCAGGCCAGCAGCGTGCGCTCTGCCGCCAGACGCACGCGCGGATCGGTGGGCGAGAGGTTTGGATCGCTGCTTCCCATGGTTTGAACTCGATCGCTGGCCCGAAAGTCGCGAGAACGATCAGCTCAACGATACCCCAGAATTCGACCGTCGGCGGCCGAACGGTTGCGAGCCTCGGCTAGCCCCCAGTCACCGGCTTATGCCCCAAGGCTCGATGCGTCACCGAGACCTGCCCTGAGTGCAGCCCCTCGTGCCAGGAGGCAGTCTGAAACACCGCGGCGTAGTCGCGCAAGAAGTCGGGGGTGCCCGGCGGCGTGGCCCGCTGCAACTCTTCGTCGCTCATTGACTCCAGCACGTCGAGCAGCGTTTGCCGGCGTTCGCGCATGTAGCCCAGCACGTCGTCAACTGGTGGATAGGCGCTCGGGTCGCCCACCGGCTGCGATCCGGTGCCGAACCGCTCGACCAGGTCGGGCCGCCGGGCCGTGCGCTGGGGAGCGATCAGCGAAATGAAAAAATCGTCCGACACCCCCATGTGTCCGGCGAACCAGAGCGGATGGTTGGCGTGCGAATGGACCTGATGGACCCAAGCCTGGGGCGTGTCGAAGGCCGACAGCAACTTTTCGCTATAGTCGCGCGCCGACAGCAATTGCGATTTTAGACAGTTCTTGAGCGACATGGCAGGTTTCTCAATGGGCACTCACTTCGTGCCGTTGTGTCGTTGTGGTAGTTCGTGGATTCAAGTGCTTAATCTACCACGACGGCACAACGACACGACGCAGCAAGCCCCTGGCTAGATTGGTGGGCATGAAGCTCGTGCGTACGTGGCTTTGTACGATCGTCGGATTGGTCGCGGGGATCGCCCTGGGGGCTTACGTTGCATCAACGACGATGCCAAACCATCGCGAGAACGCATTCGCATTCTATGTGTCGCTCGGGCTGTCGATCGGCTGGTGGGTCGGCCTTTTCCGAGCCGCGTCCAAAAAGTAGTGTCAAGCGGTTTAACTACTCGCCCGCCCCCTCGTGCCGCGCCCGGCGGTATGCTAAATTCATGATTCGCGGCCGAGTTGCTCGATCTGCCGATTTCTTACGGAAGATCGCGACTCGTCGCTCGTGCGGCCGCCGATGAGGGGCCCCTGCGAGGGAGCTCTGTGAACCTGGTCAGGGTGGAAACACAGCAGCCATAAACAGTCGGCTTTTTGTGCAGTGGGCCTCTCATCGGCCGTCGACGAGCGCTTCTTGCTCGGACGGAATCGCATTCTCCGCAGAAATCTCGCGGCATGCCAGATCGGTGCCAGGAACCGATTCAGGCAACAGGCCGCCATTTGTTTTGCGCAGTTGAATCGGTTCCTGGCACCGTTCGGATGCAGGGTCCATTCAGTCGGGCCGCGGTCATTCGCTTGCAACTTCCGCGCAATCGGCGACACTCAGGGCAGACGCGGTGACGCTTGTTCACCACACTCGTCCCGTGTGTCAGTTTCCTGGTCTTCGATTTCAGCCACCGCGCGCCCGGTAGTCGCTCCGCCCATGTCGCTTGAATCCAATAACGCCCACGAGAAAGCTGACGCAGCGGCCGCCGCAAGCGCCGATGTCGCAGGGCACGAGTACGTCGTCGTCGCCCGCCGCTATCGCCCGCAGTCATTCGGCCAGCTCGTCGGGCAAGAGACGGTCGGGCGGGCATTGTCGAACGCCATCACGTCAAACCGCGTCGGACACGCCTACTTGTTTACCGGCGCCCGCGGGGTCGGAAAAACCTCGACCGCCCGCATCCTGGCCAAAGCCCTCGACTGCGTTCATGGCCCCACACCGGAACCTTGCAACGAGTGCGACGTGTGCCGCAGCATCAGCACGGGCGACGACATCGACGTTCTGGAGATCGACGGCGCCAGCAACCGCGGCATCGACGAAATCCGCGAGCTGCGGCAGAACGTCAACGTGCGGCCGAGCCGGGCCCGTTTCAAGATCTACATCATCGACGAAGTCCACATGCTCACGGCCCCGGCGTTCAACGCGCTCTTGAAAACGCTCGAAGAACCGCCGGAACACGTGAAATTTATCTTCTGCACGACCGAGGCCGAGAAGATCCCGATCACGATCCTCTCGCGCTGCCAGCGGTTCGACTTCGCCGGCATCGAGACCGACGCGATTGCCACGCGGCTGGCGCAAATTGCCGCGGCCGAAGGGGTCCAGGCTGAGCCCGAGGCGCTTGAGCTGTTGGCGCGCCGCGCCGCCGGCTCGATGCGCGACAGCCAATCGCTGCTCGAGCAACTCCTCTCCTTCGGCGGTAAGACGATCTCGGCCGCCGATGTGCACTCGTTGCTGGGAACCGCCGCGGGCGGACGCTTAACGGCGCTGGCCACGGAGCTGGCTGCCGGCAACGCAGGCGGGGTGTTGGCCGAGTTCGACGCGGCGTTGGCCGACGGCGTCGATCCCGGGCAACTCCTCAATCAGTTGTTGGGCTTTCTGCGCGACGCGCTCGTGGCCGCCGTGGGAGCCAGTGGAGAGCGATTTCTTTACAGTGGCCCCGCCGAACAAGCGAGCGTGCGGCAGGTCTCCGAGCGGCTGGGTATCGATTCACTGCTGGCCGCGATGCAGATCATCGATCACGCGCTGGGTCGCATGCGTTACAGCTCGCAGGGACGCACGCTGGCCGAGTTGGCGCTGGTGCGCGTGGCGCGACTCGAGAACCTGATGGGGTTGGCCGACCTGCTCGAACAAGCCCGCAGCGGAGACCTGCCGGCCCTCGATGCAGCGCTCCCCACCGCCGGGCACTCAGGCGACGGTGCGGCACCCCCGGGCTGCGCCGCGGCTGCAAAAAAAAAGTCGACTGAGCTGAGCCCGCCGGAGAATGCTCCGCACGACCGGCGCGAATCAGGCCCCGCGGCAACCGCGCCGGTCGAAAGCTCCAACGGATCGAGCGCCCTATACGATCACCAGACGGCGGCCGACGACGAGGAAGTCGAGCCCGACGATCTCGATCAGGCCTACCGAGCGGAAAAGCCGGGCCTGAGTTCCCCTTCAGCAATTGCCGAAGGGGCCGAAACTACCGGGGTCGCGTCATCCTCGCAATTTGAAAACGTGGCTGCTTCAAGAGAAAGCGCGACAATCGCGACCACCGAGGCCCCTTCCAAAGAGGGCGAATTCACCGGTTCGCCCGACGAACTTTGGAAGCAACTCTTAGCGCGGCTGCCGGATACAACGGCCGATTTCGCTAAACACGCGTCTGACATAGCAATTTGCGCGCCAAAACGACTGGTCGCGACGTTTCCTTCGCAGTATAGTTACTCCCAGTCGATGTGCGAGCGACCGGAGCGCCTGGGCCGAATTGCCGAGGTGCTCCAGGAGATCGCGGGCCCTGGCTGGCGAGTCGAGTTTGTGGCGGGTGCCCTGACGGCCGAAATCCCGGCCGGCAATCAGGTTCCCGTGCAGGCTCCTGCCCGCCGGCAAGACCGCATTCGCCTGGCCGCCGAGCGGCCGCTCGTTCGCCGCGCGATCGAACTTTTCAAGGCAAGTCCCACAAAAATCGAGGAACCTCCGGTCGCCCAGCCTGGCCCTGTGGCCGAGTTGGCAGACGATTAGCGGTTCGAGTGTCGACGCATCAGTAGCCCGATGGCGGTCCTCGCGGCCGGCCAACGGCAGGAGCACGAGCGTGTTCAAAGGACTCGGCAATCTCGCTTCGATGGTCAAGCAGGCGCAGCAGATCGGCGCCCGCATGCAGGGGATCTCCGAAGAGCTGAAAACACGCCGCGCCACCGGTAGCGCCGGCGGCGGGCTGGTTGAATTCGACGTCAACGGGCTGGGTGAGGTGCTCGCCTGCCGGTTCGACCCCAAGCTATTCGAACAGCCCGATCGCGAACTGCTCGAAGACTTGACCGCGGCCGCTGCCAACGACGCGACGACCAAGGTGCGCCAACTGCACGCCGACGCCATGCAGCAAGCAACCGGCGGTATGGAAATGCCTGGCCTCAACGACATGCTAGGCAAACTGATGTCGGGAGATGGCCCCCCGAGCGCTTAGCCGGGGCGACCAGCGCTTAACACAGCGCAAACACCGGGGCACAAAACTTTTCGAGGAGTCGGACAAGTCCGTGGCGGAGCTTTCGGAATCAGTAACACGTTTGGTCGAGCAGTTCGCCAAGTTGCCGGGGATCGGCAAGAAATCGGCCGAGCGGCTCGCCTACCACATTCTGCGGGTGACCGAAGCCGAGGCCGTGGGCCTGGCCGAAGCCATTCGCCAGGTCAAACAAAACGTTCGTTACTGCAAGAATTGCTACAATTTGTCGGAGGAGGAAGAGTGCGGCATCTGCCGCGATGCCCGGCGCGACCGCAGCCTGCTGTGCGTGGTCGAACAGCCACGCGATCTGCTGGCGATCGAGCAAACCGGCTACCGCGGCTTGTATCACGTGCTGCTGGGACGCATCGCACCGCTCGAAGGGATCGGGCCCGAACAATTGACGATCGAGCCGCTGGTGCGGCGCGTGCGCGAAGGAGAATTTCGCGAGGTGATCATGGGCACCAACCCCACGCTCGACGGTGATGGCACGGCGCTGGCGATCTCGCATCGCCTGGCCGAGTTGCCGGTAGCGATCACGCGGCTCGCGCGGGGGATTACGACAGGCAGTGTGCTAGAGTTTGCTAACAAGGAGATTCTGTCCGATGCCTTGGCAGGCCGGCAGAAGTTTTGAAGCGCGCTGCACGGTACTGGGCGCAGAACTGGGCATCGACACAGAACACAGACCACCGACCAGAGTTCAGTTCGACCACGTGGGGTGCGACAGGGGCGACCGGTGGACGCAGGCTTGCGTCCGCACTGGATTGGATTAGTTCAACATGCGATTGTCGTTCGGCCAAGAAATGCGTCAGGTGCAGAAGCAGGTGCTCGCACCGCGCATGATCCAGTCGATGGAGATTCTGCAACTGCCGATCATGGCACTGCAGGAACGCATCGAGCAGGAGCTCGAAGAGAATCCGCTCTTGGACGTCGTCGAGCCCGAGCCTGAGCGCGAAGGCGAAGGAGACGACGCACCGGTCCAGGCCGAGAACCCCGACGAGCCCTCGGCCGAAGAGCGCGAGCTGGTCGTCGACGAGGCCCACAACAACGCCGAGGACTTCGAACGTCTGTTGCAGATGGACGAGGAGTTCCCCGAGCATTTCGACGAGCGGCCGCGTCCCTCGCAGAATCGCCTCGATGAAGAGGGGGATCGCAAGCACGACGCCATCGCGAACATCGTCGCGCGGCCGCAAACGTTGCACGATTACCTGCGCGACCAACTGTCGTGGTTCGAGCTCGACCCCGCCACGCGGCAAATGGCCGAGCGCATCATCTACAGCCTTGACCCGAACGGTTATCTCGAGCTGCGGCTCGAAGAACTGGTCGGCCCCGACGCCGGCCCCGCGGGCCTGGCCCTGGCGCAAAAGGCCCTGGCCGTCGTGCAAAAGCTCGATCCGCCCGGCGTGGGCGCTCGCGACCTGCGCGAGTGCCTGCTGCTGCAAATCAATCCGTCGATGCCCTATTACGAGCAGCTCCGCACGCTCATCTCCGGGCATCTCGAAGACCTGGAGCACAACCGGCTGCCGGTCATTCAGCGTAAGACGAGCTACTCGCTCGAGCTGATTCAGAAAACGCGCGAGCACCTGCGCAAGCTCAACCCCAAGCCCGGCGCGCAGTTCGATAGCGCCCAAGTGCCGACGGTTACGCCCGACGTGTTCGTCGAGCTCGACGACAACGGTAAGTACAAAGTGCGCCTCGAAGACGGCAAGCTCCCCAAGCTGTACATCAGCCCTTACAACCGCCAGTTGTTGATGAACGAGAAGGCCAGCCCGGCCGACAAGGAGTACGTCAAGCGCAAGATCAACTCCGCGCAGTGGCTCATCGAATCGATCGAGCAGCGGCGCGGCACGCTCACCCGGGTGTCGCAGGCGATCGTCGACCATCAGACCGAGTTCTTAAGCAAAGGGCCCGAGGCGATCGAGCCGTTGAAGATGCAGCAGATCGCCGACAAGGTAGGCGTGCACGTTACCACGGTCAGCCGAGCGGTCGACGACAAGTGGATCCAGACGCCGCGCGGCATCTTCCCGCTCAAGCGGTTCTTCGGCGGTGGCACAGTCTCTGCTAGCGGTGAAGAAGTCGCTTGGGATACCGTGCGATTGAAGCTGCAGGAAGTGATCGACGGCGAAGACAAACGCAACCCCTATAGCGACGACGACCTGGTTAAAGAACTCGCTCGCCATGGCCTCACGGTCGCGCGGCGCACGGTGACCAAGTATCGCAAAGCGATGAAGATCCCCAGCTCGCGCGAGCGCCGCGATTGGACGCTGGTCGAAAACGCTGCGGCCGAGGCTGCCGAAGCCGCCGCCGCGGCCAGTGCTGAAGCTGCCGCAGACGACATCGGCGTGGCCGATGACGATGCCATCGCCGATGATGCCAGTGCCCCACTCGCCGACCGTAGGATTGCCGATCGTAGTGAATCTGGTTACGAGCCGCTGCATGAATATGCCGGCAGCGCGCCCGCGGTTTCACCGGGCCCGCGCGAACCTCAGATGAACAGCCCGCTCTCTTCCTACATGGGCGGAGGGCATGCTACCGAGCCGTCCGCGCTATCGAGCAACGCGGCCCCACCGAGCGGTGCTTCGTTGCCGAGCAATGGTGTCACGCACGTGGAGTCGCCGACTCCCCCGACTGGGCAACACTCGGCCGCCCCACCTGCCAGCGGTATGGGGGCGGCTCCGGTGGTTCCGCCGGCCGAGCACCCGTCGTACGGCAGTTATGGCGAAGAGCGTTAGCGCCAGAATGCGGGGCGTTAGCGCCAGAATCCGGAGCGTTAGCGCTGGTGTGCGGAGCAGCAGGCTGACCGTTTTGGTTCAGCTTTACGGGCAAGCCATGCCGAAAAATAGCCAGTTGGCGACCCGGAGCGGCGACAATTGACCGCCGCGGCCCAAAGGGCTACCATCGCCAACAGCGGCGCCGCTCGTTCGGCCCTATCCGCTTAGTCCTGCGGTGGTTGTAGCTCAGTTGGTTAGAGCACCAGATTGTGGATCTGGGGGTCGTGGGTTCAAGTCCCATCAGCCACCCTTCTTCTTCTACTCCTTGTTCTCTCGAGTTCTCCCGGTCCGGAGAACTCTCTTGCGTCACGGCCGTTTAATCAACCTCGGTTGGCGCAAGAAATGCCCCGCCTGGCGGCAGCAACATCGATCGCACGCTACGTTTGATTGGTAGCACACACGCGGGCAAGCACCGGAGGGTCGGCACGATGGGAACGATCGGCAGCGTGGTCTCCTGGGTCTGCTTTGGCTTCGTCGTGGGGCTGATCGCGCGGGCCCTCTACCCGGGTCGGCAAAAGCTGGGCTGCCTGACAACCGTGGGCCTGGGCATCGCCGGCTCGCTGGTCGGTGGCTTCATCTCCTACTTGCTGGGCTACGATCCCGAAGCCGGCGCGTTCCGCGGCGCAGGCTGGATCATGTCGATCATTGGCGCGATCCTGGTCGTCGCCACCTGGCTGTACACACAACGCGACCGCCCGGTGTGACGTCACGAGCGCCTTGAGCTACCGCTGCTTCTCCTTCTCCGCGCGCTCGGCCGCTTTGCGCTGGCGGTAGTCTGCGAGCACGCCCGCGGGGTCGTCGTTGAACAGGTCGCGGCATCCACCGCAGCAAACGTAGTAGGTGCGTCCTTCGTGCTCGACGGCGATGGTGCCCAGCCCACCGGTCACGACGCACTCGCGACCGGCCGCCGCAGCCGTGGCGAACGCGCTCCCTTTGCGCGTCGAGGCAACCTCTCCCTGGCGGACGAACGACCCGCCACCAGGCGCCTTCTCATAGAGCACAATCAAACGGTCGCCCCCGGCCACGGTGCGGATGGTGACCCGTGCGGGCCCCTCCGCGCCGTTGGCCGTTGCGACGAGCGCGCCGTCGACGGTAGCGCCCGTGAAGCGGATCGGCTCAGAGGCAGACTTTGAGTCAGCTTCGCCCGCACTCGCGCGCGGCGTTACCAGCAGCACGAACTGCCCCGGCTTTTCGCCCGGCTGCAGTTGTAGTCGCTGGAAGAAGCGGCCATCGGTAATGTCCCCCACGAGCTCGGCCCGGCCGTCGACATAATGCCAGCTCCACGCGCTCTCTTCGCGCCAAGCGTCGCGGTTGGAGCCGCGCTTCGGCTGCCCGACACCTCGCCACTCGCCAACGAGCACTTGCCACGCGCCCAGGGCCTGCCGATCTGCGGCGATTCGGTCGGCGCCTTCAGCGTCCCCATCCGCGGCAGCCGCGACAAGAACCTGCAACAACAGCAGCGACACCAGTAGCGAAAACGTCGCGAGCAGGCCGGACACAATTCGCAAGCGGGGCATAGGTCGCTTTCCAATTTCAGAACTCGCCACGGTCGGCTGATTTCGCTTGAACGCTAATTGAACCCCGGCCGCGGCCGCTCGGCACCAGTTGCAGCTTGCGGTTATGATACCCGCGCGGTCTTGCGAACCGAGCCGCGACGCATCTGAGTTTAAGCCATCACAAGTTCCATGAGTATCGCCATGAAGTTAATTCACGTCGTAAGCACTCGCACCGCGCTCGCAGTTCTCACGGTCCTGCTGGCCCTGTCGTCAGCCGGCACCGCCCATGCCCAGCGCCGCGAGTACAAGCCGCCTGATGATATCAACTATCGTAAGGCGACCATCATGAGCGAAGGGGTGCGAATGGCCGCCGAGGTCTACAGCGCCAAATCGGCCGGCGATGCCAGGCTGCCGACGATCGTCATGAGCCACGGTTGGGGAGGGCAGGCTTCACTGCTGCGCCCCGAAGCATTGGCGTTCGCCCGGGCGGGTTACCTCGTCGTGGCCTTCGACTATCGCGGTTGGGGGGCCAGCGATTCGCGCGTGATCCTCACCAGCCCGCCCCCGGATGAGCGGCCCGGTGGTCGCTTCACCGCAGAAGTGCAGGAAGTCCGCGAAGTCGTCGATCCACTTGATCAGGCGAATGACCTGTTGAACGCGCTCCACTGGGTGCAGGCCGAACCGCAGTGCGACATCGACCGCATTGGCCTGTGGGGGAGCAGCTACTCAGGCGGACATGTCATTTACGCCGCCGCTCGCGACCCGCGCGTGAAAGCGACGGTCAGCCAGGTGCCGGCGATGGATTCCCGCTTCGTCGTGCTCACCGACGCCGAGCGCGAGAAAACATTTCGCCAGGCGACCCAGCGAGCCCGCGGCGAAATCGGTTATCCGCCCCCCGGCGCGCGGGAGGTTGGCAATCTCAAAGGCGCGCCGATCCGCGAAAAGCTGATCAACTACGTGCCGCTCAACGAAGTCGAGAAAGCGGCCGGCTGCGCGATGCTCTTCGTGTTGGCCGAAAACGAAGAGCTGTTCGACAACCGCGAGCATGGCATCGCGGCGCACGAGCGCGCCAAGGGGCCGAAAAAACTCGTGATCATCCCCAAGATCAAGCACTACGGGGTCTATCTTGAAGCCCGCGACGCGGCGCTCAAGGAATCGCTGGCCTGGTTCGACGAGCAGTTGAAGAAGAAGTAGCCGAGACCTTTAGAGATCAACAGGATGCACTGCTGGGCAAGCCAGCAGTGGCACCCAATTGAAGACCGAAGCCACTGCCCGTAGTGCTTACACCAGCTCCGCCAGTGGTTCGGCCCCCGCGTCAACCAGGTACTGCGGCCGGCCGCTCAAGTCATCGAGCGTGGCGTGCCGGACGTCGATCCCCAGCGTGTGGTAGAGCGTGGCGAACAGCTCGCCGAACTTCACCGGGCGCTGGACCGCTTCGCCCCCCAGTCGATCGGTCGCGCCGATCACCTGCCCCGTGCGCAGTCCGCCGCCCGCCAGCAGCCCGAACGCGACGCGCGGCCAATGATCGCGCCCCACGTTGGCGTTGATCAACGGGGTGCGGCCGAATTCACCCCACACGGCCACGGTCACGTCGTCTTCAAGGCCCCGGGCCCGCAGGTCTTCGAGTAGTGCTGTAAAGCCGCGGTCAAATGCTTCGAGATCTTCGCGGCAGCGATCGAAGCACGAGCCATACGGATGGCCGTGCCAATCCCACTTGCTGTAGTTGACCGTTACGACCCGCGCGCCGGCTTCGACCAAGCGCCGGGCCGCCAGAAAACTCTGTGGCACGCGAGGAGCGCCGTTGTCGTCGATGAAGACGTTGGGGTTGCCGGTGCCGTAGCGCTCGACCACTTTGGGATCTTCGCACGACAGATCGAGCGCCTCGACCAGCCGCGACGACGTGAGCACGCCGAGCGCCTGCTCGGTGAAAGCGTCGATGCCCGTCATCGTTCCGCTGGCATCCGCGGCGCGGCGAAAGCGATCGACACTCTCCAGCAACTGCCGGCGATCGTGCAGCCGATCGTGCGTGATGCCGTTGAGCACGAGATCGGTCCGACCATCTCCCAGCGGCCGAAACGGCGTATGGGCCACTCCGACAAAACCGGGCCCCGGCTCGTTATACGGCGGATGCGTGCAGGGGTAGCACAAGCTCACATAGGGCGGAATCCCCTTCGCGGCCGGCCCTTGCAGCCGGGCGACCGCGGAACCGATCGTCGGCCAGCCGCCGGCCACGGGCACGCGCAGCTTGTCGCGCCCCGTATAGCACTGGAAGGCGTCGTGATCGGCCTGGCAATCGGTGATCGAGCGGACCACGGCCACGCGATCCATCATCCGAGCCAGCCTCGGCATATGCTCGCAGATTTCAATGCCGGGCACATTGGTCTCGATCGGCCGAAAGGGGCCCGCCACTTCGCGCGGAGCGAGCGGCTTGAGATCGAACATATCGAGGTGAGGCGGCCCGCCGACCAGGTAGATCAGGATGACCGACTTGCGTGAACCGCTCGTGCCGGTCAAGGCTTCCGCCCGCAACAGGTCGGGGAGCGCGAGCCCGGCGGCTCCCAGTCCGCCGATGCGTAGAAAGTTCCGCCGGCTGAAGCCGTTGCACAGCGGATTGCGGTCCGTGGGTCCCAGGAGCCTGAGCATGGCGCGGTCCTGCGGGCGTGCGGAGCGGGCAATACCTGGAAATCGGCGGCGAGCGATTCGTCGCGCGACACGGCCACAACATAGCACCTGGGCGGTTTGCACGGCAACGCAATCTTGACGACGTGATGTGCGCGCGGCGACGATTGTCATCAGGAGAGAGGCTTGGCTCCGCAACAAACGACGATCAACGGAGAATCGCATGGCTGAACCGACAACTCAACTCGATGAGCCCGCGCCGGGTGCGGCGTGCTCCTATTGCGGCAGCCGCGAAATCATCGCAGGGTTGAAACTGGCCCACCACATTGAAGTGGGGAATGTCGGCATCCGATTTGAGGCCACCGAGCGATTCCTCGGCGCCTTCCTGACCGGCAACGAACCGCTGTTGGCCGACTTGTGCCAGAATTGCGGTTCCGTTGTGCGACTGCATGTTGCTTCTACCGAACGCAGATGGCTGCGGAACTAAGAAATGCTCGCAGGTCTGGTTAGCAAACTAGCTGCAGCCCACGGACACGCTCCAAGCTGCGTTGAGCGCAAAAAAAGGGGGGAGTGACCGCCCTACAAAGCAGCCACTCCCCCATGACATTCAGGCTAAACACGAACCAGGCCAATCTCTCGTCGTCGATCGTCCTTGGCGGCGCTTTGCCCTCGCGAGCGATGATCGCGAGTTTTCCCCGGCTCGGCGCCGGCCACCGACCAATCGACGTCAGCTACACCTCATGCGTTCCAAGTGTGTCAAATAACTGTGTCAAACCATCGTGCCAATCGACACGCTGCGGTCGCCCCTAGTACGGGCAATCCGAGAAGTCGAGGAACCACCAGCCGTCGTCCCACTCGAGCGTCACCTTACGCCAGCCGAGCGGAACTTGCGGGTAGGGGTAGAACGGACCAATGTACGGCCAGGCGGTCGGCGAGTACTGCTTGGGGTACGTCAAGGCCGCATAGTTCGGGTACGGCGAGTAGCTCGGCCAAGCGTAGTTCGGCATGTTCGGATGGTCGTACCGCGCGGGGGCGACATCCGAGCCCACCGGCTGAACGAACGACGGCATCGGCCGTCCGCCGCCAGCTTCGTACGGGCGAACTTCTTCCTGATTCATGCGGGCCGGATAGTTGACCGGCGCCACGGCCCCTTGGGCCAGCGGGCGGCCACCACGGCGGCTGCGCTGCGGTTGGGCCGAGGCCTGACGCGGCGCACTCTGGCGCGAGCGGCTGCTCGGCTGATTCATGCTGGCGCTACGGCTGCGACGTTGTGGCGAAGCGTGCGCCGGAGCCGGCATTTCACGCAGATCGGCCCGCTGCACCGAGTCGTCGTGGCGCGACTGCTCTTCGTAGTGGCCGGCCGCCTGAGCGCGGTGGCTGACTTCGTCGGGAGCAACTTCCACCTTGCTGACGACGCGTTCGACGTCGGGCGTGTCGTTGGCGATTTGCAAGGCGCTGTTGAGTTGGTCTTCGCTGGTCACCCGGCCTGAGAGCCAGGCGGTGCCGCGATTGAATTTCACTTCAACGCGGTAGTCTTGGAGTTGGCCGCTATCGCGGAGACGATCCGCGATCTGCTGCGCCACCTCTCGATCGCCGGCTGCGGCCCAGCCAGGCAAGGCCGCGGTCAACAGACCGACGGCCAAAAACAATTTTCGCATGGGTCGAGCCCTCCCTGAAAAAAGCAGTCTCGCCGGCAAGTGGCCGAGCGTCTGTATCGAGTCCTGCTTAATAGGTGTCGGCGCACGGTTGCAGCGATTGGAAGCTTTTTTTGGAATTTGGCGGTACTAGCGCCAATGCCGACAAGAACGCTGGCGCCAGCAGCCAGCGTGAGAAGAAGGAGCGCGGCCAGAACTCGGCTCATTCTAGGTAAGGCTCGCAAAGATTAACGCCACGGCCCACGGGCGGAGCGCAGCTCGTGCGCGTTTGCGGGGAGGCGGCAACCTGCGGCAACGCTCTCCAAACAGGGCTTAGCGGCCCAAGGGCATCGCAGGCGTCGAGGGGCGGGTATCCCAGATGGCCGTCAGCACCATGATCGAAAAGCTCCCGCCGCAGATCAGGCAGTAGCTGGCCGCAAATAGCGCCGAGCCGATCGTCGACAGGCCGACCAGCGTCAGCCAGGCGAAGAAGGAGAACTGCGCGAACTGCTCGTGGCAGGTCCCCGCGTAGCGCCGCACGCCGACGGCGCTACAGACGCCGAAGATTTGGATAATGACCAACAGGCAGGCGGCAGGCGAGAGCGACTCGAACATCGTGAGGTCCCTTCATGGGCCAGGGCGGAGCGGTCGAGCGATTCGACCCGTCGTCCGCCAACTGCGGCGGCCGTCATGGCCGCGTGACGCAGCAGAATAGAAGCGATTGCCGTGCCGGCGGCAATCCCGATTTCGCGCCGGCGACTGGGGCCAAGCCGCAAACCGCTCGCTTGGAAATGGTTAGCGGTCCGCGATTCGGTTCCACCTGGGCAAACTAAGGAGCGTTTACGGCCTCGAATAGCGGAACTTTCTACAAAGCGGCAGGCGAGCAGACGCCGCGGTCCCGATAGGCTGGCGCTTTTTTCGCCAGCCGAAACCCAGCAAGGTCGGTTCTGGCACACGACTTGCGGTGGAGATTTTGGGGCTGGGTCCGCCTGGGGGCGGAGGTACTGCGCGCGACGGAATGCGGGCATCGTGGCAGGACGAACGCTCGAGGGGCTTTCGAGCGCGTTACCCAACAGGCTCGACGATCAAATCAACTCATCAAAACCCTGATCGCGAGTGCGGAGTCGCTGATGTAGCGTGTCTGAACTGAGTCAGACAACTCCTTTCTCTGTATTGCCTTAAGCATAGCACTCCTTCGTTCGCGCAAGCGTTGTGCGAATGTCTGCGCGCGAGCGGTCGCTTGCGCTTCTGGCAATTCCGCGGAGAAACTGCGCGCCTGTCGCATCGCAGTCGATGCGAAGTTCCCCGATCGCGGTGCGCGCCGGGGTAGGCGCAAAAAGCCAGGCCGAGGGCCTCGCCCGATCGGGGTGCGCGCCGACCGCTGCCGCGACAGTTTCACCAAAGCAGTGAAACGTCGTTCGATCTTGGTGAAATTGCGCAAGTGATTTCTTGGCATGTCGTTGCGACTCAGGAATCGCCTGGCAACGACGGCTTCCCACGATCGGCCCGGAGCGCAAGCCTTGTTGTCAAAGGCCCTTCGATCGCGCCCGGCCGGGCATCACCAAATCGGTGGAAGCAAGGCTCCGGGGGCCCGCGGCGCCGTTTCAAAATGTGCACGCGTGCCAGAATAGAAACCGGTATGCGCGACCGGTTTAGCGCGTCTTAAGCGATTCTTAGCAGGTTGCGGCCCGACTACGGCGCGCCGCTTGCCAAAGCGATAGCTCCGAAGTTTCTGCCAGGTGCGGTTTTGCGGTGTAAGTGACGCCCGCCGAAGTCCTGGCCAAGCCTTGAGAGGAGCTGCCAGTGCACGCCGATCTGAACTACGACTCGGAAGAACAACCCAACTACTCGTCGTCGAATGATGAGAGCTTGAAGAAGTACAGCCGAGCAAACAGCCCGAAGGCCAAGAACTCGCGCAAGGCTCGTCGTAGCAGCCCGGTGCCTGGGGGTGGCATGGCCCGCCGTCGCAACAAACATTGGCAGTGGTAACTGCCTTGGGGAGCAGGTCGGCTCAGTACCCGCGCTCCCCCAATGACGGCGCCGAGCCCGTGGCAATTTCGTGAGTGTGCCACGGGCTCGTGCGTCGGCACTCGTTGCTTCTTTTGACGGAAATTGGACTCTGCTCGCACAGGGTTCTGCGCTTTACCGTCACATGATCGGGCAACTCTTCTGCCCGCTCCTGGGGGGAATAATCGTGACCCGAAGTCGCCTTGTATTCATTGTGCCGCTGCTCGCCCTGACCTGGTTCGCGCAGCATTCCGCCGCATTGGCAGGCGCGGTTTACTGGGATCCCGCTGCCGGCGGCAACGGCCATGTTTACGAGTACGTGGGCAAGAGCATGGGTTTCGATGCGGCTCAGGCCGCGGCGGCCGCCCGTAGCGTTGGCACAACGTCCGGACATTTGGCGACGATCCAAAACGCCTCGGAAAATGCGCTGCTACGTGAGTTGGCCTTTGGTGGCTCAGTAGGTAATGCCTGGATCGGCTTGTCGCAACCCGACGGGTCCCCGGAGCCCGCCGACGGTTTCCAGTGGGTGACTGGCGAACCAGTTGTCTACACCAACTGGTCGGGATCTGAGCCAAACGATGCCGGCGGCAACGAGGATGCGGCCGCGATGTACGACGGCGGCGTCTGGAACGACCTCAGCAAAGGGTATGGACCGTACGGCTATCTGGTCGAGTACGACCTTGCTTCCAAGCTGCATAGTGCCGACGTGAAGTTGACGCTGACCGGCGCCACGCAACTCACCGTGCAGGGAGTGCTGAGCGGCACGGCAATCGGCACGCCAATCGGCGTGCAACTGCTGGGCACCATGGACGTGCGCCTGTACTTCGACGACTCGAACCAGCCTCTAGGAATCGTGCTGATCGATTCGCATGGCGAAATGGCCAACAGCCTTGGTGGCTTCCTCGACCTCGGCGTCGACGGCGGTTTCGATTTCTCCGTGCCCGATGCGACCGCCAAGCTCTTTCAGAACTTGCCGACCGGTCAATTTTCGATCATCAACGACTCGGGTCAGGTGCAAGCTGACAACATTGTGCTGACGCTGCCAACGGGCGTCGTCAGCTACTCGCCGGTGGGAGGGTATGTCAGCAAGGTTTCGGCGGGCAGCTTCCCCTTAAGCGATTTCAATTCGTCGAACCCCTCGCAATACACGGGACCGATCATCCCGGTGGTGACGACCTTCGACAGCGGCACGCCGGGCGCCCGCGGCCTAAAGCTGAATTTGCCGCTGACATTTGACGTCAGGTTGATCGACGACGCGTCGGTGCGGATCGGCCTGAATCTCGAAGCCGTCGGCGAGTTCGCCATCGTCCCCGAGCCGGGCGGCCTGCTCTTGGCTGGCAGCGGCGTCATCACCGCGCTGTGCTGTGTCGCGGGCGCAAAAAAACGTCGCCTGGCGACGAAGCGCTAGGCGACGGTAGTTCGATCAGGTTGCTGACCGGCGATCGAGCCACCGGACCGGCGGCTCGTGCTGCGTTGCGGTGATTACTCGCGGCGCAAGTCCAACTTGGTGCGGCGACTACTTCAGCCGCTTCTTCAGCTCGGTGTCGAGCTGCGAGATGTGGATGTTGCGGTCGACCACGTTCCCCTTCTCGTCGAGCAGGATCATCGTCGGTAGCGTGAGAATACCCAGCTCATTGGCCAGCCGGCCGTCGAGCCCGCCCGGCTCGTAGATCTGCACCCACGGCAAGCGGTTGGTCTTGAGGAACTCGTCGAGCGAGGCCTTCTCGTTGTCGAGGTTCACGCCGACGACAGTAAAGCCACTCTTGGCGTACTTGGCTTGTAGCTCCTTGAGCAAGGCCATGTCGGCCTTGGCCGGCTCGCACCAGGTGGCCCAATACTGCACCAGCACCACCTTGCCGCGGAACTGAGCCAGGTCGACCTTGCGGCCTTGGACGTCGGCACCTCGCAGCACGATCGGCTTGCCGACCGATTCGAGGCGCGTCTTCGCCCCCGCGGCCTTGGCGGCCGACGACGAATCGGCGAACTCGCTGACGATCTTGGCGTAGAACGCCTTGGCCTGATCCTCTTCGCCCGCGAACTCCTTGGCAATCGCCAATTGCAGCATCGCTTCGGCGGTGTCAGGGCTCTTGGGGAAATCGACCACAAACTGCTGCAGATCGGCCAGCCACTTGTCCTGCACCTTGGCGAAGTCGGCTTCGTTCGCCTGCAGGCTGCGGCTGTAGTCGGCCGTTAACTGCCGGAACCGCACGTAGGCTTGCAGTTCGACATCGGCCCCCTTGGCCTTGAGCTGCTCGAACAGCGTGTTCAGCCGATCGACGCCATCGGGCAGGGCATTGCTCTGCACGGCAGCGCTTACGGTATCCGCTAACTGCCGGCACCACTGAGCGCGGTCCGCATCGGTCGTCGCGGCAGTCACCAGTTGACCGAGGATGTCGGCCCGCTGGGCGTTAAAGCCCGCTTCCTCGGCCGGCGTGGTCGCCTTGGCGCTCTGCTTATCGATTCCCTCGAGCTTGGCGAGCAAATCCTGCGTGGCCTTGTCGGGCGCACCGGCTGCTTGCTCCCCCTCCTCGGGGTTCGGAATATTGGGCACCACACGGAAGAACAGGCCGCTGTCGGCAAGCCCTTCTTCGGCGGCCAGGTCGGGCACGCCGACCAAACGCCAGTTGCTGCCAACCTGAATCAGCGTGCCGATCGGCACCTGACCGTGCTTGCCTTCGTTATCGATGACCGCGATGACGTTCTCATAAACGAGCACGTCCTTGGTCGAGCCATCGGTGCCAGACGGCACGAGCCCGGGGCGCCCCGCGCCAAACTGCACCCAGTTGGCCTTAGGCAAAACCATCTTTTGCGTGCGAACTGCTTCGCCGAACGCGGCGCCGGCTCCGTCGAGCTTAGCGGTGAGCTCCTTGGCGCGGTCGGCGCTGAGCCCCAACTCGGCGAGCTCGGCTGTCGTGAGCAGGATATTGCTGAAACGGGTGGCATCGCGAGCGACGATCGCCGCGATCACTTCGGCGCTCACTTCTTCGGCCGAGATTTGTTTCCACGAATCGATCTTGCCGTCTTCGTTGGAGTCGAGGCCCCAGCGGCTGCCGGCCGTGTTGAGCCAGCGGTACTGATCGGCCTTGCCGTTGTGGTCCGCGTCAATATCGCGGTAGACCTCGAGACCATCCTGGTAGTAGCACCAGAGGTCCACGACGTTGTCGCCGTTGGTGTCGACGAACTTGCGGAGCGTCTGACCGGCGGCGTTGCGGACCACCCAGCCCTTCGCCTGGCCGACGTTTTCGGCCTGAATCGCACACTTGGCGGCTTCTGCGGCGGTCGGCCGGTCGTATTCGACGTCGCGCTGGATGGAGTTGAGCCCCAGCGCTTGTTCGATCGGCGGCGGCGCGGCACGCGACGTCTGGACGTCGAGAATTCCCAGCACGCCCGACGCGAGCGTGCACACAGCCGTCCAATGGCGCCAAGTCGATCGCATGACGAAGGTCCTTCAGGAAACAGGAAGTGATGGCCGCCGCGGCGCGCTAGCGTTCACGGGCGACGGCCCGAGCCTATGGCCTTGTTTTTCGGCCCCGGCCCGGGCCGATCATGATTCCAATCGTAGCGGTTTTTCGGGTCGTAGGCTGCCAGCGAACCTGTCGTCCTTGCGCAGCCTCTTGAAATTGCGGTGTTGCCACCCACGATGGCAAGCTGCGCTGACGGGAGAAGCTCCTCTGACCGCGGCCCGGTCCTACGACACCCCTAGGCGGCGTTGTGCTAACGCGGGCGGCGTTGTGCTAATGCGAACAGCACCGTACGGCTAATCGACCTGTTTTCAAGGTTGGAATGGCCCTCAGCTTGGCTGCAAAGCGGGGCTAAACTTGCCTGGCAACCTCGACGAATTGAACGCTCAGGGGTCCGATTGCGAGGGTGGTTTGACACCCCCCGCGCGCGGCCTAGAATACGAATCTTTGCTCGACGGGCGCATAGCTCAGTTGGTTAGAGCGCGTCCCTGATAAGGACGAGGTCCCAAGTTCGAATCTTGGTGCGCCCACTGGATTTCTGTGAAGTCGGTACTGTGAGGTCGGTACTGGGCAAGGCGGTGCTTGGTCAGCGCGACTTTTGGAGAGTCGGATTCGGGGCTGACGGCCGCCGGGAATTTGTTCCTGATCGCCAACCGCTTGCCGATGCTGCTTTTGCGGCTGCTCTCCAGACGTACGATTGATGCCGGCGCCGCGAAGGGGAAGCGATTTGCCCTCCCCGTCGGCTTGCAGAATCTCAATCGCTAGTTCGCTAGTTCGCTTGGGCGCGTAGCTCAATTGGGAGAGCACCGGCTTTGCAAGCCGGGGGTTGAGGGTTCGATCCCCTTCGCGTCCACTTTGCTTTCGTTTTTTGCGGTGGTTTTCAGCCGAGGCGGCGGTTGAGTCCTGCTGGGTAGGAACCCCGCTACGGCGGCCGAACGGCTCCGCGGTTGCCCACGGAGTCATCGTTTTTGGGCCAATTGCCCGCGGTTTCTGGGGCCGAATCGCCCGTCACGGAGTTTTTTGGAAATCGTTCTCGCCGACCGATTGACGTCCCCCGACCGCGGCGTTAACATTCTGGACTCGCCTGGGTGACCGGCCGCTAGCAGGAAGCGACCAAGGCCACCCGACGCGGCGAGAAAAAGTGCCTTAAAAGGCAGCGAATCACAAGCTGTGGGTGCGGGACTCCATCTCGCGAACCAGGTTGATCCCTGGTGCGTATAGGTTGAGTCCCCTGTCCAGGGCGACAGGGTTCGAGAGTCGCAGTTGAAGGAGCGAAGCGATTCGCTTCTTTATTGCCAAAGCTGGCCAAGGCCGGTTCGGTGCTACGGATCTCGGGCGTCGCGCTTTCGGCGCGACTCGATCTTTGACAATTTGGTTCGTGGAAAGTGGCATTCGCAAGATTTCTACTTGCGCCTCCGCAAGGGGTGTGAGTAGTTGATTTTGACGGCTCTTAGCGCAATAGACGCGCTGGAGTGGCCAGGTGCTGCAATCGCTGGATGTCCTGGGGATTCGTCTCCTTGGCTGAAGGGTGATTGTCGGTGATCGGGTTGCTTCAGTGCATTGGATTTTGATCGTTACGAACGCATCTGCGAAATCGCATGGGAGGAGTTATGCCCTCGCTTTGTGGCAGATGGCAGTAGCACAGCTTGCATCGAATGCTTGGTTTCGTCGGTCGTCAGGTATGGGCTCACAAGGCCCGTGGGTGATGATCGTCGGGCACCGAGGATTGGATCAATGTGGTCAAGCTACTAAGGGCACATGGGGGATGTCTTGGCATCAGAAGGCTTTGAAGGGCGTGGAAGACTGCGAAAAGCCCGGGGAAACTGTCAAACGAGTGTTGATCCCGGGATTCCCGAACTGACGTGCACTGAATCCATAGGTGTACGTGGCCAACGCGGCGAACTGAAACATCTAAGTAACCGCAGGAAGAGAAAGAAAAATCGATTTCCTCAGTAGCGGCGAGCGAACGGGAAACAGCCTAAACCGCGGGGATTTTCCTCGCGGGGTTGTAGGGCCCTTCCCATGGGAGTTACAAAGTTTTTTGCTAGCAGAACTGCTTGGAACGGCAGGCCATAGCGGGTGACAGCCCCGTATGCGACAGCGAAAAATCTCCCGAAGGGTACCTGAGTAGGTCGGGTCACGTGGAACCCTGACTGAATCTACGGGGACCATCCCGTAAGGCTAAATACTCTCTGATGACCGATAGCGAACTCAGTAGGGCGACTGAAAGATGGGAAGAACCCCTGTTAGGGGAGGATACTGAACCTGAAACCATGTGCCTACAAGCGGTCGGAGGACTATGACCCATTTATGGGTAATGTCTGACGGCGTGCCTTTTGCATAATGATCCGGCGAGTTACCGTCAGCGGCTTGGTTAAGGCCTTCCGGGCTGAAGCCAAAGGGAAACCGAGTCTGAATAGGGCGACACGGTCGTTGGTGGTAGACGCGAATCTGCGTGAACTACCCATGAGCAGGTTGAACCGCGGGTAATACCGCGTGGAGGACCGAACCCACTTGGGTTGAAAACCGAGGGGATGACTTGTGGGGAGGAGTGAAAGTCTCATCAAACGCAGGGATAGCTCGTTCTCTCCGAAATAGCTTTAGGGCTAGCCTTGAGCCACTACGCAACGGGGGTAGAGATACTGAATCGGTTTGGGGGCCTTACCCGGCTACCCTGCTGAACCAAACTCCGAATACCGTTGCGACTATCTCAGGAGTCAGTCCGCGAGGGATAAGCTTCGCGGTCGAGAGGGAAACAACCCAGATCATCGGCTAAGGTCCCGAAGTAGAACTCAGTCAAAAAGGAAGTTGAGTTGCTGTGACAGCCAGGATGTTGGCTTAGAAGCAGCCACCATTTAAAAAGTGCGTAATAGCTTACTGGTCGAGCAATTCAGCGCCGATAATGAACGGGAGTAAGTTCTACACCGAAGCCGTGGGCTGCATTCGTCTTCGGACGAATTCAGCGGTAGGAGAGCGCTGAAGGTCAGATACAAGCCGTACCGTAAGGAGCGGTGTTGGGGCCTTCAGGTGATTATGCCGGAATGAGTAACGATAAAGCAGGTGAGAATCCTGCTCGCCGAAAGCCTAAGGTTTCCTGGGGAAGGTAAATCCGCCCAGGGTTAGCCGGTTCCTTAGTCGAGGCCGAAAGGCGTAGACGATGGACAGCAGGTCAACATTCCTGCGCCACGCAGAAGGACCGATGGGGGGACGGCGCCCCAAGGGTGAGGGGACTGCTAGACGTGTCCCTCGCCTGCCGGAGAGTGGAGGGTAGGCAAATCCGCCCTCATAATCTCGAAGGTGGGACAACCGCTCTTACGTTCGGGATGTCATCCCAACGGCGTCCAAGAAAAGCCCCTAAGGATTGAGCTCTGCGTGACCGTACTAAAACTGACACAGGTAGGCGAGACGAGTAGTCTAAGGCGCTCGGGAGAAC
>CAZBWM010000043.1:0-53607 GCA_964495375.1 uncultured Planctomycetaceae bacterium | reverse complement strand
TTCATTACGGTGTCGATCGGCGGCACCGTGTTTTGGGTGATGGCGGCGATGCTGCGCTGGAGCTACGGGCGATTGCCGTCGCTGGTAATTGCGCGCGGCGGCGAGGCGCTCGCTTACGAGGGGCCGATGCCGGTCGAACACAATCGCGACTGGTTGAAGTATGGCTTCGCGGGTAACCCCGAGCGACAGCAGTTGTCGATCCCGCGCGCGGTTGGCTGCCGTGCAGTTGTGCCCTTGGAAGTTCGTGATGGGGGGAACGCACGACCGATCGATCACCTGGGCCGTGCAGGGATTGCTCGTGCTTTCGTCCGACGAACAGGAACACTTTCAGCGGTTGCCGATTCTGCTTTCGAGCGATTCGTCCGGCGCCGCGCGATTGATACGGCGGCTGGCTGATGTACTCGCGGTGCCGTATCTGTTTCACGCCGACGCGGCAGGGTGGCAGGACGAGGAAGCACGTGCGAAGACCCGGCGGCCGTTGCACTCGGGGGGTATTGTCAGCTAGGCGGGAATTTGGAATCGCACTGTGTTCCCAGGCCTGCGCTGCGCCGAGTACGGCTGCGCTGCGGCCTGGGCTGACTGAACCCGGCCCTGCGGGCCGAAGACATCATGCGAAGAAAACCACGGGACACTCACCGCGGGCAAGGCTGAGTGCAGAAACGACGTCAGTCTGTGGGCACGACCGCCAGGTCGGCGGCAGCATTCGATGCGGCCGGATCGTCACGCGTCGCCACCGGATTTACTCTCCTGCCGTGCGGGCGATTCGCGGCTTTTGCCCGCTGGCCGCTTGCGAACCCCCCGGTTATCGAGCTAGAATTACTTGCGAACGGGATTTGCGGCCGCTTGCAGCCTTTGACCTGCTAAAGTGCCATCGCCCTCTGCCACCCTTTGGCGGAGACGATCCAACTGGACCAGTGCCAAGCCGCGAGCGCGAACCCATCGTGCTGTCGCGGTTTTTTTGTTGGCCGCCGCGGCCGTAAAGCTGTTCCCCGACGCGAGCGCGCGCCGGGAGCAATGCGTTCGTTCGCGGAAACCAAAGCCATGAGCCACGATGCGGGCCCCCCGGGCGCCACGCCACACAAGAGCGGTTCGTCGACCGTTGCCGTCCATGCCGGCGAGAGCCGCCACAAGTACGGCGACGCGATTGCCGATCCGATCTTCTGTTCGGCGACCTACACGTTTCCCGATACCCAGTCGGTCATCGACTTCATCGAGCAGAAACTGCCGCGCGAAGAATACGGTCGCTACGGCAGCCCGAACGAAAAAGTCGTCGAGAGCAAACTCGTCGAGCTCGAAGGGGCCGAGGCGGCTGTGCTCTATTCGACCGGCATGGCGGCCTTCGTCGGGCTGTTGATGGCCCGCTGCAATGCCGGCGACGAGGTGGTGTTCTTCGACGAGTGCTATCACCGCAGCCGGGAGTTTTGCAGCAAGCACATGGCGCGGTTCGGGGTCACCACGCGGCAGGTGCGGATGGGCGACTACGACGCCATGGAAGCCGCGATCACGCCGCACACTCGGTTGTTGATCAGCGAGTCGCCGACGAATCCGCATTTGAGCGTGGTCGACGTCGAGAAGTTCGCCGAACTGGGACGCCGCCACGGGGTCGAGACGGTGATCGACGCTACGCTGGCCACGCCGTTCAACTTGCGGCCGATCGATGCCGGCGTCGATTACGTGCTGCACTCGGCCACCAAGTACCTGGCCGGCCACAACGATTTGCTGGCGGGCGTGCTATTGGGGCGCGCCGCGGCGCTCGAGCCGGTGCGCAAGCTGCGCGGCATCATGGGGGCAATCAATTCGCCGCACAACATCTATCTGCTGCAACGCGGCTTGAAAACCTTCGCGCTGCGGATGGAGCGGCACAACGCCAACGGGCTGGGGATCGCCCGCTTCCTGGAGAATCACCCGCGGATCGAAAAGGTGTACTACCCTGGTTTGGAGAGCCATCGCGATTTCGACATCGCGCGGCGCACCATGAAAGGCTTTGGCGGGCTGGTGACGTTTCTGGTGCGCGGAGCGGACTGGCGCGCGACGGCACGCGTGGTCGATGCGTGCCGGGTGCCGCGGATTGGGCCAAGCCTGGGGGGAGTCGAATCGCTGATCGAGCAGCCGCTGGTGATGAGCTATTACGAAGTACCGGTCGAAGAGCGGCGCAAGTATGGCATCGCCGACAACATGATCCGGCTATCGTGCGGGATTGAGAACACCGAAGATTTGATCGCCGATTTGGCGCAGGCGCTCGAGGCGTAGCCCTCCGCGAGATTTGTAGTCGGCCTGAGTGAGGTCGGAGATTCGTTTCAGATTCCGGGGTCGGTGACCCCGGCCACAGAAGGCTTCCTATGGAGTTTCGCACCCGCGCCATCCACGTCGGCCAAGAGCCCGATCCGCAGACCGGCGCGGTGGTGCCGCCGGTCTATCTGGCCAGCACGTTCGTGCAGCCGGGCGCGGGCGTGGCCACTGAGTATGACTATTCGCGCAGCGGCAATCCGACGCGACACGCCTTTGAGACCACGCTGGCCGCGCTCGAAGGGGGGGCCGGAGCGCTGGCCTTCGCGACCGGGATGGCCGCCACGCACTGCGCCACGATGCTCTTGGAGTCGGGCGATCACATCGTGGCCGGCGCCGATGTCTACGGCGGCACTTTTCGGCTACTCAAGAAGATCGTCAACCGCGCGGGGATCGAAACCACGCTCGTGCCGACCAACGACCTGGCGCGCGTCACGGCGGCGCTGACGCCACGCACCAGGCTGGTCTGGATCGAGTCGCCGGGCAATCCGCTGTTGTCGATCACCGAGATTTCGGCCTGCGCCCAGATCGCTCACGAGCACGGCGCGCTGTTGGCCGTCGATAGCACGTTCGCCACGCCGGTGCTGACCCGCCCGTTGGAACTGGGGGCCGACATTGTGATGCACTCGGCCACCAAGTATCTGGGGGGGCACAGCGACCTGTTGGGGGGAGCGCTGGTCGTCAAAGACCCGCAGTTGCGCGAGCGGTTGTACTTCATTCAGAACGCGACCGGCGCGGTGATGGGGCCGCTCGAGGCGTTCTTGTGCTCGCGCGGGCTGAAGACGCTCGAGCTGCGCGTCCGGGAGCAATCGCGCACGGCCGCCGAGATTGCCGCGTATCTGGCCGCTCATCGTCGCGTGCGGCGCGTCTGGTATCCCGGGCTGGTCGATCACCCGGGGCACGAGATCGCCGCGCGGCAGATGCGGGGGGGCTTCGGCGCGATGGTCAGCTTCGAGCTCGATGCCGATCTGGCGGCCACGCGGCGTTTTGTCGCGGCGACGAAGCTCTTCAAACTGGCGGTCAGCTTAGGCTCGGTCGAGTCGCTGATCGAGCAGCCGGCCAGTATGTCGCACGCCAGTTACGACCCGCCCGAGCGCCGTGCCCAGGGCATTGCCGACGGGCTGGTGCGGCTAAGCGTGGGGCTCGAAGCGCCCACCGATCTGCAAGCAGACCTCGAGCAGGCATTTCGCCAGATTGCCTGATCGCCGCGGTCTGTGGCCCATCGGATGACAGCCCGCTGCCGCTAGCGTGAGCGAACCTTCTCTGGTCGCGTGCAATTTGCGCATTCTTTGTGACCGGCTCGGCAGACTCTTCCGGCTGCGCAGAGTTTGACGAAAGTTCTGGTTATGCGGCTACCGATAAGTTGCCCCAGCCGGGGGCATGCGCCTCTTCGTAGTGCGCTCCGGTTTCATGGACGTTTGAGGTGATAGCGATGAAAGCGGCTCGCCAACTTACGATTGCCTGGCTGTTCGCCCTGGGATTTCTGGCGCCGGGACTTCCGACGTCGACCAGAGCGGCCGATGGCTGGCATAGCGCCGGCGAGTCCGCGCCCGCGGAGGATCGCTCGATCCTGCGCACCAGCGCTACGACGCGCCGCGACTCTTCCGATCGCCTGCCCGCGGTGAGCCGGGTGCCGGTGACCGCCCCGGCGAGCGAGGGGCGACGGAGTACGGCGGCCAAGGTGTCGGCGACGATGCCCGTCAATCGGCATCGGAGCGATCCGCCGCCGGTCGAACAAGCTTCTTATTCGCCTCGCGAGGGGCTTGATCCGGTTGATGACGTCTTCGCCGACGTGTTTGGCGAGGAAGAAGCGGCCCGTATGCAGCAAGAGCAGCAGGCGCAGACTCCCGTTTATCAGCCGCAGCATCAGCAACGGCGTCAGGCGCAGCGGACGATCAATCGTCAGATGCAGGGTCAACGTGCGGCGCGCGGTTATCGGACTGCGTCGCAGGTGATGCCGGCTGCCTATCAGGGACAGAGCGGCCCGCGCACGATGCCGCCGTCGGCGTTTGGCCCGGGCGGCCCGGTGCCGAACCGCCAGCGCGAAGTGTTGCCGGCTCCGCAGCCGCGACAGAACTACGGTCCGCAACCGACCCCGGCCGATGGCTCGGGAATGGAATGGATTGAGGGCTCGTCGCCCGGTCCCTACTCGCCCGGTCCTTACTCGGATGGCTACATCGACGACGGTGGCCTAGGCTGTTCGAGCTGCGGCGGCGGCTGCTACGACGATAGCTGCGGCGACTGCGGATCGTGCTTTGGCGATTGTGGCGACTGCTGCGAAGATTGCGGTCCGTATGCGTGCCCGCCCTGCGACATGTGCCACGACTGCTACGGCGGTCTGCTGAAATACACGACCGTGTTCGCTGGCCCGCAGGCGTTCAAGGGCCCGATCGATTTGGGCAAGAACGGCAACTTTGGTTTTCATGCCGGTGCCAACTTCGCCGGGCCGGTGTGGTTCGCCAAGAACATCGGCGGCCAGATTGGCGCGCAGTGGGTCGGCAGCGACTTCTCGGGGACGGGCGTCCCCTACAATTCGCAGGGCATGCCAATCGACGGTGGCACCGGCTACAACACCACGAGCCGCAACCAGTTCTTTTTGACCGCGGGCTTGTTCCACCGGGCGCTCCCTTGCACGCCGTGGCAGTTCGGTGCGGCGTTCGACTATCTCGACGATCGTTACTACACGAACATGAGCTGGTCGAAGGTGCGCGGCGAAATCAGCTTCGTCGGTTCGGCCGGGGACGAAATTGGTGCTTGGGCCAGCATCGGAGTGAAGGAGCTGACGTTGGCCTCCGGTCAGTCGCTTCCCTATAGCTTTCAAGTCTCTGACCTGTACACGGCCTTCTATCGCAAGTACTTCCCGCGGGGCGGCACGGCCCGCGTGTGGGGTGGTGCGACCAACGGTGGCGATGGCATCGTGGGTGGCGACATCCGGATGCCGCTGTCCGACTGGTTTGCACTCGAAGCGAACATGAACTACATCATTCCCAAGTCGAACGTGGCTGAAGGGCCGTACAACCGCGAGTCGTGGGCGATGATGTGCAACCTGGTATTCTATCCGGGTGTCAACGCCCGCTGCATGACGTGGAGCCCGTGGCGTCCGCTGTTCGGCGTGGCCGACAACTCGACGTTCATCCTGCGGCGGAACGACTAGGTGTGGGCTGAGGCACCTCCCGCGGGAGGTGCTCGATCGACCGGTGGGCGGCCGCCAAGGATCGCCCACCAGCGCGAAGCCCCGGGCTCGAGCAGGCGAGCGGCCAGCACGAGCCCGACGAGCCGCGCGGCGATCACGACGCCGAAGATCGCCTGATAGCGATCAATGCCGAGTGCGGCGAGACGCTCTCCGATTTCGGCGCACCACGCTTCGAGCGCGGCCAACCACGCGAATGTCGACGGGACCGCAGCTTGCGGATTCAGGGCATCCAAGAGCCAGCCGCCGGCGACTGTGGCGCCGGCGTAAGCTGCTCCGGTGATGCCAAAGTAGACCGCGATGTAGGCCGCGGCCGCGCCGCGCGGCGCCAACTTGATCAGCAGGTTGTAGAGCGCCACGTTTAGCGCCGCGTACATCGCGAAGCAGGCCCACGCGCCTGCCAACCAGTAGGGTTCGTCCGGCGTGCTCGCCAAATAGAAGGCTGGCGCCACGAACAGCGCCAGTTGCGTGGCCACGACCAGCGGGCGATTGCCAAAGCGATCGGCCAAATGCCCTGCCCAAACGCTGACGCCGATCTGCCCGACGCGCATGCCGGTGCGCATGGTGTCGAGCGGCAGCACGCGCAGGTGGAGGACCGCCTTGGGGTAGATGTTCTGCGCGGCCTGGCCCAAGCCGTTGAAGAGCGACAACCAGCAGCCGTACCACAAAAGCCGACGAAACGCGTGGTCATGGAGTGCGGCCCACCAATGGGGCGTGCCGCGCGAGCGGTCGACCTCGGGCGTCGAAGTCTCTGGAACCGCTGATCGCGGCGCTGCCGCGGCCAGGTGCCGGACGACGCGCGCATCACTCGCTGGCATCCACAGCAGCGGCACCAGCGACGCGAGCAAAAACGCGGCGCCGACGGCATTGGGAATCGCGTAGCCCAAGAGTTGCTGGCCGCTGTGCGGCGCGCCCGTCGTGGTTCGCGATGGCGCGGCCGAGGCCCGCGACGGTACTGAATGATTTTTGCGCCAAGCGTCGGCGAACCAGCCCGACGCCAACAGCGCGGGGACCAGCACGACGAGCTGCAGCGCCTGGCGGCGTCCGATGTAGCGGCCGCGCACCGTCGGCGGAATCAAATCGGCGAACCAGGCCCACAGCGCCGCGCTGGCCACGGCTTCGAACAACTGGTGCGCCGCCAGCAGGGTAATGAGCGCCCATAGCGCGTGGGCGCGCGGAATCACGTTCGGCAAACCGATCGCCGGCAGTCCCCAGATCAGAAGGTAACTGACGAGCGACAGCAGCAGGCAGGTGCGCTTGGCCGTGCCGATTTGGCGGATCAGCGTCGGCGCGGCGACGCGCAAAGCGCTAACGATCTGCGGTGAGGCCAACACCAGGCTGAAGGCCAGGCCGCTCGCCCCCAGATCGATCGCCAGGTAGTTGACGAGCGTGCCGGTGGTCAGCCCGTTGCCGATCGACCAGAGCATGCCATTGACATGCCCCAGCGCCAGCGAGCGTCGACAGTCACGATCCGGCACTCAAGCCCCCACAATGAAACCCGACCGAAAGTTGGCCTCTCGTGGCGCTCGCCTTCGGTCGCGGTCATCGTAGCGTGGCCGGGAAATCGTGGCAAACTCGCTCGAGAGAGCACGCCAAGCGCACTTCCGAAGCACTAATCGTTGTCGAGTTGGAAGCCCGATTCGGTTTTGTCGTCGGCGCCTTTGGAGTCGGCTGCCTCCTCGGCTTCGTCGTCGATCTGAAACGTCAGGATATCGAGCCCCAAGACCGGCTCGAATTCCACCTCGGGGTGGTCTTGCTTGAACTTCTTTTTTCCCTCGGCGGTCACCTGCGTGCCGTCGATCAAAAGCTCGCGGAGCGCCTTGGCGCCGTCGAGTTTCTCTAGCCCGGCGTTGGTGATCTTGGTGTGGGAGAGATTGAGCATCTGGAGATTGGGAATTCTCGCCAACGTCGTCAGGCCGGTGTCGGTGACCGCGGTGCTGGACAGGTACAGCGTATCGAGCTTGGGCAATTCGGCCAGCGGGGCCAAGCCGGCATCGGTCAGTTTGGTGTCACTGAGGCTCAGCAGCTTTAACTTCGTCAGCGCGGCGAGTGATTGCAGACCGGCGTCTTCGAGCGGCGTGTGGTTCAAGTAAAGGTTCTCGAGCCTGGCGAGCCGGTTGAGGTGCACTAGTCCCGACCCACGAATTTGGGCGTCGTTCAGGTCGAGGTACTTCAGCTCGGTCAGGCCGGCTAGCGCGGCGAGCCCTGCATCCGTCGCCCGCCGGGCATGCAGACTGAGATGCTGTAGCGCAGTCATCGCCGTGAGCTGGCGTAGTCCGTCGTCGCCGGCGTCGAGATTCTCGGAGTCGATGCGCAGGATGCGGAGTTTCGTCAGGCCACGCAGGTGCGCGATGCCGGCGTCGGTAAACTTCCCTTTCCAGGCTTGCAGCTCGCGCAGCTCGGTGAGGTCGGCCAGCGGGGCCAGGCCCGCGTCGGTGAGCTGGTTGTCGAAGAGGTGCAGCGCGCGTAGCTTCTGGAGTGAGGCCAGGTGCGCGGCTGCCTGGTCGTCGAAGGTGCGCGCTTCGTTGAGCGACAAGCGCGACAGCGAAGTCATCTTGCCGAGCGGGGCGAACCCCGTGGAACTAACTTTCGAGGCATCGAGGATCAAGTGCTTGACCTGCGTCAGTTTGCCCAGTTCGACCATTCCGCGGTCGTCGAAACCGGTACCAAGCAGCATCAGCATCCGCAAGTCGGACAGGCCGGATAGTGCGCCGAGCGTGCTGCCGGTCAGTTGCTGGCAACTGCCGAGGTGCAATCGCTTCAGATGCACAAGAAGCCTCAGGAGCGCGACCCCAGCGTCGGTAATCCCCTTTTGCGTCGGCTTCGCCCGGGAACCGTCGCCGGCGATGGTGAGCGATTCGAGGTTCAACCACGGGGCGATCTCGCCCAGGCTGGCGTCGCTCAGCCCGTCGCCGTAGACCGTCAGGACTTTCGGGCCGCGCCAATCGTTCAGGACTTGGAGCTGTTCGAGCGATGGGTTCTCGAGCTGCAAACTATTGAGCTTTTCAAGCTCTTTCAGCGGAGCGAGGCCCTCGGCCGGCAGCGATTGGCAGGCGATGTACAGGCCTTGCAGGTCTTGGATCGCCTTGAGGTTGGCGAGGCCGGCCGCGCCCCCCTTCCATTTGTTCGCTTCCAAGATGATGGTCATTTGCACTTTGCCCGACTTGTCGCGGCTGGCGTAGGCAGCGCCACCAAGCTGCTCGATCGCGGTGACGGCCGCGCGCTGGGCGTCGCTACCGACTTCGCGGGCAACAATGGGCGAATACGGCTCGGCGACGAACTGGCCGGTGATTGCTGGTTCTGCGTTGAACTGGAGCGAGCCATCGATCTGCACGGTCGCGGTCACGGGTTGCTGTGGCTCGTCCACTTCGCCGTTGGCTTCCGGCGGCGCTTCAAGGCTAAGCCCCGCGCCGGGAAGGAGCATCGCCAAGAGCAACAGGGCCACAATCCAGTAACCTACGGGCGTGCGGCGACGGAAGTGGGCCGACTCGCGCACCAGGTGCGCGAGCCGCTGCCCTGTAAAGCTCAGCATCGGCACGCCGGCCGGGGCCCAGGCCGAGCGGCGATGCGGCGCCGCTTCGAGCGCGGCCAAGAGCGAGCGGGCGTAACGCGTCGGAGAGCAGTCGAGTCCGGCAACGACTTCTTCGTCGCAAGCCCGTTCGCGCTGGCGGCGCACTTCACGATTCGCCCACCAGACGAGCGGATGGAACCACCAAAGGACCTGCGCCAAGGTTTGTAGCAGGCTGGCAGCGGTGTCGCCGCGGCGGACGTGGACCAACTCGTGGGCGAGCACCGGTTCAAGATCGGCGGAGGCGCTCGCGGTGTCATCAGGTGATGCGATCGCCGCGGCGGGTAGCACGATCGTCGGCCGCAGCACGCCGAAGACCAGCGGCCCCAGCGGCTCGTCGGTCACCACGATCCGCACGGGGCGGCGCAGGTTCAAGCGGCTGGCAATCGCCGCGAGTTGGGTGGCAAGGGCAGCCGAGGGTGCTTGAGACGTGCGCACGACGCGCCGCAGGGCGATCCATTTGGCGATCACGATCAATGCTAGTACGAGTGAGCCGAGTGCCCAGATCGTCAGCGCGCCGGCGACAAGCAGCCAGCGGAAGGTCCATGTCTCGGCAGGTGGCGCTGGAGTAACGGAAGTGAGCGTGAGATCGGCAGTCGCAGTTGGCGTTTCAGTCGCGGTCAGGTCGGCCGTCGTGGCAATCTGCATAGGCGCCGGTTTCGCAGCAGCCACGCGCTCCAGGCGCTCGGCCATTGCCCAACTAAAGGGGCTCAAGCGGCTGGCCGCGATCGGCGGCGCCAGGCACTTCACGAGCACCAGCATCCACAGCAGGTAGGCCAGGTGCGGACGATGCCGACAGCAAAGCCGCGTGAAGAGCCACACGAGTGTGACGAGCGCCGTTACCTGCCAGAGCTGAACGACCGACAACTCGGCAATGCGGTCGAGCGAGAGAGCGTTCATGCGTCGGGACCCTGCTGAGCTGCTGGTGATGGTGTGGATTTGGACTGGCCTGAGGAAGACACCGTGGAACGGCGCTCGGCATCGTCGAGCATGGCGCGCAACTGCGAGATTTCGTCGTCCGAGAGCTGACGATCGTGAATCAGGTGCTCGACGAGCGGTAGCGCCTGCCCGTCGAACAGGCGATGCACGAAGTCGGCGACCGTTTCACGCACGACCTGTGCCGGGCGCACCTTGGCGGTGTAAACGATGCCACGCCCCTCGCGGCGCGTATTCAGGTAGCCCTTGGCTTCCAGACGGCGTAGATACGTCTGCACGGTCTTGTAGTCGAGTTGCTGGCGGCTGCGCGGCAGCGCCTCGAGCACCTGGCGGACCGTCGCCCCCTTCAGGCTCCAGACGATGCGGGCGACTTCGAGCTCGGCTTTCGACAACGTGGGGCGAGGTTTCATCCGTGGGGTATCCGGTCGTGAGTGGTCGGGGTCTAGCTAGTTCTCAAACTCCGAAGTCGTACAAGTGAACGACATAATATCGTACAAATGTACGAAGTCAATGTTTTTCGCGGGCGTTTTTTTTGGACCACGGCGCGCCGCCGCGCGAGTGGCTTGAGCCGCTGCGTGCCGCCCGCACGCGCGGCACGTTACAATGACGACGCACCCGACGCGCGATGGGGCGTCGGTCGATGCTCGTCTCTGTACCGCGGCCGCGCAATTTCTGCCCAAGATGTCTCGTCTCCTACTGCGCCCGATTGCGATTTACCGGATGCTGGGGTGTTGGTCCGCGCTCGCGGTGTTTTCTTGCGCTCTGACGAATGCTGCCGAGCCGGCGCCCGGGGAAGGAGCCCCAGCGGATGCAGCGGCCGTGGAATCGCCGGCTGCGGAATCGGAGCCTGCGGCTGCAGAACTCGAGTTCTTCGAGAAGCAGATTCGCCCGGTCCTCGCCCAGCACTGCTATGAGTGCCACGGGGCGAAAAAGTCACAGGCCAATCTCAGGCTTGATCTCTCGGCCGGTTGGCTGCGCGGTGGCGACTCAGGGCCGGCCGTGGTTCCCAAGGCGCCCGACGAGAGTTTGCTCGTGCAGGCGATTGAGTACGACGGCGACAGCGTCGAGATGCCGCCGACCGGAAAGCTCCCCGACGAAACGATCGCGCTGTTGACCAGTTGGGTGGCGCGCGGGGCGATCGCGCCGCCGGATCGTGAGTCGGTCGCCAGTGAGCGATCGTCGATCGATCTCGAAGCCGGTCGGCAGTTCTGGGCGTATCGCGCGCCGCAAGATACACCGCCCCCCGAGGTGCGCGACGCGACGGGCTCGACGCATCCGATCGATCGCTTCGTGCAGGCGCGACTCGACGCGGAAGGCCTGCGTCCGCAGGCGGAAGCCCCGCGCGCGACGCTCATTCGTCGGCTGTACTTCGACTTGTGGGGATTGCCGCCGGAGCCGCGCGAGATTGACGCCTTCGAGCAGGACATGGCCCCCGATGCGTACGAAAAGCTCGTCGATCGGCTGCTGGCCTCACCGCGGTTCGGCGAGCGGTTTGGGCGCCATTGGCTCGATCTGGTCCGTTTTGGCGAGTCGCTCACGTTGCGCGGATTTGTTTTGCCCGAGGCCTGGCGCTACCGCGACTACGTGATCGATACGTTCAACGCGGATCGACCGTACGATGAATTTGTGCGCGAGCAGATTGCCGGCGACTTGTTGCCAAGTGACGGCGTGGCCGATCGGCAGCGTAAGCTGGTTGCCACCACGTTCCTGACGCTCGGCAACACGAATCTCGAAGAGCAAGACAAGCTGCAGCTCGACATGGATGTAGTCGACGAGCAGCTCGACACCTTGGGCAAGGTGTATCTGGCGCAGACCATCGGCTGCGCCCGCTGCCACGATCACAAGTTCGACCCGATCCCCACGCGCGACTACTACGCGCTGGCCGGCATCTTGCGCAACTGCCAACTGCTGGAGCACGAGAACGTATCGAAATGGGTGCAGGCGCCGCTGCCACTGCCGCCGGAAGAAGAAGCGGTTTTTGCGGAACATGCGGCCGCAATCGCCGCCCTCGAAGCCGAGCTCAAGGACGCCGGCGCGCAGCTCGTGAAACTCGGTGGTGGGCCAAGGAAAACGCCGGACATCGTCGCGGCGAGCGAGTTGCCTGGCATCGTCATCGACGACCGGCAAGCAAAGAAGGTCGGCCGCTGGACTGAATCGAAGAGTGTCAAACCTTACATCGGCGACGGCTACGTCTATGACGATGTGGCCGACAAAGGCTCGTGCACGATTACGTTCGATCCGGAGTTGCCCGAGACCGGCCGCTACGAAGTGCGGTTGGCCTACACCGCGCACAGCAACCGCTCGCGGAGCGTACCGGTCACGGTGTTCAGCGCCGAGGGAGAAAAGACGATCGCGGTAAACATGCAGGAAGCGCCTACGATCGAAGGGCGCTTCGTGTCGCTGGGCGAATACCGTTTTGAAGTCGGCGGGCAGAGCTTTGTGATTGTCGACAGCGCCGACACCCAGGGGCACGTCGTGGCCGACGCCGTGCAATTTTTGCCGCACATTGATGGGGCACCCCCGCCGCCGGCGGTCGCCGAACAAGACCAGGTCGCTGCGACCGCGGGACCGAATCAAATCGCGGCGCCAGAGCAACTCGCCACGCTGCAAGCGCAGATCAAGCAACTCGAGAAGCGATTGAAGCAGCTCCGCACCAGCGGTCCACAACATCCCGAGGTGATGACCGTCCGCGAGCGCGCGGAGATCCACGACTTGCCGATTCACGTGCGTGGCTCGGTGCATAGCCTGGGAGAATTGGTGCCGCGCGGATTTTTGCAAGTGGTGAGCCCCGCGGCGGCCGGCCCGCTCCCCTCGTCGCAAAGCGGACGCCGCGAACTGGCCGACTGGCTGGCTTCGCCCGACAATCCGTTGACGGCGCGGGTGTACGCCAATCGCGTGTGGTACTGGCTGCTGGGCGAAGGGCTCGTGCGCAGTGTCGATAACTTCGGCAGCACGGGCGAGCAGCCCTCGCATGCGGAGTTGCTCGATCACTTGGCGCTACGGCTGATGGACGAGAGTTGGTCGACCAAATCGCTCGTGCGTTACATCGTGCTGTCGCAGACGTATCGGCAAGCTTCGGCCTCGCGCGAGGATGGCGTGACCGCCGATCCTGAGAACCGCCTGCTATGGCGGGCCAATCGCCGCCGGCTCGAGGCCGAGTGCCTGCGCGATGCCATGCTGGCGATTAGCGGGCAATTGAGCGATGAGATCGGTGGCCCGACCATCAAGCCCGGCACGGCGAACGATTACGGCTATGTCGCGAGCTCGGTACGGCGCAGCGTTTACTTGCCGGTGCTGCGTAATTCGCTCCCCGAGATTTTCGAAGCGTTCGATTTCCCGGATCCCAGCCTGGTCGCGGGGCGACGCAACACGAGCACGGTGGCCCCGCAGGCGTTGTTCTTCATGAACAGCCCGTTGGTGCGCGAGCAATCGCAAGCGGCGGCCGATCGCTTGCTGGCCGAACAACTGCCGGACGACGAAGCGCGAATCACCCAGGCGTTTCGCCGCACGCTCGGTCGGGCACCGAGCGACGCGGAACGCGCCATCGCTCGCGAGGTGATCGTGCGCGGTGGTGCGGTTTCGCCAGACCAAGAGCAGCGGCCGTGGAGCCAACTGTTCCATTTGCTGTTTTCGTCGCTCGATTTTCGCTATCGTGATTGACGGTAGGAGGAAGCACTTGGATAGCAATGTTGGCCCGGCAACGCGACGACAGTTTCTCGAGCGCTCGGCCTGCGGCTTCGGTGCGCTGGCTTTCTCGGCGCTGGCGGGCCAGCGCGCAATTGCCGACGGGAGCGCCTCGCCGACCGCGGGACATGCCACGCGTGGACCGCACCATCGGCCCCGCGCCAAGCGCGTGATCTTCCTGTTCATGCAGGGTGGAGTCAGCCAGGTCGATTCGTTCGACTACAAACCGCGACTGGCTGCCGATGACGGGAAGAAAATGCCGTTCGACGACGCGCGCCTGCGGGCGAACACCGGCAGCGGCGACTCGGCGCATCGCGTGATGAAGTCCCCCTGGCAATTCAGGCAGTACGGCGAGAGCGGCCGGTGGGTCTCGGATTTGTTTCCCGAAACGGCACGGCACGCGGACGATCTCTGTCTGCTGCATGGACTGCACACCGAAGGGGTGGCGCACGGCCCGGCGACATTGTTTCTGCATTGTGGCGCGACGAGCTTCGTGCGCCCGTCGATGGGCTCGTGGGTGCTCTACGGGCTTGGCTCGGAGAGCGAGAACCTGCCGGGCTTCGTGACGATTTCGCCGTCGTCGGGCAATGGAGGCGCGCGGAACTTCGGCACCGCGTTTCTGCCGGCCGAGTTTCAGGGGACAGCGCTCGGCCGGGCAGGCATGCCGGCGGCGCAGGCTCGTTTGCGTAATCTAGCGCCGGCCGAGGGTTCACCTGCGCTTGAGCGCGGCGAGCTCGATCGACTGCAAGCTCTCAACCAGGCCCAATTGCAGCGCTACACAGGTGATGACGAGCTCGAAGCCGCGGTGCGTTCCTACGAACTTGCCTGGCGAATGCAATCGCATGCGCCGCACGTGCTCGACACTGCGGGCGAATCGGCGGCCACGCTCGCCCTCTACGGCATCGGCCAAACGGAGACGGACAATTTCGGCCGGCAATGCTTGCTCGCGCGACGCATGTGCGAGGCGGGCGTCCGCTACGTGCAGGTCACCTACGGCGACAACACGGCGAACCCCGCCTGGGATCAGCACTCGAATTTGCCAAAGCACGCCGAGCATGCGCGGGCCGTCGATCGACCGATCGCCGGCTTGTTGGCCGATCTCAAGCAGCGCGGCTTGCTGGAAGACACGATCGTGTGGTGGGGAGGCGAGTTCGGCCGCACGCCGTATGCTCAGAACAACGGCACCGGGCGCGATCACAATCCGCTAGGCTTCACCGTCTGGCTGGCCGGTGGCGGTTTCCGGCCTGGCCTGGCGTTTGGCGAAACCGATGAGTTCGGCCATCAGGCGATCGTGGGCAAGGTGCACATGCACGATTTGCATGCGACCATTTTGCACCAGTTGGGGCTCGATCACGAGCAACTGACGTATCGCTACGCGGGGCGCAATTTCCGCCTGACCGACGTCTTCGGGCGCGTGGTGCGCGACGTGCTGACGACGTGATGCTCTAGAGCGCGCTATAGCTAGCATCGACCGCATTGTGGGTGCCATGGCCACTGAGGTACTCCGAAGTGGCCATGCTTGTCTAGATGCTCTGCATGCCCACGCAAGCGTGGGACATGGCACCCGTTATTCCTGCGTGAAGCGCGCGCTAAACCAGCGTCAGCCCAGCGGGCTCGGCCACGACCACGCGATTGCGCCCGGCGCGCTTCGCCTCGTAGAGCGCGGCGTCGGCCGCCACGATCAATTCGTGGGCGTCCAGGGGCGAGTGGCGATCGGCCACGGCTACGCCCAGGCTCATGGTGGGGCGAATCACGCCGGCGGGCGTGGCGATTTCCAAGCGGCTGATCGCGGCGCGGAGCCGCTCACCATGGCTGGCCGCGTTTTCTCGGACGCAACCGGGTAGCACCGCCACGAACTCTTCGCCGCCGTAGCGACCGACCGAGTCGTAAGGTCGCAGCACTTCCTTCATGGCCTGGGCGACACGGCGGAGCACCTCATCCCCCGTCGGGTGGCCGTAGGTGTCGTTGACTTGTTTGAAACCGTCGAGGTCGCCGACCATGACGACGATCGACGAGCCCTCTCGATTGGCCCGGGCCAGCTCGTTGGCGATGATCGAGAGAATTGTCGCGCGGTTCCAGAGCTTGGTGAGTTGATCGCGCGTGGCCAGATCGCGCAAAGCTTCGCGCGCGCCGATGAGCTCGTCCTGCAAGTAGAGAATGCGTTTACCGGTTCGCAGCCGCACCTTGAGTTCGGAGGGGTCGAAGGGTTTGCAGACATAGTCGTCGGCGCCGGCTTCCAGCCCGCGAATCACGTCCTCTTTGGCTTGTTTGCCGGTGAGCATGATGATGTAGGTGTAGGGCTCGGGCTTTTGCCGGCGAATGTCCTCGCAGAGTTGCGCGCCGTCGATGCCGGGCATGAGCCAATCGAGCACGGCCAACTTGGGGGCATCGGGCACCAGCAGCAATCGCGAGGCTTCGATGCCATCACTGGCCACGACGACCTCGTAGCCCCAGCGCGTCAGCGACGACTCGAGTAGCCGCCTGGAAACTGCGTCGTCTTCGGCAATCAGAACTTTCATGTTCGGCCTCCCAGCGAGGGTGCGGATAATGCGGTGGTTAATCGCGTGAATTGTGATTGAAGTTCGGCCAGCGCCGCTTCGGCATGCGTCAGATCGCCCCCCCGGGCCCGCTCCTCAAGCGCGGCCGCGGCCGCCGCGGCCGGCGCGGCCCCCATGTTTTGCATCGATCCCTTCAGGGCATGTGCCACGCGTTCGATCGCTTGCGATTGGTGCCGCGCCACGCTGGTGGCCAACTCCGACATCAAGAGCGGCGAATTATCGAGGAATAGCGCCACCATCTCCTGAAGCAGATCCCAGTCGTCTTCGACGCGCGCGAGCAGCGCCGGCAGATCGACCGCATCGCCGACGTTGGCCAATCGTTCACCGCTGGCGTTACCAGGCGACGGCGCGTCGTGGCCGGTCGGCGTCGTGACGTAGGTGTTCTGCACTGGGACGTCGGCGCCCAGCGCTCGGATGTCGGTATTGGAAGCTGTACCCGCTGGCGAAGCGTCACTACCGAGCAATTGCGCAATCGTCCGCATCAGTTGAACGGCCTGTACCGGCTTGGTTTGATACGCGTCCATGCCGGCCTGGCGGCAGCGCTCGGCGTCCCCCTTGAGGGCGTGGGCCGTCATCGCGATGATCGGCGTGTGGATGCCCGTGCTGCTTTCCAATTCGCGGATGCGCGTCGTCGCTTCGAGCCCGTCCATCTCCGGCATTTGCACGTCCATCAGCACCAGGTCGAACCGCTGGGTGGCGATCGCTTGCAGGGCTTCGCGACCGTTGTTGACCACAACCACGGTATGGCCGCGCTTGCCGAGCAGGGCCACGGCCACGCGTTGATTGACGACGTTGTCTTCAGCCAGCAGGATCGTGAGCGGCCGCAAGACCGGCTCTTGAGAAACGCTGGCCGCGCCAGCCAGGTGCGCGCGCTGCTGATCGTCGACCGGAGCCTGTCGCGCGAACAGGGTTTGCAGGGTGCGGAGCAACTCGGCGCGCTTGACGGGTTTCACCAGATAATCGACTCCCAATTCTCGGCAGCGCTGGGTGTCGACCAACTGAGTTGCCGAGCCGAGCAGCATGACGACCTTGGTGGCCGAGCCCGCCGTGACGCGGATATGTTCGGCCACGGAGAAGCCGTCGAGCCTTGGCATGCCGGCGTCGACGATCGCGAGGTCGAGCGGTCGACCCTCGGCGGCCCGTTTATCCAGGATCGCCATGGCCGATTCGCCGTCGCCCACCGTGGTCGGCCGCAATCCCCAGTTTCGCAGCGTCTCGTCGAGGATGCGCCGATTCGTGGCGCTGTCATCGACGACCAAGAGCGACAACTCTGGCCAGTCGCATTGCTGAGGAGGAGTGACGCGAGCTTCGGCGGGATCGACCGCGAAACAGGCGGTGAAATAAAACGTGCTGCCGCTCCCCAGCTCGCTTTCGACCCAGATCTTGCCCCCCTGCAACGCGACCAGTTTGGAAACGATGGCCAACCCCAGCCCGGTGCCACCGTAAACGCGTGTGGTCGATTGATCGGCTTGCTCGAAGGCCTTGAAGATAGCCGCCTGACGTTCGGTCGCGATGCCCACCCCGGTATCCGAAACCGCGAACCGCAGGCAGACGAGGTCGGCAGTTCGCGACGCGGTTTCCACGCCGACGACCACTTCGCCACACTCGGTGAATTTGATGGCGTTGCCGACAAGATTGACGATGATCTGCCGCAAGCGGCCGGCGTCGCCGCGCACCCAGTCCGGCACATTGCCGGCGATCTGGCACGCCAGCTCAAGGCCTCGTTGATGCGCGCGAACGCCCAGCGATTTGAGCGCGTCCTCCAGCAGTTCGCTCAGACAGAAGGGGGCGACCTCCAGCGTGAGCATGCCGGCTTCGATCTTCGAGAAATCGAGCACGTCGTTGACCTGCGTCAGGAGCGAGTCGGCGCACGACCGGACGGTGTCGAGATAATCTCGTTGGCAAGGCGTCAGATCGGTGTCGAGCGCCAAATCGGTCATGCCGATGATGCCGTTCATGGGCGTGCGGATTTCGTGGCTCATGTTGGCCAAGAACTCGCTCTTGGCCCGATTGGCCCCTTCGGCCGCTTCCTTGGCCTGGCGCAGATTGGCTTCGCTGGCATGCAGTTCCTTGGTGCGCTCGATCACCTTGCGTTCGATCTCATAATTCGTGGCTTCCAACTGGGCGGTGTGCGCGGCGCTGTCGCGCAGCTCTTGCGTTCCCTGCCGGCAGAAGCGGATCAGAATCACATCCTCGAAGACCACCCAACCGGCGTGCTCGAGCCAGCGCCACCAGCCGGGCTGCGCCACGCCGTAGACCGACCACGGCCAAAGCGCGCCGCGCACCAGGTGATCGGCCGCCACGACGACCGAGGCCGTGATCAGCACGCGCCAATCGCGGTACAGGGCGAGAAAAGCCAGCGAGCCGAAAATGTGAAAGTGGGTTTCGATCCGCCCTCCCGAAAGGTGAATTAAAATCGCGGAGGTGAGCATCTGCGCGATGGCAATCGTGTGACGGGTGAGCAACTGCCCTGGGCGCAACAGCGCCAGCGCCACGGGCAAGCTGTCGATAACTGCCAACAGCAACACGGCGGTCCAGACGTGGGGATGCACATAGCTGGTCGCCCCCTCCCAGGCGCGCGGTGAAATCCACATTGCGGCCCCGATCGCGGCCAACCATTGGCACGCGAGCAAGACCGCGAACATCCGATCGGTCGACGCGAAGATGCGTTGTTGCTGCTCGTGAAACAGTTCCGCGGTACGCTGCCGCACGCCCGATCGAGTTCTGGTAAGGATTTGCGCCGTGGCCATGATCGCGTCTCTCATTGAGCCGGTTTCGCTTCCCAGAGCTGGCATCCAAACACCGGGGATTGAACGGTTGACGTTCGTGCGCCGGCCAACAGTGCTTCGATGGCCTGCTGGCCGGCATTGGTACCTTTGTGTCCGCGGGCCGGCGTGAGCCCACCCTGAAATGCCAGGCGGCCGTCGGCCGTGTAGAGCATGGCCATTCCGGAGGTCGCCGCGCCGAAGCGCCGCGCTTCGACGCCGTCGACGTCAAACCACAGTTGGGCACCGGGGATCGCGGCCGCCGTGCGGCACTGGTCCGATGCTTCCCAATCGGAAGTCGCGCCCTGCGGTTTGAAGAACACGACCCACAACTGGGCCGCTGCTGGGCGCCGCGCGACGACATCCGCAAGCTCGGCCAGACTTGCGCGCGTGCAGGGACAAAGTGGATGGGCGAACAGCACGAGCGTCGGTTGATCGCTGGCGCGCTCGATTTCACTCGCGATCGGCCACGCGGAGGGGGCCTGCCCCGGCGGGCCGGGCGTGTTCGCGTGCCGCGCGACGAGCGTCAGGCCGGCGAGCGTGGCCGCGAGCCAGACTGCGGTCGCCAGGTACCAGACGGCGCGTTGCATAAGGTCGACTGTGGGGGAAAGGTGCGATTGTTGGCAAATGATTAGCGGAGGCGCTTCGGTCGAAGCCTTGCGGCGCGAGAAAGCGCGGTGGGCAGGGTTAGTTGCGGTCGGTTGGTCGGCCGAGTCGCACGTCAAGGTTGCCAAATCGCAGATGCGGCGCGGGATGCTTGGATGCGGTGGTGGGCATATTCGTTGCCAGCCCCGGCAGGGGCCGCGGCCAGCGCAAGCATAGGGCGCGGGGCGTTGGATATTGGCTGCCGGAGCCAGGATTCCGATCGGACTGGCGGGCCGTATTCAGGGGCAATGTCGGTTGTAGCGGCGAGGCGGGAGCCAAACGGGTTTTGTGTTGGAGCGGTCGTCTTTGTCCCATCAGCAAGTTGCAATGCGCGTCCGGACGCACGAAGATCAGCGGTCGCCGTCGAGCGTCGGGAATGTCGTCCAGCATTCGTTCCGGTTTCTCCGGCGGCTGCAATCGATGACTTACTCGCCGAACTCAACAAGGGCCAGCCATGCCAGCACCTGAATCTGGAACGACGCGTCGCGGATTTCTCGCCACCGGGGGTACCGCGCTGGCCGGTGTGGCAGGGCTAGCCGGATTGGCGAGTGCTCAACTCTGCGCGGCCGACCCCGCCCCGCCGACGCCGGCGCGCCCAACGTCCGCCCCCGCGACCGACAAGCCGCTCAAGCGGATCGCGGCCATCAACACCATCTACCGCATGCGGTCGCACGCCTATCACATCGCCGGCCGGTTCATCTTTGGCTACGACCGCGAGGGCTTTCACCATCAGCCCGCGTTCAAGCTGGTGCGGATGTACAACGACCAGTATCCGGCCGACGACCTGAGCCGCGACCTGGCCAGCGAGCATGGTTTTGAAATCGCCGACACCGTGTCGGCAGCGCTCGGCGGAGGGGACAAGCTCGACGTCGATGGCGTGCTCTTGATCAGCGAGCATGGCGACTACCCGATCAACGATCGCGGACAGATTCTCTATCCGCGCTACGATTTGATGCGGCAGATCGTCGACCAGTTTCGCCGCGCGGGGCGCAGCGTGCCGGTGTTCAACGACAAGCACCTTTCTTACGACTATCGCAAGGCGGCCGAGATGGTCGGCTGGTCGCGCGAGCTGGGCTTCGGCTTCATGGCCGGCTCGTCGCTGCCGGTGACCTGGCGGCGCCCCGAGCTCGAGCCGCCGCTCGGTACACAATTCACCGAAGGGCTCGCCTGCTACGGCGGATCGGTCGAGCCGTACTTGTTTCACGGGCTCGAAACTTTGCAGTGCATGCTCGAGCGGCGCCGTGGTGGCGAGACCGGCGTGCGCGCCGTTACGTGTTTGCGCGGCGATGCCGTGTGGCAGGCCGAAGACGCCGGCCGCTTCTCGAAGAAGCTGCTGCACGCGGCGCTGTCGCGCAGCCCGAGCCGCAACTACGGCAACGTGCGCGACAACGCGACCGACCCGGTGGCGATTCTGATCGAGTACCGCGACGGCACGCGCGGCACGGTGCTCAACCTGCCAGAGCACATATCGGATTTCAATTTCGCGGCCTCGATCACGGGCCGCGAGGAGCCGGTCTCGTGCGCGTTCGAGCTGCCCGCCCCCCCGGGCGCGAACTACTTCGACGCGCTGACCTGGAACATCGAGCAGTTGTTTGCCACGGGTAAATCGCCCTACCCCGTCGAGCGCACGCTCCTGACCAGCACGGTGCTCGACCTGGCGATGCGCTCGCTGGCCGAAGGGAGCCGGCCGCACAACGACGCGGCGCTCGATATCCATTACCAGGCGCCCGAGGAGAGCGGCTTCTTCCGCGGAAGATATACGCAGGCGGGGTAAGGGGTTCCTAGCAGAAATCCAACACGGACTTACGATGTGCGCGACGCCTGTGGCTCATCGTAGAGCGATGCATCTTCCCAATCTTCCGGCGCAAGATCTGCCAACAGCTTGACCATATCGGACATGTCGTCGTCGCTCTCAGGTGTTAGCTCTGTCGACATTGTCCAACTCCCAAAACGAGTTCCGACACGCGGTACGCGTGGCGCTACCTCATTGTATTAGGAACGGTCGAGAAAAGCCTTCCCCCTGTTTCCCTCTCGCCGCGCGGGAAAGCGGAGATCGGCGGTGCGGCTGGGTGATTTTGGAAATGGTGTGTCGTTGTCACGGATTTAGCCGCGCAGCGGCGACGGCGCTTAGCCGTGGGCGCCAGCCCACGGAAGCTTGGCAACAGACCGCAAAGCCGCGCAGCGGCGACGCCGACTTTGAGATAATTCTGGACTCGCAATGTTGTGTTGAGAGAACTGGCAGAGCCCGTGGCACGCGGAATTAAAGATGAACGACTATCCGGTTCCGAACGATCCAGAAGCCCAATTCCACATCGACTCCAATTCGCGGTAAACTTAAAGGAGCCGCGTGCGGGGCTGCCGTGCCGCTTGATAGAACCCCCATTTGATTTTCGTCATCCGCCGTTGAGGAATCGACCATGCCCAACTTCTTTCAGGATCCGCCGCGGTTGGGCAATCAGTTTCTGGAAGACTCGGCCCTGCGGCGCGTGCTCGCGCGCAAATTGTCGAGCGAAGCGGCCGCCGCGATCACGCCCGACCTCGAGCGCTTCGGCCAGCGCGTGATCGAGGACGTCGCCCGCTGGGGGGACGATGCCAACGCGGTCGAGCCAGAGCTCGTGCAGTTTGATCCGTGGGGGCGGCGGATCGATCGCATTGACGTCGCACGCGGCTGGCTCGAGCTCGATCGCATCTCGGCCGAAGAAGGGCTCGTCGCGCTCGGTTACGAGCGCGCTCACGGGCCGGTCTCGCGATTGCATCAGTTCGCCAAGCTCTATTTGTTCGGTCCCGCATCGGCGACCTACACCTGCCCGCTGGCGATGACTGACGGAGCGGCCCGGTTAATTGAAGTGCTGGGGAGCGACGAGCTGAAGCGTGGCGCGCTGGCCCGGCTAACCAGCCGCGATCCGGAGCAATTCTGGACGTCGGGACAATGGATGACCGAGCGCCCCGGTGGCTCGGATGTCGGCCGCACGGAGACGGTTGCCCGCGCGATCGATAGACATGACGGGGGCAATGGCACTGCGAACCGTGGGTCGACAATTCCTGGCGCGGCCAACTACCAGTTGTTCGGCGACAAGTGGTTCACCTCGGCCACCACGGCGCAGATGGCCTTCACGCTCGCGCGCATCGAAGACGCGGCCGGCCATACCACGCCCGGTAGCCGCGGACTGTCGCTCTTCTATGTCGAGACGCGCGATGCCACCGGCGGGCTCAATCACATCGAGGTGTTGCGGCTCAAGGACAAGCTCGGCACGCGCTCGCTGCCAACGGCCGAACTGCGGTTGGTCGGCACGCCGGCGCAGCTCGTTGGCGAACCTGGCCGCGGCGTGCCGAACATCACCACGTTGGTCAACGTCACGCGCGTCTACAACGCGGTTTGCTCGGTGGCCGGCATGCGTCGCGGACTGGCGCTAGCGCGCGACTACGCGAACCGTCGGCAAGCGTTCGGCAAACTGTTGGCCGAGCAACCGCTGCATCTCGAAACCTTGGCGCAGCTCGAAGTCGAGTTTCAGGGCGCCCTCTGGCTGGTGTTCCGCGTCGTGGAACTGCTGGGGCGCGACGAATGCGGAGTGGCCACCGAGGATGAGCGGGCCGTGCTGCGGTTGCTGACTCCGTTGGCCAAGCTCTACACGGCCCGGCAGACGGTCGCTTCGGCCAGCGAAGTGCTCGAATCGTTCGGCGGCGCCGGCTACGTCGAAGACACTGGCCTGCCCCGGCTGCTACGCGACGCCCAGGTGCTTTCGATCTGGGAAGGGACAACCAACGTGCTGTCGCTCGACGCACTGCGGGCGATCGACAAGGAGCAATCGTTCGAGCCGCTGTTGGCCGACATCGCGCGACATTTGGAACGCGCCACGCATCCGCAGTTGCAAGGTGAGCGACGCGCGGTCGAGCAAGCCGCCGCGGCCTTGGCTGCGTATCTGCCGCAAGCGGCCAGCGAGGGGCTTGAAGCCTTGCAGGCCGGCGCGCGCGGTTTTGCCTTCGGCCTGGCGCGCACGTACATCGCGGCGCTGCTAACCGAACAAGCGCAGTGGGAACTGGCTCGCGGCGGTGATGCACCGACCGCGATCACGGCGCGCCGCTGGTGCCGGCAGACGCTGGTGCCGCTGGTGACGGCCGATGCCCAACATCGCGCCGACTCTCGTCGCCTGGCGCTTGATGAAGCGGCGCCGTCAACCGCACCGCCCGGCGCGAGCAATGGCAACGCGGGGGCGGCTCGTCGCACTGCCGATCGCGCGAAGGTTTAGCGATGCGGATACGCATTACGGTGGCGCCGCTGGCGATCAATACGCCGTGCCGCTGCGCAGCAGCATCGTGTCGACCGGGTCGAAGCTCGGCACTCCGTTATCGCGATACTCGAGCTTGCGGTTGAAGACCCAGCCGATTTCGCCATAGAACGAGTGCCCCTTGGCGCTCTTGCGCTCGAAGCCGCCGTAGAGCCGCAGGTCGCTGTAGGTCATCACATTGCGAGTCTGGTCGGGCAGCGTGGCGCTGAACGTGTTGCCGCCGAACTCGCCGGCCAGGTAGGTCGACCAGGTACGACGCCCATCCTGGCTCAACACATTCGTTACTTTGGGTCGCGGCACCAGGATCTCGAACCGCCACTTGGGGTTCGGCGTCCAGATCACGCCGGCGATCGGCATGAACTTGATGTCGTCGCGATCGAGGTAGGCCAAACCGCCGATCAACTGCATCGTGGCCGACCAGTTGTAGATCGCGATGCCGCGCCCCTGATAGCGCCAGGTATCGGCGTTGATATACGTGTAGTCGCCGTAGATGCCGGGCGTGAAGCCGAAGTCGAACATCCACTTCGAGCCGATCGGCCGCAGCCAGCGAATTTCGGTCCAGCTTTCGAAGAGTTGCGCCGGCACGGGCGAACCACTTGGCCCGTCGAGAAAGTGGGCGGCAAAGCCGGGCGAAATCAACAGCGGTGATTCGCGTGACGTGGTCGGAAATGCCAGCATGCCTTTGACGAGCAAGTCCATGAACCCGAGGCCGTTGGGGTCGAACTTCGGCATCACGTTCTTGATGAACGCCAGTTGCTGCAGCACGCCATCCTTAGCGCCGTTGGTGGTCAAGGGGCCGGTGGCGCCGACCGATGACTTCGGGCCGACCGGAGGGCCCGCCGCCGGCGGCAGCGGCATCAAGCGGCCCGGCGCGATCAGCTCGCGATTCTCCGTCGTCGGGTCGAAGAGCACCGGCTGAGTGCGAGGGCCAATGACCGGCGGCAAGTCTTGCGGCGCGCCTAGATCCGCACCGCCGCCTCGGCGCAGCCAATCGGAGTCCGCGGGGCTCGAGGGCGGGAGTCGCCGCGGCGGTTCACTCATGGGCGCCGGCGGCAACAATCGCACCGGTGGCTGTGCGCTGGCGACTTGCGGTGCTGGCATGCGCGCCGAGTTGCCTGGTGGCGCCATGCCAAACGGCGCACCCGGCCAAGACGCCGCCGGCGCAACATTCGGAGACGCGACGCCCGAGGGGAGCATGCGGCTCGGCGCGGCAGGCAATGTCGTGGGGCTGCTGTACTGTGCATGCGGCGACTGTGCGCGCAGCGGCCGAGCCGTCACGATGAGACCAAGTGCAAGCGACAGCGTTCGGAGGAAACTGCTAATCGTGCACGTGCCCCGCATAAATCAATACGCCAGTCCTGAGCGCAGCATCATGGTCGTCGAGGGGTCCGCATTCGGCGGATCGTTGGTACGCGCGTAGCGAATTTGACGGCCGAACACGATGCCCAGTTCGAGCCAGCCGCGCAACCGGCTCAGGCCCTTGGTTTCGAGACCCAGGTAAATGCGGTAGTCGTTGATGTCGACCCAATCGCCATCGCCATCTGCGCGACGAATCGTCCAAGCGCCGCCGCCGTACTCGGCCGCCACGTAGAACCACAGATCGGTGTTGCGCATGGTCGTCAGGCGATTGGCCAGCTTGGGACGCGGAAACAAGATCTCCCAGCGGACGTCTGGGTTGGGAGTCCAGATCAAACCGCCCGCAGGCAGAATCTTGACCACATTGCGATCGAGGTACACGACGCCCATCGCCAACTGCCAGGCTGGCGACATCGTGATGATTCCCAGGCCGCGCCCCATCAAACGAATACTGTGATTCGTCACATAGTAAAAATCGCTGAAGACCCCCACGCGAAAGCCCAAGTCGCCGCTGAGCCAGGGGGTAGCGACGGGCCGCCAGCCGGTATCGAGATAAGCATCGTAGATGCGCGCTGGCAGATCGGGCGACTGGCTAAACTGATCGCTCTCGGGGCCGTTGAGCCAATGCACCGCGAAGCCCGGCGTCACGAACACCGGCGGCTGCTTCGGCATGAAAGGCGCGGGGATCGCGAACGAGGCGTTCAACTCCAAGCTGTTGATTCCCAAGCCCTGGCTGTCGAACTTGGGCAAGAACTCGTTTTCGAAGCGAAGCTGCTGCAGCAAGCGCTGCGGTTGCGTCAGCGGGTTGGCCGGCACGGCGCCGGGTGGGGTCGGCCCATACGGAGTGGTCGGGTAAACCGGCTGCATGCCGGGGGCGTACGGATCGAAAGTCGCGGGGGGTAAAGTCGGCTGCACCATGCCTTGCGGAGAGGCCAACGGCGCGGGGGCAGCCAACGGGTCAACGGCCCCTTCGATCGGCGTCGGAAAAATTATTCGTTGAGCTTGGGCCGTTGGGCTGCCGATAACCATCGCGCAGACCGGTAGCGCTACCGCCAGCGCGATGCGCACGAACCGTGATCTGGAGCGCCGACGAACCAAGCGCGACCCCGGCAATCAATTGAATTGAATATACGCGACAAGAGCCGGGGGTGACTCGAAGTCGCTCGCCATCCCCGCAGCGCTCGAAATCGCCGGCCTGGTGCGCTTCGCTGCGCCGCCCGAATAGCCGGCGCGCGTCGCGCTTTCTCCCCGCCGGGCAGGTCGCCCGCCTGGCGACCGCCTGCATCTCAAGCACTTCGGGAGGCAAAAAACCCCCGACTTGGCCTGCGTGAATATCAGGCCGCAACAGCAGGGTCAAGGTCGATTGCCTTTGGCGGTCGAGCGGGTACGATTGATCCCTTCTGCCAGCGGTGGTCTTGCTAGCTGCCGCCTTGGGAAGAAAACCGCCCGGCCCCGCGCGCCCCGGCAAAGAGGGTAGCGCCGGCTATTTGACATTCCGCAAGCCTCGATCGAACTCTCACCCCGAGACCGCCACGATGAGTACCGGTGAGCTCACCGAAATGCAGGCCCGCAAGAAGGCCATTCGCGAACAGGCGCACGCCAACCGCAAGGCGCAAGAGAATAAGGAAGAGCTGAGCAGCGCGATCTGCGAAAAGTTCGTCGCCTTGCCGGCCTACGCCAAAGCCCGCACGGTGATGTACTACCTCGACGTGCGAACCGAGGTGCGCACAAGGCACTATCTGCCCACGGCCTTGGCGGGCGACAAGCGGATCGTGGTCCCCTACTGCGTCGATGGGGAGCTCGAGCTGTTTCATTTGACCAGCATGGATGAGCTCGACGTCGGCATGTACAAGATTCTCGAGCCAAAGCCTGAGCTGCGCGAGCGCGCCGACAAGCGCGTCGAAGTCGCCGAGCTCGACTTGATCATGGTCCCCGGCGTGGCCTTCGATCGCACCGGCGGGCGGATGGGGCACGGCATGGGCTATTACGACAAGCTGCTGGAGCACGCCCGGGCGGATGCCCCGCTGGTGGCGCTGGCCTTCGAGTGCCAGTTGTTCCCCGAGATCCCGGTCGCCGAGCACGACATCTTCATGGACCAGATTTTGACCGAAGCGGCGACGTACCAGGGTAAAGGCCGTAAAGGTTAGTAAAGGGATTTACGCCAACGATGCCCGCCACGATCGACGACACCTACGCCGAAGCCTTCAAGAGCCTCTATGCCGAGGTGCTGGTGACCGCGCGCGACCGCACATGGCTCGATCACGCCGTGGCGGCCGCGACGGGCAATGCGTCAAGCACGATTCTCTGCGATTGCGAGGCGGGTCTCGATCGCTACGTCGGCCCCGGTGGCGACACATCGATCAGCACGCCTGACGGCCGCCCCGGCGCACTGCTGCAGTTTCACGTGCCGCGGTTTCGCAAAGACCGCGTGGAAGCGCTCGAACGTTCGCTGCTGGTGCGCGTGAGTCAGAACGTGCTCACCTGTCCCACGGCCCGGGCGTTCAGCCTGCAAGCGACGGAACCCTACTACAAGCTCGGCCGCAAGATCGCCTTCTTCGGCGACGGACATCAGTTTCGCGACGAACGCTTCGGTCGACCCGTCTGGGTGATTCCGATTCTCGGCGGCGAGTTCGTCCTCGATCGCCGCTTCGGCTACGCCGATGGTTTGATGGGGGGCAACCTCTGGTTCTTTGGCGCGACGGAAGATGCCGCCATCGAAGCGGCCGCGCGCGGCGTGCGGGCAGTCGCCGAGATGCCAGGCGTAATCATGCCCTTCCCCGGCGGTGTGGCGGCCAGCGGATCGAAGGCCGGGAGCCGGTACTCGTTCACGATCGCCAGCACCTACGAAAAGTTCTGCCCGACACTGCGCGACAAATTGGGCGAGACGTCAGGCGTGCCGGCCGGCGTCAACTCGATCATGGAGATCATCATCAACGGCCGCGACCTGGCGAGCATCGCCGCGGCCACGCAGGCGGCCATTCGGGCGTCGGTCGACACGCCGGGCCTGCTGACGATCTCAGCCGGCAACTACAACGGTCGCCTCGGCAAGAGTTTTATCTATCTCGACCCGGCGAAACAGCCGGTGTAGCGAGTAGCGTTCGAGCTACCGCATCCTGCTTAATGCCTGCAGCGTTCGGCAGTAGGTTAGTTGCTGGTGCATGAATACACCGATTGCCGATGGCAAATCTCTCGCAATTCGGCGAACTCATGGGTAGACTCGCTCATGAATTGCCTGGGTCGTGAACCGGTCCACTCGAAATCAGTTTCGCCTTTTGCTCATTTGCGAAGTGAGTCGCTCGTGATTTCAAACATTAGGGGTGGCACCATGCGGTTTACCGCTTTGCGCACGTTCTTCGGTTTGAGCCTGCTGGGGCTCGTTCTTGCCGCTAGTGCGCCGGCACGCGCCATCACAATTCCAATCAATTTCCAAGGTACAGAACAGCACTTCAGCGCCAGCATCGACCTAAGCGGAAACCTTCATGCCGAGGGGAATGGTAGTGCCTGGAACTCCCAGCAAAAAGTTTTCGAACCCTATACGCTGACGTCACCGTTCGATCATTCGCTTGGCCTGTTCGGTCCTCCACTTCATCTGAGCTCCGATCCAAAGACTTACCCGCTCGGCACGACATTCGACCTTAAAGCAGATTCGTTGGTCGGAATCCATGACTTGGATATCGACTTCTTGAGCGGTCAGTCGCTCGATTTCACGATTGACACCGTGAAGATCACCACGAACAGCAAGGTTGCTTTGATTAACGCCCTGCTCGGACAAGTTGACCTGTCGGGCACGCTCAGCGAATTTCGCTTCGATCAGACGGGCATTGCCTCAGTGACCGGGAGCGCGAAAACCGGCACCTTCGCGGTGAGCGGTAACTTTGGCGCCACGATCAGCAACCTAAATCTCATTTTTGGTGGCTTGCTCTTGGTCCCGATCGATGATCAGGCCGTCAGTCTGCCTGGCGCGTTGACTGGCACGTGGAAACTGACCGGGCCGCTCAATGCGCAGAAAGTGTCGCTGGACGGCAGCTTGTCGCTTGATGTACCGCTGGCATTGATAACGAACTTGACGACAAGCAACACGGACATCTTCACCCTGACTATGTCGACGACGCTCGACATGGCAGGCAGCTTGAACGTCACGTTCAACTACCACCTTGAGGATATTCAGCCACTGGCGCCCGAGCCCGGCAGTATTGTCCTGCTCGGCATCGGTCTGTGCGCCGCCGTTGTTCCGCTGGCGCGGCGCCTGCGCCGCAAGTAGCGCGAGCACCAATCGGCAGCGCCTAGTCTCGTAGCGCCCTCAACACCGAGCCGACGAGCGCCGCCAGCAGGCTCGGCCCCATCAAGAACATGCCCGTCAGCGGGCACACGATCGCCCGCGACCAACCCTGCGCGATTTCCGACTTTTGGGATTACGCGGCGTTTTTTACGGTGTTTTCGGGTTGATTGCGTGGCGACCAGCCCCCCTGGCCGCGCAGGTTGCGAAGCCCCGCGCGGCACGCTATCAATGTCTGGAACAACCCCTGCGCCTGTACTTAATTGCCCAGTTCCTGGAGCATCCGACTATGCGATTTTTACTCATTCGTTTGGCCCCTCTCGGGCTGTTGATCTATACCCTCGTGTGCATGACCGGCACGGCCAGCGCCGCCGTGAAACCCAATCCGCTCTTCAGCGACAACTGCGTGCTGCAACAAGGGGCGAAAGTGCCGGTGTGGGGCACGGCCGACGATGGCGAGAAGGTCACCGTCAAGCTGCAAGATCAGGAAGCGTCGGCCACGGCGACCGGTGGCCGTTGGCGCGTCGATCTGAATAACCTGAAGCCGGGCGGCCCGTTCGAAATGACAATCGCCGGCGCCGACACGGTGACCGTGAAGAACGTACTGGTCGGCGAAGTCTGGATCGCCAGCGGTCAGTCGAATATGCAGTGGACGGTCGCCCGCAGCGCCGATCCCGAGACGACGATCGCGCAGGCGGCCAACGCCCGCATTCGATTGCTGACCGTGCCGCGCGAAGCGGCCGACGAACCGCAAAGCACAGCGAAGGTCGAGTGGGTCGAATGCAATCCTCAAACCGTGCCGGAGTTCTCGGCCGTGGCCTATCACTTTGGCCGCGCGCTCGAAGCTCAGTTGCAAGTTCCTGTCGGGCTGATCAACACTTCGTATGGTGGTACCCCCGCCGAAGCCTGGACGAGCAAGTCGGCGCTCGAGGCGGTGCCGGAGCTCAAGAAACTGCTCACCAACTCGCCCGCCCAGAACAAAGCGGCTCAGCGCCCGACGGGCCTGTACAACGCGATGATCCATCCGCTGCTGCCGTACGCCATTCGCGGGGCCATCTGGTATCAGGGGGAATCGAACGCCGGCCGCGCGTACGAATATCAAACGCTTTTTCCCACCATGATCGGCTGCTGGCGCAAGGATTGGGGGCAGGGCGATTTCCCCTTCCTGTTCGTACAGTTGGCGCCGTTTCATAAGATCGTCGATCAGCCGGGCGTGAGCGAATGGGCCGAGCTGCGCGAAGCCCAGCGGCTGACCGCCAAGAACGTACCGAACACCGCGATGGCCGTGATCACCGACGTGGGGGACGAGGCCGACATTCACCCGCAGAAGAAGGGCCCGGTCGGCGAGCGCTTGGCTTTGGCGGCCCGGGCGCTAGCGTACGGCGAGAAGATCGAGTACTCGGGCCCGACGGTCGCCGGCGTCGAGATCGCCGGCAATCGGATCACGCTCAGCTTCGATCATGCCGGCAGCGGGCTGAAGACCAACGATGACGGCCCGCTCAAGGGGTTCGCGATCGCCGGCAAGGACAACGTGTTCCACAACGCGACGGCCGAAATCCAGCAGGATCGCGTGGTGGTCACCTGCCCTGAGGTGGCCGAGCCGGTGGCAGTACGCTATGGCTGGGCCGACTATCCAGTGGTGAACCTGGCGAACAAGGAAGGGCTGTTGGCCTCGCCCTTCCGCACCGACGAGTTGCCCTTCACGACGATGCCCAAGCCGGAAGCGGGCGGACAATGATCTTGTTTCGGTGCCGAAGTGTCGCCAGAGCAAGATTTAATTCGATGACCGGATACCACTGGCTCCGTCAGTGCGCGATGGTGCTGGCGTTGTCGCTGCTGGCGAGCGTGTGCTCAGGCAGTGCGACCTGCGCGGCCGCTGACGACGCGCCGGCCGCACTTACGCGGCTGATCGATGAGAGCTGGCAGTTTCAGTTGCGCGAAGATCCGCTCTTTGCCACGCAGGCGGGGGATCATCAGTTCGACGATCGGCTGCCCGAGCTGGCGCCGGCTGACATCGAGCGCCGCGCGAAAGCGACGCAGAAATTCGCTGACCGATTGAAAGCAATCGAGCGGGCAAAGCTCTCGCCGGCCGATCAGATCAACTTCGACATTCTGGCGAGGCAGTTCGCCGACTCGCTGGCGGCGCATCGCTTCAAGATGTACCTGCTGCCGATCACCAACCGCACGGGCTTCCACGTCGAGTTCCCCGAGCTGCCGCGCGAAGTGCCGCTCGAAACGGTACACGACTATGAGAACTACGCTGCCCGGCTCGCCGCGTTTGGCCGCTATGCCGATCAGCACATTGCCCTGATGCGGCAAGGCGTGGCCGAGGGTTTCACGTTGCCTGGCGAAGTGCTGCGGGGCTACGAGGAACCGCTCGAGGCGCAGATCGTCGAAGATCCGGCCCGCAGCCTGTTGGCCGCACCGCTGCAAAAGTTCCCTGAGCGGATCGTGGCGGCCGATCGCGAGCGATTGTCGAAGTTGGTGCTTTCGGCGATCAGCGAATCGGTGGTGCCGGGGTATCGCCGGTTTCTCACGTTCATGCGCGACGAGTACGTCCCAAAAGCCCGAGACAGCGTCGGCGCGTGGGCGCTTCCCAGCGGTCGCGAGTTCTATCGCCATCGGGTGCAGCATTTCGCCACGCTCGATATCACGCCGGCCGAGGTGCACGCGATCGGCCAGGCCGAGGTGAAACGCATCCGCGGCGAGATGCAGCAAGTGATCGAGCGCGTAAAGTTCCAGGGAGATTTCGCCGCCTTCGTCGCGCACTTGCGGACCGATCCCAAGTTCTACGCCGACACGCCTGAGCAATTGATGAAGGAGACCGGCCTGGTCCTCAAGCGGATCGACGGTGAGCTCCCCAAGCTGTTCGGCAAGCTGCCGCGGACGCCGTACGGCATTCGCGAGATTCCGGCCTACATCGCCCCGCAAACGACCACGGCCTACTACTTTCCGCCAGCCGGCGACGGTACCCGGGCCGGCTTCTACTACGTGAACACGTCGAACTTAAAAAGCCGGCCGCTCTACGAGATCGAAGCGCTCTCCTTGCACGAGGCCGTGCCTGGCCATCACTTGCAGATCGCCTTGGCGCAAGAGCTGACGGGCGTGCCGGCTTTCCGCCGCTTCACCGGCTTCACGGCCTTCGTCGAAGGGTGGGGGCTCTACTCCGAGCGGCTCGGGCTCGAAATGGGTTTCTATCAGGACCCCTACAGCGATTTCGGCCGACTGAGCTACGAGATGTGGCGCGCCTGCCGGCTGGTAGTCGACACCGGCATGCACGACTTGGCGTGGAGCCGGCAGCAGGCGATCGATTTCATGGCCGAGAACTCTGCGCTGACCTTGCACAACATCTCGACCGAGGTCGATCGCTACATCGCCTGGCCGGGGCAGGCCGTGGCCTACAAGCTGGGCGAGCTCAAGCTGCGCGAGCTGCGCCGCGCGGCCGAAGAGAAACTCGGTGCACGGTTCGACGTCCGCGAGTTCCACGATGTGGTGTTGTCCGAGGGGGCGATCCCGCTGGACGTGCTCGAACGGCAGGTTAATGCGTGGTTAGAGCGGAAAGCCGCCGGCTCGAATTAGGGCGAAGTAGTCTTGAGTGGTTCAACGGCCTGCAATCGGAACTCAACCGCGTAGCTCATCAGGCGAAACCCTGGGAGCATGGAGATCGCGTACTCACCGGCTTTGTCGATTTTCCTCGCGATTATCAACGCCTCGACGGTTTCGCCATTTTTTGCGAGCTCGTGCTTTACCCATCCCACATATCGCAGTGCTTGCGCCACCGTCTTATCAGTGCTTTGGTCTCGCTTGAGCTCGATGACAAGATAACGTGGCTCTTTCTTATGCTTGGCAAGAATATCGATTGGGCCAACTGAAGTGGGATATTGATTTCCGGCTTCAGGATTATCGGGTGTGCTAAGGATCGCCCAATCTTTCGCAAGCGGAGTCTTATCCCAATTCTCTAGCAAGAATTCTTCGAGCTGGCGCTCCAACGCAAATCCGCCTGCGCTTGACTCAACGACAAGCGAAGCGTCCTCTCCGGGAAGTTGCGGTTCGTCTGGCTCCAGCACATACCACCACAGAGCATCCAGCGTCCAAAGATCCGTTCCTAGATCGCTTGCTAGCCGAAACAGCAGAGCATTTATCTTCTCATATCGCCCACCGACACCATCGCCGTGGGCGAAGATTGGCCAAATCCCCGCTTGACGCAACCCTCCCTCAGACGTGTTGTTCCAAACTCCGTACTTCTGAGGGTAAGCGACGGTAAGAATCGCAGTCGCGATGGCACGTCCTAACCCGGAAACCAAATCTAGTGCTTCAGGCAACCTGACTTTTATCGGCCGCGTTTCATCGACAAGGCTTCGAATTGCCTGACGCAGCTTCGGCAAATCCGCTGCCGCTCCCAGACCTTTTCGATAGAGCCCGCTCCAATGCCGATTGTTTTCGAAGTAGAGGAACGAGGTAAACTCCTCCGCAGTCAGTTGATCCACGTGCGAGATTGAGAAGATTGGCTGAAACCGCGCGAAGACTTCGTCGCGTGGAGCCACAATGCTGTCGTACGTCTTCTGTCCCGGCTTGAAGCGTGCCAAGGCCGATCGAAGCTTGCCTACCGTTTGTTCGTACGCATCGCCACCCATCGAAACGCTCCCCCAGAAAACCCGATCGTCTTCGGCCGACGGATTCTAGCATGAGCGGACAGGAACCCAAGAAAACCCGAGTGGGCTCCACAGAATGACGCGACCTAGGGACTATGCGGCATCGCCGGACTAGATTGTCACGCGCCGCGCAGCATCTCGGGCGCAACACTGAACTTTTGCCCCGATTGCACCCGCAGCCGCCGGCTGGGGTCTCTCGATTTGCCACCCGCGGCCGGGATGTAGCACTGCTGCGCGTAGTCCATCACCATGCGATCGGATTTGAATCGCCAGCCGAGGCTGCGGATGGATGACTTCATCTTGGCGAGCCACGCCCGCGGCAAGCCGTCGGGGTCGCGCTGGCTGTTGCCATTTCGTAGACTGGAATTGGCGCCCTGCCAATGCGGTGGAACCTGGGCATCCACCGGTCCCGAACCCTCCGGGCCCCCGTCCGCCTTGAGCAGCACCTAGTCGTCATTGGTTCCTGCGTACGCCTAGACCTCGGGCAGGCCGGCAGCTCCTGACCCTGCCTCCCGTATTTAGGACGCAAAACTGCCCCGTTAGGACGATCCAGGACGCAAGCGATTTGGATTTTGCGTCCTAAGGTCAAGTGATTTCCTGGTAAGACTTTAGACGCTGTTTTTTCGGGCTTAGGACGGTTAGGACGCAAATTCCCGGAACACCTGGTAGAGGCTAGTGGTTCATGATCCGTGGCTAGAAATTCGAAGCCAACGGTATTCACTGACCACTGGATCCCTAATCCCTGATCCCGAGTCCCTGACCCCCAGCCCCTACCTTGACACCCCAGCGGGGCCACCTTAGGTTAGGCCGTTTGCGCTCGACCAGCCCAACCACGCCTAGAATTTTGACGAGAGCCCGACGATGGCAGTCCCCAAACGGCGGCAATCGAACACCCGCACCCGCACCCGTCGGGCCCACGACTTTATCACGCCGCTGCAACTGCAAGCGTGCCCGAAGTGCAGCACGATGCGCCCCAGCCACGTGGTTTGCCCAAACTGTGGCTTCTACATGGGCCGCGTCGTCGTCGAGCCTGAAATCAAGGAATAGCCGCCTGGCCGGTCGTTCCGATCCCTTGTGGTCGAAATTACCGGTGTGGCCGAGGTTTCCGGCATTCCGTGAAGCCGGACCAGCGCCTCATCTTTGGCCGCAAAGCTCGCCCAGCTCTGGGGCACCGTGCGGCAGATGCCCGCTGACAAAGGCGGGCTAGACCCCCAGGCGAGCGGTCAGTATTCTACGCCCCGCCTGCCTCTTCTGGCGGCGCGCCTGTAATTTCCCCGTCGGCTTCCAAGGAAGGAACCCCAGCGGCTCATGGACGTCTGGTGGCTGGCCTATTTCGTGCTTTCAGCCTGCGGCCTGGTGCAGACGGTGCTCTTTGCGCTGTATGCCTTCGAGGCCCGGCGGTTTGCGGCCAGTCGCCGCGCCCATCGCACGCCGCCCGAGTCGGTCGGCCGCGTGATGGTGCTGGCCCCGTGCAAGGGGATCGATCCTGGGCAGTTGGAGAATCAGCGCCGGCTCTTCGAACAGGACTATGGCGATTACGAGCTGACGTTCATCGTCGAGGACGCCCGCGATCCGGCGGCCGCGGTCATCGAGCGGCTGCGTCGCGCGTATCCTCGCGTCACCTGCCGACTGGTCTGCGCGGGCCAGGCGACCAATACCGGTCAAAAAGTCCACAACCTGATCGCCGCCACGCGCGATTTGCCCGAAGAAATCGAAGTGCTGGTCTTTATCGACGCCGACGTGCGGCCGTCGTCACATTGGTTGCGCGATTTGGTGCATCGGCTGAGCCGCCCCGACACGGCGGCGATCACCGGCTATCGTTGGTTCGTCCCCGAACGCTTCACGCTCCCCAACTTGCTTTTGACCAGCATGAACGCCGCGGTGGCGGGCTTGTTTGGCCCCGGCGGTTTCTTCCTGCTGTGGGGCGGCTCGTGGACCGTGCGTCGCGAGTGGTTCGAGCGGGCCGGGCTCCCCTGGGCCTGGCAAGGCACGCTCAGCGATGACCTGGTAGCCAGCCGGGTGTTGCGCGCGGCCGGCGCGAACATCGAATTTGAGCCCAAGTGCGTCGTCGCGACGCCGGTTGACACCACCTGGCCGCGCTTGATCGAGTTCGCGCGGCGACAATACACGATCGGCCGCTGCTACAGCCCTGCGCTATGGTGGAGCACGCTGGCTTCGAGCGCCTTTGCCAATTTGGTGCTAGGCATCAACCTGGGCCTGCTGATCTACGGACTGGCGATTGGCGCGGCGTGGACGCTGGTGCCGGTGGCCACACTCGTGGCACTCTGGGGCGTGGCCGCCTTTCAAACCTGGCTGCGCCACGACCTCGCGCGGGCGTGTTGCGAAGAACTACCGCCCGGAGCGCTAGCCCGTTCGCGCCGCTTCGATTGCATGTGGTCGCCGCTGTTGAGTGGCCTGAACTGGCTGTTGTTGGCCAGCACCGTCGTCGGCCGCACGATCACCTGGCGCGGAAACACGTACTACATTGCGCGGGGCGGACTGGCCCGCTTGCTCGGCCGCGAGGCCACTCCCTCGGTGACGTCGCCGGTTGGCTCGCCGCCGGCGCCACACAGCTTGCGAACTGGCGCCGCCGACCAGCGCACGAACTCGACAACGCACGTGCAGGAAAGGACTCCGCATGCGGATCGTTCTGTGGGACACTCGTAAACGCGACGTCTCCAAAGATTTTGCCGGCGGCTACGGCGTCGGCCATTTTCCCGGCCGCGGCGGTATCCTCGGCCGCGTCGTGCGTCATTTCTACAAGCGCGATCGTCGCCCCGTGGCGTTGGTCTACGCCTACTTGGCGGCGATCCTCAAGAAGCTCGGCCACCGCGTCGAATACGCCGAAGACGTCGTGCCCACGGGCGCCGATCTGTACATCTTCCACCCCGCGCTCATCAGCTTGCCGCTCGAGCGACAAGCCATGGCGGACGCTTTGCGCAGCACGCCCGGCGCGCGGGTGCTCGTGACGGGGCTGGTGGGGCACGCGATGCCCGAGGTCTTCAAGGATCTCGACGTGACGCTGCTGCGCGGCGAAACGGAGCAGCTTTACTGGCGGCTCGACGACGTACTCGAGAGCCGCGAGCGGATCGTCGACGTCGGCAGCGTCCGCAATCTCGACGAGCTGCCGTTCCCCGATTGGTCGCTGTTCGAGCCCAACCGCTTCCGCATCGCCTACGATTTCTGGAAGTTCCCAACGGGCCTTATCCAACAGAGCCGCGGTTGCACCTTCACCTGCAACTACTGCCCTTACATCATTGTCGAAAACGCCACGCGGTTCCGTTCGCCGGAGTCAGTCGCCGACGAAATGCGCCACGGTATGGACCAGTGGGGTTTTCAGTCGTTCAAGTTCCGCGATCCGCTCTTCGGGCTCGATCGCAAGCGCGTGCTGCGGCTCGTCGAGCTGATCGGCAACCTGCCGCGCAAGGTGCAATTTTCGATCGAAACCCGCATTGACCTGATGCGCACCGAAACGCTGCTGGCCCTCAAAGACGTCGGGCTCACCAGCATCACGGTCGGCATCGAAACCCCCGATGAGAATACGCTGCGGCAATACAAGCGGGCACCGATCCGCGATGATCGGCAGCGCGAGTTCGTCGCCCGGTGCCGCGCATTGGGCATTCGCACGGTCGCCGGCTTCATGGTCGGCTTTCCCGAAGATACCGCCCACTCGATCCGCCAGGTGCTCAAGTACGCCAAGGGCGTGGGGCCGACGTACGCCAACTTCAACGTGGTGACGCCGTACCCCGGCACCCCGTTCTTCAACGAGATTCGCGATCAGGTCGCCGACTTCGATTACAGCCGCTACGACGTTTACACTCCGGTGCTGCGGTACAAACACCTCACCGCCGACCAGGTGGCCGACCTGCACGCTCGCTGCTTCACGCGGTACTACTTCCGCTGGGAATACCTGACCGAGAACGCGCACCTGCTCTGGCCATCGCTGCGCAAGTTCGGCGTGGGGCGGCAGCATCAGTTGCCCGCGGTTGATACGCAGGCTGCGACACAGGCACCATCGGCGGCTCCGTTGTCCGTACTGCCATCAGCCGAACAGGCCTGTGGGCAGCCGCAAGTCGTCACGCTCTCGACCGGTACCTCGGTGCGGAAAGATCAAGGGCACGCACCGCACAACGGTCATGCCCCCGCCGCGCGCCCAACATCTGCCCAAGAGCAGCACTAAGAAGAAGCGCGCACTTCGCCCGACAAACTAGCGGCCGAGAAATAACTTCTCCCTGTTCCCCTCCCCCCTCGCGGGAGAGGGTAGGGTGAGGGGGCAACGAAAACTGGAAGATATTTCTCGGCCGTTCCTACCGCGTCACGATCACGTGCCAGTGCTTGGGCCCGTGGACGCCCGTCGTCAACTTCAGCTCGACATCGCCCGTCTTGCTCGGGCCGGTGATAAACACCACGCTCGACGGCCAGCCGGCCGCTTTGCGCTTCTCCAGCGCATCAAACACATCGAACAGGTCGGGCACCAACTGCTCCCGGCTCACCAGCGCCACATGCACCGGCGGCACCAGGCTGGCCACGGTGTCGCACCCGGCGTCGTCGATCATGGCGATCGAACCGGTCTCAGCCACGGCGAATGTCACGCTGGTGATTCCCAGATCGGCCGACAAAAGCCGCGTGCGCCGCGCGGCCGCATCCTCGCCCGGTAGCGTGCCGGCGCTCGACACTTCAACACCCTGGGCCGCCAGCGACCCGCGCACATTCCAGCTTTCCAACAGCGGATGATCCCAGGCGATGCAGTTGCGGGCGGAGTACTGCTGGCAGATTTCCAGAAGTCGCGCGACCGCGGCCTCGGCGTCAGCCACCACGTCGACCTGCCCGCCTGCCACGGTCGCCTGGCTGGCGAAGCGCTCGATCGGATCGGCGCCACCCCCCACGAAGCCGGCCGATCGCTCGATGCGCTCATCGACGTGTACTCGATATTGCCGCCCGGCCGCGGCGGCCGTGCGCACCCGGGCCATGAATTGATCGCGGTTCATTGCCTCGCCTCGCGCCCCTCGTCACGCTGTACATTGTGGCCCTCTTTCTGCCACCAGTCGCGGAACCGCTCGCGCGCCGGCGCCGGAAAATCGCGACTCGAGGTCCAGCCTCCGAGTGCTCCTGGCATCCGCTTCAGCCAGCGCGAGCCTGCCTGAGATCGCCCCACCGTGCGCGACGCCAGCCAGGTCGCCATGCGGTAGCCTAGCGGCTTGCGCATCAGCCAACCCCAGGCGTGATAGGCGAAACTCTCGAGTCGGCTCTGCTTATGCTGTGCAGCTTGCGCCTCGTGCAACTTGTCGCGCAGCTTGATCAACAATTCGGGAATGGCGATCTTCACCGGGCAGGCAGCCTGGCACGCGCCGCACAAACTCGAAGCATGCGGTAAATGCTCGTTGGCAGTCAAACCGTCGTACAGTGGAGTCAGCACAGCGCCGATCGGCCCGGCGTACACGCCGCCGTAAGCGTGCCCTCCCACCGCGCGATAAACAGGGCACGCATTCAAGCACGCTCCGCAACGAATGCAGAACAAGCTCTCGCGGAGCGGTCCCTCCAAAATGCGCGTGCGGCCATTGTCCAACAGCACCAGGTGAAACTCTTCGGGGCCGTTTACCTGGCCGGGGCGCCGTGGCCCGCTCAGCAGCGACGTGTAGATCGACATCGTCTGCCCGGTCGCCGCCCGCGCGAGAATCTTGAGAAACACCGGCAGGTCGGCCAGCCGCGGGATGACCTTCTCGATGCCAACAATCGCGATATGGATGCGTGGCAGCGTCGTGGTGAACCGCGCGTTCCCTTCGTTCTCGACGACGACCACCGTGCCCGTTTCGGCAACGGCGAAGTTGCCGCCAGTGATACCGGCATCGGCCGTGGCGAATTTCGCCCGCAACTGCCCGCGTGCAAACTGGGCCAGGGCCGTGGCGTCCGCCGGCAGCGGCTCGGGCGAGTGCCGGCTGAGTACGTCCGCCACTTCGCCGACGGTCATATGTACGGCCGGCGCCACCAGATGCGAGGGACGCTGGCCGGCAAGCTGAATGATGTACTCGCCGAAGTCCGATTCGATTGTGTCGATACCGGCCACCACGAGCGCCGGGTTGAGATGAATTTCCTCGGTCGTCATCGACTTCGATTTGACGACGCTACGGCAGCCGCGGCTCTTGAGGATCGAGAGCACGACCTCGCGGGCGTCGGCGGCGTCGGCAGCGAAGTGCACTTGGCCGCCGTTACGCTCGACGCTGGCTTCGAGCGTTTCCAGGTGCCGATCAAGCTCGGCGAGCGTGCGGTCTTTGATGCCGCGAGCCAACTCCCGCATCGCCGACGACCCGGAGTAGGCCGCGTACGCGTCGCGATTTTTCTGGCCGAGCGTGTCCCCAAGTCGGGCCAGCGCGAGTTGCAAGTTGGCGGAATGCAGCGCCTGCCGGCTGGCTGTCAAGAACTCGTGGTGCTCGCTCGCGCGAAAGTCGGTCGACGATTCGCCGGTTGTCGCCTTGTCGGACGGTAACGTATCCAGATGCGCCATGATCCCGTGATTCTACACGACGGGCGGCGATCGTTGGCGACCTGAGCCTTCGGGGTCTGGGTCAGTCGAGCGCGCCGCAGACCGAACGGTGTCAGGAACCGACTCAACGAACCATCGCCGATTGGTGACATGCCGCTGGAATCGGTTCCTGACACCGATCGGACGCCAGACCCATGCGACTGACCCAGTTCCGTCTCTCGATCAGCACTACTCGATCAGCCAAGTGCTCGCGATACCATCACGCCCAGGGGTAGCGCTCCCAATGCCACCGCAAACCAGATGATCGACGCTGGCGGCGGTTCGCTCCGCAGCTTCAGCACAACGGGTAGCAACCCCATCGCGATCAGCCAACTCAACAGTGCCGCCAACAACAACACGGCCCCCAGCGCCGCCGGCGCTGCCGATTCGGGCCACAGCGACGCAGCCCCCAGACTGGCCAACCAGCCAAGCTCGCAGGCGATTACCGTGACGATCGTGAGCATCCAGCCAACGGTCAACACCTCGGCGGGGTTACCGATCGGGCTGTTCGGCGTACCTCGCGATCGTGATTTCGACGGTCGGCGATCGGGCTTGCGCTTGCTCATCATAGCGATTGTACGCCCTATTCGCCCGCCTCGCACGGGCGCACTTTGCGATCTTGGGTCAGTCGAAAGGGAGCGATCGTCCCAGCGGTGTCAGGAATCGATTGACGAGACGAAGCTTGAATCGCTTCTTGACACCGTTCCAGCTACGGTCCTCGCAAGACGGACCCACGAGCCGCTTGGCGTCGGCGATGCGCCGCGCAGTGCGCTTAACAAAAAAGGGACCGGTCTCGAACATTCGAGACCGGTCCCCTTGATAATCGACTCAACAAAACTCCCAGGCGGCCCAAGCGATCGCTTGGAAAAAGCAATCCCTGGGAAAAAGTGCCTAGTAGCCTTGCGTGATGCGGTAGCGACCGCCCAAACCGAAGTGGACCGAGACGCTGTAGCCGCAATCCCAGGTGTAGGTGACGATGCCGTGCTTGCCGAACAAGCCACAGCAATCGCTGCACACCTTCGGCGCGCCCTCGCAGCAAGCCGGAATGCAAGCGGTGAAGCAGACCGGCTCATCACAGCCGCAGCGGCGGCAGCAAGGATCGCACGCGGTCAATTCCACCTTCATGGTCGGTACGCAAACCGGCTCGCAACAATCCCCCTTCTTGCGAAGTTTCGCGGCCGAGGCCGACGCGGGGGTCAACGAAACCACGGCCACGGCAATAAGCAGCAGGCCAAACGTCAATCGAATCAAAGCACGCATTGTCATGTCTCCTGGCGGAAGAATTGCCAATCGTTGTTCTGTTTCAGCGGGCACCGGCGGCGCCCACAAGATGACACATTCCCATTGATCTGCAAAGGGGGCGACAGGTTCGCGACCCCCTCGGGCAGCACGAAAACGCGGCACATTTCGGCCCTCACGTCCCCGGGCATTCAACCATGCCTTGCCGTTACCGTTCAGGCAAACGCGCAAATCGCACCCCGATAATGCACGTCACTGATACGCCGCTGGGACGTTGATCTTGCTGTACGTTGTCGATTTTTTGCGACATTTTCCGGAGGTGATTGGTGCGATTTCCGCACCAAATATCGACCGCCTGGGTATACGATTCGTCAAATGTCACGGCCTGTGCCCCGCGCGGTGTCGCTGATTCGTCCGTCGAGCATGGCCCGCGCGACGGCTTTCTGAACCGCGGCAAGTCCCCATCGGCGAGCGGCGCGCCCGGCCCGCAAGTTTGCCTCAATCCGTATCCTGACCTACGGTTGTGCTGACGGCGCCATCATTTCCTCGTCTTGGCCAAGGCGCCGCCGGCGGCAGCAAACTGTCGCGGCCCTTCCGTTCGGAAATCAGCAATCGCCTCGCACCGTCGAAGTGGCCGTCTACGGCCTCGACGACCATGCGCGGTAATGGGTTGTCAGCGACCCTGCTAGGGCGTGTATCGTGACTGCCAGTACGGCATTCAATAACTCCCCGTCGCCAAGCGATTGCCCCGGGCCGCTTTGTTCCGCTTTGGATCCGCAGGTCTTTCGTGGTCCGCTCGCGGAACTTGACGATTTCACCAACGAGTGGTGCACTGAGCTCGAAGAGCGCCTGGCCGCCTTGCAATCGCAAGCCGAGCGACTCGCCGCGCGCGCCAGCGAGCTCGACGCCCGCGAGCAATCGCTTTCGCAAGAAGCTCAGCGCCAACGCGACACCCAGCTTGCTGAGTCGCAGCGCCTGGCAGCACTTGCCAGTCAAACTGATGTTCGCGCGCAGGAGCTGGCGGCCGCCGAGCTAGTTGTCCAGCAAGAGCGGCTCGCGGTTGAGTTGTTGACCGAGGAAATCTCTGCGCGTGAGCAGGCGCTGCAGTTCGCCCAAGCTCAGTTCCGCGACGAACAGTCTGCCGCCAACGAGCAACTCAAGAATCTGGCAACGCAGCACGACCTCCGCGTGCAGCAACTTGCCGAAGAGTCGACTGCCCAAGACCAGCGCGCGCAACTGCTAGCCGACGAAGCCGCCGCGCTCGAAAGCTCGCGATCGCAGTTGCAAGCTGCCACGGCCGCGCTCGCGGCCCGCGAAGCAGACCTGGCCGCCGCGCAAGATGCCTTTGCCCGGCAACAGTCCGCGGAGCTCGCGCGTACCAGCGACCTGATGGCGCAACATCAGGCCGATGTCGCCGAGTTGGCGGCTGCCGGAGAACTGCTCGCTCAAAATCGAGCCGAGTTGCAATTGGCCACCACGCAGCTTGCCCAGCGCGAGCAGGCGCTTCTGCTCGGCCAGGAGCGTCTTCGCGAGCAGCAGACCGCCGCGGGTCAGGGTCAGGCCGCCCTATTGGCCGAGTTCGAGCGCCGCGAGCAGCAGTTGCTCGCCAACTATCAAAACCTCGAGCAGCAATCGCTGGCCGATCAATCGCGTCACGAGGCAGAATTGCTGTCGCTGCGCGAGCAACTCCAAAGCGAACTGGCCGCGCGGCAAGCGCAGTGGCAAGCCCAGCAGCAACAACTCCTCGCGCAGCAACAGCAGGCGCTCGATCAATTGGCGGCCGAGCATGCGACGCGCGAGCAGACGCTCATCGCCGAACATGCGGCCCAACAGCAAGCTCTGGCTGCCCAGCAGGCCGAACGCGAACAGTCGCTCGCTGCCGAGCAGGCCAGTCGCGAGCAATCGCTGATCGCCAAGCACTCGCAGCGCGAGCAATCGCTGGCCAACGATCTGGCCAGCGCCGAGCGTGAGTGCGAAGTGCTCCGCAGCGCCACGGTCGAGCTGTCTGTGCTGCGACAAGACTTCACCGCCCTGCAACAGCAATTGGCGACCGGTCAGGCAACCGCGGCCGACTTATCCGCCTTCGCCCTGGAGCGTTCCGCCTGGGAAGCCGAGCGCGCGGGCTGGCAACAAGAACAAAGTAGCTTCCAGCAACAACAGCGCTTGCAGTTCACCCAGTGGCAGGCCGCTGTCGCCGAGCTCGAGGCCTGCCGGGGCGAGCTGTTCGAGGCGCAACAACAAGCCGGCGCCCATGAATCTGCCGCCGCGGAAACGTTGGCCGCCATCGCAGAGACCCTCACCGCCAACGCCACGCTCCGCGAACAGCTTGCCGCGCTCCAGCGCGAACAACAAATCGCCGAAGAGCAGCGCGCGATCGCCACGGCCACCCAGTCGGGCGAGCTCGAGCGCGTCCGCACCAAGCTGGCCGAAGTCGCCCACTTTCAAGCGGACCTCGTCGATTCGCGACAGAAAGTCGAAGCTCTCCAGGCAGAACTGCAAGCCGAGCGCGATGCGTTTCAAGCCGCCAAACTCGGCCTTGCCGAGGCGCAAGCGCAGCTCGCCCGAGCCCAAAGCGTCGACACCCAGGCGCAAGGCGCACAAGTTACCGAGTTATTGCAACGCCTGGCCGCGCGCGAAGACGAACTGCGCCAGCGACAGAGCGAACTCGAGCTCGCCCGCGCCGGCTCGTCGCGGTTGGCTGCCACGGCCATCGAATTGGCCGACGCCCGCGCCGAGCTGTTGCGATTGCGCGCCGAGACTGACGACATTCGCCATCAGGCCGAAATCGACGCTCGCGAGCGCGTCGAGCTGCTCGATCAGGAGCGGGCCGACTTGGAGATGGAGCTCGAAGTCGTGCGCAATCGCGCCGCTGAGCTGATCGAACAAGCGGCCGACGAGCGCCGCCGCGTCGCCGAAGAACGTTCGCAATGGGCCGGCGAATTGCGTCAATTGCGCCGCGCCCTGGAGATTCAATCGCAACAACTTGGAGAGAAGGAACGCGCGCTGCACACGGGGCGCAGCGCGCCGGCAGTTCCGATCGGTCACGCGCCGGCCGCCGCCGCGGTGCCCGTCGAGGCTCGTCCCGCGGCTGCGGTCAGTTCGGCCGACCCCGTGCTCGAAGCGGTCCGCGCCCAGTTTCAGCGTCTGCAACAGGAGAGGATTCAACGACACGCCGGCAAGGGAAAAGGCCGGCAAGAAGTGGCATAACCGACTGGTTCGCACGGCTACCGGCCGCGACGCGTCCCTCGCTCACGTCGCCCGGCGCCGAATCGCCTTTACTGGTGTGGAGAGGTTCCGATGAGTCAACTACGCAGCATCGGCATGGGGAGCGCCAGCGCCCTGATGTTCGTCGTCGGCTGCTGGCAGAACGTTTACTCTTTCGTCGGAACGGGGGCCGTCGTCATTTGCTTTGCCCTGGTTCGCGCGCTCAACGAGCAAGCGCAGGCCGGCGGCCACTGGCGCACCGCGTTCCCGCGCGGCAATGGTTCGACTCCCACAACGGGCGTTCCCGCCAGCGGCTTTTGGCAACATTTTGGCGAAGCCGCCACGGCGAACCGCCTGTGCAGCCTGGGCATGGGGGGCGCCAGCACGGCCATGTTCGCGGTCGGCTGCTGGCAGCATGTCGACTCGCTGGCCGGCTCGGGTGCGGTCGCCGTCTGCTTCGCTTTGTTACAAGCGATCGGCACGCGCAATCGCTCGCTCGCGGCCGGCATGCCCATCGAGCTTACGCGCGCGCAGTCCGCGGCAGCCCCGGAAGACACCTCGGGCCTAGTCGAGCAAATGGTCGCTCAGGCCCGCTATGCGCTACTGCTGCGACAGGAAATCGTCAGCAATCTCACCGCGGCGCAGATCACCGCCGCGCGCCGACACCTCAACGCCGAGATGACCCTGGTGCCGGCCGGTGAGATTTCCGTCGGCTTCACGAGCCGTGGGCCAGGCGAAGACAACATGCACGCCGACGACGATGGCGAATCGCGCGGCACCGTAGTCCGCATCGAGCGCTTCCTGCTCGATCGCTTCTGCGTCAGCAATCGGCAATATCAACACTTTGTCGATGCCGGCGGTTACGAACAAATGTCGATCTGGGAGCCCGATATCTGGCCGGGCGTGTTGGACTTCGTCGATCAAACGGGTTCGCCGGGGCCGCGCTTCTGGCATCACGGCCGCTGTCCCGAAGGGCTCGAAGATCATCCGGTCGTCGGCGTCAGTTGGTACGAGGCTTCGGCCTACGCCCGCTGGGTCGGCAAGCGGCTCCCCACCGATCCCGAATGGGAAAAGTCCGCGAGCTGGCCGATCCAACTGCGGGCCGCCAATCGCCCGCCGCGCCGCTTCCCGTGGGGCAATACCTTCGATCCCACGCGCGCCAACCTGTGGGGAACCGGCCCGCTGACCACCGTACCGGTCGATGCTTACCCCGCGGGCACCACGGTCGGCGGGGCCCATCAAATGGTCGGCAACGTCTGGGAGTGGACGACCGGCAACTTCGGCGCCTGGTGCGTGCCGACGCAAGATCTAATTCTCACCGCGCCGGCCCGCAGCCTGCGCGGCGGCGGGTTCGACACCTACTTCGACACGCAGGCGACCTGCCAGTTTCAAAGTGGCGAAGACCCGACCGCCCGCAAGCACAACATCGGCTTCCGCTGCGCGCTGAGCGTGTGCGACCTGGCTTCCGAAGACATCGGCATGACGACCCCCGAGGAAGCTGCCGACGAAACCGCCGAGCAAGCGGTCGACGAAACCCAATATCCAGATCACGATGAATCGCTCGAGGAGGTGTCCGCATGACCAAAGAAGCCGTAGTCGAGCTCGATTCGTGGCGACTCGCGCAGTACGCCTTTCAGGTTCCCTGCTACGTCTGCGAAGGGCCCAACCAGTTCGACGCCGAACTGTGCCGTCACTGTTGCGCGCCGATGGCGCTGGCGCAGCAAGCGCGCGATCAAAAAGTGCAGCCGCGTCTGGTCGGCACCATCGGGCCGCCGGGGGTCGGCAAAACCGTCTATCTCGGCATGCTGATCGACATGCTCTCGCGGCAGATGAGCGGGCTGCAAATGCTGGCCCGCGGCGCGTTCTCGGTGTCGCTGCAGCAGTCGGTGATCGCGGCGCTGTCGAGCTGCGAGTTTCCAGCCAAGACACCGAGCGAGCCCGATCGCTGGAACTGGGTCCATTGCCAGGTCCGATCGCCGAAGCAGCGCCGGCCGGTCGAGCTGATCATGCCCGACGTCGCCGGCGATGCCTTGCTCGAAGAGGTCGACCACCCAAATACCTACCTGGTGATCCGCAAGTTTCTCACCCGCTGCGCCGGCATGTTGATGCTCATCGACACGCCGCGCGTGGCCAAGGGGGCCGCCGAGCAGGACTTCTTCACGATGAAGCTGCTCGGCTACCTGGGCGAGTTGGACGCCGGCGGAGGGCTCGAATGGCGCAAGCGCCCCATGGCGCTCGTCTTCACCAAAGCCGATCAATGCGAAGACTGCTTCGACGACCCCGAACGCTTCGCGCGGATGCACACGCCGGGACTCTGGCACCACTGCCAGGAACGCTTCCCCACGCACAAGTTCTTCGCGGCCGGCGTCGTGGGTGGCACCGCCTATCGCCAGACTCGGCAAGAGGGGCGCATCCGCGTTCCATTGCGCATCGAGCCGCGCGGCATCACGCAACCGTTCGAGTGGCTCGTGCAGTCGCTGCGCTAGCAGGTTGTTAAATGATATGTGGCCGGCCTCAGAGATGCCGGAATGTCGCTGAACGATCGAAGGATCACCCGAGAACACGCCCCCATGCAGATCGAACAAGCCATTTTCACTTCGGCGCGCACGGCGCGCGCCGTCGGTTACCAGGTCGTGGCGGCCAGCGGCGGCATCGGCCCCGCCGATCTCGAGGAGATCGCCGTTTGGAGCCCATCGCACGATTCACTCGTCGAGCGCGGCCCGAGTGCCGCGAGCACCAACTTCTGGCGCCTGACCAGCGGCAACTACTGCGTCTCGCGTACGACGACCTCAGGCGGAGAGTACAGCGGCCGCGTCGGTCCCCGCGTCTACACGCAGTGCCTGATTCCGTCGATCGATGTGCTCTCGAAGTTCGCCAACAATCCCTTTGCCCTCCTACGCGCGGCCATGGTTCAGGGCGCGCTCGAAGTTTATGACGATCCGCCACGTCAGCTCGAACCGATCAAGCTGGCAGGCCGGGCCGCGGCCGTCGATCAAGCCGTGTTGGCCGAGGTGCTCGGTGAACTTGGCCCCCGCGCGCTAGCCGCGCTGGTCGACACCGCGCTGAAGCAGAACCGCGTCGCGGTAGTGAGCCACCATGCCCGGCCGGCCTTGATCGCGGCGCTCCTCAACTGCCTGCCGGTCGAGTGCCGGCTCGAATTCTCGTTCAGCACTGGGCTTGAGCTGTCACCGCGGCGACCCTTTCGCGTCGTCTGCCAGCCCGACGATCCGGCTGTGGTGCGGCGCATTCAGCGGCTTGGTGGTTGGCAGGTGTACCGTCTCGAGGAATCGGTCGCGACGCTCACCACGTCGTGGGCAAACTACCTTTCGACCGTGTTGGCCGACGATCAAACCGCTGCCCTGGCCACGCAATTGACGAAGCGCCGACCGCAGTTGACCTTGGCCAATCTCGAATCGCTGGCCCGCTCGTTGGCCGCCGCTCGCGATGCCAACGAGCGAGAACTTGCCGAGCCACCCTCCGAAATCGCTCGGCCCGACATCACGACCGCGACCGCCATCGCGGGTGCGATCGAGAACGTGCTGGCGGGGCGCGGCGCGCATCCGGAAGTCGCCGCGCAAGAATCGTCCTTCCCTCGTCTCGTGCGCGTGGTCGGCGCGACCGAGGCGTCAACCGCGCCCGGCGCTGAGTCGGCGAGCGACGATGCGGCAGCCGCGTTGATCCCCATCTCGGCGCACCGCGGACGAACGCACAACGATCTCCCACCGGCCAAAGCCGAGCCCGGCGAACCGGCCAGGTCGACGCCGGGCACCGAAACGCGTCGCGGGCTGCCCGTCGGCAATCCCTCGCCTGCCACGCATCGGCCCGACCCGATTCACCAGCGACCGAAACAATCCCAGCGGGCCACGGGGCCCACGACCGGTAAAGGAAACGACCACTACTCACGTGAGGAGCTCGACGCACTCCAGCGACTCGACGACGCCGTCTTCGACGCGCTGGTCGGCCAGGGAGACGCGCTCGACAACCTGCGTCGGCTGTGGCCCGAGACTTTGGGCCGGCTCGGCGAACGGTTCTTGTCTGAATCGCGCGACCATTACCTGCGCCGGGCGTTGGCTGTCTGGCGTCAGGCGACCGGTGAGGGAGAAATCCGCGACCCGCTGCAAGCGCTTACCGCGATCGAGGTGATCTGCTTGCTGTACGGAGAGTAAATGTGGCGGAGTAAAAACGGTGCCAGGAACCGTTTTCGCAAACTTGTTAGCCGCGGAGTTTTCTCCGCGCGCTAGCTCGTGCGACGTTCCAATGCTCAACTCTGTCACTTCGGCAGCATCGCGCGGAACTTGTCGAACAGGTAACGGCTGTCGTGCGGCCCGGCCGACGATTCCGGATGGTATTGCACCGAGAAGGCCGCCAGCTCGCGGTGCCTGAGCCCTTCGATCGTTTGATCGTTCAGGTTGCGGTGCGTCACTTCAACGCAACTCGGCAGGTTGTTTTCGTCGACGGCAAAGCCGTGATTCTGCGACGTGATCTCGACCCGATCCGACTCGAGGTTCATGACTGGCTGATTGGCGCCGCGGTGCCCGAACTTAAGTTTGAAGGTCGTCGCGCCGCAAGCCAGTGCCAGCAACTGATGCCCCAGGCAAATACCGAAGATCGGCTGCTGGCCCAACAGCGTGCGAATCGTGCTGATCGCGTACTCCAGCGGCTCGGGATCGCCGGGGCCATTCGACAGAAACACCCCGTCGGGCTTGAGGGCCAGCACCTCGTCGGCGCTCGATGTGCCCGGCAGCACCGTGACGCGGCAACCGATATCGACCAGGTGCCTGGGAATGTTCCACTTCATGCCGTAGTCGAGCGCGACGACATGCGGCAGCGCCCCTTCGGCGGAAGTCTCGGCAGCAGCGCCGAGCCGGGCAAGCCGGTTCAGTGGTTCCTGCCATTGCCGGGCTCGCTGAGGCACCACTTCGCGCACCAGGTCGCGACCGACCAAGCCGGGGCTGGCTTTGGCTTTCGCAACCAGGCTGGCGTCGTCGAGATCGGTCGTGGAGATTACGCCCTTCATCGCGCCGACGATGCGGATGCGCCGCACCAGGGCTCGCGTGTCGATCCCCGATAGCGCGACGATGCCCCAGCGGCGCAGGTACTCGTCGAGATCGGAGTCCGCCCGAAAGTTGCTCGCCAGGCGGCTCTGCTCGCGCACGACAAAGCCTGACAGGTGGGGCTTCTCGCTCTCGACGTCTTCGTCGTTGACGCCGTAGTTGCCGATCTGGGGAGTCGTCATCACGACGATCTGCCCGCGATAGCTGGGATCGGTGAGGATCTCCTGATACCCAGTCATCGAGGTGTTAAATACCACCTCACCCGGCACTTCGCCTTCGGCGCCAAAGGCCAGGCCCGAGTAGACGGTGCCATCTTCGAGGGCAAGTTTTGCGGGTCGCACCATTTGCACGACTCGTGGGGCAGGGGGTCAAGCGGCGTGGGGGAGCGGCCCGATACGAACACTACGGCTGTGGGTCTCCGGGTGCGGCAGGGCAACCTGACAAACTCCGGGCAGCCTTTACTGAGGGTTCTTGTCCCGGCGAACAAGAGCCCTCTTTTTTTGCGCGCCGAGGTCGGCCGCGGTGGGGCCTGACCGTCAACGACGCAAGATCGCATGAGCCGCCGGCGATTATAACGCCCGCGGGCCGCAGCCGATAGCGGGCCAAGCGAGGCTATTCGGTTCGTCCACAGCCAACGCGGCGTCGGCGTCACCGACTTTGGGTGGCCCAGGGACGCGCAGCGTGCCTGGGTCGCGAAGCGACAAGAGGAGCCTCGTAAACGCGGACCCGCGTAAACAGGTATGCGTTCACGGCTTCCGCCTAGCCTCCTGAATCCTATAAGCGTAAGGGAGTTCTCGAGAGTACGATCTACGTAATCGCGCAGTGAATCGTTTCGGACCCAAAACGTGCTCTCCCTCAGATGACTCGCCGACGGATCTTCGACAACGAGCGCCACGTTCACTTCGTGACGTTTTCTTGCTTCCGTCGTCGCCGCCTGCTCGACCACAATCGCACCAAAGGCATTGTTGTCGCTACCTTGGCCAGTCAACTCAAACGTCAAGCCGGGCGCTGCGTTGGCTTTGTCGTCATGCCCAACCATGTCCACACGCTCGTGTGGTTCGCTGAGCCGGCCCGACTCGCCCCCTTCATGGAGCAATGGAAGCGAGTTACCAGCTTGCGCATCAAGAGTTTCTTTGCTGAGAAGTTGCCGGCGTACGCGGCGCGCATCAACGAGTCCGATTCAGCTTGGCAGGCTCGCTATTACGACTTCAATATCTACTCGGAGACGAAACTCGAAGAGAAACTCGTCTACATGCACCAAAACCCAGTGCGTGCGGGCCTTGTGCCACGGGCAATTGATTGGCCTTGGAGCTCGGCGCGCTACTACGTACTAAACAAGTCGGTCGGCGTGCCTGTAGCTTGGATCGATTGATTGCAGCGACGATTTCGCTGAGTCGAGTCGCGGCATCGAACTGCTGCTTGCCGCGTCGATGACAACCGGGTGGCCCGAAGACGGCGCAGCCGCATCCTCGCTCGCGCAGCGACAAGAGAAACTTCACACGCGCCGCGCCGCTTGATGAGTCACGATTCAGCCGGTGTTACACGGCGATTGCGTCAACGCAGGTAGAAGAGTTAGGCGAGGGCCCCGGCCGCGTCCTGAACCTCTTGCGGCTGCGCCGCCCAGGCACGCTGCGCGTCCCTGGGGCACCCTTGATTAGGGTCCCCCCCCTACCGCCCCAACGGCGTCGAGTGCCGATCGGCCGCGTCGGTCGCGTCACTCGGCACGTGCGCCGGCGCACCCGGCTCGCTTCCCAAGCAGCGGCCAATCTGCCGCACCGCTTGCCGCAAGCGGTTCTCGTTCTCGACCATGGCCATCCGCAGATAGCCTTCACCGGCCGGGCCAAATGCCCCGCCAGGGCTCGCCACGACATCCCCTTCTTCCAGCAGCTTCATGGCGAACTGAATCGAATCCATCTGCGCCATCCAGCGCGGGGGAATCTTGGCCCAGACGAACATGCCTGCCCGCGGCGGTGTGATTTCCCAACCGAGCCGCCGCAGTCCGTCGACGAGCACATTGCGGCGGCGCTGGTAGATTTGCGCTTGCCGCTCGACTGCGGCGTCGGTGTGGCGTAGCGCCATAATGGCGGCCACCTGAATGGGCAGGAACATCCCGTAGTCATAGTAGGCTTTGACGGTCGACAGCGCCTTGAGCATCTCGGCATTGCCGACGGCGTAGCCCACGCGCCAGCCCGCCATGTTGTAGCCCTTGCTCATTGTGGTGAACTCGACTCCGAGCTCGAGCGCGCCGGGCGCCGCCAAAAAACTCGGCGGCTGATAGCCATCGAAGCCGATGTCGGCATACGCAATGTCGCTCAAGACCATGAAACCGTAGCGCTTCGCGAGCTTCACCACCTCGACGTAGAACTGCGGATCGACGGTCACCGCCGACGGATTGTGCGGGTAGTTGAGGATCACCACCTTCGGGCGCGGGTGGAGATGCTGACAGGCGTAAGCGATGTTCGACAAAAAGCGATCGCTGTCGGCGACCTCGAGCGTCAGCACATTGCCGGCCGCCAGCGCCACGCCATAGACGTGCGCAGGGTACGACGGCGCCGGCACAATCGCCGTGTCGCCTGGCCCCAGCAGCGCCAGACACATGTGGCTGAAGCCCTCTTTGGAACCGAGGCAAACGATCACCTGGTTCTCGGGGTCGAGCCGCACGCCATACTTGCGCAGGTACTTGCCGGCCACTTCGCGCCGCAAATTCAGAATGCCGATCGACGGGTTGTAGCCGTGGTTCTCCGGCTCGCGGGCCGCCTCGACCAGCTTCTCGATCACCAGCTCGTTCGGCGGTTCCGAGGGGTTGCCCATCCCCATGTCGATCACGTCGGCTCCCGCGCGGCGCTTCTGATACATCAGCGCGTTGAGCCGGCCGAACAAGTAAGCCGGCAACCGACTGACGCGGTCGGCCACTTCGATCTTGAAGGGAGCCGACGAAGCCTCGATCTGACTGGCGTCGGAGGATACGTCCGCGGGATGAGACGAGGGGGAGTTGGAACTGCTCATGCCATTCAAGATAGCCGTTGATGCCGCAGGCGTGAAAGGGCCGTCAATTGGCTAGTCCGATAGTCGCGTCGACCGATCGGTGTCAGCAACCGATTCGCGTGACGACCTGATGCTCGGAGACCGCCCGCCTGAATCGGTTCTGGTCACTGCTGGGAGGCGCGACGCCGGCCTTCAAGTGAGGACACGCCGCGAACCGATCGGGTTCGCCCGCGGGCCAACAGTCTCCCCCGGTGAATCTCCGGCCTCGGTGAGGCTGGCTACATCCGGTTGGTGCGCGGCTTGCCCTGCTCTTAGCGGCGGGGCGCTCCGGCCGGCGGAGCCGGTTGCGGCGCTCGCGGTGGGCCCGCCTGCGGTGCTCGGGCGGGCGCCCCCTGCGGCATGC
>CAZBWM010000042.1:0-54482 GCA_964495375.1 uncultured Planctomycetaceae bacterium | reverse complement strand
CGCGGTAAATTAAAATCCCTCTACCCGAAACTCAAACTGTGACGCAGCACTAGCATCGCTAATTAAGGAAGTCGAGTTACATTCTCGGCAATAATGCAAATGAATAACGCTGCCGCGAACGCGCCGCATGCCAACGTGATTAAGATCCAGGAGCTTCTAAGCCGATCTGCAAAGAGTCCGATGCCGCCCGCGTTTGAAAAACGCAGCAGCTTGCGAGTGGCAATGCTCGTCCAAAGTATCAGGAGGCCTGCTGCTATCGTTGATGCAGCCGCTGCGCATACAAAACCAACGAATACAACAAACAGCACCTTCATCAGCACGTTTCTGACTCCGGGGAACTCGTTCTGGGGCATTCCCTCCAGAGCGACACCGACGATTGCGGTGAACAAGAGAGCCGCGCCAAGCATTACCGCGACTATCGCCAAAAACAGCATCCACCACCGCATGCCGCGCAGGGCCCGCTCAATTCGCAACCATGCCAGGCGATCGGCTTCGCTCAGCTCGGCAGAATCTGGTTGCCGTGATTGATCAGCGCTGATGGACATCGATTGCACCGGGTGTCTCGTCGAACGATTGCTACCTGGACGGGGACGGGAGTCGTTTCTGGGCAACGATCTTGCGAAAGCTAGCGCGCCAACCAGAAACGACTCCCGTCCCCCTTCGCGCGGTCGCGCCTAAAAACTACCCCAGCAGCTTCCCCATCACCTCCCCTGCCACGTCGGTCAGGCGGAAGTTGCGACCCTGGAAGCGGTGCGTCAGCCGCAGATGGTCGAGCCCCATCAAGTGCAGAATCGTCGCCTGGATGTCATGCACGTGGGCACGATCGGCCACGGGGTAGTAGCCCAGCTCGTCCGTTTCGCCAAGCACCTGCCCAGCCTTGATGCCGGCGCCGGAGAGCCACAGCGCGCCGGTCTCGATGTGATGGTCGCGGCCGACCAGGTCGCGCGGCTCGCCCATCGGCGTGCGACCGAACTCGCCTCCCCAAATCGTCAGCGTGGTGTCGGCCAGCCCGCGGCGGCGCAAGTCGGTCACCAGCGCGGCGCTCGCCTGGTCGGTTTCGCGGCAGACCCGGTCGAGCCCCTCGTCGAGATCGACCCCCTTGTTGCCGTGATGGTCCCAATCGGTGTGATACAACACGACGAACCGCACGCCGCGTTCCACCAGCCGGCGGGCGAGCAGGCAGTTGATGGCGAACGACGCCTGCCCCGGCTCGGCGCCGTAGAGCGCGAGCGTCTCGGCGGTCTCGTTCGAGAAGTCGGCCAGCTCCGGAGCGCTCGCCTGCATGCGGTAGGCCATCTCGTACGCTTCGATCCGGGTGCTGATCTCGGGATCGCCCGTGGCCGCCAGATGGGTCTGGTTCAGATCGCGCAAGGCATCGAGCGCGCGGCGTTGGCTATCGCGAGCCACGCCAGGCGGGCTCGACAGGTTCAAAATCGGATCGCCGCCACTTCGCAGCGGAACGCCTTGATAGACGCTCGGCAGAAACCCGCACCCCCAGTTCGACGTGCCGCCGCGCGGACCGCGCGGGCCCGATTGCAGCACGACAAAGCCGGGCAGGTCTTGCGACTCGCTCCCCAGCCCGTAGGTGATCCAAGATCCCATCGCCGGCCGCCCGAACAGCGGTGAGCCGGTGTTGAAGAATACCTTGGCCGGCCCGTGATTGAACACGTCGGTCGCCAGGGTGCGCACGATCGCCACGTCGTCGACCGTGCGAGCCAGGTGCGGCAAGCACTCGGAAACTTCGGCCCCCGATTGACCATGCCGGGCGAACTTGCGCCGCGTGCCCAGCAAGGTCGGCGTCCCTTTCAAGAACGCGAAGCGTTTGTTCTCGATGTAACTGGCCGGTACCGGCTGGCCGTGCAGCTCCTGCAGCTTGGGCTTGTAATCGAACAGCTCGAGCTGGCTCGGCCCGCCGGCCATGAACAAATGGATGACGCTTTGGGCCTTGGCCGCATAGTGCGGCGGTCGCGGGGCCATGGGGGCCGTGCCCGACCGCGGCGGGTTGCGCACGGCCGACGAGCTAGTTCCGCCACTCGTGGCGGCCGCCGCTCGCGAGACCACGCCATCGGCAGCCAGCAGTGAACCGAGGGCCGCCGCGCCGACCCCCAGTCCGCACTGGCTCAAGAAGAACCGACGCGTCTGCTCGGCGAGGAGTTGATCGCGCAAGTTGGCAGGTTGTGGTTCGCGCTGGGGCATTTTCGCTCGCTTCACTCTCGCGTGATCGTCTCGTCGAGATTCAACAGCACTCGGGCGACCGTGGTCCAGGCGACCAGCTCGCGATTGGGAGCCGCTGTCGAGGTCGCGTCGGTCGCTGACGAATCGGCTCTCACGGCCGGCTTGTCCAGCAGTGCGGTAGCGTCGTGGACGTCGGATTGAAGTTCCGCCTGATACAACTCCACGAGTCGCCGCGACTCAACTTCACTCGGCTCGCGGGCCACGCACAGCCGAAACATGTGCCGCACCCGGGCTTCAGCGAGCTCCTTCGACAGGTCTTCGTCCGACGACGTGTCTTGGTCAGGCACTTCTTTCAGCACCCGCGCCGCCAGCGCCTGGGCACACTCGAAAAACGCTTCGTCGTTGAGCAGCGTGAGCGCCTGCACCGGCGTGTTCGAACGATTGCGACGCGTGCAGGCGGCGTTCGCGTCCGGGGCGTCGAACAACTTCAACAGCGGATGCGGCGTGCTTCGCCAGAAGTACGTGTACATCCCGCGGCGATACCGATCGGCCCCCTCGCTCGGCTTCCAGTCGCGCTTGATCTGCGCCAGCTCCATCACGCCCGGCGGTTGCGGCGGAAAGACGCTCGGCCCGCCAATCTTGTCGGCAAGCAAACCGCTGGCGGCCAGCTCCACGTCGCGAATCCCCTCGGCTTCCAAGCGCAGCCGGTTCTGCCGAGCGAGCAGTTTGTTCTCCGGATCGATATCGACCAGGTCGGGCCGCGCGTGCGAGCTGCGCCGATACGTGGCCGACGTGACAATCAACCGGTGCAATGCCTTGACGCTCCAACCGCGCGTGACAAACTCGCCGGCCAGCCAGTCAAGCAGTTCAGGGTGCGTCGGCGCGGTCCCTTGCGTGCCGAAATCGTTGTCAGTGTCGACCAGCCCACGGCCGAAGTAACGATGCCAAACACGGTTGACCGCCACGCGCGATGTCAGCGGATTGCGCGGATCGATCAGCCAGCGCGCCAGATCGAGCCGGGTGAGCCGCGCGCCTGCTGCCGATGCACTGGCGACTTCCAACTGCGGTAGCACCGCCGGCACGCCAGGGCTTACCGCCACGCCATGCCTTAAGAAATCACCCCGCAGCATCACGTGCGTTTCACGCGGCTCGCGGCGCTCGGCCACGACCAGCGTTGTTGCCGGCCGCGGCATCTGCTTCTCGAGCGCTTCGATCTGCTTGACCAGCTCGCTGCGGGCCGGATCGGTGCCACGGTAGAACGTTTGTAAGGTCCGCGACTGTCGGGCGTCGCGCTTGTCGAGCGCCAAGGTCAGCAGCGTGCGAATCTCGTCGGGAAACTTTTCCTTGTCCTCAGGCGACAGGCTCTTCTCCCATTTCTCTTGCAACGCCAGGAACTCGCGATCGTGCTCGCCCAACTGCGCTTCGAGCGCGTCGATCTGCGCTTGCAACTGCCGCTCGAGCGAGGCTTCTTCCGCGGTTGGTAGCTCCAGCACCGGCTCATCGCAGTTGTTGTAGAAGGCGAACATCTGGTAGAAGTCGCGCTGCGAGATCGGATCGAACTTGTGGTCGTGGCACCGCGCGCAACCGATCGTCAGGCCGAGGAACACTTCGCCCGTCGTGGCCACGCGATCGACGACCGCCTCGACGCGGAACTGTTCGGCGTCGGTCCCCCCTTCTTCGTTCACCAGCGTGTTGCGATGAAAGCCGGTGGCCACGCGCTGGCTGTCGCTGGCCCCGGGCAGCAGGTCCCCCGCCAACTGCTCGATCACGAACTGATCGAACGGCAGGTCGCGGTTCACCGCGTCGATCACCCAATCGCGATACTTCCAAATCGGCCTTGGCCCATCGATCGTGTAGCCGTTCGAGTCGGCGTAGCGGGCCTGATCGAGCCAGTGCCTGCCCCAGCGCTCGCCATAGTGTGGGCTGGCCAGCAGACGATCGACGAGTCGTTCGTAAGCATCAGGCCCGTGATCGGTCAGAAACTCGTCGACCTCAGCCGGCGTCGGCGGGAGCCCCAGCAAGTCGAGCTTCAAGCGCCGCAGCTGCGTGACGCGGTCGGCCTCGGGCGAGGGAGCGATCCCCCCGGCTTCAAGCCGGGCAACCACAAACACGTCGATCAAATTGCGCACCGCGCCGGAATTTTTAACGGCCGGCAGCACGGGCCGATTCACCGGTTGAAACGACCAATGCGCAGCACCTGAAGACCGGGCGGCGCGCGCGGCAGGCGAAGCGGACGCGGTCGCAGGGTCGGGCACCGGCAGCTTGGCGCCCGTGTCGATCCAGCGAGTCACCAGTGCGATCTGCTCGGCGGCCAACGGCTTCTCCCCCTCGGGGGGCATCTGGCTGGCGTCGTCAGCGCCAGTGATGGCTTTGACCAGCAAACTCTCGGCGCTCTTGCCCGCGGAGATTGCCGAACCGCTGTAGCCGCCGGTGACGATCCCCTGCGGTGTATCGAGTCGCAGCCCCGACTCTTGCTTGTCCGGCCCATGACACTTGAAGCAATTGGCCGCCAAGATGGGGCGGACGTCGCGCTCGAAATCGATGACTTCGGCTGCTGGCTCAGCGTCAGTTTTAGCGTCAGCTTCCGCAGCCTGCGCGCAGAGTCCCGGCAGGGCAAATGCCAGGCAAACTGCGGCGAAGAAAACTCGGGTCCACGGCATCGTCGAGCGCCCCGCAAGCGGGATCAACCGGGCAGCCAACCTCGACGGTTCATGGTAGCCGATGGATCGCGCAGGGGGAACTTTTTGCGGGAAAGAGGCCACGCGAGCTAGCGCGCGGGATAAATCCCGCGGCTAACAGATCTCGGCCGACCATTGTTAGCCACGGAGCTTGCTCCGCGCGCGATACGCCATTCCTCTGACGAGCCCGCTAGCTCTTCAGCAGTACCCGCTCGACCCAGGTGGTGTCGACCCGGCCATCGGCAAACGCCGCGTGATTGAGGATCGTGTCGAGCAGGTCGCGCGTGGTGGGGATGCCGACCACCTTCAACTCTTTGAGGCAGCGTCGCATGGCCGCGATCGCTTCGGCCCGGGTGGGGCGATGGACGATCACCTTGCCAATCATCGAGTCGTAATAAGGCGACACCTTGTAGCCGGCGTACACATGCGAATCGAAGCGGACGTCGACCCCGCCCGGCGCGAGGATCTGCTCGATGCGGCCGGGGCTCGGCTGGAAGTTGCGCGTCGGGTCCTCGGCGTTGATGCGGCACTCGATCGCCACGCCGCGGTGGACGATGTCTTCTTGCCGGAACGGCAGCGCCTCGCCGGCAGCCACCTTCAACTGCATCTTCACCAGATCGATGCCGGTGACCATCTCGGTCACGGGGTGTTCGACCTGGATGCGGGCGTTGGCCTCGATGAAGTAGAAGTTGCCGTGCCGATCGGCGATGAACTCGACCGTGCCGGCGTTCGTGTAGTTCGCCGCCTTGACCAGGCGCACGGCCGCCTCGCACATGGCGCGGCGAGTGTCCTGCGGCAGAAACGGCGCGGGGCTCTCCTCGATCAGCTTCTGATGGCGGCGCTGCGTCGTGCAATCGCGCTCCCACAGGTGCACGGCGTTGCCGTGATGATCGGCCAGTACCTGCACTTCGATGTGGCGTGGGTTCTCGACGTACTTCTCGAGATAGACGCCGGCGTTGCCAAAGGCCGCTTCGGCTTCGGTCTGCGCTTGTTGCAGTGCGCTCTTCAGGGCCAGGTCGTTCGAGGCCACGCGCATGCCGCGTCCGCCGCCGCCGGCCGTGGCTTTGATCAACACGGGGAAGCCGATGCGATGCGCGACCTCGAGCGCCTCGTGCTCGTTGGTCAGCAGGCCGTCGCTGCCAGGCACCACGGGCACTTCGCTCGCGCGGGCCAGGCGGCGGGCCTCGTTCTTATCCCCCAACATGTTCATCGCCTCGTGCGAGGGGCCGATGAACGTGATGTTGCAGCTCTTGCAGATCTCGGCGAAGTGCGAGTTCTCGGACAAGAAGCCGTAGCCGGGATGGATCGCCTGCACGTCGCCGATTTCCGCCGCGCTGATCACGCGATTGATTTTCAGGTAGCTGTCGGCCGCTTTGGCGGGCCCGACGCAAATCGCTTGATCGGCCAGCTCGAGGTAGTGCGCGCCGCGATCGGCTTCGCTGAAGATGGCCACGGTTTCGACGCCCAATTCGCGGCAGGCGCGAATGATCCGCAGGGCAATTTCTCCGCGGTTGGCGATCAGGATGCGCTTGAACATGTGCCGTAGCTATCCGTCCCGGGGCGAGCGCGCGTCTCACGCGACAATACTTCGCGGTGTGCAGTGCGGTTAACCGCGGCTGTCGACCTTGAACAACTGCTGTCCGTACTCGACGGGCTCGCCCGTTTGCACCAGCACCGCCACGACACGCCCGGAGACGCCGGCCGCGATTTCGTTAAACACCTTCATTGCCTCGACCAGGCAGACCGTCGTGTCGGGGCTTACCAGGTCGCCAACCTTCACATAGGGCGGCGCCTCGGGGCTGCTGGCCGCATAGAAGGTGCCAACCACCGGGCTGGTGACATAGGTCAGGTGCGCGCCGCTATCTGCGGCTGCGGCCGGTTCTTTGGCTGCCGGGGCCGCTTCGCGCGACGCGGCCGCGGGGGCCGTGGCCACGGGCGCGGCGTACGTCACCCCTTCGGGGCCGCGGCGAATCCGCACGCGAACATCATTTTGACGCAGGTCGATCTCGCCGAGATCGTGGTCCTTCATCAATTTGACGAGGCCCTTGAGACGGCGGAGATCGAAGATATCGCCCGAACTGTCCGAATCCGACATGCGGAACTACTCCCGAGCCGAGCTGATGGAACTGCTCGAACCATGACGCCCGCACCCGGCAGGGGGCGGCCCGACAAGAAACAACATCGCGGTGGAGACCGGCGGCCGGGGGTTAAGCAATGACGGCATCCTCGAACGATTTGGTCACGCTGGTGAGCACTTCATGTCCCCGTTTGGTCACCAGGATATCGTCTTCGATGCGAACTCCGCCCCAACCTGGCAGGTAGATTCCCGGTTCCACCGTGACGATCATACCGGCCCGCAGTGGCTTTCGCTGCTCAGGCGCGAGCCTAGGCCCTTCGTGAATATCGAGCCCCAGTCCGTGCCCCAGTCCGTGCCCGAAGTTTTGCCCGAAGCCCGCCTTGGCGATCACCCCGCGAGCGACTGCGTCGACCTCGTGCCCCGACACGCCGGGCCGGATGGCCTCGATCGCCCGCACCTGTGCTTCGAGCACAACTCTATACACGCGTTCGAGTTTGGGCGGGATTTTACCGGTCACCAAAACACGCGTCAAGTCGCTCTTGTAGAGCTTGCCACTCGCCCCCCAGTCGACCAGCACAAAGTCGCTCGAGCCGATCAACTGCTCGGTCGGCCGCGCATGCGGCAGCGCGGCCCGCGCCCCAACGGCCACGATCGGTGGAAAGCTCGCACTTTTGGCGCCGAACAGCCGGAGCTGATTCTCGAGCTCGTCGGCTACCTGTTTTTCGGTTTGTTCGCCGCGGATTGTCGCCCGCAGCACGCCGAACGCCTTTTCGGCGAAGTAAACCGCCTCTTGAGTGGCGCGGATCTCCTCAGCGTCTTTAATCTCACGCAGCTCTTCGACCAGCCGGGAGGTGCTCACCAGCTCGACGGCCGGCAATTCGGCCTTCAACTGCTCGGCGAGTGATACGCTCATCGAGTCGGCCTCGACCCCCAGCTTGTGGACCTTGGCGCTCTTAAGCGCCGTGGCCACGGCCGCCAGCATCGAAATGCCTGGCTTGCGGATCGCCGTGTCGAGCCCCGGGCATTCTTCGCCCAACTGAGTCGTATAGCGAGGGTCGCTGATCACGACCTGCCCGCTGCGGGTGACCAGCAGAAAGCTGTCGTCCCCCGTGAACCCGGTCAGGTAAGTGACGTTGGTGAAATTGGTTACCAACAAGGCGTCGGCGCCGGTGCCGCGTACGGCCCGGCGGAGCTTGTCGCGGCGGGATTCGACGTCCGACATGGTGACCAAAGCTCGCGGGAACTGTTCGTTAACGAAACTTGATTGAGGGCCCGGTTCGGAGCGGTTCAGGGCTGGCCCGTCCGGCCGGGTTTTCGCAGCAACCATCGCGCGTAACCCGGCAATCCAGCGCCCTTTGCTATCAGACGGCCCCCGCCCACGCAAGGGCCGCCGTGTGGGGTGCTGGGGTGGTCTCCCCGCGTCGTATGCGTTTTTTCATGGACGCCGTGCGCGCGCGAATTAGAATGGCGCGTGCCGATCGGTTGGCGGGCCGAGGCTGGTAGTTTTGGCCGCAACTCGGCGGCCAACCAAGGGGAAAATCCTCGCGGGAGCTTTCCGAAGGTGAGACAGCGCACGTTGCCGAGTCCGACCCCAGTGCGGCGGACCAATCTGACCCAGTTGATCCTCGATCAACTTCGCGACTACGTATTGACCCACGGCCTCAAGGAAGAAGATCGCCTTCCGCCGGAGCGCGAACTGGCCGCCCGATTGAACGTCAGCCGCCCCTCGCTGCGCAATGCGCTCGATTGGCTGGAGACCCGCAACGCCCTGCGCCGCGTGCAGGGAGGCGGCACCTTCCTACAGGCCGCCTTCTTGAGCGCCATTGTCGAGCCCCCGCCGGCCGAACCAAGCGACGCCCAACGGCTGATCGAAGTCATCGAGGCTCGGCTGTTTCTCGAACCGCTGTTGATTGGCCTGGCGGCCGAACGCGCTCGCCGCGAAGACGTCGACGAACTAGCGGCCGAGGTCGCCGCCGCGCGCTCGCGCATCGACGATGCCGAAGCCTTCCGATGGTGCGACCTGCAGTTCCACCTGAAGCTGGCCCGGCTGTCGGGCAATGCCGTTCTCTCGACTTCCGTCGAGTCGATTCTCAACGAAGTCTTCCTGCTTTGGACCAGCCGCCCCGAGCACTTCGACAACGCGCAGATGCAGGTCCAGCACGAGCAACTGATCGAAGCGCTCGCGCGTCGCGACGCCGCCGAAGCGGTCGCCCGTATGCGTGAGCACTTGCAGCCGTGCGGCCAGGCGGTCGGCATTCCGGTGCTCCGCGCGATCGCGTAGCGCTAGTTCTCAGCGTCGGCTCATGCGTCGCGCCCACGAAGGTCAGCGCCGTTTCTGATCGGCGCTATTGCTGATCACGACGCTAAAGCGCTCGAACGTCTCGAAACTGCTGGCGCGCGGGTGCGGTCCTCCTCTAGGCGATTGGGCCGATAGGGGGCAGAATATCGCCACGCCGTGGCCCAACGGTTGCGCCGCGGCCCGGCAGCAATTTCGCCTGCGTGGCGGAGGTGCCGAGCGTGGTCGTGTTTCGTTTCGTTGATCCTGCGAGCCCTTTGGCAACTTTTCCTCTTGCACCTCGAGACGCCATGGACCTGATCTACCGCTTTGATCCATACCGACCCGTGATGGTCGCGCGCCCGACCGATGCCGCAAGCGCTTTGCAGGCACTGGTGACGGGCAACGCGCGATTGCTGAACTTCGTCACGCAATTGCAATCGGGGCTCATTGATGGGGATGCAGCCGGGCCGGTGGTCGTGCCGGTCGATCTGGTGTCGCTCGGTTTGCCGCTGGTGTCGGGCGTGGCGCTCGATCAAATGCCGTTTGCGCTGGTGCTGGGGTGCAGCGACGCCCGGGTGCCGGTCGAGCGGGTGTTCGACCTCTCGTTCAACGACCTGTTCGTGATGCGCGTGGCGGGCAACGTGTTGGGGACCGAATGCGTAGGGAGTTTCGACTTCGCCGTGCGCAGCTTTCAGAAGAGCTTGAAGCTGGTGATGGTGCTCGGGCACAGCGGCTGCGGCGCGGTGTCGGCGGCGGTCAACGCGTACCTCGAGCCGAGCGGTTATGCCGAGATCGCCTTCACGCACGCGCTGCGCTCGCTGGTCGATCGCATCATGCTGGCCGTGCGAACGGCGGCCCGCTCGCTGGCCGAAGTACACGGCGCCGATTTTCGCAAAGATCCCGGCTACCGCGCGGCCTTGCTGGAAACGTCGGTCTACCTGAACGCAGCGATCACGTCGTTCGATCTGTGGCGCGAAGCGCTGGCGAAAGGGCGCTCCGATCTGGAAGTGGTCTACGGCGTGTTCGACATCAGCACGTTGCAGGTGCAGAGCGCGCCGCGCGTCGACGATTCGGCCGAGGCGGACGTCCGCCGGCACTTGGGCCCTGCGCCGCGGAGCGCCGACGATTTTCTGACGCTGGCCCGGCGGTTTGCGACCCAGGCTGTGCAGGCGCAGTAGATCGACCGGTCACCGGCCCGTGAGGCGGTCCTACCGCAGGCACCCCAATAACCACTAGTCTCGAGCCCCTACCGACTACTTCTCCTCTTCAGCCTTCACTTCGGCGGCGTACTTCTCGCGCACCTTGCAGACCTTCGGGTAGGCATGCGCGCGGATGTACGGCTGATCGGGGTGCAACAGCGCGTAATCCTGGTGATACTGCTCGGCCGGATAGAACTCGGCCAAGGGCTCGAGCGTGGTGACGATCTTGCGGCGGAACTTCTTGGCGTCGGCCAGCTCTTTGAGCTTCTTTTCGGCGGCGGCCTTTTGCTCAGCGTTGGCGTAGAAGACAGCGCTACGATACTGCGGCCCGACGTCGGCCCCCTGGCGATTGAGCTGCGTGGGGTCGTGCGTATCGAAGAAAATCTCCAGCAGCTTGCCGTAGCTCAACTTGTCGGGATCGTACTCGATGCGGATCGCCTCGGCGTGCGCGGTTTGGCCGCTGCTGACCGTGTAGTAGTTGGCGGTGTCCTTGTCGCCGCCGGCGTAACCGCTTTCAACATTGGTGACGCCGTCGAGCTGCTCGAAGACCGCTTCGGTACACCAGAAGCAACCGCCGGCGAAGACCGCCACGGCGGGTTTCTTCTCCTCGGTTGCCGAAGTGTGCTTGATGGTGGGAGCAGGTTCCGCTTTTCCATCGGTCGCGGCGCCTGGCGTTGCTCCTTCAGTAACGTTCTCAGAGGCTGGCTCAGCCGCTGGATCAGCTAACGTCGCGACCTTGTCGCTCGGCGTAAAATCCAGCGACGCCGAGTTCACGCAGAACCGCAGGCCAGTGGGGGCGGGTCCGTCGTCAAACACGTGACCCAAGTGCCCACCACAGCGGGCGCAGAGGATCTCAGCGCGGGGCATCCCTTCGGTCAGGTCGAGCTCCTGCACGATGTTCTCTTTAGCGACCGGCTGAAAGAAGCTCGGCCAACCGGTGCCGGAGGTGAATTTCGAGTCGGACGAAAACAGCGGTAGCTTGCAGCCGACGCAGTGGTAGACCCCTTCTTGATGATTGTCCAGCAGCGTGCCGCAGAAGGGGCGCTCGGTCGCCTTGCCGCGCGACACCTTATACTGCTCGGGCGTGAGCCGCTTGCGCCACTCGGCATTGCTAAGCACGAGCTTCGGCGACTCGACCGGCCCGACGAGTTTGCCCTGGGAGTTGAAGACGCAAACGTGAACGGTGGGCGGGGCCTTCGACTTGCCGCGCGGCGTGGCGGCGGCGTCCTGGCGGCCTGAGCGCGGCCGCGGACTTTGGGCGTAAAGCACGCCGATCATGGTGATTGCCAAGGCCAGGATCGTCACGAGGGCCGTGGTGCGCCGCATCGACGTGCCTCCTAGGTACTGTGAGAAGACGACGCCGCGAAGCCGCGTGTCGTCAACAAGATTCTATCGCGCCGGGCAAGGGGGCTGAAATACGGCAATTGTTAGGGACCGCCGTTCATAAGCCTCGCTTAAGGATTTGAGCCGCCCCGGCCGGCCGCACCCATAGCCAGAGCGCCGCGCCGACGAGGCAGAACAAGCTCGCCAGGGCAATGCCCGACTGCCACCCGAGCCACGCGCTGATGATCGGCGTGGCATACGGGGCCAATAGCCCGCCGATGTTGCCACCGGTATTGAAGAAGGCGGCCGCCATGCCGCGGCGGTTGCCGGCCACTTCGACCACGGCGGTCCAGAACGGACCTTCGGCCATGCCAACCGCGGCCATCGCCAGGGCAAAGCTCGCGATGGTGACCGCCGGCCAATCGACCAGCACGCCGATGACGGTGAGCCCGGCGCCCGTGGCCATGCCGATCATCGGCACGAGGGTCAAGCCGCGCCAGGCGTGCCAGCGCGATTGCAATTGCGCGGCGAGCCAGCCGCCGCCGAGCATGCCGGCGGCCATCGCCAGGCTCAAGAGCATCGCGGCCAGGCGACCCTTCTGCGTACCGAGCTTGAGCACGTGATCGAAGTAGTACTGACTCCAGTAGAAGAACAGGTACTGAAAGTAGCCAACTGCGGCGTAACTGATGGTCAACAGCAGCAAGCTCGTGAGTTGTGGTTCGGACGGAGACGCGGCGGGGACCACCGCTTGCGCTGCGCGTCCCAAGCTGGCCTCGACGACGTTTAGCGTCGTCGGCGGTTCGACCGGCCGATTGCGGGCAATGATCGACCACGCAAGCGCCACGGCGCCGGTCACCGCCGCCGAGATCAGCATGCCGGCGCGCCAGCCGACCGAGTCGATCAACGCGCCGAAGAGCGGATACGACAGCGCGATGCCGAACAAGGCCGCGGCGGTCACCAGTCCGTTGGCCGAAGCGCGGCTGGCCGGCTCGAACCAGTTGGCCACGGTGTTCGCCGCGCCGGGATGCATCGGCACGCTCGCCGCGCCGAGCGCTCCGCGCACCAGCATCAGCGTGGCGAGCGCGCTGATAGGAACTGTCGGCAACCCCGCCAGCGCCGTCAGGCCGACGAACAGGGCTGAGCCGGCCGCCATCACGCCCATCATCGTGCGTGGTCCGAAGCGATCGAGCAACCAACCGCCAGGGAGCATCAACAGCGTGTAGACGATCAGGTAGGACGAGTAGATCCAGCCGAGCTGTTGCTCGCCCAGCGAGAACTCGGTCATCAACCGCTCGCTGCCGGCGACCGAAATGCTGACACGATTGAAATGACAGAGCGCGGCCAGCGCCATCAGCAGTACAAGGATCGCCCGCGGTGAGGTCGAGCGGGTTTTGCTCGGGAGATCTTCGACATCTGGTGGTCGATACGGCACGCGGCTGCTCCTGGTGGCCGATTGATGCGCGAACGTCGCGGCCCGTCGGCACGGGTGTTATAGTCCAACAGCGCGACGTCGTGTGAAAGTACCTGGACCAGGCAGGATCGCATCATGAGCTTCCGTCGTTTTGTCAGGTGGCGTGTTCTGGCGGCCATTGCTGGAGTCGCGATGACGCTATTCGTCGCGCGAGGCACCGCCGCCGAACCAGCATCAACCTCAGACGCGCCGCGAGACGCAGAACAAAACGCCGCCCCGCTCGACATCGTGATCGCGGGCGGAACCGTGTTTGACGGCACCGGCGCCCGACCGCGCGTGGCCGATGTCGGTATCCGCGGCGACCGCGTCGTGGCGATCGACGACTTGAAGGCCGCGCCGGCCAAGCGGCGCGTCGACGCCAAGGGGCTGGCCGTCGCGCCCGGCTTCATCAACATGCTGAGCTGGGCCAGCGACGCGCTGTTGGTCGACGGCCGTTCGCAAAGTGACATTCGCCAGGGAGTGACGCTCGAAGTGTTCGGCGAAGGGTGGTCGATGGGCCCTTTGAGCCCGCGCATGAAGCAGGAGCTGCGCGATCGGCAAGGAGACATCAAGTTCGATGTGGCCTGGACGACGCTCGGTGAGTATCTCGAACACCTCGAGCGGCGCGGCGTGTCGTGCAACGTGGCGTCGTTCGTCGGCGCGACTACGGTGCGCATTCATGCGATCGGCTACGACGATCGGCCGCCAACCACCAGCGAGCTCGACCAGATGCGCGGGCTGGTGCGCACGGCCATGGAAGAGGGAGCCGTCGGCGTCGGCTCGTCGCTGATTTATGCGCCGGCCTTTTATGCCAAGACCGACGAGTTGATTGAACTCTGCAAGGTGGCCGCCGAGCATCAGGGGATGTACATCTCGCACATTCGCAGCGAAGGGAACCGGCTCGTCGAGTCGATCGAAGAGTTGATCCACATCGCTCGCGAAGCCAAGCTGCCGGCCGAGATCTACCACCTCAAAGCGGCCGGCGAAAAGAACTGGCCCAAACGGCAGCGGGTAATCGAGTTGGTCGAAGAAGCCCGGGCCGCGGGACTCAAGATCACCGCCGACATGTACGTTTATCCGGCCGGCGCAACGGGGCTCGATGGCGCGATGCCACCTTGGGTGCAAGAAGGTGGGCTCGACTCGTGGATCGATCGACTGCGCGACCCAGCCTTGCGCCGCCGTGTGGCCGAAGAGATGCGCACGCCGACCGACGAGTGGGAGAATCTGCTCTTGGCAGCCGGCTCGCCCGAGCGCGTGCTGCTGGTCGGCTTCAAGAACCCGGCGCTCAAACACCTCACGGGCAAAACACTGGCCGAGGTGGCCAAGCGCCGCGGGCAAACGCCCGAGGAGGCGGCAATGGACCTGGTTGTCGAGGATCACAGCCGAGTCGACACGGTCTACTTCATGATGAGCGAGGAGGACGTGCGTCGCAACGTGGCGCTGCCGTGGGTGAGCTTTGGTTCCGATGCGGCGAGCGAGGCGCCCGAGGGGCCATTTTTGTTATCGCAGCCCCATCCGCGGGCGTACGGCAACTTCGCCCGCGTGTTGGGCAAGTACGTGCGCGAGGAGAAGGTCATTCCGCTGGCCGAAGCGATTCGCAAGTTGAGCGGGCTACCGGCCGAAAACCTCGGCATCCGCGAGCGCGGCTTGTTGCGCGAAGGTTACTTTGCCGATGTGGTTGTGTTCGATCCCACGAAGATCGCCGATCACGCCACGTTCGAGCAACCACAACAGTACTCGACGGGCATGCAACACGTCTTCGTCAATGGCACGCAGGTGCTGGCCGACGGGGAGCACACCGGAGCGACCCCCGGCCGGGCTGTGTGGGGGCGAGGCAGAGAAGCTCGTTAGCCGCGGAATTCATTCCGCGCGCTAGCTCGCGCGGTTCGCATCCTTCGATGTCGTTCTTCATTACCCCTTCTTAGCCGGCGCGGGAGGCGTCGTCTGCACTTCGAGCACGATCACGGCGCGCTGCAGCATTTGGCCAGCGCGCGGACCAGCCTTGCGGATCGCCATGCGGCTCGATGCGGCGTCGGCCGCCTGCGGCGCCGCGATTTGTGCCGCGTCGGCGCCGGGGGCCGGCATGTTCGCGGTCTCCGCGGCGGCGGGTGCGTCGTTGATCGTCGGCGGAGCATTGACGTCCGCGGCCTGATTGGCCTGATTCGCTAGTGCCGGCGCCTGGCCGTTGGGCGCGGGAGCCTGGCCATAGAGCGCCGCGCCATCGGGGGCCGGCGTGAAGTTCGACAGTGTGTCGGGGCGCAGCCGGCGAGCGCGCGACGCGTTGCCGTAGCGGTCGAGCTTTTCGTTGCGCGCCGGCGAATTCTGCAACTGATCTTCGAGCACGCCGAGCGCTTGCACCTGCAAGCGCACTTCGTCGGCGTTGGAAGCACGCCGCTGCATGCGGCGACCGTACTGGCCTTGCTGCACCATCTGATTGGGAGCAACCGACTGGTTGACCAAAGGTTGCTCGGCAAGCTGGCTGGCGGCCGGAGCCATCGGCGGAAGCGCGGCGGGCGCAGGCGCCGCGGCAGGTGCAGTCGCGATGCCAGGCGCAGATGCTGGTGCCGGCGCAGGGGGTTCCGTAAAGGGGTCGGCGGCCGATTCAGCCGCTGCTGCTGCCGGCGACTCGGCGAGTGGCGCCGTTTCGTCGGCGACGACCACCGCCTCGGGGGGCGCGCCGCGGTTGTAATTCAGGTAGTCGTTCTGCGTGGGAGCCTCCGGCGCGGGACTGACCGTCAAGCTCACCACTCCTTCGGTCTGTGACTTGAGGTCCGCCAAAACTGCTTCGAGCTGCTCGGGGCTGGCGTCGATCAGGTAGACCGTGGGCTCCTCGGCACCGGCCGCCACGCTGCCGCCACTCGCGGCAGCGGATTCGAACCGGTCGTCGTTGCGACGTTCAGGACCGTCGCGATGTTTGGCGGCAACTTTGTTGTCTCGATCACCCTGTTCGGCATCGGCTGCCAGCTCTGCGTCGGGCGCAGCGTCCTCTTGCGCGATCGATTGCTGTAAGGGGGCTGCTGGCGAGGGAACCTCCTCAAGAGCTTCCGTTTCGCGAGGCGCGGCCAGTTGGTCGGCGGGCGTCGCATCGTCCAGCGGCATCGCCGACTGATCGACAACGACGTTGTCGGGAGTCGCGGTGACGGCTTGCCCGTAACCGACGTTGGTGTTGATCGCCATGTCGAGCTCGGCCGCCGCTTCATCGTCGACCGTGACCGAATTCTTCGCCAACAGCTTGCCGACCAGATCTTGCCGGACTGCCTCGGGCGTGACGCGGCACTGCACGACCAGCACCGGCTCGCCATTGGCGACTGCCTGCGAGTAGTAGTACGTGCGCGGATCCGCGGCTAGACCGGGAGCCTGCGCCCCCTCCGAGAAACCGCTCTGACCGGGCGCCATGGCCGGAGCCGCGAACCGCCCATTGGCGGGCTGCATTCCGCTGCGGCCTGCATTGCTGCGTCGCTGGCCGTCTTCTTTGCCAAGCATTTCGCCCGCAGCGGAATCGGTGTCGGTATCGAACGTCTCGCTCGATCGCGCCGCCTTGTCGACTCGTGCGGCGCCGGCCGTTTCGGTTTCGGCAGCGCGCTCTTCTTCAAGCGTGTGGGCGACGTGAACGGGGACATCGCCGGCACGCTCGGTCATGAATGACACTGCGGCAAACACCGCTACGGCAATGCCGGCGTAAACCAGCGGACGAATCAAACGCCCGCGCCAATCCACCGGCTCTTCGATGTAGGGCTTGACCGACGACTCGGCCGAGGGCTTGGCGAGGTTGGCTCCATCCCGCGCAACCCCGTCGGCGGCAGAATCGACTGCGTCGGCGACAGCGCCTGGCAACGTGCGTGATCCGGGGGTAACCGAGCGCTGCACCCCGCGGAGCTCGATTTCGCGCAGCACGTCGGCGGCCAGATCGCCCGGCACGTGGGTGCGGGGCAACCCTTGCAAGGTGCTGGAAACGGCGCGCAGCTCGTCGAGCAACTGCCGCGCTGCCGGCTCGTCGGCCAGCAACTGCTCGACGCGCGCTTGCTCGTCGCTCGACAGCTCGCCGTCGAGGTACGCGCTCAAACGTTCTTCGTCTTGGGGATCGAGGTGCATCACTTCAGGTCTTCTTCAAACACTTCTTGCAATTGAGCACGGAGTTCGATGCGGGCGCGGTGCAGCCGGCTGCGAACCGTGCCGACTGGCAACTCGAGCGTCTCGGCGATCGTTTCGTACGACCAGCCTTCGAGCTCGCGCAGCACCAGCACGTGGCGATGTTCGTCCGTGAGCGCCAACAGCGCCGTCTGCACTTGTCCGACCCGTTCGCTCTGCATGAGTCGCTCCGCGGGTCCGCGATTCTCGACACCAAGGCGCCCATCGACCGGTTCTTCGCCCGACTGCTCGCGCGCGGCCTCGACCGACACATGGCGCCGCTGCCGCCGAAACCGGCTCGATGCCAGGTTCATGGCGATGCGGTACAGCCAGGTATAAAAGGCGCTAGCCCCCTGGAAGCTGTCGAGCTTGACGTAGGCCTGGACGAAGGCGTCTTGGGCAATGTCGCGGGCGTCGTCGGCCGAGCCCACCAAATGGACGAGAGCGTGATACAGACGGTCCTGGTAGCGGCAAACCAATTCACCAAATGCCAGCGACTGGCCTTCCAGCGCGGCGGCGATCAGTTCGGCGTCGACAGGGACAACGTCGTTCACGGTTGGTTCTTTAACCCTTCGACGCCGGTGGCCGGCGAAAAGTTCCCACGGGGAGCGTTTCTCGGGGCCAGGCGCCGCTGGCCGGGAGGCTCCGGCAGTGGCCGCCCCCCCAAATAGTCAATCTGAACGCCGGGCCGCCGCGTTGTCAAAGGCAGAAGCAGGGTCAATACTTACGGCTTCAATTGGCCGCCCAACGCGAGGCGCGCCCCAGGGCCATTCCTTATCCAGAGATCGTGCCAGGCATGCCCCACATGGTAGAAGACGCTCGGACCGGCGATGCTATTACAAACTTCAGCCGGCGGTCGTTCATGGCGGCAGGCGTGGGACTGTTGGCACTCGGAGATCGCGCTGTGAACGCTGCCGCTGATGACGCCGCCGAGGGCTGGATCGACGCCCACTCGCACGTCTGGACCCCCGACACCGAACGCTATCCGCTGGCGGCTGGCTTCCGCCGCGATGAAATGCAGCCGCCCAGCTTCACGGCCGACGAGCTGTTGGCGCTGGCCCACCCGGCCGGAGTATCGCGCGTGGTGCTGATTCAGATGAGCTTTTACGGTTTCGACAACCGCTATGTGCTCGATTGTCGGCGTGCGCGACCGCAAGACTTTTCGGTCGTGGCGGTGATCGACGACACGGCGACGCACACCAGTGACGAGCTGCGGCGACTGATCGAAGGGGGCGTGCGCGGCATCCGCATCTATCCGCGCAACCGGCCCGTCGATCGCTGGCTCGACGGCGACACCATGGCCGCGCTCTGGAAGTGGGGGGCATCGGCCCGCGTGGCCATGTGCTGCCTGGTGAACCCGGGCGACCTGCCGGCGATCGACCGCATGTGCGCGGCGCACGGCGACACGCCGGTCGTAATCGATCATTTCGCGCGGATCGGCGTCGATGGCCAGTTGCGCAAGGAGCACATCGACGAGCTGTGCCGGCTGGCCCGGCATGCGAACACCTACGTCAAGGTGTCGGCCTTCTACGCGCTCGGCAAGAAGGCGCCGCCGTACACCGACCTGGCGCCCATGATCCAGCGGCTGGTCGATGCCTTCGGACCCCGGCGGCTGATGTGGGGGACCGATTGCCCCTTTCAGGTGGTGAGCCAGCAGTATGGCGATTCGGTCGCACTCGTTCGCGACCGGCTCGATTTTCTGTCGCCAGCCGACCGCCGCGAGATGTTACGTGGCACGGCCGAGCGGGTGTTCTTTGCCTGATCGCCCCGGTCGGACCGGACGATCAGGTTATGTCGACAATTCTGGCGGTTCGCTTCGTAGCCCGCGCGCAGCGGTGTGTTAGACTTCGAGAGCAGCTTCCCGTTTTCGCGGGCACGTAACTGCTTCCCGCGTCTCGACTGCACGAAGGAACCGCTCGATGGCCCGCACACGACCCTCTGGCCGGCGCCCCTTGGCCCGGCGAATTCTGCTGGCGACCTTCCCGGTTGTGGCGATTCTGGCGCTGGTCGCCGGTCGCGTCACTGCCTGGCAAGAAGAAGACGATTCGCTCGATCTCGGCCGGCCCAGCGAGACGACCAGCGATCTCGGTCAGCCGAGCGACCCCGCCAACCGGCCCCCGGTGACCCCGCACGACGACTCGCCCGATCGGCCCGTGGTGCGCATCTGGAACCTGACCGACAAGCCGTTCCGCTATCAGTTTCACCAGTACGAAGGGGCGACCTGGACGCAGTTCTACACGTTACCTCCGGATCGTTATCACCAGTTCAACATTCGTCGGCCGGTGCGCAAGAGCGTGATCGGCAATCGGCTTAAAGGCCCAGGCGGTTTGATTCAGTACCAAGCCTACGGCGGCATGCTGAAGTTCCGCGGGTCGGCCTGGGTCGACTCGAACGCGAACGCTGGCTCGGAGTACGAGCCTAACTTCTTCTACATCGAAGACTCCGACGGCAACGGGCACATCGTGCAGGGCAAGCGCGAGAAGGCGCTCGAAGAGCAGCGTCGCCGCATGGCCGAGCCGCACAAGACGCCGCAACAGATCGAGGCCATCCGCTTGCAACTTCGCGCCAATCACTGCTGGCTGCCATTGGGCGGAGCCGCTTAACCATCGGCTGACGCTGAGATCTTTACGCATTGGCCGTAGAGATTTTGTAGTGCCCCCAAACACGTCAATCAAAAAGTCGGGGAGCGTGATTGCTCCCCGATTTTTTGCGCTCGGCATCCACCGATCGTTGACGCCCATCAGTTGGCGTCGCGGTCCCAGCCAGCCAAGATCCGCTCGACCTCTTCCTTGTGCCGCGTCTCGTCGCTGATCTGGTTCTCGAGCTGCACGCGGAGACCGACATCGCCGAACTCATCCGCCTGCTCGATGCGCGTCTTGTAATCGGCTATCGCCTGACGTTCGGCCGCCAGTACTTGCTCGAGCATCTCGTGCGGGGTCTCCGCGTCGGGAACCGCACGCGGCTCGAGCACTGGCTTGCCACCGAGCGCCGCGATCTTGTCGGCCAGGAACTGTGCGTGGCCTAGCTCGTCGCCGATCTCAGCCTGGAACAGCGACCGCAGCTCTTTGCGATACGGCCCGGTCAGACAGGCCGAATAGCCTGTGTACATGATCACCGCTTGCAGTTCGCCGGCGAGATCGGAATTGAGGTTGTCGATCAGTTGCTGCTTGCCGGCCGAGTTGTCTTTCGACTGCTCGCGGCTTTTGCCGTTGGTCGTGGATTTGGCTGCGGGTTGCTTGGCTTCGGCTGTGGTCATGATGGCAACTCCCTCTTCTATAGGTGCGTGATTTGAGTTGTTGAGTTTCTGTTCTTGAGTTTTTGCCTTGCCTGCTATGCCGCAGCGGCCTTGCTGGCGTCTACTTCTTCTTCGCCTTGGCCGATTTCTTGGCGGTTGAGGCCTGATTGCGGGCTCGCGTGCGGGCGGCCTTTTTCGCGCTCTTGGAGCGTGCGGCCTTCGGTCGGGCGGCCGACGCGGCGCCGCCGAGCTTGCCCCCCTTCTTGGCGGGCCCTTTGTTGGTCTTCTTACCGCGACCCGAGCCGGAAGCCTTGCCACCACCGTCCATTTTGTTGACGGTCGCCCAGGCGCGGCTCTCGGCTTCATCTTCGGAAACGCCGCGCTCCTTGTAGCCCTCTTCGATGTGCTCGGCCTGCCGCTTCTGCTTGTCGGTGTATTTCGACTTGTCGCCGCGGGGCATGGCTTTCTCCTGCTTCAGCACTACTCTCTTTGTGTTGTTTCATCGATCGCGCTCCCGGCGATCGAGCACCGTTAACGGTTCCACGGCAAGGGTCGTGCAAAGTCTGCGCCGGAGGGACATGACTTGCGAATCGCGGTGATCGAAGTGACGGGTAAGTTGCGCGTAACCTGCGGAATGCGCGCGCTGATCGCTGCCCGACCAGGCTGCGCCGCGACCAGCCACGCGGCGGCTCAACTCGCCGATGTCTCGACGGTCGGCTCCCGAACCGCAGCGTCGATGTTCGCAGTTGCATTTGCTTGCTCCCGCTGCCCGCTGAGCCGCTGAAAGTCCTGGCGAAGTCGCTCCAGCTCTTCGTCGCTGAGCTCTTCCAAATCGATTAAGCGATTGCGAGCCGAGCCGACCGCACGGATCAACTCGTCGAGCTTCAGTTGCACAGCGCTGGAGTCGCGGTTTTGCATGTTCTGAATCAAGAAGACCATCAGAAACGTGATGATCGTGGTGGCCGTGTTGACCACAAGCTGCCAGGTATCGGAATAGCCCGTCCACGGGCCCAGACAGGCCCAACCGACGATGCCGGCGATCGCCAGCAGAAACGCAAAGGGGCTGCCCGCGGCTTCGGACGCGACGTGAGCGAAGCGGCGAAAAAAGTTACGCATGGCGACACATTGATTCGTTGCTGGTTGTGCGGAGATCAAGCGCGAAGCCGCAAGTATTGCGGTGGGGGATGAAATAACGAGCAATTCGCGCACCAGTTCGCACAGCGGCATGTCGTTCGCACTACCCGTTTGAACTCACTAGTTCCGTCTCCTTGTCCTGCCCACCCTGCTTAGTTCGTTAGCCGCCAATATCTCTCGTGGAGCCGATCGCGATGAAGACACAACAGCGCCTCGTATGTCTCGGTTTCTTATTGATCGGCGGCGGAATGGCCAGCGCTCTGGCTTTCCAGCAACCAGCGCGCCGGCGGCCGCCTGCCCCGGCGACCCCAGCGCCGGCCGCTGCTGCGCCCGCTTCCGATGCGGTGCAGGCCGCGCAAGCTCCGCCCGCGAGCGCCGCCCCTGATGCCGAAGCGCTGCGCCGCGAGCACGAGCGCGTGATGGCAGCGGCCAACACGCCGCTTTACCCGGTGTTCAAAGATCAGCCGCAAGGGGGCGCGATCACCGGCTTCGACTTCTATCGCGATCCGCTCAACGCGGCCCAACCGAATCAATCGCCCGACGAAATCACCAAGGCCGATATCGCGGCCAAACCGCAGGTCATGGCGGCGCAGCAAAAACTGCTGGCGGCCCGCTACAACCTCGAGGTGCGCACGGATCCGCAGGTAACGATGACGCGCGGTAAGCCGGTGCCGATCGGCCCCACCGCGCGGCTGGCAGATGGCGTCAACTGGGACGAGTTGGCGACTCTGGCGCCAGCCGACATTAAAAAGCGCGGCGTCTTCCCCTATCCGTCGCTGCCGCATCCGAAGCAAGTCGCCGGCGGCCAGGTCTTCCCCAAAGTGCAGACCAAGGCCTTCCCCCGGCTCGAGCGCTTCGATGTCGAGTTCGATCTGCCCGAGGGGTTTCTGCCGGAGTTCCCGCCCGCCATGTTCTTGCAGAATCGGCCTGAATTGGGGGACGTTTCGCAGGGTGAAGTCGTCTCGATCAACAACTTCTATCGGCTGTTCAAGTCACTGCTGACGCCCGTGCAATTGGACGGTTTGCAGATGCTGGTGACGCCACTGCCGCAGGAAGAATTCAATGCGACCGACGATCGCAAGAGCCCCGCGCCGAGCTTGGGAGTGACCTGCTTCGATTGTCACGTGAACGGTCACACGACCGGGCAGTTCCATTTGTCGCCGGATATTCGCCCACAACAGCGGCGTTTTCGACTCGACACGGTGAGCCTGCGTGGATTGTTCGCGCAGCAGATTCATGGCTCGAAGCGCAGCCTGCGTTCGGTCGAGGATTTCACCGAGTTCGAGGATCGCACGGCATACTTCAACGGCGACGCGATCCACGCCATGAAAAAGGGTTTCGTCCAACTTGATCGCGTGCGGGTGAGCCACATGGCGCAGTTGCAAAACATGCTCGACTTTCCGCCGGCGCCGAAGCTCGATCTGTTCGGTCGGCTAGACCCGGCGCTGGCCACGGAAAGCGAAGCCCGCGGCGAGAAGCTGTTCTTCGGCAAAGCGCGGTGCAGCGAGTGCCACCCGGCGCCCTATTACCTCGATCAGCAGATGCACGACCTGAAGCTGGAGCGGTTCGTCGACGAACCAGGCGATGGACCAATCAAGACGTTCACCTTGCGCGGCATCAAGGACAGCCCCCCGTATATGCATGATGGCCGCTGCCTGACGCTCGAGGACACAGTGGAGTTCTTCAACGTGGTGTTGGGCGTAAAACTGACCGCGCAGGAGAAGACCGACCTCGTGGCGTTCATGCGGCAATTATGACAAGTTTGTAACGAACGGGCGGCCGCCGCAATCCAACGTCGGCAGGCTGAATGTTGGTCGGCGGGCAAGCAACTTGGTTGCCGCGCGTTCAACACCGGCTAAACGTGGTCGCCCGGAAATCAGACATCGGTGCCACACATGGGGACTTCCGGCTATCGATCGTCGGCCAACCAAACGGCACGAGCCTTGCCCTGATTGGTATCCGCGAAAGCAGAGAAGCGCATCAGCAACACTAGACACCAAGAAAGTATCGCTCACGCATTGATAAAAGGAACTCTGCAATGTCTCACAACGTTCGTCGCCATGCTTTGCCGGCCGTCACGTTGGTGGCGGCGATTGCGTTCGTCGTCTCGACCATGTCGCTGTGGTCGGCCCTGTTGTCTGCCGCGCCCCCGGCTGCGGCCGAGCAGCCGTCTGCCGGCGACGCGACCAATGATGAGGATAACGATCAGGTCGAGCCGCAGCTCGGGCCGATCGCCAGCGCCGCCCGGCTTGCCAAGCTCAAACTGGCCGACGACCAGGGCAAAGAGATCGGTCAGGTCGACGACTTGCTATTGGACCTCGGCGCGGGCCGCGTAGCTTTGGTGCTGGTTTCGCCCGCCGATGGCAAAGGGCAAGTGCTACTGCCAGCGCGCCGATTGGTCTTTCCCCACGAGGACAAGCCATTGACGCTTAAGGCGGGCACTGCCCCTCTCGCGTCAACCGAGCGCTGGAAGAACGAGGGAACGAACACCAAGTTCAACCGCGCCCAGATCGCAGCGATCTACCAGCGTGACGGACAGAAGATGTATCGCGTGCAAGATGACGCCGCCGACACGACCGCCTGGTTCTCGGGCCTGGCCGAGCAGAAGGTCGCCAATACCGAAGGGGCTGAGATCGGTAGCGTGGTCGACATGGCGGTGACCTTACCGGCCGGCGCGATCGCCTACGCCGCGGTGAGCTGCAACTGCTTCGCCGACAGCGAGCAGAAGTTGTTTCCTATTCCGCTGAGCGCGTTCGTCGTGGAGCCGGGCGCGACCGCCTGGATGCTCGAGCTCCCGCTGGACATCGTCGAACGGACGCCGACGTTCGCCAAAGACGCCTGGCCGACCACGATCGATCGCGGTTGGGTCGAGTATGTGCATGTGCGGTACGGTCGCTCACCGCTGGAAGGGGTTCGCGACAAGCCGCGCAGCGAGACGCCAGCCGGCCAGGCGGCGAAAGCGCTATAAGCCAATTAACAGTTAGCCGCGGGACTCGTCTCGCGCGCTGACGCCGATCATTCGAAACGCTGCGACGATCTTGGAATCGACGCATCGAGAAAGGTAGTTGCACCATGACTACGCATCGCGTTCATGAACCGACTCCCCAGGAGCGGGCCGAAGAGAAGCCGATCCGCTTCGGCGTGTTCGACACGGTTGAGGGCGCGCGCCGCGCCGTCAATGGGCTTTTGGCCGCCGGCTTCAGTACGCCGGAAATCACCGTCATCTGTTCCGACGAAAACAAGGAGGCGATGTTCCGTGAGTTCGAGCATCAAGATCCGGCCGGCACACACACGCCGATGGCGGCCACAACCGGCGCGGTGATCGGCGCCACGCTCGGCGGGTTGGCAGCCGTGGCCGGAACCGTAGCGACCGGAGGTGTGGCCTTGCTTGCAGCCGGCGGATTGGCCGTTTGGTCCGGCGGTGTCGTCGGGGGACTCGTCGGCGCCATGATGACTCGCGGCGTCGAACGAGAGCTGGCCAACTACTACAATCAATCGGTCGAGGCCGGCAAGCTACTCGTGGCCGTCGATCTCGAAGGGGCCGATGCTCCACGGCGGCTGATTATCGCCGAGCGCGTGCTGGCCGAGACGGGTGCCGAGCCGGCGCCCTTGCGCGAAGGCTAACCTGCGATCGGATCGTCTCGGCAAAGTCCGGTTCCCCCGGTCGTGGTCATCGCAAGTAGTAGATCAACCCCAGCGAAGACAGGACCAAGGTAATCACGAGCAGCGCGTCGGGTTCAACCATCCAGTAACGCTTCTCGGCTCGATACAAGAACCCCAGGCTCGCGACTGCGGTGACGAGAATGCCACAGGTCGCCGTCACGGCATGTATTGGCGACGCGTCGGCCAACAGCGAACCATCGTAAAACGCGTCCACCGGCAGCAAGATGATGATATTGAAGGTATTGCTTCCCAGGATGTTGCCCACCGCCAGATCGAACGCACCGGCACGCACCGCGGCCAACGTCGTGACCAGTTCGGGCAACGTCGTGCAGATCGCCACGAGCGTGGTGCCGACGAACGAGCCCCCCAGTCCGCTCCTCTCCGCGATGTCTTCGGCAGCCGAACCCAACAGCGGCGCCGCCATCAGAATCGCTGAGGTCGCCAGCAGATAGCCCGCGATTGCCCAGCCGAGCGACGGATAGGGGGGTGGTGTCCCGAGCGGCGACGGCACTTCGGCAACCTCGGCCGCCGATTGCTGATCGAAATAGACCAGTCGCAGGCCCGCCAGATACACCAGCACGACCAACAGCGGGCCAGGGCCAACGCCGGCAATCGTGCGCTCAAAGCCCGCGAGCAGAAACAGCAGGCAAACCGCCAGCATCATGATGCTCATCGCGGCCGACAAGGCGTGCGCGGCCGCCGTGCGCGAGAACATGCGGTGCGCGCCACGGTGCAGCAAGTCGAGCACCGCCAGGTTCAATAAATTGAACAGGCAACTGCCGAGCAAATTCCCCATGGCCATGTCTGCGTTACCCCATCGTGCGACGTTGCAGCAAACCGACAGTTCAGGCAAGCTCGTCGCCGTGGCCAGCAAGACCATGCCGGCCAAGGTGCGGCCCAACCCGGTGCGCTCGCCGATCGTGTCGGCGTAGCGCGTCAGAAAGGTGCCGGCCAGCACGATCACGGCCGCGGCCCCCAGAAACTGCAAAATCAAAACCGCCATCCTGGCTCCTGACTTTGAAGGCGAGAGAAATTCGCTCCGCGGGAAATCAGTCGATCGACTTTTTTCAGCGGAGCACGCGATTAGTGGTACAAGAACAACGGTAGCCCGCACCGGTCGAGCACACGGCGCGAGACCGAACCCAGCAGAAACTCCTGTACGCGCGAGCGGCCGCAGGCGCCCATCACGATCAATCCGGCATCGAGCGCCTGGGCTTGTTCGATAAGCTGGTCGCCGACGTTGCCACGGCTGGCTTCGGCGTGCAGCGTGGCCGAAATGCCATGATGGGTGAGGAAGTCGATGGCCCGCTGCCCGCACTGCGCGGCCGCCTGCGCGTTGTCGCCGTAAGAGACGACATGCACGGGCCGGTCGGCACCCCAGCCCGTGGCCTCGAACAACTGCACCGTTCGCGCAGCCTGCACACTGCCGTCGTAGGCGATGACGATCGAGCCGCCGGTGGGCTTTTCGTCGGCGACGGCCACGACGGGGCGCGGCGTCCCGTGCAACAGCGACCAGAGCGTTTGCCCGAGCCCGGCTTCCGCCTCGTTACTGACTTCGGGCCGCGACAAATCGTGCGGAATCACCAGCAGGTCGTAGCGCTGGGCTTCCAAGGCGATCTCTTCGGCCGGCTCCCCCAGTGCGTGCCGGGGAGCGAACCGCACCCCTTGCCCTTGGCATTGCCGGCCGATTTCCGCAAGACAGGCTTCAATCCGATTGCGCTGGGTTTCGTAGCGCGCGGCGTCGGCCTCGCGCTTGGCTTGCGCACCGCCGAGCGGCACGGCTTCGCGCGTGTAGACTTTGTCTTCGTCGATGACGCCCAGTGCGCCGAGCGTTCCGCCCGCCTCGCGCGCCCAGCCGATGGCCAGGTCGATCGAAGCGTGCGTGGCGAAGCGGCCGTCGACAACCAAGAGAAGGGACTTGAGCATGGTGTGATTCTCCTGGCCCGATTGTGGCCGGTCGAGCGCCGGAGTTCAACACGATGCGGCCGAATTAACGCCGACGGTTAGCCGCGGAGTTTACTCCGCGCGCTAGCTCGTGCGTTGCAATTCTCGAATCTTCCGTCGAAGCGCCGTCGCGCGCTAGCGCGCGGGATAAATCCCGCGGCTAACAAATACACACCGCATCCACTACGTCCAGATATCCGACGTCGAGTCGCCGCCGGGGTAGCGGATCTCGTGCGCCCGCGATGGGCCGCCGGGTTCCTTGCCGAAGTCGACCAGGAATCGCTCGTTGACCTGCATGCCGCCGGCCTTCGTGTCGCAATCGATCTGCAGCAGGTACGAGCCGGCCTTGGCCATCTCGGGATAGAACTGGTTGTCCCAACTGCTGTAGAGCGAGTTGGTGACGTAGAGCCTGCGCCCGTCGAGGCTCAGTTGCAGCATTTGCGGGCCGCCGCCGAGCTGGCGGCCGCCGATCGGGGCTCCTTTGCCCAGCACCCCGCCGAGCCACAGTTGGCCGGTGAGCTTCGGGCTCGCCGGGTCCGAAACGTCGTACTGCCGCAGATCGCCGTGCAGCCAGTTCGAGAAGTACAAGAAGCGGTCGTCCAGCGAAAGCACCAGGTCGGTGATCAGGCCGGGCACGGGGAAGGGCCAGTCCTTGTGCTCGATCGGTTCGACGGCGATCACTTTGTCGGCTTGCCACTTGTCGGCCGGCTTATGGTAATGCCACATCGTGCTCGATAGCGCCGCGCCGACAAACCCGTGCGCGCTGGCCGGGTTGTGATGGAACCGCACTTCGAGTGGGATATGCCCTTCGGGGCCCAGGTCGATCGTCTGCTCAATCGTGCGATCCTTCCAGTTCCAGAAATGGATCCGCCGTCCGTATTTGCCCGCCGCGACTTCCTTGGGATCGAAGCCCTTTTGAAACGTGTTCGGCGCGCCCCACTCGCTGGAGACCATCGTGTTCAGGCGCGGCTGGTACCAAAAGTCGTAATTGAACTGCATCCCTTCGAGCGATTTCTCCCAGTGCCCAGCGACGTTGAACTTTTCGTCCAGCAGTAGAAACCCCCCCGGCCCGTTGCCGGCGCCATCACCCAGCATCGAGATCATCATCGAGCCATCGGCCAGGCAGTGGACCGTGTGCGGCGCGGAGAGATTCGCCTTGCGCCGGATCTCGTCGGGCTCGATCACCTTGTGCAGCTTCGGCGCGCGGGGGTCGATTGTGTCGACGATGTGAATGCGCCCCGACTTGAAGCCGGGGATCACCAGAAAGCGGCGCGTGCGCGTGTTGTCGCCGTGGCACGAACTGCAGATGTTCCAGCCGAAGTGGTGCAGCTCGTCGCCGACGTTGGGCATCGGCAGCCGGTGGATCACCTGGCCGTACGTTTTCGATTTGGGATCGGCGTCAATGGTGGCCAGGTAGTCGGGCTTGTCGACGCCCGTACCGACATAGAGCGCCACGGTGTAGAGCAGTTTTTCGGGCTCGGCCAGCATGGCTTCGGCCGGCGACGCGTAGCCCGGCCCGACGGCCGGCGCGGCGCAGTGGTCAGCCGGTAGATCCTGCCCGACTTCGGCTGCGCGAACAAAACGGGACGAACCGTGATACGACAGCCCGTGGGCAGCGGCAGCCGACGCGGCGGCCCAGTTCAGAAACTTGCGGCGATCCATGGAAAGTCTCCCCTCATACGGACCGGCAAAAATCGGACGTCGAAGGCGCCTACGTTTCTAGCGGTTCTTCAATCTCGGGGCTACCTAATTGCAAGTGGACCATGTGCCGGTAGCGGCCGCTGGCGGCCATCAGCTCGTCGTGTGTCCCCTGCTCGACGATTTCGCCGTGCTCGAGCACCACGATGATGTCGGCGTGGCGGATCGTGCTCAGGCGATGGGCGATCACGAAGCTGGTCCGCCCCTTGAGCAGGGTCGCCAGGCTGCGCTGGATCAGGCGTTCGCTCTCGGTGTCGAGGTTGCTCGTGGCTTCGTCGAGAATCAGGATCCGCGGATTGGCCAGCACCGCTCGGGCAATGGCGAGCCGCTGGCGCTGCCCACCACTGAGCCGCACGCCCCGCTCGCCGATGATGGTGTCGTAGCCGGCCGGCAGCTCGCGGATGAAGTCGTCGGCGTTGGCCAGCCGGGCGGCTTCGCGAATCTGCTCGATCGAGGCGTGCCGTGCGGCGTAGCTGATGTTGTCGGCCACGGTGCCGTCGAACAGAAAGACCTCTTGCTCGACGATCCCCAGCAGCCGGCGATAGCTTTCGACGTCGAGCCGTCGCAGGTCAAGGCCATCGAGCTCGATACGCCCTTCCGTGGGATCGTAGAACCGCGCGACCAGATTGGACAAGGTCGTCTTGCCGGCTCCGCTGGGGCCGACAAGCGCCACGGTCGAGCCGGCTGGCACGTCGAGATCAATCTCCTTGAGCACGCGCTCGCTCTGGCCGGGGTAGGCAAAGCTCACGTCGCGCAGGCGGATCGCGCCGGCCACTTCTCCGGCGTGTACCGTGATGGCGTCGGCCGCGCGCGGCAATTCAACTGGCTCGGCCAACAGGTCGAGCACGCGGTCGAGCCCTGCTAGGTCTCCCTGAAACTGCGTGGCGCTGTTGGCCAGCACCGCCAGCGGGCCCAACAGCATCGCCAGGTAGGCCAAGAACATCATCAAGTCGCCCAAGGTCAGCTCGCCGCGGACCACTTGCAAGCCGCCGTAGAGCATCAGGCCAGCCGACGCCAGCGGTAGCAGAAACTCCCACAGCAGTTCGACCAGCCGCGTCCACCACCAGGCGGCGAGCTCTTGGCGGGCCATGAGGTGCGTGCCGCGCGTGTAGCGCCCCGTCTCGCTGCGGCCGCGATCGAAGCCGCGCACCACGCGCATGCCGCCGAAGACTTCGGTGGCGTGCCCATCGATCTCTTGCCGACGCAGACGGATGTCACGATAGAGTGGGCGGATGCGGCCGATCCAGGTGCGATGCGTGAGAAAAATCGTTGGCAAAAGGGCCAACGAGCCAAGCAGCAAGCGCCAATCGACGATCGCCAGCACGATCAGGCTACCGATCAGTTGCACGATCGCGCGCCACGGGTTGTAGAGCATGCTGAACACCAACTCGGCGACGCCGCCGGCATCTTCGCGCAGGATGCTCGCCACTCCGCCCGACTTGATTTGATACACCCGGTGGAGCGGCAACTGTACGGCGTGCTCGAAGACTTTGCGCCGCACGTTCACCTGCACGCGCTTGACGATCCGCGTGGCATACCAGCGCCCCCAGAGGTGCACCAGCGATTCGACACAGGTAATCGCGACGATCGTGCCAGCCAGCAGATAGAGCCAGGTTTCGCGCTCGCTGACCGGCGGGAGCGACGCCGGCAACCAGCGCTGCAAAACCTTGGCGTCGAACATCGAATTGCCACCGGGGACCAGCACGACGTCGACGATCAACTTGGTCGTGGCCGGCGGCACGAGCCGCAGCAGCGTGGAGACGGTGAGGGTCGCCAGCGCGAAGCCAATGGCCAGGTGCTGGCCGCGCAGCAAGCCCCAGAACTCGCGAAACAACCGCCCGAAGCTGCGATGTTTCGGCCCGCTAGACACTCGGCCAGGGCCATGAAAGCCGCCGGTGACTTTTTCGCCAGACTCGCGGCGGCGGCGCACTTCGCGCAGGTATTCGGCGTAGCGCTGCCGACTGGGGGCGGTGGAGGGAGGCATGCAAACCGTGGGGTGGAAGTACGAGGTGGTCGAGGAACGCGGGGCCGATTGCAGCGAGTCGAGGGCGGCCGACGCGCCAACGTTCCATTATTGCGGCCCGGGCAAGAGGCGCGCAGTGGGGCGCGAGCGCTGGTAGAGGGATGCCGCCGGGGGCGGGAGTCAATTTCGCGCCCGAAATCGCGCCATCGCGCGCGTGGCGCGTTGGGAGGCTCGCCTGCCCCTACCGCATGCCCGGGAATGCCGGCAGCCCGCGCTCTTCGCGGCGCTTCATCAAGTCGCTGAAGAACTGCGACCCCTTGGCGCGCTCTTCAGGCGTGGTGCTGTCGAGCATGCCGCGCATGCGTTCGTGACGGCTCGGCCGCGGCGCATTGGGATCGGCGCCACCGGGGCCACCACCGGGTCTACCTCCAGGCCCACCACCGTCACCTCCAGGTCCGCCGCCGAAGGGCCCACCGCCGCCAGGTCCACCCGCGGCGCCCCCATTCTTCTCATTCTGCTCGCGCATCTTCTGAAACGCCTTCCGCATGTTTTCCATCTCGTCGATCTTCTCGTCGAGGAAGGCCTTCCGCTTTTCTTCGGGCAACTCGAAGTAGGTATCGAGGTCGCGGCGGATGCGCTCGCGGAAGCCACTTCGCTCGAAGACCTGTTGCCGCTGCTCGGGCGAGAGCTCGCGCATGTTCTTGCCCATCTCGGTCATCGCCTGAACTTGCTGATCGACCGAAGGTCGCTTGCCTTCGGCCGGCAGGATTTGCGCCTGCATGGCGACCACGCGTTCGACCGCCGGATCGGGGGCCGGGCCCGAACGCCACCAATACCAGCCCGCGCCGGCGGAAAGAAGAACAATGCCGACGAGCACGATGACTTTCCAGTTCACGTCACAGGCTCCCTTGGGTGGGCAGTGGTTGCGAGTGGATTCAATTCGAGTCGTTGACTCACGCCTCGTCAATCTCATCGCTGCGCGGGTCGTCCGATGAAGGGGGCTCGAAGGCTCGCGCCGCCGCCAACAGCAGCACGAGCGCCACGAACACCAATACCCACAACACGCCGGCCGCCAAGGCCAGGCGATCGACCGCGCTCGCGCCGGCCGCGTCTCCCATGGCGGCCAGCAGCCGGCCCAAAGCGACGAGCACCATGCAGACGATGGGCAGCGCCACGGCGGCCAGCAGCAATCTTTGAATCGTGGTCGGCCGCGGCACGGGATGCTCCAATTTCGCCAGGTTTGCCAATTTTCCGGGCGTGCGGCTCGCCTGTCAATCGAGCGGAACGCCCGGAACGTGGCACGTTTGATTGACTTAGGGCACCGCCAGTCGAGAATGGAAGGCGGTCGCCACGCAGCGTCGCGCGGCCGATTGATCCTGCGAGAAGAGACCCACCGCGTCATGCACCCGACCTGGCACGGCGACATCGCTTACCGCTCCCACGCGCGGCCACGCCTCCGCGCGCTGGGGGCCCTAGTGCTGCTGGCAATCGTGCTGCTGCATGCGGCGCGGCTGCCGGTCCTGGCGTCGTCGGTCACGCTCAAAGACGGCCGCGTGATCTCGGGCAAGCTTTACCCGATCCCCAGCCTGGGAGACTTCGCGCACGGCAAGGCCAAGAACGACCCGGTCGGCAGCAAGCCGATCTTGTTCTTCGACGACAGCCTGCGGCGGATCTTCGTCCCCAAGCGGCTCGTGCAAGAAGTGCGCGAGACCGAGCCAGGCGAAGTGCTCGAGCGGTTCCTGATCCCGCAGAAAACGCCGCGCAGCGGGCTGCGCGTCACCAACGTGCTCGACGTGATCAAGATCGGCCCCTGGGATGAGCACGGGCGCCGCGTGTTCTCGATGAACACGGCCAAGGGTCAGGCCGACATCATTCAAGGGATCACCGAGCTGACGCCGGTGTGGACCAAAGTCGAGGGGATCAAGCAAATCTGGGACATGCGGCTGGCCACGAGCAGCATCCCGCGCGAGATCATCTCGCAGGTTCTGTCGCGACAGATCGACCCCAAGAATGTCGAACAGCGGCTGAAGATCGCCCGCTTCTATCTGCAAAGCGAGCGCTATACCGACGCGGCCAGCGAGCTCGACGGCGTGCTGCGCGACTTTCCGGATCTCAAGGAACAGATCGCCCCCGTCAGGCGGTCGCTGGTGCAGTTGACGGCCCGACAGGTATTGGCCGAGATCAAAGTGCGCGAGGCGGCCGGCCAGCACGATTTTGCCTACACGCTGTTGAATGCGTTTGCCGAGCGGTTTCCGGCCACCGAAGTCGCGGGCGAAATTCTGCAGGAAGTGCGCGAGCGCAAGGACGACTACACCCTGCGCGCCGCCGGCCGCCAAGAAGTGCTCACGCTGCTCGACGCCCAGCTGGCCGCCATCGAGCAAGAGGAACTGCGCAACAAAATCAAGCCGATCCGCGACGAAATTGCCGGCCTGATCAACCTCAACACGCTCGACCGCATGAGCGCGTATCGGCAGTTGTCTGACGATCCGGCGCTGTTGCCGGCTGAGAAACTGGCGCTGGCCATCAGCGGCTGGCTCGTCGGTAGCAACGGCGCCACGCAGAACCTGACCAATGCGCTTTCGCTGACGCGGATGCGCGATCGGGTGGGCGAATACCTCACCGAAGACAAGAAGATCAATCGTGACCGGCTCCTCGACGAGATTCGTTCGTTGGAAGGGGCCGATCCCAAAACCCTGGCGCAGTTGCTGGCCTACATGCAGCCGCCGTGGAAGCTGCCCGCCCCGGTCGAAGGCGCCAGCGGCTTGTACGAACTAACGGTGCCGGGCGTTGCCGAAGAGCCGCTGATCACGTACTACGTGCAAGTCCCCCCGGAATACGATCCCTTCCGCCGCTACCCGACGATCGTTTCGCTGCATGGCGAAGGGACGACTCCGGCGATGCAGGTCGAGTGGTGGGCCGGCGCGCCGGACGACAAAGGGCGGCGCTTCGGCCAGGCCTCGCGATTAGGTTACATCGTCATCGCGCCGCGCTGGGCCAAGCCAGGGCAGCGCGACTATGGCTACTCCGCGGTCGAACACACCGCGGTGCTCAACAGCCTGCGCGACGCCTGCCGGAGGTTCGCCATCGACACCGATCGCGTCTACCTCTCTGGGCACTCGATGGGGGGCGACGCCGCCTGGGATATCGGGCTGGCCCATCCCGACTTGTGGGCCGGCGTGGTCCCCGTCGTCGGCCGCTCGGCCAAGTTCTGCAATCACTACTTCGAGAACGCCCGCTACTTGCCTTTCTATGTCGTGCAAGGGGAGTTCGACGGCGACAAGGTGCTAACCAACTCCGTCGATCTCGATCGCTACATGCTGCGGGCGTTCAACGTCACCGTCGTCGAGTACCAGGGGCGTGGGCACGAACATTTCTCCGACGAGGTGATCCGCATCTTCGACTGGCTACCGCGCTTCCAGCGCGACTTCTTCCCCAAGGAGTTCGCCTGCCGCACGATGCGCTCGATCGACAACTTCTTCTGGTGGGTCGAATGTCGAGGCTTTCCGGCGGTCGGCGTGGTTGATCCCGCGAACTACCCGCCGCCGCGGGGCACGCGCGCCTCGGTTGTAGAAGCCGAGATCACGCCGAAAAACGGCTTGCGCGTGCGGGCCGCCGCCGAAGAGGCAACCATCTGGGTCGCGCCCGAGATGGTCGATTTCACGAAGCCGATTTCGGTGAGCTACAACGGCGCGAAGGCCTCGCGCAGCGGCGGGACGCTGCGGCCCGACATGGGGGTGTTGCTCGAGGATGTGCGGACGCGCGGGGATCGGCTCCACCCGTTCTGGGCGCGAATCGAGTTGCCGTCGGGGCGCATCAACCTGGCCGAAGAACCGGCCGGCCGTGCGACCAAGCGTGTAAGTGTGCGCTCGCGCGATTGAGCGCGGGAATTACCCCACGCCCAGGGGTTGCAACCCCTGGGCTTACTGTGATGCGGGAGACTGGGCCACCGCCGGCAGCAGTTGCTGTTTTTGCAGAAACTCCTCAACCGCGCCGGCCACGAGCGCGTGTGCATCGCGGTTGGGATGATGATCGGTCGGATGGACCCACAGCTTCGACGGATCGCGATTCTCGAAAACTGGGAGCAGGTCGAGCGTGGGGATGCCCAGCTCCTGCCCCGTGTTGGCCACGAGCCGGTGGACGGCCTTGAACGGATAGTGGCCGTCGAGCTGATACAGCTCGGGCAAGATGACCAGCGCCAGCTTGAAGTTGTGCTTGCGCGCCAGGCCGGCCGCGTACTCGAGCGCCGCGCGCGATTTGCGCCAATCGTAGCCGCTGGTGGGGAGTGCGGCTTCGGCGTCGGTAAAGAAGCGATCGTTGTACAACTTCTCAACCGCCGCGCGATCGCGCCGCGTCTGGCGATTGTGAGCGTAGAGATCGTAGATCCGGCTCACCCGCCCCAGCGCAGTGACTTTGCGATGCACGCCAAGCTCTTGCCCCATGTTCTGAATCAAGACGTCGCTGTACGCGTCGTTGAGATAGAAGAAGATTACGACCAGGTCGGGTGATAGCGCCAGCCAACGATGCTCCAGCGCGACGACTTCGTCGTAGGTGTTGTAGCCCTGCACGCCGGAGTTAAGCACCTCGAAGGGGGGATGCAGGCGATATTGAGCGTTGAGCGCCGATTCGATTTTTCGCAGGTAGGTTTCGTTGTCGCGCACGCCAATGCCAAAGGTGATCGAGTCGCCGACACCTAGAATGCGGAATGTGCCGGCCGGCTTGTCGGCCGCGATTTCCGGCCCGCGCAAGCCGAGCGAGTTGATCGAGTACTCGACGCCATTGTCGTCGTCGAGCTGGCCGTGCGGATTCGAGGCGAAAACCTGCTTGAGTTTCGAGCCGGCGCGGTACTGCCCCATCGAGATCCCCAGGGGACTGGCTTCGCGAATCGTGCGCACGCCGGGGGCAGTGGGCTCGTACCGGCCATTTTCCCACACGAACCACTTCGACTCGGGATAGCGCTCAGGGGCGATGCCGAAGATGCGCAGGCCGAGTTCCGTCAGCACTACGCCGACGAACAGACCGACGAGCACGGCCGCGACCCGCACGGCAATCTTGCGCAGCGGTGACGGCGCGGCTGGCTGGCGCGCGGCGCCGCGCTGCGGGTTGTTGCCGCGCGGCGAGGTGGTGTCGCGCTGCTGCTGGCGATCCTTGTGGCGTCTGCGTCCCATTGGTTGGCGAATTCTACCTTGAGGCGAGAGGGCGGTCACTGTGATCGCAAGTTGCTCGTCGAAAGCGCGTTGATCAATTCGTCGGACGCGGTTTCGAGCGTCTGTCGATCGCCACCGAGCGCAAGCTGAGTGCGCATCCACAACAACTGCAGGGCGAGCACATCGGGGGGTACGCTGGCAAGGCGTTGAAAGTTCGTCACAGTATCGTCGATCCCCCGCTGAGATAGAAACTGTCGAATGGTGGGACTAAGCAAATGGGCAGTGGCTGCATCGACCTGTGCCATGTCGGCAGCTAAGCCCAACCACTGCCGGCAGGCGCGACGAATTTGCTGATCTCGAATCGGAGTAATCCATGTGAAGTAGTAGGTTGGCAGCGCGATCATCACTCCAAGCGCCAAGCAGCCCAAACATACCGCGAACGCAATTCTGGCGAATTCGTCAGCGTGTCCACCCGTCAGCGCAAAAATCAACCCGAACATAACGCCGGTGCTGCCGAACAGGGCAAGCGCTGCGGCCAATGCACGCACGTAGGACATCAAAACCGACAATTTGTCGACGCGCGCGAGCCGCAGTCCGACAATTGGCGTTTTGGTGTGCCCACCCAACAACGGAATCATCAATCCACTCTTCTTGCCCGTGCGACTGAGATAGTACGATTCGATTGGCCAGATCGGCAGCAACTGCAACATCGCGAATTTGGTGACGATCGGAGTACGATCAACTCTCCGCACGGCTCCGTAGACGTCTGTTCCCGCGGTTACCCACATGCTGACCCTTCATTACCAAGGAGGTATCGCGTCATTGATGCGTCGCGGTTCCCTCGGCCGCCAGGCAATCGTCTAAAATCGCCAGGGCCCGGTCCATCTCCTCGCGCGTGATCGTGAGCGCCGGCGTCAGGGTGATAATGCTCCCCATCGTCAGCTTGAAATTCAAGCCCCCGTCGAGCGCGCGGTAAAGAATGCGTTCGGCCGCGTCGACCGCGGGGCGGCGCGTTTGGCGATCTTCGACCAGCTCGATCCCCAGCAAGAGCCCCAGACCACGCACGTCGCCAATCAACGGATGCCGCCGAGCCATTTCGCGCAACCGCTCGAGCGTGTAGCGCCCCAACTCGGCCGCGTGCTCGACCAATCGGTGATCTTCGATGTATTTGAGCGTGGCCAGTGCCGCCGCGCAGGCGACCGGGCTCTTCTCATGCGTGTAATGCCCGAGTGCTCGGCTGGCCGCCACGTCCAAATGTTCGCGGGCCACCAGCGCCGCAAGGGGCATGATCCCCCCGCCGAGCCCTTTGCCCAAGACGAGCATGTCGGGCACCACGCCGAAATGCTCGCAGGTGAACATCCTCCCTGTGCGACCGAGCGACGAGGGAATCTCGTCGAAGATCAACAAGGCGCCGTGCCGATCGCAGGCGCGGCGAATTCGCTGCCAATAGTCGGGTGTGGGGATGTACGGCGTCGAGCGAACTGGCTCGGCAATTACCGCGGCCACGTCTCCTTCGCGGGCCAGCACATACTCGACATATTCGGCGCACTTCAAGTCGCAACCACCACGCCGCGAGCAATCCCACAAGCAGCGGTACTCGCCCGGCGGAGGTACGTGCTCGGTGCCGGGGAGCAGCGGGCCGATGCCGCCGCGGAAGACTTCTTCGCCACCGACACTGATGGCATCGAGCGACGCGCCGTGAAACGAGTCCCACATCGAAATCGTCTTATAGCGCCCCGTGGCCACGCGCGCCAGCTTGAGCGCCATACCGATAGCGCCGGTGCCGCTGGGGCACAGCAGTACCTTGTTCAGATCGCCGGGGGCCAGCTCCGCCAGCTTGCGGGCGAGCTCTACTGCACGGTGGTTCGTGTAGCGTCGCGTGCAGAACGAAAGCTCGTCGAGCTGAGCTTTGATGGCCTCGATCACCGCGGGATTACCGAAGCCGACCTGATGGACGTTGTTGCCATGAAAGTCGAGATACGTGCGACCTTGCGTATCTTCGATCGACGCCTGGCCACAGCCGGATAGCGCGTTCAAGCAGGGAGTCGACAGGGATTGGTGCAGAAAGTAGCGCGCGTCTTCAGAAAGCAGCTTGCGGGTTTCGTCGTCGAGCGCGCCGGCTTGCCACGCCGCGCGGCGGTCGCTGAGGTTAATGTCCCCTTCGGAACGGTCGGGCGCCGACTTGCTCGTGGCAGTTGGATGCTGGCTCATGGTCCTTATATTAGCCGTAAACGGCGCCGGGCTCGACTGACCACGTTGGTGAGTGGACGGGCACTGGCGTGTGGATTGCACCTGGGCGCGTGCCGGCAGAATTGCACTGTGATAAGCGGTGCTCGACATCACGCCAGCCCCAAGGGGGCGAAAGTCAATAGCCCTGGGTGGAAACCCCTGGAACGCGTCTCACGCGTTTTTTTTATTGAGCCCCAACGGGGCGACAGACGCTCTTCCATTCAGTCCTGATCAAACTCAGCTCGCACGAAACCGCCGCGCGACTGCCGCCCCGTTGGGGCTTTGCTCAATGAACTACGACCTCTTGGTGGTGTTCGTCACCTCCAGGGGCTTACGCCACCTGGCTATTGACTGGCGCCGCGTTGCGGCTGAATTCGTTCAATTCGGAGGCCAACGTTACGTTGCCTCGCTCGCATTGCTGGGCGCAGGCACGTAGTTCGGCTGATCCGGCTTACTCAGCGTGCGCTCCGTCAGGCGATCGAAGTTGCGCGTTGTCCAAAAGTAGGTCCAGGCCAAGTAGCCGGCCGCCGCGGCCAGGAACGGGCCGCTCCAAATTAAGGCGCGGAGGTTCGCTTCAATGCGAGCATCAATACCATGATGGGTATCGGTCGAGTCGATTACCGCGGAGACCAGGACGCCCACGCAATTGCTGGCCGCGGAGAGAACATCCGTCCAAGTGCGCCAGCTCCGTGCAAAACCGTCTAGCAAAATCAGTGCACCCGGTGACAGCGCCAGCAGCAGCACTTGATAGAAGCTGATTAACATCACCCCCACGCGGAGCGGCGTCGGCCGTACCGCCACGAGTGCCCACGACATGACGGCCGTGCCGAGCACCCCTGCACAACAAAGAAAGTACCACGATTCCGCGTCACCTCGATTCCAGAGCATGTCCTCCGTCACGATCATCGGCCAGCCGATCGCCAGCACGATCGGGAGCGCCAAAGTTGGCACCAGGGCCTGGCCCGTTTGCCGAGCCACAAGCGAGCAGGTCGTGCCCAACGCGACGAGCACCGCGCCAAACGCGATGCCTAAGACCCAAGTCAGCAGCGCCGTTATCAACGGCAATCCGAATAGCAACACATATGCCAGAGCGACGACCGCCGGCAGCGCGTAGGCGACTTTCAAGTGCTCGAAGACGGCCAGCCAGGTACCCAGCACGACTTCGCCGGCGCCGATGGGCGTCACCAGCACTTGATCCAAAAAACCGCGGCGGCGATCACCCACCAGGCTCGAGCCAGCCACGATCGCGGTGAGCAGCCAGACGACGATCCAGATTGGGATCAAGAAGCCCAGCACCGATTCGGCATCGATATCGGCGCCGTTGTTCACGAGCATCAGCAACATCAGCAAAGCCAGTCCCGCGACCAGCACGCAGCCGGCGATCTGAATCCGCAACAAGTAGCGGTCGCGATCGTAGACGCGCGCCAATCGTGCCCGCCGCCAGAGCGGGTTGCGGACGGCGAAGCCGCGATGTTCGAACCGCGGTTCTTGGCCGCTCGTTGAATCGAGGTGCGCCAAGTCTGCAGCGTCGCCGGCGAAGGGGGAAGTGGCTACCGTGGCTTCACTGGGCGCCGCGACGCCCGATTGTGGCAGTGACTGTGGCAGCGGTGGTGGCGATGGCCGTGGCACCAGCGGCGTGTCGACGGCCTTCAGCACAAGTTCGGCGTTCGTGGGCGCGAAGGGAGACCCACCGCTCAAGGCCGCCTGCGCCGGCAGCGGCGGCGGTTGCACGCGGCGCACCAGCGCCTCGAGCGGGTCACGATCGAAAGCCGGGTTCGCGACCAGCCGACGCATGCTGAACAGGGGGCGCGGTGCATAGCGCAACCGCCGCACCGCTCGCCAGGCGAAGAACACCGCCACCAGCGAGGGGACCAGAAACCGCGGCCAAAAAGCCGAGAAAAACCAGCTCGTGCCGGGCATCAAGCGGCCCATCCCGTAAGGATCGAAGGCGGCGAAAAACGCTAGGAGCGGATTTGTCCACGTAATGAAATTCAACAGGCGGACGATGTCCTGAAAGCTGGAGTTGCCATACGACAGAATCCCCTGCAGCATCATCGCCAGCACGGGAGAAAGCAGCAGCCACAAGCCCAGCCACCAGTAGGTGCGCACGAGCGCCACCATCGGCGTTGGGCTGACGACCGAAAAGTACGTGGCCAGCGAGCCCGACACCGCCATGCCCAAGAGCGTGGCCGCCTCGACGCGCCACAGGGTCGCGCCGTCGATACCGCCGAACAGCCGAATGATCGCCAACACAGGGAGCCCGCTTAAGAACAACAGCAGCACCACGGCCAGGCGGCTGCCGACTTTGCCGAGCACAATTTCGCGATCGCGCAGGTGCGTGGTGAACAACAGCTCGAGCGTATGTTCTTCGCGCTCGCTGCAAATCGTGCCGGCCAGCATCAAGGGGACGAAGACGTAAACAGCCAGGTACTGCACGTAGCAAACCGCCAGGAACAGCCAACCGGCCAGGTCGGCGATGTCGGCCAGCGTGGGGGCTTGCCCCCCCATTCTCCGCGCGAAGCTGGTCCCTTGCCAGGTGACGAACAGCGCGAACAACAGCGCGAAGCCGTAGAGCAACCGCGTGGCGAAGTAGCGCCGGCGGCGGGCCATTTCGACCAGCTCCTTGCCGAAGACGGGCCCACCGAGGGCGATCAGCGCATGGAGCATGGCTGCCCCTGTTCCGACTTGAAGAATGAAACGCCGCAGCGAATTACCTGGCACCGCTCTCGGGCAGTATAGTTGTTGACAACAGGGGTGTCACCGCGAGGAGCGATCCATGCGCATACGATCGAGCTGCGCCTCCGGGCGCGCATTTTCTCTGGGTCTGACCGGCTGGTTGCTCGTCGCGCTGGCCACTTCGGCCGCGCGTGCGGTCGAGCGGCCGCTGGTGATGACGACCGTCGTTTACAAAGAGGTTGGCGACACCAAGATCGAGGCCGACGTCTATCACTTCGACGACGCCCCCGGTGGCGACAATCCACCGCGGCCAGTTGTCGTTCACATTCACGGCGGCGCCCTGATGATGGGCTCGCGCCGAGGTCTCCCCTACAACTTGCGCGATGCCTGCCAGCAGGCGGGCCTGGCCGTTGTGTCGATTGATTATCGGCTCGCGCCCGAGGTCCTGGTGCCCAAGATCATCGAAGACGTGCGCGACGCCTTCCGCTGGGTGCGCGGCGCGGGGGCCGAGCGATTCCATTTCGACCCATCCAAAGTCGCGGTCACCGGAGGATCGGCCGGTGGATACCTCACCATGATGACCGGCTGCGCGGTCGAGCCGCGCCCCGTGGCGCTCGTGGCCTACTTCGGCTATGGCGACATCGACGGGCCGTGGTTGACGACCCCGTCGGAGCACTATCGCAAGACCGTTCCCTTGATCGACGAAGCTACCGCGCGCGGGGTCGTCGGCGGAGAAGTACTCAGCGGTTCTGTCTCCGGCGGCAGGGATCGCAAGCAGTTCTATCTCTGGTGTCGGCAGAACGGCCATTGGCCGCGCGAAGTGACCGGTTGGGATCCCGATCGCGACCGCGACAAGTTCACCCCCTATTGCCCGGTTCGCAGTCTAGGAGCCGACTATCCGCCGATTCTGATGATCCATGGCACTGCCGACACCGATGTGCCGGTCGACACCTCGAAAGCCATGGCCGCGGCGCTCGCCGAGCGCAAACTGCCACACGAGCTGATTCTGATTCCTAACGGAGAACATGGCCTGGGAGGTGGCGACAAGAAACTGGTCGCCGACGCGCACCAGCGGGCAATCGAGTTCCTGCGGAAGCACTTGCAGTGACGTGTGTGGCGATCGTGGCAACACGACGACGCCCTTGCTTGATCTTACACCGCCGCAAGGGGGAGCCCCCGCGCTGCCGTTTGTCGGGCACACTCCCCTACCGCACGCGCGACGCACGCACCGGGGTCGAGGCCGTTCGCACCACCGCGCCGCGCGCGTCGCGGCGCTGGCTCGTCAACTGTCGCGCGTCTTGTCGTTGCTGCTCGCTGGCCAGTTGCTCCAGGAACGCCGGCGACGCCCGATCGAGCACCACGATCTCGCTCTTCGCGCGCGGGTCGGCGTGTGGACGGATCACGCAGATCACTTCCGCCCCTTCGCTGCGGGCGTGCAGTTCGTTGAGCACCGCCTGCTCGTCGGCCGACAAACCCGTCGCGGCCGGCGCACCGGGTGCCCCCGGCGCGCTGTTCGAAGCAACTCCCGTCGTCGGCGGTAGCGCTCCCGCGGCGGCCATCGCGCCCGGCACATACGGCTGCGCCGCGGCCGGGGCTTGATTTACAGAAGCCGCATCAGCAGCAGCCAGCGACTGACCCGCGTAGGCCGGCGCTGGTTCGGCCCCTGGCTCGGGCGTGGCCGGCATCTGCTCGAGATAAGCAGCCGGCGGCGCGCCGCTCGCATCGGCAAACTGCGGCGTGTGATCGCTCGTCAACGGCAAGCTGGCCGGCAAGTTCTGCGGCATCCGGCCCGGCATGTTCGGCATTTGAATCGGCACTAGCGGCGGCGCGGCGAAATCGTCCATCGCGTCGCCCGTAGTGGCAACTTCCGTCGCGGCAGCCGGCGCAGTACGGCCATCAGCAATCGGCATGTATTTGCCACCGTAGATCGCCGCCAGCCCGACCTTTTCGAGAATCGCATACACCGACCCCGCTCCGGCGTATAAACCCTCGTCGTCCTGCGGATCGGCCGCGTTGCAGACACCAATCACGTGGCCCGCCGCGTTGAACAAACCGCCGCCGCTGCGCCCTTGCACCGGCTGACCGGCGACCTGCACGTTCGGCGGGCCAAGGTATTTGTCGATCGACGTCACGCGGCTGTGCCGTAGGCTGGGGTCTGTCCCGCCATCGCAACCGGTGCTGTAAACCGTCTCACCAGCGTTCACGCGGTAGTCAGGCGTAGCCAGCTTCGCGATCGTCACCGGCACGCCCGGGCGAAATCGCACCAGCCCTACATCGCTCTTCAAATCGAAGTCGATCAGCTCACCGGGCACCTGCTGAGGAGCACCGGGTCCGTACATGTCGATGGCGATCTTGCCTTGCCCGTTGGAATCGCGAAACACGTGCCCGCAGGTGAGCACCAGCACATCGGGCCCTTCGGCGTGAATCATGGTGCCCGAGCCGACGTCGTTGCCGCCGCCGACGCTGATCTTGATCCGCACGCTCGCGGCCAGTAGTCGATTGCCGAGCTCGCCGGCGTTGGCGCCACCTGGCGCGGCGGCGCCTTGCGGCCCACCACTCACCAGCGGTTGAATGCTGTCGTACACCGGCACGCCCGCGGGATTGGCAACCGACGGAGCAGGCACAGCCGGCGGTGCAGCGTTACCAGCGTGCGCAGGCGCCGCGGCGGCAACCGGCGCGGCAACCGACGGCGCGATCGAGGGCCCCTCGAACATCGGCACCGGAGGACCACCAGGCGCTTGCTGAGCGACTGGCTGATCCGGCGACTGGGCTCGCATCCGTGGCGCGGGCTCGGCGCCGATCATCGCCGCGGTTTCCGAAGCGGGTCGCACGCGCTCGCCACGACCCAAGGTCGGTGCCACGTTCGGGTCGGCGTTCGCACTGTTGGCCGCATACTGCACGGCCGGGGGGCCGGCCTGTTGTGCCGGCGCCGCGCCGCGCTTCTTCGGCAACCAACCGGCTAGGCCGCGCCGCGCTCGACCACCGCCCGCTTGTTGCGGAGCACCACCGCCGAGCAAGCTCGGCCGCTGGCTCGCGACTGACGGATCAACGGCCGGCATCGCGGCCGTCTCGGCAACCGCGGGTCCGCCGGCGGCGCGGGCGGCCGCCACGTTGATGTTCGGCTTCACGCCCCCCTTCTCGTACATCCGCTTCAGGCGATCGAAGCTGCACACCCCTTCGGTGCGCGATGCTTCCTGGCCATCGACCAACAGCACGAAGCAGGGCACACCCGTCACACCGTATTGGGCCGCGAGTTGCGGCTCGTGATCGATATTCACTTTGCGAATCGGATAGCCGAACGACGCCAGGCTATCGACGGTGCGCGACATCTCGCGGCAGGGGCCGCACCAATCGGCGTGAAAATCCAACAGCGTGGTTTCGCCCGTGGCGCCGAGTGAACAGACGAGTAGCGCGGCCTGCAAATGGAGCATGCCTTCCCTCCGTGGATGTGGTGCGAGCTGCGTCTTGCGGCTCGGCCCGTGTGGGGCGTGTGGTTGGCGGCTGGGGTGTCTGGGGGGCCGAATCTTGGCCCCTTTTGGAAATCCTTACAATCCCAAGTGGTCGAACGACCGGACCGCTTGCCGCCTGGCAGCCCACTGAACCTCCGTCACGCGAACCGTTTGCGGCGGCACTTGTCGATACTCTCTGGCCTTGGTTCGCGTCATGGAAGCCGTAATAGGGCAGTTGCCGTGCCGAAAACGCCCACGTGGGCAGCGAAAATCCGCGTGCCGCGTGTTACACGTCGCTGAGGGGGCGGGTAAGCCCGATCATTTTCAGCGTCGCCCGATCGGTGTCAGGAACCGATTGATCAGCAGGACTAAGGCTTTGCGGCCCGGCCGCTCGAATCGGTTCCTGACACCGTTCGGAATGGCGCTCGGAGGATGGTCCTTCAACTTGCGTCGGTCGCAAGCCACGTTCGTCAGCCCGGCAGCTCGCGTTACAATGCGGCCCCAACACTAACCCGCAGCGCCAGCAAGGGGCTCAGCGGGAAGTCCCTCGCTGGTGCGTCGGGTTAGTGTTTGAACATCGCCCAGCTCTCACTTTGTTACGTCTGTCCGCCTCGTTGGAATCATCATGCCGCAGCCTGAGCGTTTCTATCAAACCACCGCCATCGACTACCCGAACAGCCGGCCGCACATCGGCACAGCGTTCGAGAAGATCGGGGCCGATGTGCAAGCCCGCTATCGCCGCCAGCAGGGGTGCCGCGTCCACTTCCTGATGGGCAACGACGAGAACACCATCAAGGTGGTCGAGCGGGCCGAGCAGTTGGGCGTGCAGCCGAAGCCGTACGTCGACGACATGGCTCGGCAGTTCCGCGAGGTGTGGCAATCGCTCGACATCTCGTTCGACGACTTCATCCAGACTAGCGAGGAGCGGCACCGCGTCGGCTGCCAGCAGTTCATCCAGCGGGTGTACGACGCCGGCGATATCTACAAGCGCAACTACCAGTCGCTCTATTGCGAGGGCTGCGAGGAGTTCAAAACCGAGAGCCAGCTCACGCCTGAGCGCCGCTGCCCGAACCACCCCAACCGCGAGCTCAAACATGTCGAAGAGGAGAACTACTTCTTCCGCCTGTCGAAGTACGGTCCGCGGCTCTTGGAGCTGTACGAGGCGCGTCCCGACTTCATTCAGCCGGAGAGCCGCCGCAACGAAGTGGTGAGCCTCGTCCGCGGAGGGCTTGAAGATGTCTCGATCAGCCGGCGCAACTTCACCTGGGGAATCGACGTACCCTGGGACGCCGAGCACAAGATCTACGTCTGGTTCGACGCCCTGCTGAACTACATTACCGGTGTTGGCTACGGCACCGACGAAGCGAAATTCAACGAGTGGTGGCCCGCCGACGTCCACTTCATCGGCAAGGACATTACGCGGTTCCACTGTGCGCTCTGGCCCGCCATGCTGTGGAGCGCTGGCGTGGAACTGCCGAAGCGGGTCTTCGCGCACGGCTTCGTCTACATCAAGAACGAAGCGACCGACGAAGTCCAGAAAATCTCAAAATCGCTCGGCAATGTGATCGAGCCGATGGACATCGTGCGCGAGTTCTCGAGCGACGCGTTTCGTTACTACTTCATGAGAGAGTGTCCGTTCGGCGGCGACGGCGAGTTCAGCTTCGCGCGGTTCGCGGCCAGCTACAACGGCGACCTGGCCAATAACCTCGGCAACCTGTTCAGCCGCACGGTCTCGATGGCGCAGCGCTACTTTGATGGCGTGCTGATTGGTTCGCGCGCGATCGCGCCGACGGACGTGTTCGCCAATGTCGATTTGAAAGCGCTCGTAGCGTCGGTCTCTTCCGACATCGAAGCGTGCCGGTATTCCAGCGCGCTGGAAACCATCTGGCGGCAGATCCTCGACACGGGCAATCGCTACATCGAAGAGACGCGCCCCTGGCTGCTGGCCAACCCGGCCAAGCCAGAATATGACCTCGAAGCGTGCCGGCGCGTGCTGGTGAACCTGGCTGAAGCGGTCCGCGTGACGGCGATCCTGCTGCGTCCCTTCATGCCGCGCACGGCCGAGAAGCTTTACGCCGGCTTCAATTTTCCCGGCAAGCTCCGCGATCAATCGCTGGCCCAGATCGTCGATCGGCCAGCCGAAAGTGAAGACCTGCGCATCACGGCCGAACTGGTCGACGGCAAGCTCACGCCGATGTTCCCGAAAATCGAGCCGCAACGAGCGGGAAAATGATGTCGTCGCCCAGCCGCTTGTCGGCACGCTCGCAGTGCGAACTAAGAATCATCGGCCGCAGCGACAAGAATCCCTCGGAACTCGAAGCGGCTGAGGTAGGTCGCGCGGCAGGAACGGCTTCTTGTGCCTTCGGCACCCGGCTGCAAGCAGCCGGGCCACCCGCGTAATCGACATGAATCAGACTACGTCGAGCGCTCTTCCAGTCCGACGCGAAGCATGTCGCACAGCTCTTCACATGTTCGCACATAGCCCGGATAAAAGACTGGGGCGTAGCAATATCCGGGACCAGTCGCTTTGACATTTTCGAGATGCAGATTGGCCGCGTCGAGAATCGCGCCGAGTTCATCTGCGGGCGACTTGCGGAGGTCGAGATAGCCACCATTCACGTGCGCTCGCCCAAATAGCAATCGAGCGGCTAGCTCCGGATGCTTTCCTTCAACGGAAGCGGCAATCTGCTCAAGAATGTCGTCATAGAAATGATTCCCCGGCATCCAGCAGAGTTCTTCAGTGATTTCGAGAGTCCCTGCCACCGTCACTCTCCTTAAGCTCAAGCGGGAGCGAGTTCGCCCGCTCAATACTTCCTCGGGCTCACCCGTCCCTCAACTCGGTACGGCAGGCCCTGGATGCGCAAGAACCCTTCCGCGTCGGTCTGGTTGTAGCTGCCGCCTCCTTCCATGCTGGCGATCCCTTGGTCGTATAAGCTCTTGGGACTTGTCCGCGAGGCGATGGCGATGTTCCCCTTATAGAGCCGCAGCACAATCTCGCCGGTCACGTCCTTCTGCGCTTCGCGAATGAAGGCCAGCAGCGCGTCCATCTTCGGCGTGTACCAGTAGCCGTAGTAAACCATCTCGGCTACCTCGGGCGACAACCGATCGCGCAAGTGCGTCAGGTCGCGGTCGAGCGTGATCTGCTCGACGGCGCGATGGGCCGCGTAGAGCAAGGTCATGCCGGGCGCTTCGTAAACGCCGCGGCTCTTCATCCCGACGAAGCGGTTCTCGACCATGTCGATGCGGCCGATGCCGTGCCGCCCGCCGATGCGGTTGAGCGTCTCGACGATCTCATACGCCCCCAGCCGATCGCCGTTGACCGACACCGGCACACCACTCTCGAAACCGATCGTGACCTTCTCACTTTTGTCGGGGGCTTTCTCTGGCGCGACGCTCATGCCGAACTCGACCAGCGCCTCGCCGTCGACGGTCAGGTCTTCAAGCTGCCCCGCCTCGTAGCTGATGTGCAGGCAGTTCTCGTCGGAGCTATACGGCTTGGCGACCGAGGCCTTGACCGGAATGTTTTTGGCCTGGCAGTACGCGATCATCTCGGTGCGGCCAGGAAACTCCTTGCGGAACGCCTCCCGCCGCCAGGGGGCGATAATCTCGATCGAAGGGTCGAGCGCTTCGGCCGCCAGTTGAAACCGACACTGATCGTTCCCCTTGCCGGTGGCGCCGTGCGCGTACGCGCGGGCCCCCACGTCGCGGGCCGCTTGCAGGCAAACCTTCGAGATCAGCGGCCGGGCGATCGAGGTGCCCAGCAGGTAGTCCCCTTCGTACTTGGCTTGCCAGGCCAGCACGGGGAAGGCGAAGTCGCTGCACAGCTCGTCGCGGGCGTCGATCGAGCGGGCCGACGCGGCCCCGCAGCGGCGGGCCTTGTCCAGAATCGCCTGGCGGTCTTCGCACGGCTGGCCGATGTCGACGTACACGGCGTGGACTTCGTAGCCCTGGTCTTGCAACCAGCCGAGGATGACCGAAGTATCGAGCCCGCCGGAATACGCCAACACGCAACTAGGCATGAATCACTCGCACAATCGGAGAAACTTCAGAGAATCGATAAGTGGCTTATTTTGTCGCGATTGGGCCCAATCGGCAAGGGAGTGGGATGACTCGCTGGTGTCTTAAAAGTGGGATGCGAGGCAAGTGCTACTCCCAAAGCTCGTGCCGATCCACCCAGCGAATAGCCGCCCTTTGTGCCAAGGCAGCGAGCAGAAACATGCCCCACCCGAGGTACCAGGTCGCATCGGCACCAACTGCTAACAGCGAGATAGCAAAACCAATCGCGACTGCCCGCGTAATTCGATACACGCGAACCGCGTTCGCGCGCCGTCGTTGTCTGCCTATTGACTGGGAAACCCAGAGCGGCCAAGGGCGCGCCTTCACGAGCTCGCCGGCGTCTGGCGCTCGATACGGATTATCGTCGAAGCTACCCATCAAGACCTTGCAGCTTTGTCCCAGGTTCACGCGTTGTCGATCAGATCCTGCTCGACGAGTACGAGCCAAGGGCTTCCTTCGCCCCATTGTCCTGCCACGGCACGCTGCCTAGATTGGACGGTGAGCCTGACGCCGTGCCGCTCCACAGCCGCTGGCCCGATCAGGCTCGCCCGGAACAGTTTCACGCCTCTTCCCACCCGCGCGTGTCCGCATGGGCTTAATGGATAGTTTCAAGTCGCTCCTCTCGGGCGGCAAGTGCGATATCCGCAGCCGCTTCGAGCTCCTGCGCGAAGCCATCTCGGGCACCATGTCCGATTTCTACATGGCCCGCGACCGCAAGAACGGGCAGATCGTCGGCCTCAAAGTGCTCGACGCCAAGAAGACCGCCGAATTCGAGGCCCGTTTCACCGGGCTCACCAAGCCGGTCGAAGGCGAGATCGCCATGAAGCTTGCCCACCCCGGCATCGTCAAAACGCTCGAGCACGGATTGACGACCACCGGCCAGCAATACGTGGTGATGGAGTTCCTCGACGGCCCGGGGCTCAACTCGCTGTTGATCGCCAAAAGCTCGAAGCTCGATGGCCGGCGGGTGAAGCTCATTCGCGACGCCGCCGAAGCGATCAATGCCCTGCACAAGGCCGGCTACATCCACCGCGATATCTGTCCACGCAACTTCGTCGTCGCACCCGACATCTCATGGATCAAGCTGATTGATTTCGGGCTGACGGTGCCGGCCACGCCCGAGTTCATGCAGCCGGGCAACCGCACGGGTACGCCCAATTACATGGCCCCCGAGCTCGTTCGGCGCCAGAAGACCGACCACCGGCTCGATGTCTTTAGCTTCGGCGTCACGGCCTACGAAATCTGCACGTTCGAGTTGCCCTGGGAACGCGGCACCACTGGGCAAGTAGCCATGACGCACGCCACGCGCCCCCCGCGCGACATCCTGGAGCATCGCCCGCAGCTTAATCGCAAGCTGGCCGGCGCAATCATGAGCTGCGTCGACCCGACGGCCGCCAAACGCTGCCCATCGATCGAGGCGTTCCTCAAAGCGATCCGCGGCGTCGAGCGCGAGACGGAAAACTAATCGCGCGCGAGCTTGCTTAACTCCGCGGGAACCTTGACACTCGCGACGCCGCCACGCACAGCACCAGACCAATCGCCAACAGCACAATGCTCCCCGGCTCGGGCACGACGACATGCGATACCGAAAGCTTGTACACGAAATCCAGGTTCATCGTCGTCACGACGTCGATCGTCCCCTGAACCGTTAGCGGGACCAGCTCGTCGCCGAACACCAGATTCAGCAGGCTGTGCGTCGCGATCATATACGGCACGCCGACCGCGGAACCGGCCAGTTCGATCTTCGCATCGTTGCGCGGGCCCGTGATCTTGTACGTCCCCGTCAAATTGATCTTGGCGGTCAACGTTTGCGGGTCGATATCCTGCCCGATCAATTCGAAGATCAGCGCCTTGACGCCGGTGAGCTGCAGCGAGAGCGCGCCGGGGATCGAAAAACTGCCGGTGCCGATGCCGGTGGGGACGAGCGCGGCGGCTCCCGTTTGATCGAACTTCAGGCTGCTGACATTCCCCACCACGTCGATCGGCACCGACTTGAGAATCGCGTTGTTGCTGTTGGTCGTCACCAGCACTTGCGATAGCGCGAACGGCACGACCTTGCCGTTGGAGATATTCAAATCCAACTCGCGGATGTCGCTGATGTTGCCATCCTGAAAGTCGAATCGCGTCACCGAGACGTTGACCTTCGTGGGCGGGTCAGTCGGCGGCACCACCGGCACCGCCACGCGCACGCTGGTCGGCGACGTGGCAATCGTGATCGGCGACGAGCCACCGGAGCTCGTCATGTCGTTGATCACCGTCACCGGGTGCGAGACCGGCGGCAGAATCACGAACGGCTGAACTTCGGCGACCTTGCCCTTGACCACCAGCGCCGCGCCCGTGCCGTCGGCAATCAGGCTGCCGCTGCCGACACCGGTGCCCGTGAACGACTGCGTGTCGCCGGGTTTGCCGAAATCGATAATCGCGGTCGTCACCGGACCGGCCATTACGCGCTCGCTGCCCGACAGCGAGCCGGCAGCCAGCACCAGAGCGAACAACATCGGAGGGACGAGTTTTTTGTCTTGCATCGACGGAAATCTCGAAGCGATTCGAAAGGGGGCCTGGAAACGAAAAGTGTCGTCGGCGAACTCTCCGACGGACGTGCCTCTTCTCGTGCTGGCCCTGCGAGCGTCGCCATCCGCCTGACAGACGAGCGATCGACAGGCGGAAAAACCGGGACGCCTGGACACCGCGAGCCAACTCAGCGCTGCTCATCGATGTCGGTGGCCGTCGACCGCGCCAGAAAAGCGCGCATCAAACGCAAACGCGTTGGAGACGATTGGCCCGTTGTTTCTCTGCGAAGCCACGGCCAGCGATCCGAAACACTTGCCGGCCAGAAGACTGCCAATCGCCAGGCGCTCGCGCTCGACCCGATACCTCGACGCCCTGCGCGATGTCGCGCAAGCCGGCTGGGGGTCGACGACGCTAAGCCAACGGCATTGGCAAGTTGCCCGAAAGAGAATGCGAGCGTGCGAAACAAACGACGATTGTGACACGAATTGCCAGTCGTCAGGGGGCTATATTACTAACGGGTTGCCCGGCCGGTCAAGCTTTTTTAACGTGCTGGCGGTCATTTTGCCGCCCCGTGGACAATTCATCGCCGCCGGGGGCCGGACAAGGTTGCCGTCCCCTCGGCAGCCCGGGCCAAAAGTCCGCCTCAGCGAAAACACGTCGCGGGCGTACAATTGCGGCGGGAGAAGCGATGTCAGGCGAGATTTCAACCCGATTGCAGGCCCTCTTCGGTGGCCCCGTCCAGCGGCGGCTCGCCCGTTGGACCCCGCTGTTGGCCACCATCGCCGCCTATGAGCCCGAGCTGCAAGCCCAATCCGACAACGAACTTCGCAAGCGCAGCCTGTCCCTTCGCTACCGGGCCAAATCGCAGGAGCCGTTGGACCGTATCATGTGCGAGGCCTTCGCCCTGGTGCGTGAATCGGGACGCCGCCGGCTCAACATGCGGCATTTCGACGTCCAGATGCTCGGCGGCGCCGCCCTTTGCAACTCTTCGATCGCCGAAATGCAAACCGGCGAAGGCAAGACCCTCACCGCCACGCTGCCGCTCTATCTATATGCCCTCGTCGGTCGAGGCGCCCACCTGGCCACGGTCAACGACTACCTGGCCCGCCGCGACGCTGACTGGATGCGCCCCATTTTCGAACTGTTGGGCATGTCGGTGGGCGTCGTCGAATCGCAAATGACCCAGGACCAGCGCCGCGCGGCCTACGCCTGCGACGTCACCTATGGCACCTCCAAAGAGTTTGGCTTCGACTTTCTCCGCGACCGCCTGCTCGAGCGCTCGCGCCGCGAGGGAGACGTCGACCTGTTCGGCCGCATGCTCGGCCAGACCAAATCGCAGGGCGAACAGCCCGTGCAGCGCGAGCACTACTTCTGCCTGGTCGACGAGGCCGACAGCATCTTGATCGACGAAGCCCGCACCCCGCTGATCATCAGCGCCGTGCCGACCGAGCGCGAGCGGATCGCCGTGCAGTGCTTTCAGTGGGCGGCCCGCGTGGCCGAAGAGTTTGTCGAAGACGACGACTACGAGTACGACCACATCAAGCGCACGGTAGAGCTCACGTTCGACGGCCGCCACAAGACCCGCACGCTCCCCAAGCCCGAAGCGCTCGATGCCGTCGGCATGTACCACATTTACGAGTACGTCGAGCGGGCGATCAAGGTCAACAAATCGTTCACGCGCGATCGGCAGTACGTCATTCGCGACGACGAAATCGTGATCGTCGACGAGTTCACCGGCCGCTTATCCGAAGGACGCAAATGGCGCGACGGGCTGCATCAGGCCGTCGAAGCCAAAGAAGGCGTCACCGTCACCGTCGACGCCGGACAGGCCGCCCGCGTCACCGTGCAAGACTTTTTCCATCGCTACGAGAAGCTGGCCGGCATGACGGGCACGGCCTCGACGTCGTCGCGCGAGCTGAAAAAGATCTACAAGCTGCTGGTCGTGCCGATCCCCACCAATCGGCCGGCCGTGCGGCAGCGCTTGCCCGATCGCATCTTCGGCACCAGCGACGGGCGCTGGCAGGCGATCGTCGACGAGGTGCGCGAGATCCATGCCACGGGGCGCCCCGTGCTAATCGGCACGCGCTCAATCGACAAGAGCCAGGAACTGTCGAATCGGCTCGCGACCATCGGCATCGTGCATCGTGTGCTCAACGCCAACGAGATCGCCGCCGAAGCGGAGATCGTCTCGCACGCCGGCGAAGTGGGCCGCGTCACCGTCTCGACCAACATGGCCGGCCGCGGCACCGACATCAAGCTCGGCCCCGGCGTCCACGAACTCGGCGGCCTGCATGTCATCTGCACCGAAATGCACGACTCCGCCCGCATCGATCGACAGTTGATCGGCCGCTGCGGACGACAAGGTGACCCCGGCACCTATCGCCAGTACCTCGCCCTGGACGACGAAATCCTGTTGGCCGGGCTCGGCGCCAAACGTTCGAAACGCCTGACCGAGCAGGGGGAAGGTCGCGCCGAGGTCAACGAAGTCTCGGCGGCCCTCTTCCGCAAAGCGCAGCAGAAGATCGAAGCGCGCCACTACCGCGATCGCCGCGTGCTCATGTACTACGAGAAGGAGCGCAAGAAGGTGCACGTCCGCATGGGGCAAGACCCCTACCTCGACGCGGCCAACTAAGGAACGGCCGACAAATAACTTCTCACGAATTCCCTCTCCTCTCGCGGGAGAGGGTAGGGTGAGGGGCCTAAGAAAACTGGAAGTTATTTCGCGGCCGTTCCTAAGGCGGGCGATCGACCCGCGCAGCCGTGACAACTACAACGGCACGACGACACCACGGAGTTTGACTCTGATTGTGCCACTTTCTTAGCAGTCGGCGCCAAACGTATCGTGCTCACCAAACGACGTGCCTCGCCGACGAACAAGCAGTGCGGGGACTGGTACATTTTTCGGCGCGCGACGATTGCTGAACCAACTCGCGCTGGCCGAAAACATGTACCTGTCCCCCTCCGTAGCTCGCGCGATGTTGCGCTGCTCATCAAGGCGCGGGCACGCGAGTCGTTCCGGAGTCGGTGTCTGGAACCGCCGAGCCTGCCACGATCAAGCGCCCCGCAGGTCGTCGAAGGTGGTTCCTGACACCGTACTCCAGGCGTGGCCCCGCGCGCGACGTAGCGCACCTACACTAGCCCGAAGCGCAGCGAGGGGCGCCCACATCAACCCAACGCGCCAGCGACCAGCAGAATTCGGCGAATCCGTGTCTCGCTGATATGCCCCGGCATCGACGCAGTGAAAACGGTGCCAGGAACCGTTTCTGGGAACCGCACGTTTTGCTCACAGCGCTAGAGTGAAACGGTTCCTGGCACCGTTTTAGCGACCCGTTTCGTGGCGCGAAGATTGCGACTGGTTACGACGCGCACGCGCCAGCCGCGCAGCGATCAGCAGCATTCGGCAAATGCCAACGCATCGCTTCGCAACTCCGCCGACTCACGACTAGCGCGCCAAAACCCACGACAAACCCCT
>CAZBWM010000041.1:0-55550 GCA_964495375.1 uncultured Planctomycetaceae bacterium | reverse complement strand
GGCCCCCCGGGTGAAGACCCGCCGCAATCGCTGGCGGTCGAACGGTACGGTCAAATTCTCGACGTCAGCATCGACCGCGGCGTGCCGGCATCGCTCGAGTTTCTGGGCTTCGTCAAAGGGATCAACACCCTGGAGCGGGCCTGGTCGATTTGTGGATCGGTCGGCAACCCGGCCGGCACCATCACGCCTGACGTCTGGCACATGTTTCGCGGCGGTTCGAACTTCGCCACGCTCGACGAGATCCCGGCCGAGCACATCTCGTGCTTCCATTGGAACGACGCGCCGCGCGAGCCGGAGCGCGAAAAGCAAACCGATGCCGATCGCGTCTTCCCCGGCGACGGGCTCGTCGATCTACCCGCCCTGGCAGCCAAGCTGCGTGCCAAAGGGTTCGATGGCGCCCTGTCGCTCGAACTGTTCAACCGCACCTACTGGAAGCAAGATCCGCTGGCCACGGCCCGCACCGGGCTCGAGAAGATGCGTGCCAGTGTCGGCAAAGCGTAGCCCTTGGGGCAAGCCCGTCGCCGCGTGCCGCTAGTATCAAACCCACCTATCGCCCCGATTAGTCCACGCCCCCTTCGGAACGATCACGTTGATTCAAGCGGCGTCCTTCATCGAAACTCAGGCGCTCACCAAGCAGTACCTGGCGCAGCACGTCGCGCTCGTTGCCTTGCGCGGCTGCTCGCTGCAGGTGCGCCGCGGCGAGGTCTTCGGGCTCTTGGGCCCCAACGGCTCGGGCAAGACAACCTTGATTCGCTTGTTGATGGGCTTTTTGCGGCCAACCTCGGGCACGGCCCACATCGACGGGCTCGATTGCTACCACCAAAGCGTGGCCGTCCACGCGCGGGCAACCTACTTGCCCGCCGAAGCGCGACTCTTCCGGCAAATGCGCGGCCGCGAAGTGCTTGAGTTTTTCAGCCGCGTCCGCCCGGGGGGCGATTTCGCCCGTGCCCTGTCGCTGGCCGAGCGACTCGACCTCGATATTTCGCGGCAAGTCGCTTATTTCTCGACCGGTATGCGGCAAAAGCTGGCGCTGGCCGCCTGCATGTCGGCGCAAACACCGTTGGTGATTTTGGACGAGCCGACCGCCAATCTCGACCCGACGATTCGCGGCGAAGTTCTCAACCTGGTGCGCGAAGCCCGCGACGCCGGCCGTACGGTGCTCTTCTCGTCGCACGTGCTCTCCGAAATCGAGCAATCTTGCGATCGCGTCTGCATTCTGCGCAGCGGCGAATTGGTACACACGCAAGTCGTCAGCGAATTGCACCGCCAGCACCGCATCCGGGCCGAGCTGACCGGCCCGCTACCGCCCGTGCCGGCCGAGCTCAACGGTGATCTGAAAGTACACGTTAACGACGACGGCCAATTGCGAATTGAAACTCCCGGCGAGCTGTCGCCGCTCTTGGGCTGGCTCGCCCAATTGCCCATCCGAGAGGTGCGCGTCGAACCAGTCGGCTTGCAGGCCCTGTACGAACGATTCCATAGCGCGGAGAGTGCATGAGCGGCACGGTCACTAAACGTCCGGCACACTCCGAACGCGAGACGGCGGAGCCGATCACCGCGACGACCGCATCCGTGCGCGACCGGTTCGCCACGCACTCCTCCACGTCGACCGCCGGCGCCACGCCCTACGCCCCCAAGCTGTTCAATGCGGCCCTCTGGCGCAAAGCCTGGATCGAAGCCCGGCTGCTGTTGGTTTGCTGCATGCTCCTGATGTTCGTCTTCCAGTGGATCTTTGTCTGGATCACGAGCATGGTGAAGCTCGGGGCCCTGGCCAGCTTCGTCAAAACGCTTCCACCCGGGCTGCAAAGTCTGTCGGGCGTGCCGGTGAACGAACTGGCCACCGTCGCCGGCCGCATCGGTCTGGCCTACGTCGACCCGATCGTGCTGGTCACGTCGGCCGTCTGGGCAATCGCCCGCGGCTCCGACGTGGTGAGTGGCGAAATCAATCGCGGTAGCATGGAACTATTGGTCTCACAGCCGGTGCGGCGCGTGAGCATCTTTCTCACGCAGTCGCTGGTGACCACGATCGGCGCAGCCCTGATGGCGCTCATCGCGCTGTCGGGCACATTTTGCGGGCTGTCGCTGGTGACCCTCGAAGAGCCGGTTGCCAGCATGCCCTTCGTGCCCGCCGCCTTGAATCTCTTCGGGATGACGTTCTTCTTGGGCGGGGTGGCCGCAGCGGCGTCGGCCTGCGATCGCTATCGCTGGCGAACGATCGGGCTGGTCGGTGGCTTCTACGTCGTGCAGTTGATGGTCAACGTGATGGCCCGCACGGTCAAAAGTCTCAACTGGCTCGAATACACCACGTTTTTCGGCGCCTACGAACCGCAGGGGCTGATCAGCGAGTACTTACGCGAGCCGGCCGCATCCTGGACCCTCCTCGCCCAATACAACGGGGTTCTCTTGGGCCTGGGACTGGCGGCCTACGCCTTCGGGGCGGTCGTCTTCTGCCGGCGCGATCTGCCCGCCCCGCTGTAAGCCGCGAGATTTCCTTGGTGGCGCCCCCGATCGATGTCATGGGCCAGTTCCGCAATCGGGCAGCCCGATCGGTGTCAGGAACCGATTCAACTGCCAGCGCACCCATTGATTCCCTTTACTGGAATCGGTTCCTGACACCGTTCGGACCCTGGGCTCGAGCGAACTGGCCCCTGCCGTCGCCGGACTCGCATTTCAACAAACGCCCCCTTGCGCCATAATCTGGGACATGTGGGCAGTCGCCGACGAACGAGCGACGACCAAAAACTTCCGCCGCCATGAACACACGTTCATTCGCGCGCGACTCCGAGGAGAACTGCGATGCAAGCCGTTGGCCGCGTACTACGTCGCCCGTCGTCGAGCTGGGTGCTGACCATGGCCATGGCCCTCTTGGCCGGCGCACCAACCTATGCCGACGACGACGCCGGCCAGGAAGAGCTCGACGCCGCCGTCGAAGCCAAGCTGGGGGCCGAAAGCATCAGCGACCTGGCCGAAGTCATCGACCACTGCACGCGGGCCCTCGACCTGGGGCTGAACGCAGAGAACAAGGAATTCGCTAACAAGCTGCTGGCCTCGGCCCTCTTCCAGCGCGGCACTGCGTATGCCGAGGCCATCTTCGGCGAAGACGCGCCCAACGATCGCTCCGTCGAACAAATCATCCGGCTTCGCCAGCTCGCGCTCGAAGATCTCGAACAAGCGCTCGGGCTCGACGCCGAGCAACCCGAGCAGTGGTATCTCGTCGCCCGGCTCCACTCGTTTCCGGGGGGCGATCGCCAAAAGGCCCTCGACGCCCTGGAAAACGTCCTCAAGTCGAAAACGGTCGAGCCTGCGGTGCGCGCCAAGGCGCTGACGGTTCGCGGTGCGCTGGCCGAAAAGCCTGAAGATCAACTGGCCGATTACTCGGCCGCCATCGAAGCAGCCCCCGACGAAGTCGAAGCGCTCCAGGCGCGCGGCGAGTTGCTCTACGAAATGAAGCGGCTCGACGAAGCCCGCGCCGATCTCGAAAAGGCGATTGAACTCAATCCCGAATCGGCCGAAACGTACATCCTGCTGGCGGCGATCCTGGTCGATCAGGAGAAGACCGACGACGCGCTCAAGCTGCTCGAGAAGGCGATCGAGAAAAACCCCCGCGCGGCGCAAGCTTACGTGCAGCGTGCCCGCCTGCTGTTGCAGCGCAACGAAGCCGCCGCGGCCAGCGAAGATCTCGATCGCGTGTTGGCGCTCTCGCCCGGCAACCCAGTCGCGCTCTTGCTGCGTGCCACGGCCCGCTGGCAGTCGGGCAACCACGATCGCGCTCTGGAAGACGTCGAGCGAATTCTCGAGCAGCGCGCCGATTTCGCGCCGGCCCTGCGGCTCCGTGGCGTCATGCGCGCCGAGCAAGGGCGCCTGGCCGGAGCGCTCGAAGATTTGAAAGCCGCCTCGGATCTCGAGCCCGACGACACCGAGCTGCGGTTGCAGGTCGCCATGCTCGAACTGGCCAGCAAGCTGCCGGCGTCGGCCATCGAAGACTATTCGGCCGTGCTCAAGGCCGACAGCGACAACGTCGTCGCCTGGCAGGGGCGCGCCGATGCTCACCTGGCGTTGGGCGAACAGGCCGAAGCAATTGCCGATTACGAAGAAGCGCTTAAGCGAGCCCCCGAGAACAGCGCCATCCTCAACAATCTGGCTTGGGTGCTCGCCACCTCGCCCGACGACAAGCTACGTAACGGCGCTCGCTCGATTGAGCTGGCGACCGCCGCCTGCAAAGTGACCGAATATAAGCAGGCCCACATCCTCAGCACCTTGGCCGCTGGTTATGCCGAGACAGGCGACTTCAAGACGGCCATCGAGTGGTCGACCAAAGCGGTCGGCCTGGGGGACGAGCGATACCGCGACGCCCTCGCCAAGGAGCTGAAGAGCTACGAAGAAGGCAAGCCCTGGCGCGAGGCGCTCCCGCCGACTGCTCCTGAGCAGCCAGCGGACGCAGCGCCGAGCACCGAAAAGCCAGATGCTGACAAACTGGATGCCGACAAGCCCGCTGATGAGCAGCCGTCCACGGAACCACCGGCACCCGATGCACCGGCCGACGACAAGCCCATCTAAAGCGGTAGGGTGTTCGCAGCAGGTGTACGGTGTGCGCGGCACACGGGTACTTCTGCTGTTAGCCGCGGAGTTTACTCCGCGCGCTAGCGGCTTCGACGACCCAATCGGTTTGATGCTCGTAGCAAAGTTTTGCCGCGCAAGCTAGCGCGCGGGATGAATCCCGCGGCTAACTTACGACGCTGTTACGCACTAATGATCTGTAGGGTGTGCGCAGCACGCCAGCGACGTAGCGATACGGACGATCACGGGTTGATCTCGATACCAACCTCAATCATTAGTGCGTTTCACGCACCCTACAAAAGCAGAAACGCGCCAGAGTTCGCTCGTTAACTTGCCCGTCCACTTACTTTAACGATTCGAGCCACGCCAGCAGATCGGCTAATTGCTCGTTGGTCAGCAGCCGCTGTAACCCTTCCGGCATGATCGACTGCGGACTGGGGGCCAGCTCGGCGACCTCCTCGCGAGCGATCCGCACTTCGGCCCGCTCCGGCGTGCGTAACCAAACGGCCTCCGCGGTTTGCCGCGTCAAGAGGCCCGTGTGCGTCAGCCCGGCCGTCGTCTCCACCGTAAAGCTCTCGTAGCCGCGGGCCAGCGACAGACTCGGCGCCAGAATCGATTCGAGCAGATCGCGGCGCGTGCGGATTGCCCCGATCTTCGACAGATCGGGCCCGACCTGCGCCCCTTCTTGGCCCACGCGGTGGCAGCCGGCGCAACTGATCCGCGTGCTCAAGAACAACGCGTGACCGCGCTGGGCGTTGCCGGCCGGCAAGCCCTGTTCCAGCGCGTCGAGCTGCGCCAACTGCTCGGCCCGGGCGGCGTTTTGCCGGGCGGCCAGCGCTTTGGCAGCGTGCTGAACTTCGGTTGGGTACTCGCGAGCCAACTCCGTGATTCGCGCCGCCGACAGACTCGTCGCACTGAGATTGCTGGACAATGCGGCGAAGAACTTCAAGCCCAGTTCGCGGTCGGTTCCTCCTTCAAACACGCGTGCCAAGGCGGGCAACTCGAGCGGTCCGGCCGTGGCGATCTTCTCGGCAATCGCCGTCAACTGATCGGGCGTGAGCTTCGCGCGAGCGATCGCTTCAGCCGCGGCTAACCGCGCCAAGGGGGCTGTCCCCTCGTCGAGCTGTGCGATAACTAACGTGAACAGATCAGCGGAGAGCTCCGCGCCGGTCGACGCCAGACTTTCAGCGGCGGCCACGCGCACCTCGAGCGGGCGCGCGGTGTCCGCGGCGATCGTTCGCAAACTCTCGGCTACGCTCGGTTCGCCGGCCAAGGCCGCTGCCGCAATCGCCTGTCGCAGCACCGGCTCGTCGCCAGTTTTCAAAGCCGTTTGCACCGCGGCGATCCAACCATCGGTCCAAGGCGACAAGCCGCTCCGCGCGACCACTTCCAATAGCAACATGCGGGCCGCTGGCTGCGCCTGCTCATCGGCGACCATTTCCGCAATCAGTTCTTGAGTCGCCGCCTCCCGGCAGAACGCCAGCAGCGCGCCCCGCACGGCAGACGCTTTACCCCCCGATAAATCACCCGCTAGCGCCGTCCGCAAATGGCTCGTCAGCTCCCCGGCCCAGGTCGGATGCTTGCCGATCACGTCGAGCGCCGCTTGCACCAGCGCGGGATCGTCGCTATCCAACAGCGGCGCGACCAGCCCTTGCGACAGCAGTCCGCCATCCATCTGATCCAACGCGATCAATGCCGCTCGGCGCACTTGCGGTAACGGATCGCTCAAGCCGGGCAACGTCTGCTGGCGATCGGCGATCTCGATCAGCGAATAGACCAGCGCGTGCTCGAAGGCGCGGTCATATCCGCCAGCCCGCAAATTGGCCAGCAAGGCCGGCACGGCCGACTTCTCCCGCAATTTCCCCAAAGTTGTGGCGGCTTCGCGGCGCACGGCCTGGCTGTCATCGGATGCCAAACGTTTGACAAGCAGCGGCGCCGCTTCGATATCCGCGGTTGTGCCCGCACTCGCAGCCGCGGCCTGACGGACTACGCTACTGGCATCGGCCAGAGCCTTTCGCACGTCAGCTTGTGCCTCGGCACTGCCGATGCGGGTCAGCGCCCACACCGCGCCGGCACGCGCCAGGTCGCTTGAATTATTGGTGATCGCGCTCGCAAGCGCGGCCACGGCTTCGGTCGCGGCCGCCGATTGCCGCGCGCCCAACGTGTCAATCGCCCGTTGGCGGACCGCGGCGCGAGGATCGTTGAGCAATTGCACTAGATCGCCGGCCGGCAGCTTTTCCCAGTCCAGTCGCAGCCCGCGCGGGTCGTCGACGGGCTCGGCGTCCTGGCGGCGAATCCGATAGATCGCGCCGGTGATCTGCGGTTTGGCGACCTGCGACGTCGGGCAACCGCTACGGAACCAGCCGCCGGTATCGATTACCAGCAAGCTGCCATCGGCGTCTTCCACCACATCGGTCGGATGGAAATCGGCATCGTGGCACACGAGAAACTCGTGCCGCGTCGCGCGAAACGACGAACCTTCGCGCACCAGGGCCACACGCACCAGCTTGTGTGTGTTGAACTCGCAGACCAAGAAGTTGTCGCGAAAACCCTCCCCGAGCGACTGCCCGCGATAGCGGAGCGTGCCGGAGACCGCGACGTGCCCCAAATCGATCACCGGTCCCAGCAGATCGCCCGTGCGGCGGAATTCGGCCACATAACTTGGCTGATCGTAGCGCGGGTAGGCGCCGCCGTGCAGCCAGTGCACCAGGCAATCACCACGCTGCTGGAAGAGCAAGTTGACCGTCCCCAGCACGTCGCCGGCCAGCGTGAAATCGAGCTCGACGGGGTTGTCCATGCCGCCGCCGCAGTGCGCTTGGATATCGCTGCCATCCAGCTTGCACGAAAAAATGCGGGCCGCCTGACCTTTGCTCTGCACGACTCCCTGATCGTCGATGAACTGATGACCGTGACGACCGTCGCACCAGTAGAGCCGCCCGTTGGGGGCGACGAAGCAGCCGTGGATATCGGCCGCGTTGCCGATGAAACCGAACTTGCCCACCAGCGCGTCGCGCTCGTCGGCCACACCATCGTCGTCGGTGTCCACCAAACGCCAGACATGCGGCGGGCTGCAGACGTAAAGCGCCCCTTGATGCCAGACGGCCCCCTGCGGCATCACCATCGCGTCGGCGAAAATCGTCGAGCGGTCGAACCGGCCGTCGCCATCGGTGTCTTCCAGTCGGCGGACGAAGTTGGGCTTCTGCTCAAGCAGCTCTTGCGCCTTGAGGTCGAGCCCCGCGCTCTCGGCCAGATACAACCGGCCGCGATCGTCGAAGCCCCCCATCAACGGATGCCGCACAAGCGGCGGCGCCGCGACCAGTTCGATCACGTACCCCTCGGGGAGCGTGAACCGCGCGGCGTCGGTCGCCGGCGGCACGGCATCCGTCGCTGCCGGCGTAGCCGTATCGACCGCGGCAACGACAGGCTCAGCGGCATAAATGGCAGTCGGAATGCTCAGCAGACTCGTCGCAGCGCACACTGCTAAACCGATCGACGCGCGAATGGCTCGTCTAAACATCAGGCGCAATCCCTAAGAAAACGGTCGACTCGGCCGCCGGTCGCCGCACCCTCGGCACACCGCCGCCGGCTCGAAGATAGCTGCTTTCTTGCCAGCGGGCCACTCGATCGCGCGCCAAGCGGCTGCAAATTGATCTTGACTGGCCTTGGTCGCTTCCGTATCGTCCGCTGCTCGATTCGTCCGACGTTGATCACCCGTCTTTGGCCGTTCGGCCCGCAGGATTCGCTCCTCCCAATCTTCTTCGCGGAGAACCCCGGTATGCGAGGGATCGCCACGCTTGTTTGCGCCCTGAGTTTGTCGGTGGCCGCCAGTGGCTGCTGCGGCGGTTGCGGTTCGTGTGGAAAGGGTTACCCCACGGCGTCGGCGGGCCCCGGCTACAACAGTGGTTCGACCTACGCCGCTAATGCCAGTGCACCCACCGGCGACGATCTCGGCGGAACGAGTCCAAGCGCAGGCGGCTCATCAGTCGCCCCGGCTTCTTACGAAGCGGCCATTCCGTCCGAGCCCTCGGTCGAGATGGAAGGGGACGTCCCCAGCGACCGCACGGCGCGTCGCCGCACATCGAGTGCTATCGAATAGCTCATCCGGGGCGTTGATCGCGACTTGAAGAGCGCGCCGTCTCGCGCGCGTCGTACTGAACCAAGAGCCCCAGTGCAGCGACCAATTGCAGCGACGCGATCGCCATCGGGTGGAGCGGTTGCCGCGGTGTCGGTTCGATGCGCCAATCGTCGCGCCGCTCCCAGCCCGAGGCTGTCCGGCGCCAGTCCGAATTTGCGGCCGACGCGCCGGCGACCGAATCAACTTTGAGTTGGCATGCCCACCATCCGGTGGCGACTAGCGCCAGAAATATCCAGCCGATCGAGCGCACGGCACATCCGCTTCTTCGCGACCAGGCCGGACATGGATCGGACGAAGAATGACTTCTCCTCAATCCCCCTCTCCCCTTGTTGGAGAGGGCAGGGTGAGGGGGCCCGAAACCAGGAAGTTATTCTTCGGCCAATCCAAATGCATCCGGCAGATAGAGTAGGACCTACCTGGTCGACCGACGCAATCGACGCGCCCGGCTTTTGGTGTGCCGCCCGCGGATCGCGCTAATGCTCGCTGGCGTTTAGCTTTGTGCCCACTGCGCTGCTAGCGACGGACCGAAACGAGATCGCTCCCGCGTTGCGAAAAGGCAACATCGCTGTCGAGGGGCTGCACCGCCAACTCCCTTTGACGCTCGAACCGCGTCGCGACGTTCGCGGCCCTACGGTACAATCGAAGCTGACGACTGGGCTGTCCTGGCGGGCGAATTGAGCCGAGCCCCAGCCGCTGGATCGCCGATTCGCGGAGCTTCGCCGTGTCAGAACCCGTTCGACTTCGCACTGCCCAACGACTGCGCGAGGCCGAAGGTTACCTCGAATTGGGCATGGCCGACCACGCGCTCCGAGCGCTCGATCAGATCGAGCAACCCAACAGCTCGCAGGGGACCGTCGACTACCTGCGCGGCGAGGCGCTCCGCTCGCTCGATCGCTTTGCCGAGGCTTTAGAACCCCTCACCCGCGCCAGTGAGCGGCTCCCTAGCAAGATCAGCGTTTGGATTGCGCTGGGCTGGTGCCAGAAGCGCACCGGCCGGCTCGATCTGGCCATCGAGTCGCTCGAACGGGCGCTGACCGCCGAGCCCACCCGCGAGGAACGCGCCCTGTTGACGTACAACCTCGCCTGCTACACGAGCCTGCAAGGGCACACCCAGCGTGCGGTGTCGCTGCTCCGCAAGGCCTGCGCGATCGAGCCGCACTTCAAGGAATTGGCCCATCAGGAGAGCGACTTCGATCCGATTCGCTCCGATCCTGGCTTTCAGTCGGTCACATCGATCATCGTGTAAGCTGCGGCCCGATTAGGCGACAACGAAGCGCGTACCCCAGCGCAGCGCTTCGGGCGCCGCATCTTCTCCGCGATTGCGAGACTCACGCTAATCCGCAATCTCGCGTTCTGCGTGCGCGTGCTAGCATTGGCAACCAAGCGCACCGATCGATTGCGGACTCTGTACCGACTATGCGCGATGTGCGGCGACGCCCGTGACGAAAGCCGGGGGACCTGTCCGTCTTTGACGAGACTTCCGCGCGATAGCAGGACGATTTTCAGTAACAATCGGTGTCTATCGCGGCCACACGGCAGGCAGACGTGCCACGCGGAAAGACGCGACGGAGCGCGGGTCGCTGGCGATGCACAGGCGGTGCACTTCGCCGGCGATACCACGGAATAGGCGAAAGGAGTCGTCGTCGATGCGATGTCTAGGATACTTGGTCGCTCTTGCGCTGCTCTGCCCGGCGGCATCTGCCTCGGCCCAACAACGTTCGGGCTCACCGGCCATGCTGCCGCTACCGTCGACGATTTCGGCACCCGCGTCGAGCTACGGCGGTTTCAGCACGGTTCCGGCTGCCGCCCCGCAAGGCTGGTCGAGTGGCCCTGGCTACTACGCCGCGAGCTACGCCGGCTACAACGACGGGGCGGATGCCTTGACCGCACCGGCGACCGATTCGGCCGCTTACGGCGGTGAAGAAGACAGCGCCTGGGAAGACTCGCTGAAAGGCGGTTCGTGCAATTCCTGCGGCTCGTGCGGCAGTTGCTGCAACCAGTGCTGCGGCCCGCGCGGCGCCTGGTTCGGCGGCATCGGCGGCCTGGTGCTCACCCGCAACGAGCCCAATCAGGTCTGGACGTCGGCCGACAACTTCAACAACTTCAACCAGACGATGAAGCTCAACGACACCCCGTTCGACTGGGTGCCGGGCGGAGCAGTCTCGTTCGGTCGCCAGTTCTGTGGTGGTGGTGCCGCTGAGCTCTCGATGTGGGGGACCGGCACCATGGCCGGCACCGCGCTGGACACCAACGGCCCCGGCGGGCTCGTCTGCCCGATCAACCTCACCTTCGTCGACATCGGCGGCCAGCCGGCGAGCCACTTTTTCGACGACGCGAACGCTCACCAGATTTGGCGTCGCGACAACTTCTACAACATCGAAATCAACGGCTTCACCGCACCCTATAGCTCGCCGGGCGGCAACGTGATCTTCGGCTGGTTGTACGGCCTGCGCTACTTCCGCTGGAACGAGAGCCTGATTTTCGGCTCGGTGGCCAACGGCTTCGAGTTCGGCAACAACGGCGGGATCGAAGAAGCGTACATGAACTCGCAGATGAAGAACTCGGTGCTCGCCTTCCAGGTCGGCAGCATTGCCAACTGGTTCTTCCTGCCGACGTGGAGCGTGTTTGCCGTGCCGAAGTTCGGCGTCGGTCCGAACTGGATGGACTCGCGATTCTCGGTCTATCGCGGCGACGGACTCAACGCGATCGACATCCACGCCAACCGCACGGTGGCGTCGTTCATCGGGTCGCTCGACGTCGGCCTCAACTGGGCCTTCGCCCCGAACATGAGCGTCTACGGCGGTTACCGCTTCATGGCGGTCACCGGCGTCGGCACCGCCGATCAGCAGTTCCCGCACTTCCTGATCGACAGCCCCGAGATCGCCACGATCAAGCCGAACAACAACCTCGTGCTGCACGGCATCATCTTCGGCTTGATGGCCTGGTTCTAGACACCGGGCGTCGCAGGCCATACGACGTCTGCCCGCTGAATTGTTGACGAAGGGTGGCCCAGCCGCTTGCGGCTGGGTCGCGAAGCGACAAGAAGCCTTCTGAAATCGACGCGGCTAACATGAGCCGCGCGGCATGAATGGTTTCTTGTGGCTGCGCCACCCGGCTGCGAACAGCCGGGCCACCCCGATCGCATGCTCAACGGTGCCGAATGCCCCGACTGGTTTGCCCAGCAGTATGCTCAACCTGAAGACGCACTTCTTCGGTTCTCAGCCGCATCTTTCCACCAATGCCGCCTGCGACGTCGCGCCGAGTGCCGGCTAAATTGCGCCGTACCGATTGCCGATCTTTCCCCGTTAGCATCGACCGCAGAAGAACTTCTCCGTGTCCCATCGCCCCTTGCGAGAGATGGCAGGGTAGGGGGTTCCCAAGGCAGGAATTATTTCGGCGCTCGATCCACTGCATGAAGCATGACCGCGGCATGGTGGCCGCCGTTCCCTGACTGACCCATGGACGGCCGCGCTCCCCTGACGTGATCATTCCATGCCCCCAGGCACGTCCGCCCGCTGGACGCTGCTCCTGCTCGCGCTGTTCGGCACCGGATGCCGCAACGCCTGGCATGAGCCGCGCCCCCTGAAGCTCGTTGCACTCTGTGCGCCGAAAGCCAGGCTCTGCGCGCCAGGCGCCGCGTCTTGTGAAATGCCGGCCGATTGTAATCCGGCCATCGCGCTCGAGTCGGCCCGCGCGCTCGCCTGGCAGGCTACCTTGGCCGAGCGCTCCTGCAATGGGCAGGCAGCCGACCTGCACTTTCAAGCGGCGATGGCGGCCTGGGCAGCGCTCTCGCAGCTTGACGCCACGTCGCCCGCCGGCCAGCTCGCCTGCGAAATCTATCACACCAGCGTCGCCCGCTTGCTCGCCACTGCGCAAAGCGAAGGGCGCTTCGTACCCGGCGCGGGGCTCGTCGTCAACGTGGCCGGCCGCTGCGTTCGTGTTCCCCTAGTGCCTCACGGTTTCGTCTGGCACTGCGACGACTTTCAGGCCCTGTTCCCCATCGGCCATTACAAGAGTGAGTTCATCAAGCGGCAATATCGCTGCCCAGGTTGGGGCGTCCCCGTCGTGGTGCAGCGCCGCTGCCCGACCGGCCGTTACCGCGAAGATGGCTTCTTGCCCCCCGGCGGCATGTTCGCCGCCACGGCCCTGCTGCGCCCCTGCCCCGAGAGGGGCGGCGTCGTGCTCGAACTGTTCGATCCGCTGCGCCCCCGCTGCCCGGCCGACACTAACCTCCCCGGCCCGTTGGCCAGCGACATCTCGGCCCCCAGCGCGCTGCGTGAAATCCTCAATCCACAACTTGCCGCCTGGTGGACCCCGTTCATCAGTTCCACGCGCGTCAAGAACCCCGGCCTGTTCATGGTCGAGCCCTACCAGCCGGGCAAGATCCCCGTCGTCATGGTGCACGGTCTGGCGTCGAACCCACTCTCCTGGCTCGACCTGGCGAACGACCTGCGGGCGATCCCCGGCTTCAGCGATCGCTTTCAGATTTGGGGCTTTCGTTACTCAACCGGCCGACCGTTCCTCGAATCGGCCACCCGCCTTCGACAAGACCTCTACCGAGCAATCGCCACGATCGACCCGGCCGGCTGCGACGGGGCCCTGCGTAACCTGGTGCTCGTGGGACACAGCATGGGAGGTCTGATCTGCAAGCTGCAAGCCAGCTCGAGCGAAGATTTGCTCTGGAACTCAATCGCCAACCGGCCGCTCGACGCGATCTGCACCGACGAAGCGACCCGCAATCAGCTCCGACAGATGTGCTACTTCGATCCGGTGCCGAACGTCCGCCGCGTGATCTTCCTGGCGACGCCGCATCGCGGCTCAACCTGGGCCCGGCGCCCCGTCGGCCGCATCAGTTCAGCGCTCGTCCGCCCCGACGCCCAGCAAATCGAGCGGCACGATCAGCTCGAGCGCGATAACCCCGGCGTCTTCTCGCCCGAGGTTTCCGAGCGCATCCCGACGAGTGTCGAGATGCTCGACCCCAATAGCGGTATTCTGCAAGCAACCGATCGGTTGCCGCTGAACCCCTGCGTGACCTTCCACTCGGTGATCGGTCACGGCTACTACGATTGCCGCGAAGGGGACGGCGACAAAGTCGTTTCAGTCAATAGCGCGAACTTCCCGTGCGCAGAGAGCCAGATCGGCGTCCACGCCAAGCACACGCAGGTGCAACGACAGCTCGAAACCTCCGCGGAAGTTGCCCGCATTCTCCGCGAGCATCTGGCGGAAATGGAATGCGGCGCGACCGCTCGGTAGCACGTCGCGCAGTAGTTACGCGGGCGGCCCAGCCGCGTGCGGCTGGGTCGCGCCAGCGACAAGAAGCCTTCTGGAGCCGACGCGGCTGATACGAGCCGAGCGGCAGGATTGGATTCTTGTGGCTGCGCCACCCGGCTGCGAGCAGCCGGGCCACCCGATTGACGTGCTCTTCACGCTACTCCTCGCTAATGCGCACGGCGTTTCGTAGAATCGCCAGCCAGTCGCTATCAATTGACTTAAAGATGCACCCGCCGGAGTTACTTCCGATGCGCACCAAATACCTCCTCGTCACCGGCATTTTTCTCTCGGCCATGCTCGCCGGCATCACAATCACCAGCGAGCGCCCACCACGCGCGTTTGCTCAACCACCGGCCGCCGCAACCTCCAAGCTCGACCGCACCGTGCTGCCGATTCCCGAGCCCGACATTCCCCACTCCACCGTGCTCGACGCCCGCAATGCCAAGCCCCCCGCCCGCTTTCAGGTCAAAGCGCCCGACGGCGCGCCCAACGTGCTCATCGTGCTGATCGATGACATGGGCTTTGGCATGTCGAGCGCCTTTGGCGGACCGATCCACATGCCGACCGCCGAACGCCTGGCTGCCGCCGGCCTGCGCTATAACCACTTCCACACCACGGCCCTCTGTTCGCCGACGCGCGCGGCCCTGCTCACCGGCCGCAACCATCACATCTGCAACATGGGCTCGATCACCGAGACCGCCACGTCGTTCCCAGGGCAGACCGGCCAGCGCCCCAACAGCGTTGCGCCATTGGCTCAGATGCTGCGTCATAACGGCTACTCGACCGGCGCGTTCGGCAAGAGCCACGAGACCGCCGCTTGGGAAGTCAGCCCGTCGGGCCCTACCGATCGCTGGCCCACCCGCTCGGGCTTCGACAAATTCTATGGCTTCCTCGGCGGTGAGACGAACCAGTGGGCCCCCATGCTTTACGACGGCCTCAGCCAGATCGAGACCCCCAAAACACCTGGCTACCACTTCCTCACCGATATGACGAATCAGGCGATCGCCTGGATGCAATACGAAAAATCGCTGACCCCCGACAAGCCCTTCTTCATGTACTACGCGCCCGGTGCCACGCACGCGCCCCATCATGTGCCGAAGGACTGGATCGCCAAGTATCGCGGCAAGTTCGACAGCGGCTGGGACCGCATGCGCGAAGAAACGCTCGCCCGACAGATCAAGCTCGGCGTGGTCCCCGAAGGCACGAAGCTCGCGCCGAAGCCAGCGGCCATCAAAGACTGGGACAAACTCTCGGCCGACGAAAAGAAACTCTTCGCCCGACAGATGGAGATTTATGCCGGCTTTGGCGAGTATACCGATGCCGAAATCGGCCGCGTCATCGGGGCCCTCGAAGACCTCGGCCAACTCGATAACACCCTCGTCTACTACATCATCGGCGACAACGGCACCAGCGCCGAAGGGGGCATGAACGGGCTGTTCAACGAGTACAGCTACTTCAACAACGTGCCCGAGACCGTCGAAGACATCTTGAAGCATTACGATGAGCTGGGCGGCCCCATGTCGTACGGGCATTTCGCCGCCGGCTGGGCCGTGGCCGGCGATGCTCCCTTCGCCTGGACCAAGCAGGTCGCCTCCGATTTCGGCGGCACCCGCAACGGGCTGGTCGTCCATTGGCCCGCGCGCATCAAAGCCCGTGGTGAGGTCCGCCCGCAGTTTCATCACGTGATTGATGTGGCGCCGACCGTGCTCGAAGCGGCCAGCCTCCCCGAGCCCACCAGTGTCGACGGCACCAAGCAAACTCCGATCGAAGGGGTCTCGATGGTCTACACCTTCGACGACGCGGCCGCGCCGACGCGCCACCCCACGCAGTACTTCGAGATCTTCGGCAATCGCTCGATCTATCACGATGGTTGGCTGGCCGGCAGCGTGCACCGCGCCGCCTGGGAAACGCAGCCCCGCGCGGCATTGGCCAAAGACAAGTGGCAACTTTTTGATACCCGCAGCGACTTCAGCCTGGCGAACGACTTGGCTGCTAAGAACCCGGCCAAGCTCAAGGAGCTACAAGAGCTGTTCATCTCCGAGGCGATCAAATATCAGGTGTTACCGCTGGACGATCGCACGCTCGATCGCATGAACGCCCGACTGGTCGGCCGCCCCGACCTGATGGATGGCCGCACGTCGCTGACGCTTTACCCTGGCATGCGCGGCATGTCCGAGAATGTCTTCATCAACGTCAAGAATATCTCGCACACAATCACCGCCGACGTGACCATTCCCGACGGTGGCACTAGTGGCGTGATCCTCGCCCAGGCGGGCCGCTTCGGCGGTTGGAGCCTGTATCTCAAAGACGGGCGGCCGACTTACGTCTACAACTTCCTCGGGCTGGAGCGATTCACGATCGCCGCGCCCGACGCGCTTTCGCCCGGCAAGCACCAGCTTCGCTTCGAGTTCGCCTACGACGGCGGCGGATTGGGCAAAGGGGGGATGGGCACGCTGCTGGTCGATGGCGCAAAGGTCGCCGAAGGGCGCATCGAGCGCACGCAGTTGGGGGTCTTCTCCGCCGACGAAACGGCCGATGTCGGCAGCGACGAAGCGACGCCGGTCACCGAGGAATACGCCGAAGGCGACAACGCCTTCACCGGAACCATCCACAAGGTGCTGGTCGAGTTGGCCAAGCCAGGGAAGTAGCGGGCACATCCCTTTCGGATAGTTGACAGCGCTGGGTGCCACCGTGGGCTTGCCCAGCAGTGCCGCTTTCGCATTCGCCGCGTGGCGGCGGCATGTAGCCGGGCGGCGAAAGCCCCTGAAAAGCAGCACGCTACGGAATTTCTCCGTCACAAACGTGATGAGAACTCCGTGCCACGGCGCTGGTCGCACAGCGTGCGTCCAATTGTGATACGGTTACCAGCACAGTCGAGCAAGCCGGCGCACCTGGCGGTTAGAAGCGGTTGAGCTGGTCAGCGACCGAAGCTCTCATGCACGGGAACGCATCGTGCGGCGGCGGAAGAAACCGGCCGCCGATAGCCCCAGCAAGCCGATTAGGGCCAGTGACCAAGTCGCAGGCTCGGGCACCGCCGACACGCCAAAACTGTCGTGCGGCAAGGCAGCCGAACCGAAGCCGAAGTTATCAGCCCAGATAACGTAGTCCAAACCGTCGACTACGCCATCGCAATTGAAATCTCCCACATCGTGGCCATCGGTCGTGGTAGCGCCGAAGTTGTCGGCCCAAACAATGTAGTCCAGACCATCCACCGCGTGATCGTGGTTGGCGTCACCGGGAATCATTTCGGTAATCAACGCGGTGAACTTGGTGGTGTCGAACAAATCGTTCCAGGCGCCCAGCAGCAGCGGCCCGGGATCAACGACAAAGTCGATCACGGTTCCCACGTCAATCCAACGACAGACTTCGTAGTCGAAGCCCGTCTGATTGCCCGATAACACGCGCTGATTATAGATCTCGACGCCATCAACCAGGATGTAGCCGCTCACGCCATTCCAGGCTTGCTGACCGCCCCCCATGCTGATGTGCCCTTCGATATCGATTGGCCCGGCGTAGTTGCTCACCCAGCGGCGGACGGAGTACTCCAGCGCCGGCAGCCGACCGGCATGATTCGCTTGCGTGCCATTGGGGTGCTGAATCCCTTGGCCGACCATCGTGTAATAACCGCCCGACCCATTCTGGTGCCACCACTGAAAATCGGTGCCCGTCGGGTTGAACTGCGTCATCAGGTTGAAGTCGTCGCCCCCCGGGTTGTTCGTATAGGGGAATGCCGAGGTGCCGTCGTAATAGCCGTAGTACCAGCCGTTGTAGCCTTGGGCGCTGGAGACACCCCAGTCGGCTACCGAGTCGGCGATGATGGTATGGGCACGGCTGCGCGCCGACATGGTAAGCAACAACGCGGCGGCGATCGTGACCCAGCGGCGCATGCTCAACCCTCTCGCCAGAAGCCAAGGGCCGACCCCGAAACGCGAATCGCCGAGCAAGGCGAAGCGGCCCCTTGTTGCCCCCAGAAACCAGAACAACTTAGGAGAATAACCGTCGATTACGTGGACTTCAACAGTTTTCTCAACTTTTGCCAGTGGGCAGGTGGTTATTAAAATCCCGAGTGGGACGGTAGTTACAGATTTATCGAAACTCTGGGGCTCATTGCCCCGCACCGATAAGCAACCGCCCACCCGGCCCTGCAGCGTGTTACGGCAAGCAATTCACGATGCGCCGATTCCCGCAGTCCACCGCCATCAGTTCGCTTTGACTTGCTCGAACATCCAGGGGAGCGGGCCCTCGGGGTCCTTGTACGCGGGGGTCCAACTGTCGTGCCCGACGCCGTCCATCTCGGTGTACTGCGGTTTGCCGCCGGCGGCCTTGAGAGCGTCGATCATTTCGCGCGATTTTTCCGGCGGCACGATACGATCGGCGCCGCCATGAGCGACCCAGATCGGCAGATCACGCAGCTTCTCGGCCCAGGCGCGGTCGCCACCGCCGCAGATCGGCACCAGCGCCGCGAAGCGATCCGGCTGCCGCGAGGCGAGCGCCCAACTGCCGAAGCCTCCCATGGATAGCCCGGTCAGGTACATCCGATTGGTGTCGATCGGAAACTCGGCCACGGCCGCATCGAGGATGCCGACGACGCCGTCAAGCTGCGTGTCGAGCGCACGCTGTTTCTCACGTAGTTCTTCGCTACGCGCCGCCCGCACGGGGGCCCACCAGCGATCGCTGGGACACTGCGGCGCGATCAGATAGCAGGGGTACTTGGCTTGCCAATCGTCGGCCGCCAGCCACTCGGGCAGATACTTGAGCTGCGCCAGGTTGTCGTCACCACGTTCGCCGGCCCCGTGCAAGAAGAGCACGAGTGGGTAACGCTTTCCCTCTTCGACCTTGGAGGGCCTCAGCAAGCGATACTTGAGCTGCCGCATCTCGCCGTTGGCCGCGGTGTAGTCGAAGGTGCGAGCCTCAAAGCGATCGACGATCTCAGCCGGCACGTCGGCGGCGGACGCCACCGCGGCCAGGGTGAAGCCAGTGATTGTAATGATGAGGGCAGTGAATCGGTGGATCATCTTCAGGGGTCCCCTGCTTGAAATGAATTGATTGGTTCGGCGGTGCGTCGCGACGCACAACTGCTTCCCATGTTCTGCGCAGTGACATGCGCCAACGCAGACCGAGCTGCTAGAACGCTCACAGGATACGCTGTTCGAGCCGGGCACGCACCTCGGGGAGCGGATATTCGAGCACCGAAATCTCGCTGCCGGCCAATTCGTGCAGCCGCCGCCAGCCGCGGGTGACGAGCGATTCGCGCTCGCGGACGTCGGCCGGGTCGAGCGTGCGTTTGTCGAACGGCCCCGTGACGACAACCGGCGGAAACGCCTCGTCGACGATGAATTGCGCGAGGGTTGGATTGCAGCCAATGTGCCGCTCGCGGCTCGTGTGAAGTGTTTCGGGATCGACCAGGCCAATCACATAGCGGAGATACAGGTCGCTCTCAGTGATCTCTTCGACGTCGAGACCACAGACCTCGCAGAGGTAGCCTTGCTCGCATTTGGCCACGGAGTCGGCTCGCTATTTGGCCGGTGGGATCATAATTTAGCCGGTGCGACGATCATTTGGCCGGGGGCAGTGGATCGAGCCCCAGCACGTCCGCCATGGTGTAGGCGCCGGCCGGCTTGCCGGCGAGAAACTTAGCGGCGGCCAGCGCGCCTTGCGCGTAGCAGTCGCGATTGGTAGCGCCGACGCGCAGCTCGATCGTCTCGCCCAGCAGGCCGAAAATGATCGTGTGCTCGCCAGGGTTGTCGCCGACCCGCACGGCGTGATAGCCGATTTCGTTGGCAGGTCGCTTGCCGGGGCGCCCCGAGCGCCCGTGGGCCGCTGCGGTCTGCCCCATTTGCGAGGCGACGATCTCGCCGAAGCGGAGCGCCGTACCGCTGGGAGAGTCTTCCTTGTAGCGATGATGGCGTTCGATGATTTCGACGTCGACGCCCGAGGCCTGCTTAGCCAGAGCCTTGGCGGCGATCGCCGTCAATTGCATGGTGAGATTCACGGCCAGGCTCATGTTGGGAGCCCACAACAGTGCGATCTTGCCGGCCGCCGCGGTAATCTCGTCGCGCTGGGCCGGCTCGAAACCGGTCGTCGCCAGCACCAGGGGAGTTTTGCGCTCAAGGCACGTCCGGACCATGCCGAGGGCCGCGGCGGGGATCGAGAAGTCGATCACCACGTCGACCGGCGCGGTGAGCTTTTCGGAGAGATGGACTCCCGTTTCGCCCCCACCGGCGATTAGCCCGACGTCGCGACCGAGCTGAGGGTGGCCGATGTGCTCGATGGCCGCGACCAGTTTGAGTTTGGGATCAGCCGCGGTCAGGGCGATGAGGCGCTGCCCCATGCGGCCGGCTGCACCATGAATGGCGATACGAATAGCGGACACCGAAGGCTCCCAGGGACTCGAGTTCTTAGTTTGAAGTTGCCGCGGCGATCGCCGGGTAGATGCGGACTTCATCCACGCTTCGGCCGTTCAGCGTGCCCCGGATGCCGGATTCGCGATAGATCACGCGACCAGGATACTGCTGGCGCAAATCGCTGGCGAACCGAGCCAAGTCGTCGGACACCGTCCCCAGGGTGACCTGAAACAGACTGAAATTCGGGTCATTCATGGCGGCCCCGATGCGGACAACCTCCTGGTACGCGGCGTGTTTCGAGTCACCGTCGATCGCCGGCGAGACAATGTACAAACTCCATCGACCGGTGTCATTCGGTTTGACCCACAGCGCCGCGTCAATCGGATAGTGCTTTTCGAATTCTCGCACGAAGCGTTCACCCGCCGCGACGAGATCGTTCACCAACGAGCTTTGATCCATTGCAGAACTCCATGGAGCGGATCGTCGATGGCCGCGAGCATTTGTCGTGCGTCAGCCTCGGCGAATTGCCGGTATCGACATTCCTAGTTCCAGTCTTTGACGGCTTGCCAGTTGGCTCCCAGGTCAGCATTGTTAGCGATCTCAAGAGTCAGCTCGTCAACCAGCCCTGCACCGGTTACCAGCTTCTCAATATCATGCGTCCAGCACCGTTCCTGCTGATATCGCTTGTCGCGAAAGATCACATCGGGATTCGCTTCCAAAAACGCAAGAATGCACGCCTTCAGTCCACATTCCACCGCGTAACCGGCGAGATAGTAAGCCGCTGACCAGCGTCCCGAGGCCAGCAACGCTTGGGCATCGACGACTCGATCCGCTGCCAATTGTCGAAACTGATCGCGATTCAAGCGACTGCCCCCGCAATGCCACCCGCCGTAAACCGGCCTCGATTCAGGCGACGGTGATATTATACGCGATTGAGAGCCAAATCGACGACGATCGTTGCCAGCCGACGAGCCACGGCGTCATCGATCGCTCTGCGGCCTCAGCTGTACAGCCGGATCGCCTTGACGATTTCGTCGAGGTCGTTGGCGACGGGGACCGCGCGGTTGGCGTAGGCGGCCCGCTTGACCCCGCGTTTGCCAAGCACTTCGTTGAATTTCGCCTGGTCCGTGGTGTGATAAGCCACCGTGGCGTCGGGGTCTTTGAGCTGATGCCCGGTGAGGATGCAGACGACGCGCTCATCGGGCGAGATAATGCCCTGGTTGCGCAAGAGCTTGGCGCCGGCCACGCTGGCGGCGCTGGCTGGTTCGCATCCCAGGCCCCCTGCGCCCACTTGCGCTTTGGCGTCGAGAATTTCCTGATCGCTCACTTCGCGGACGACGCCGTCGCAGGCGTCCAAGGCGCGCAGGCATTTGGTGAGATTGACCGGTCGATTGATTTCGATGGCGCTGGCGATGGTCGACGCGCGGCGCTGCCCGTTGTCAAGCTCGCGATAATAGCCGTCGACGGTCGGCGTTTGGATGTCGCCCTTGTTCCAGCGCAAGCCGCGCCGCTCAAACAGCTCGAAGAGCGTGTTCGCTCCCGCGGCGTTGATCACGGCCAGCCGCGGGACGCGATCGATCAAACCGAGCTCACGCAGCTCGATAAACGCTTTGCCGAACGCGCTCGAATTACCGAGGTTGCCGCCAGGGACCACGATCCAGTCGGGGACCTCCCAGCGCAGTGCCTCGAGCACGCGATACATGATCGTCTTCTGGCCTTCGAGCCGGAACGGATTGACACTGTTAACCAGGTAGATGCCCAGCTCGCGCGCCACTTGTTGCACGCGCAGCATGGCGTCGTCGAAGTCGCCGGCGATCTGCACCGTGAGCGCGCCGTAGTCGAGCGCTTGCGAGAGCTTGCCGAACGAGATCTTGCCCGAGCCGATGAACACGATGGCTTTGGCCAGGTGCGTCACCGAGCAGTAGAGCGCCAGCGAGGCGCTGGTATTGCCCGTCGATGCGCAGGCGGCCCGCTTCGCCCCGATGCTGCGGGCGTGGGTGAACGCGGCCGACATGCCATTGTCCTTGAAACTGCCCGAGGGATTCATCCCCTCGTATTGCAGATACAGGCGGCCCGGGTTGAGCCCAACAAAGCGACCGACGTCTTCAGCCTGCTGCAACAGCGTTTGCCCTTCGCCGATCGTGACGATCTGTTCACGCTTGGCGAACGGCAGTAACTCGTAAAAGCGCCACACGCCACTCAAGCAAAGCGGATCCCAGCGGCGCGACCACTTGGCCTCGAAATCGCTCAAGGTCTTGGGGGGCGGCGTGCGGTCCCAGTCGTAAACGATGTCCAGCAAGCCACCACACTGACCGCAATCGGTGCGCACTTCGTCCACCGAGAAGGTAGCCGCGCAAGCCGGGTCGATGCACCGCTGAAAGGCGGCGTCGGTGATCGTGGCGGGTGGAATCGTTGACCTCTCGGGCGAGTGCTCGGTTGTTGTGTGGAGCTCATTCGGCGCGGCGGCCCTCGCGCGAATTACCACCGCGAAACGGGCGATCATCGCGATCAGGCCTGCGGCCAGTCTACAAAAATCGACGGCTGGCCAGCAAGCAGGCGGCCAACCGCTCGGCCGCTGACCGACCGGCGCATCTTCAATTCTAGCCCGCGATTGAATTGTCGCAGTGACCTCGGTCGTGGCAATCGGTGGCCCGCGCGGCCGCCGGGCTATTGCCCGGATTGTTGCCCCGCGCGACGTTGATCGAGAGCCGCCCGCACGTGCGGCAACATTCGCTCGGCAACGATCGCGTTGGCCACTTCGGACGGATGCACCAAATCAAAAAACATCGATTTGCCGGCCAACTCCGGTCGGTCGAATACATCCCCCAGCAGGATTGTCTGGGGCCAGGGGTTCGCCGGTGGTGCTTTCGCTTCGGCCGCTTGAATCTCGGACCAGGTGCGCATGGCCGCGTTCCAGATGCGCTGGAGCTTCGCATTGTCGCCGATGATCGCGGTTTCTTCGACAGAAGGCTGCGAACGGTCGAGCACCGTCGGCTGCCAGAAGAACAATGTCTCGAAGCCCGCGGCCTTCTGCAGCGCTTGCACGATCCGCACATTGGCCCGGTACACGGCGACCGCTTCGCGGCCGATGTCCAGATCGCGCAAGTCCTTCTCCGCCTGGCGACGTTGTTGGGGTGTCGCGGTGGAGGGCAAGGCTTGCAGCGCCGCGGCATGCCGCGCAATGCGCTCGTCGTTGCGCGCCACCATTTCATCGCGTTGGCGCTCGGCCCACTCGGGCCCGCGCCCACCGCGCACCAGGCGGCCGATCGCCGAGTTGTAGGCGCAGCTTTTGAACAGCCGGCCCCACGACGCGTCGTTCAGCAAATTGAATTCGAGCTGGCGATTCACCTCGTTGATCGACACGCCCGGTTGGTAGTTCGCCGCCGCCGCTCCGACGTCGTTCGCACCGTCGAAGAACACCACCAGGTCGGGCACGTTGCCACGACGCAATTCGAGCGCTAAGGCAATCCATTCTTGCGTGCTGACGTAGCCCAATTGGGCGAAATTGGTCACTTCGACCGCATTGGCATGCTGATGAAGTTGCTGTGCCAACAGCGACGGAATCGTGTGTTCGTCACGGACGCTGTCGCCCCACATGGCGGAGCCGCCGAACAGAAACACGCGCTGCACTGTCTTGGCATCGGCCGGCGGCGCAGGGTTCACCGTCCGTCGCAGTCCGGCCGCATCGACGTTGAAGAACTGCCCGCGGTGCTCGGCGCTTCGCCAATAGGCAAAGGGCTCCCAGCGCACGGCGGATGAAGTGAATTCCGTATCGCCGCGCTCTTCGACAAAGGCTTCGATCCAGGCCCGATCTCCTTCCGGCTGCAGGTCGGCCAGGCGCTTCTGCGAGTACTGAAAACTCCCGCGCTCGAGCAGCCATTTGGCGACGCGATCGACCGCTAGCAGCAGCAACAGCGAAATGCCCACGATTGACCAGCCGGTTTGGGCGAGCTTAAAACCAGCGCGCAGGCCCCCAAGAAAACGGCGTCGCGGACGAACCTTACCAGGGACGTTCGACGCGGCGCCAGCAAGGGTGTCAGCCGTCGACTTGGACTCGGATTTGGGCATGGTGCGAACCTGGCAAACGGGCTGGCAAAGCAACGGGACGGACCTGCCACCAGAAAATGCTTGCGAATTGTTCCCTTCGGTCACCGTAACCGTCACCTGAGACGTCGGCAATAAGGCGCCTATCGTGACCGCTGACGCCCAATTGGCGACGGTTCGCCAGGAGGCCGTCCCCCCCTGGCGAAGTGAACGGATCGCGAAGGCGTGGCCCCGTAACTGGTCCAGCCAGGCAACCATTGGCCAGTTCGAACGTGCGACACCGACAAACACTCGAAAACTGGCAATTTGGGGAAACCGCAGAGCCTGATCCGGACGTTTGACACCCATTTTTCCGCTGCATAGAATCGAGGGTCTATCACGCCGGGGCAGAGTTAATCAACCGGTTGCCGGAGAACAACTTATGAAGAAGGCCGACATGAAGACCTACCGGGAGCAATTGCTGCGGTTGCGAGCGCGCTTGCGGGGGGACGTGAATCAGTTGGCCGACGCGGCGCTGAAGAAAAACGGCGGCGAGGGAAACGGCAACCTCTCGAGCATGCCCATCCACATGGCGGATATCGGTAGCGACAACTTCGAGCAAGAGTTCACCTTGACGCTCATGGCGTCGGAAGAGGAAACTCTCGAAGCCATCGAGGCGGCACTCGAGCGAATCGAGGATGGCAGCTACGGTCTGTGCGAGGAATGCAACGTCAGGATTCCCAAGACTCGACTGAACGCGATCCCCTATGCCACACTCTGCGTCCGGTGTGCCGAACAACTCGAGCGACGTTAATCCCTCGTCGCTACCCCGCGTAAGCTGGACGCGCGGCGTCCTGTTCTTCGCGCTGGCACTTAGCGGTCTGGGGACCGATCTGGCGACCAAGCATTGGGTTTTTAGCCGGCTTGGCATGCCCGGGGTTGCCCACGAGCGCATTCCCATCGTCGGTGACGTGCTCACGTTGGAAACCAGCTTGAATGAGGGCGCGTTGTTTGGCCTCGGCCAAGGGGGCGTGCCGATCTTCGTCGCGTTGACGATCTTCGCCGCCGGCGGCATTCTCTACTGGCTGTTCTTTGCCGGGGGCGCCCACGATCTCTGGTTAACGCTTGCCCTGGCCAGCGTTTGGGGAGGTATGCTCGGCAATCTGTGGGATCGCCTGGGGTTGCATCACCTCACCTGGCACTATGGCGATCGCTTCGGCGAGCGCGTTTACGCAGTCCGCGATTGGATCCACTTCCAGATCGAAGGCCTGTTCGATTTTCCGGTCTTCAACATCGCCGATAGTTTGCTGGTCTGCGGCGTCACCCTGCTCCTCTGGCAAACGCTGCGCACCGAGCAAGCGAATGCCTCGGCCGCGATCGCGCAGAGTTAACGCTGGCCTGCGGCCTGTCGCTCCCACGGCATCCGCGCTCAATCTTGTGGCGCCCGGCTCGGCTCAACAGTGCTGTTGTGCTTGTTGACAGACATTCCCGCGGCCTTCGCTGCGATTGGAAGTCACCCCGTCGCGATAACCATCTGCGCATGAACCATTTGTGCGCTATCGCGAAGCTCTGCTTGCGGCGAAGGCCGCTAAAGTCTTGCCATATTGCAATATCAGCGTGGGAGCACGCCTCCTCACTGCCTCGCGATCCCGGTCACCTCTGCTTTAGTAGCGATCGAAGTGGTTGATTTTCAATCACTTCTGACTATTGCCGGCATTGCCTGATAAAATTCTGGCAGATCTAGCGGATAGCCGCCAGCAGCCCGTCGGAACAACGGGCAGCCTGAGGATCGCTCCCCTGCAGAAACCGCCAGGTTTTGGCGGCCCAGCGGGGGGTGGAGCGGGGTTCAATTGGGACCAGTGAGAAGAGAGGTACGCTCGTCATGAAGCTGTCGCGCACCGTGGCCTATGCCATCCAAGCCACGCTGCTGCTGGCCAACGCACCCTCGGGATCGCCCGTCCCGTGCAGTTATTTGGCTTCGCACGGCAAGATGCCGCAGCGGTTTTTGTTGCAGATCCTTCGGGACCTCGTCACGCATGGAATTCTGCAATCGACCCGCGGCGTTGAAGGAGGCTACAAACTCGGCCGCCCCGCCGACGAAATTACGCTGCTCGACATGATCGAGGCGGTCGACGGCCCGATTTCGGCCCGCCTGACCAGCTTCGATCAGATGCCCGAGCAGGCAATGTCGCGGCTGCAATCGGCCATGAACTCACTGACCGATAGCACCCGCCGGGAGCTGGAATCGGTCAAACTCGCCGACCTGCTGGCGAATCACCGGGCCTAAGAGCCTATCCGAGAACCCATCGCGGCGGCGACCGTGGGGATTTCGACCGTCCGGCAAGGAGTGACGACGACGTGTATCAGAGGATCGATCCAGGGAGTCGGAACGACGCAGCCGGCGGTCGAAAGCCCCCGGTCCCGCAGGGTTTGGCCATGCAACGGGCCGTCTGCGGCGTCATCACTCCTCAGTGGATTTCTCTCCAATACGCTTCGTCGTTTTTCCTTGCATCCGACCCGTTGCCGGCCAAACGCCGCTCGCGAGTGGTTTTCGGATAGGCTCTAAGTCGAATCTCGGCCGACCCCTGGATCTGCCCGATCGTGCCCCAGCGAATCAGTCGCTTTCGGTTTGCTTGCACGGGGCCGGCGGAACTATCTCCGCTTTGACGTCGTCGAAATCTTTAGCGGCCGAGATAATCTTAGTCGCCCGGCGGTTGTCCCCTGTAAGACCTCCCGCGCCCCCCCGTATCACGATGCTCGGGGGGACCAGGTCACCCGGTACCCATCCGACTTCGATCTCCACCTCCATTTGCGGAGCAGTAACTCATGCTACGTCGTAGCGCGCTGGCCCCGGTCCATGTCCGTTTGGCATTGCTGGCGGCCGCCTTCGCCCTGGCGTCAATACCACAATTGTCGCTCGCGCAGGGGGTGCTCGTCGTCACCGGACCCGGGACGCCCATCCGCCTGCCGCGCCCGATTCCGCCGCTGCCGACACCGCCCCCCCATTCGTACAAAATCAAAGAGATCGACATTCACGCGACGCTCAACGGGCAAGTCGCGCAGGTGCAAGTCAGCCAATCGTTCGTCAACACCGGCAGCCAGCCGTTGGAGGTCTCCTTCATTTTCCCGCTGCCGTACGACGGCGCGATCGATCGCCTGACGCTGCTGATCGACGGCAAGGAAGTGCCGGCCCAATTACTGCCGAAAGACGAAGCCCACCGCAAGTACGAAGAGATCGTGCGCCGCAATCAAGATCCGGCGCTGCTCGAATGGATGGGCGCCGGCTTCTTTCAGACGAGCGTGTTCCCCGTGCCCGCGGGCGCGGAGCGCAAGGTCACGCTGCGCTACTCGCAGCTTTGCCGGCAGGATCATGGCCTGACCGATTTCTTGTTTCCGCTGAGCACCGCCAAGTACACGTCGCAGCCGGTCGAGAAAGTGAACATCGAACTGGCGATCGAATCGACGGCCGACATCAAGAACGTTTACAGCCCGACGCACACGGTCGACATCCAGCGCGCCGACGCGAAGCACGCGGTGGTGCGCTATAAGGGCGAGAACCAGGTTCCGGCCAGCGACTTCCGCCTGCTGTATGACGTCGGCGCGGGGCAAGTCGGCATGTCGCTGTTGAGCTACCGCCCGAGCGAAGGAGAGGAAGGCTACTTCCTCTTATTGGCCAGTCCCGAGATCAAGGCCGCCGCGACGGAACACACGCCCAAAACGGTTGTCTTCGTCGTCGACCGCTCAGGTAGCATGAGCGGAGAGAAGATCGAACAAGCAAAAGGGGCACTCCGCTTCGTGCTCAACAACCTGCGCGAAGGGGATCTGTTCAACATCGTGGCCTACGACAGCGACATCCAGTCGTTCCGTCCCGAGCTGCAGAAATTTGACGCAGACACCCGGCAGGCCGCGCTCGGTTTCGTCGAAGGGCTCTACGCCGGCGGCAGCACGAACATCGAAGGGGCGCTCGCCACGGCGCTCGGGCAATTGCAAGATTCGAGCCGGCCGACGTACGTGCTATTTCTGACCGATGGCCTGCCGACCGCCGGCGAACAGAATGAGACCAAACTCGCCGCCGCCGCGCAAGCGGCCAACAAAGTGCGGGCGCGGCTCTTCGCCTTCGGCGTTGGTTACGACGTCAACAGCCGACTGCTCGACAAGCTCGTCCGCGGCAACTTCGGGCAGAGCGAATATGTACGGCCCAACGAGAACATCGAGGCCAGCGTCAGTCGTCTCTACGCGCGGATCGAATCGCCCGTGCTGACCGACGTGGCGCTCGCCTTTGAGTTCGATGGCGTGAAGCCGGAGGAAGGGCCGCAAGTCACGCGCGTCTATCCAGCCGGCGCCTTTGACCTGTTCGAAGGAGAGCAAATGGTCGTGGTCGGCCGCTACAAGCGGTCGGGCGCGGTAAAGATTCGCGGCACCGGTCGGATTGCCGGCGCCGAGCAGAAGTTCGAGTACACCGCCGAACTGGCACCGCGCAGCGGGGACAGCAACTACGGCTTTGTCGAAAAGTTATGGGCCGTGCGTCGCGTGGGCGAAATCCTCGATCAGCTCGACTTGCAAGGCAAGAACGAAGAGCTGATCAAGGAGCTCGTGGCACTCTCCACGCGGCATGGCATTCTGACGCCGTACACGTCGTTTTTGGCGGATGAAAACGTGCAACTCGGCGCCGTGGGCGCCAATGCCAGCGAAGCGAGCGACAACCTCAGCGAATTAGCACAGACTTCCGGACAGTCGGCCTTCTCCCAGCGTGCCAGCAAGGGAAGACTGCGATCCGCCAATAACGCCCCGGCGGCCGGCGGCGCTCACTACGAATCGTTCGATGGGCAGGAAATCTCCGTCGGCGATCGCGTGCAAAACGTCGGCCTGAAGTGCTTCTTCAAGCGGGACAATCGCTGGGTCGATTCAACGGTGACTGAAGAGCAAATTGCGAACGCGGTCAAAGTACGGCAGTTCAGCGACGAGTACTTCGCGCTGGCCGAAAAGCACGGCCGCGCGATGTCGCAGTATCTGGTGTTCGACGAGCCGGCGCTCGTGCTCATCGACAACCAGTGCTACTTGATTGAGAAGTAGGGGATAGGGGCAAGAGGTTAGGGGCTCGAGTTGTCGCTCGTAGGGTGTGCGCAGCACACCAATGAGTTACCGGCGAGCGCGAAACTGCTAGAGCCAGTTAGCCGCCGGATTTATCCCGCGCGCTAGCTCGCGCGGGGCGACAACTACGCACGTGTAAAGATCTCGCGTCGATCAAGCTAGCGCGCGGAGTAAACTCCGCGGCTAACCGACGAGCGCCAATCGTTGCGCGCGCGGCTTTCTCACATTCGAATCGATGCCCCTCACGCCGCTTCGGCTTCCGCCAGGCGCTCGGCCAATTGCGGGATCGCGGCCGCCCAGGCGTCGTCCACTCGCTCGGCAAACACGAACTCCAGTTCGCCGCGGGCTTCCGGCGGAACGTCGGCCAGATCCTGCTCGTTTTGCTTCGGCAAGATGATGCGCGAGACGCCGGCCCGGCGGGCGGCCAGCACTTTCTCCTTGATACCGCCGACTGGCAGCACCAGGCCCGAGAGGGTGATCTCGCCGGTCATCGCCGTGTCGCGACGCACGGGCAAGCCCGTGTAAAGCGACGCAAGCGCGGTGACCATCGCCACGCCGGCCGAGGGGCCATCCTTAGGCACCGCACCGGCCGGTACGTGAATGTGCAGCCCCGACTCCTTGAACTTACTCTCCGGGATGTCGAGCTCTGCCGCCCGCGACCAGACGTAACTGTGCGCCGCCTGGGCCGATTCGCGCATCACGTCGCCAAGCTGGCCAGTAAGCGTCAAACCCTTGCCGTCAGGCAGGAGCAGCGCTTCGACGTACAGCACTTCGCCCCCGGTTTCGGTCCAGGCCAGGCCCGTCGAAACGCCGGCGGGCAACTTCGCTCGAGCGGCTTCAGGGAAGAATTTTTCAGGCCCGAGCAGCTCCTTGAGATCGTCGGGCTCGACGGCGACCGCGGCCGTCTGACCTTCGGCGAAACGCACGGCGATTTTGCGCGTCAGCTGGCCCAAGGCGCGTTCAAGCTGCCGAACGCCCGCCTCGCGCGTGTAGCGGCCGATCACCTGTTCGACCGCGGCATCGCTGATCGTGAGCTGTTCGCCGGTCAGTCCCGCTTCGCTCAACTGGCGAGGAATAAGATACCGTCGGGCGATCTCGAACTTTTCCTCACTGGTGTAGCCGGCCAGCCGCAGTAGTTCCATGCGATCAAGCAAAGGCCGCGGAATCGTGTCGAGCGTGTTGGCCGTGGTGACGAAGAAAACCTTTGACAGGTCGAACGCCAGATTCAGATAGTTGTCGCGGAACTCGAAGTTCTGGGCCGGGTCCAAAATCTCCAAGAGCGCGGCCGCCGGATCGCCGTGAAATCCTTGCCCTAGCTTGTCGACCTCGTCGAGCATCAACAGCGGATTGTTGACGCCCGCGCGGCGAATCGCCTGAATGATCCGCCCCGGCATGGCGCCGATGTACGTGCGGCGATGGCCGCGCAGTTCCGATTCATCGTGTAGGCCGCCCAAGCTGATGCGTTCGAACGTACGCCCCAGCGCCCGGCCAATCGACTTGCCAAGCGAAGTTTTGCCGACCCCCGGCGGGCCGACGAAGCACAAAATCGGCGCCTTGGCTTTGGGATTGAGCTTAAGCACGGCCAGGTGTTCGAGAATGCGCTCCTTGATCTCTTTAAGGCCATAGTGATCTTCGTCGAGCACTTGCCTAGCCCTGGCGAGGTCCAAAATATCCTCGGTCGATTTCATCCAGGGGAGCTCGAGCACCAGCTCGAGATAAGTGCGGGTGAGCTGATAGTCGGGGGCCGCCGGCGGCATGCGCTCCAAGCGGGTGAGGTCGCGCGCGGCCTCCTTGCGGACGTTCTCCGGCAGCTCGACTTCTTCAAAGCGGCGGCGCAGTTCGGCCGCCTCGGCCTGCTCGGGGCTTTGCTCGCCGAGCTCCTGCTGGATCTGCTGCATCTGCTGCCGCAACAGGTACTCGCGCTGCTCGCGGCTCATCTCGGTGCGGGCTTCATTGGCGATCTCCTGGCGCAACTCGAGCACCTGCACTTCGTGCGTCAGATACTCGTGCATCAATCGCAGCGCGGCGACGCGTGTCGACGCTTCAAGCAGCGCTTGCTCTTTTTCGACCGCCAGCGACAGCATGGAGCCGAGCAGATAGACCTGCTGCACAGGATCGCTGAACTGGCCTAAGAACTGCTCGACCGAGATCGGCGTTTGTGGCTGCACGAGCCCGTGGATTTTGGTGGCTTGCTCGAGCACGAGCCGCTGCAGCGCTTCGACTTCGGCCCCGGTGTCGGTGGGATCGGCAACGGGACGCACCTGGGCCTGGAGCATACCGTCTTCGAGCGCGACGGACACCAGCTCGACGCGCGGCCCCCCTTGCACGATGAGCTGCACCTGCCCTTCAGCGCGGTCCATCTTCTTGATGACCGCTTGCGTGCCGATGGTGTAGAGCGCGTCGGGCTGTGGGTCTTCGTCCGCGGCGTTCTTCTGGGCGACGAGCACCAGCGCTTTGTCTTCGCTCTTGAGCGCGGCTTCAACTGCCCCCAGGGAGCTCGCGCGCCCCACGACCAAAGGCAACACCAGGTGCGGGAAGAGCACCGTGTTCTTCAGCGGCAACACGGGGAGCGATAAGGTGCGTTCCGCGTCGGTCATGCGTGCGTCCCCTCGAGGATGAGTCGCACCAGCAACATGCCGTCGCGAAACTCGGTGTGTACTTCGGCCAGGTCCAGCTCACACGGCAGTTCGAGCGTGCGGGCAAAGCTGTTGTAGGCAATCTCCATCGAGTAGCTGGCGACCCCTTCGGCGATCAGCCAGTCGCGACGCACTCCGCGCACCGTGACCTGGCAACCCCGGATGACGACCTCGACATCTTGCGGTCGCACACCGGCCAGGTCGAACTTCAACAGCCAGCCACTGGCCAGACGGTAGATATCGACCGGCGGCTGAAAGCCGGCCTGATGAAAGGCGTCGACCGCCGGCAAAAACCAGCTCGGCGTGCGGCGCGAACTTGAATCTTTACTACCCATGGCAGCGACTCATGAAGGCGATTGAGCGCCAGAATTGACGGATTGCGCGAACTTGGCTCCGCGGTTCACAATAGCAAGTCGGCATGGTTCGTTCCACGGCCGGGCGCCGACGCGGACAGTACGCGCGGGCGGCGGCCAGCGGGGATATTGCTATAATTGGGCCGAAAATATCGCAGTCTCGACGCGCGTCCGAGGTCGCCGTGTTGTCGTTCGCAAGTTCGTCATTTTGGAAGTCATGTTCTTTCGCCTCATACGCCGTCAACGCCGCCTGCAGATGCTCGCCACACCCATGCCGTCGGAGTGGCAGCCGTATATCGAATGGGGTGTGCCTGACTATGACACGCTGAGCGCGGCGGCTCGCGAGCGGTTGGCCAACTTTGTCCGCTGGTTCGTCGCCGAGAAGCACTGGGAAGGGTGCGGCGGTCTCGAGCTCACCGACGAGATTTGCGTCACCATCGCGGCCGGCGCCTGCCTGCTGGTGTTGGAGCTCGATTTCGAGATGCTCAACCAGGTGAAGACCGTGCTGGTCTATCCGACCGAGTACGTGGATCGACGCAAGAGCGTCATACTGCCGGGCATGTTAGAGGTCGAAGAAGACGAGGACGATCCGGAAAACCAGGGGAGTACTCGGCTCGGCGAAGCCTGGTATCGCGGCCCAGTGATCCTTTCCTGGCGCGACGTGGAGCGAACCGCGAAGCGGCATCGTCGCGACTTGGAGTCGGCGCGCGAGCGACGGCGCGACGCATCATCCGTGGCAGCCGAGCCCACGCTGGCCAGCCGGCAACAGCGCAAACGCGGCAGCGGTCGGCACTCGCAGCGGGCGAACGTCGTGGCGCACGAGTTTGCCCATCAGCTCGACATGCTCGATCGCTCAGTCGATGGCACGCCACCTTTGGCCGACAAGCACCAGTACGCCACCTGGACGCGCGTCATGACGGCCGAATTCCAGCAGCTCAACGACGACTTTGATCGCGGCCGGCCGACGTTTCTCGATCCGTATGCTACGAGCAATCCGGCGGAGTTCTTTGCCGTGGCGACTGAGACGTTTTTCGAACAGCCGCAAGCGCTGGCGGCAGAACACGCCGAGCTGTACGGCGTGTTGCGCGACTTCTACCGGCAGGACCCGGCCGGGCGGCTGACGGCTTCCGCGGTGGCGCGTTCGATTTAGCGAATTGAGCGCTGTCGCGCCCGACCCGGCGATCCTTGCTGCGAGACGCAGCAGTGGCGGAGAAAAGAGGCGAGCTTTCTTGCGCTGATGGTGCCCGCGCGAAGCGCGATTCGAAAGCGCTCGCGTAACACCCGACTGCCGATCGGCCCACACAGCTACAAACCGACGGAATTAGGCCCTTGGCTTAGGACGCAAATCGGCCCATTAGGACGATCTAGGACGCAAACTTTTTCGATTTGCGTCCTAAAATAAGTCGTGTTCCAGAAAAGACTTAGCCTCGATCGGCGATCTTTTAGGACGGTTAGGACGCAAAATCCCGGAACACTTTGTAGAAGAGGCGTGAGACTTGAGCTCCGAGGCTTGGGGAAGACGGAATGTGGCTGACTGAGCCACTGACCCGTTCTCCCTACTCAGCCACGCCCCAAGCCGTCAGCCCCTCAGTGGTGGAGATCAACAGTGCCGGCTGGCTGTTGATCGTGGCCGTGGCGATACCGCATGGCGCGGCCCCCAGGGTCCAGCGATCGACCAGCGTGCCATCGGCGGCCAACACATGGATCGCGCCGTCGGCGCTGGCGGCAATCCAGCGGCCGATGCCGGCGACCGGACCACCAATCACCGCGTCGATCGGATGCTGATGCAAGCCCGGCGGCAACTCGAAGCTCCACAGTTCCTTGCCGTCGAGCGTGAAGCCGACCAGGGTGTCGCGTACCTGATCGACCGGCGCCAGGCCACAGTATTCCGGCTGGCCGTCGCCATCGAGATCGGCGGCCACGATCGAGCGGACGAATCGCTTGCCGACCGTGACATCAGGAACGGCTTTGCCCGTGGCATCGAGATTGGTGATGCTGCCGCGACCGTGCGCGGCCAACACGTGGAGTTTCCCTTCGGCATCGCGGCCCGTGGTCGCCAGACGGAACACGTTCTCCAGCGGCGCGTGCTTCCAGCGGGTCTCGCCGGTGATCGACTGTGCTTCGATCCCGCGAGTGCCCCAGTAACCAGAGACGACTTCGAGTTGCCCATCGCCATCGAGATCGACTAGCAGCACGTCGGCCACTTCGGCTTCTTCTTTCGGCAAGCTGAGCACGGTCTTCCAGGCGTCGTCGAACAAGTGCCACTGCCGCTGGGCGCTGGCGCAACCGATGAACCAGCGCCGGCCATCGGCCCCCGTGGCCGTGCGCAGGTTGCTCACCACGGCTGCCTGCCCGACATCGAGATCGTGCGATGCCGCGACGGTGCCGTCGCTCTTGAGCTCGACGACCTTGTTCCAGCCATCGTTGACGAAGATCGACCCGGCGGCCGGCCCGCCTTCGATCACCAGAATGTTGCCAGGCTGCGCGATCCCTTGCGCGGTCCAGAGCTTCGTCAGCTTGAGCGTGGTCGGTTCAGAGGCAGCGAGAATCTCGGCCTTGGCGGGGGCGTTGTCGGTAGCGGTGGCCGAAGTGAGCGGCTCCTTGAGCCACGCTTCATGCTCGCGTTTCCGCTCTTCATAACGTTCGCGAGCCAGCGTGTGCAGGCTTTCGCCGGCCAGCAGCTTTTCGATGCGCGTCGGCAACTCGGTCGCCAATTGGGGATTAAAGCCCACCTCGTTGTCCTGCACGGTGCCGTCGGGACCGAGCACAAACAGATTGGGAATGCCCTCGATACCGAACGCCTTGAAAGCGTCCTGATTGTTGTCGCGCACGATCGTAACGCCGACCTTAATCTTCTCGAAGGCCTCGCGGAGCTTGGCGTCATCGACGTCAGGCCGATCGATGCTCACGGCCAGGAATAGCACGTTCTCGTTGCCGGCGAACTTCTGCTTCGCCAGGTCGAGATTGGGCAGGCTCGTGAGGCACGGCTCGCACCAGGTCGCCCAGAAATCGAGGACGACGACCTTGCCCGCCAGGGTCTCGCGGGTGATCGGCGTGCCATCGAGCATCTTGAACTCGAAGGCTTCGATTTTGGTCCCCAGCAGCTTGGTCGGCTCGGGCGGCCCGGGGACGAGCGCTCGCGTATCGAACTGGGCGACAGCCTTGGCGTCGGCCGGCATCTCGAAATCGAAGGCGATGTCTTCGATCGGCCGGTTAACCTGCGCGGCGTGCATCTCGGCCGTCAGCGTGGCGTCTTTGACCGCCGTGCCGCTCTGTTGTTCGAGGTATTTGGCCAGTTCGCCCGCCGGGAAGTCGACGCGGACCAGCAGGTGCGACTTCTGGCTGACCCAGAACACCAGCTTGCCGTCGGTGCGATCGACTTCGACGCGATCGCAGGTTTCTTCTTCAAACTTCTCGGGCGTGAGCAACTTGGGTGCGAAGGTGCCGGCCAGGATCTGCTTCAAGAAATCGTCGGACAACAGCAGCGTCAATTGCGGCAGACTGCCAGCGATTTGCGCGGTGAGGGCCTGGCCGAGCGTTTCGTCGGCGTAGAGCGCCTCTTGCGTGAGCGTGGCCGGAGCGTCGATTTCGAGCACCTGGCCGGCCAGATCGCCGATCGTCGCGCGCAGCTTTTTGCCGTCGGAAGCGACCATCGCCCGGTAACCTTGAATGCGCACTCGGTTGGGCCGCGCGAACGACACCGCGAACGGAACTTGCTCGGTGACTGGTTGCCCTTCGCCGTTGGTGAACTGGAGCCGCAGCTCGCCCGAGTCGGCATAGGTCTTGGCGTCTCGGTAGGTGGCGCACATATCGCGCAGCACCTGCTCGGCCGCCGGGCGAGCCGAGGAGCCACCGCTGGGGGCGCAACCGTCGGCCGCGGCGAGCAGCGCGAGCACAAGTGCGCCGCTGAGCCATCGCCAGTTGCGGTGCCGGGGCAGTCGTCGCGTCCAGGTGCTTGAAGTGTGCAAACGAAGGGAGTCGACGCGATCCGTCATGGTCGTGCTTCCTTATCTACTGTGCGGCCGATCGGCGGCCGACTCAAAAAAGTTCGGGCGGCACGCTCGTATAAGTGGCGTGGCGCGGCGGCATTATGGAAAAGGTGGCCCGGCGCGTAAAGCTCGGTATCCTTGACCGCGTCGGGAGTCCGCCCCTATGATTCAACGTCTTGTGGCGCTTGACTTTGGGGCTGTTATTCTCGGCGCCGTTCACAACTGCTTGAGAGACGTTCGCGTTAACTATGGATGCCGTTTTGCGTTACGGAGCCGACTCGACCCTGCGGATCAAGGTCGACGATCGGGCCTTGATCGCCGACTGTGCCGCACCGCGCGGGCAGGGGGCCGAAGGAACTCGTGAGCTCGTCCGCTCGGCGCTCGCCAGGCCGCTCGACTTTCCGCCGCTTAGCAGTGCTGCCACGCCGGGTGATCGCGTCGTGCTGGCGATCGGCCCCGACGTGCCGCAAGCCGCGGCCATTGTGGGACCCATTGTCGAGGCACTGCTCACGAGCGGCGTGCGCCCGGCCGACATCACGTTGCTGCGCGATACCAGCGAAAAGGGTCGCGACACCGACAAGTTTCGCCGCGAGTTGCCGGTCGCGGTTGGTGTGCAGTTGCAGATCACGATCCACGACCCGACTTCGCGAAACGAAGTTGCCTACCTGGCCGCGACAGCCGGCGGACAACCGATTTACCTCAACCGGTTGCTGTGCGATGCCGACCTGGTGGTGCCAATCGGCTGCCTGCGCTGCGGCGGAGCGTCGGGCTATCACGGCGCGGCCGGCGGGCTGTTCCCGACATTTTCTGATACCAAGACGTTGGCCCGCTACCGCGATCCGCGTTTGGCGCGCTCCGGCGCGGCGCTAGTTGAAACGGCCCGACAAGAAGCCGAAGAAGTCGCCTGGCTGCTGGGCGTGCTGTTCAGCGTGCAAGTGGTGCCCGGCGCGGGGGACGAAGTGGTCGCTGTGTTGGCCGGCAATCTATCGAGCGTGGCAGAGCAGGGTCAGGCGGCTTGCGACGCGGCTTGGAGCCATTCGGTGAGCAAGCGGGCGAGCCTGGTCGTGGCGGCCGTCGAAGGGCCGCCGCCGCAACAAACCTGGGAGAACTTTGGCCGCGCGCTGGCGGCCGCCACCAACGTCGTGGCCGATCAGGGCGCCATCGCCATTTGCTGCGATCTGACCGAACAGCCCGGGCCCGCCGTGCAAAAGATCGCCGGAAGTGAAAACCCGCGCCGCGCAGTTCGCAAATTGCGGCATGATCGCCCCGCCGACTTGTTCCCCGCCCTGCAGCTCAGTGAAGCGCTCGAACGGGCGAAAGTCTACGTTCTAAGCGGCCTGAATGACGAAACCGTCGAAGAGTTGGGCCTGGCGCCGGTCGAAAGTGCAGCGGATATCGCCCGCCTGGCGCAGCGCCACGCGAGCTGCATCGTGCTCGAAAGCGCGCAGCGTGCCAGGGCCACGGCCGATGACGAAGGCTGACGCGATGAACCCTCCCAGCAACAGCGCCGCGTTGGACACTGAGATCGATGCACTGCTCGATGGCGCCGGTCTGGCTGACCTTTCGGCGCGCACGCAGATCGAAGTGTCGGGCACCGATCGGGCCAGCTTCCTGCACAATCTGTCGACGAACGAAATCCGCAAACTCAAGCCCGGCGGCGGCTGTGAGGCCTTCTTCTGCGACGCGCGCGGGCACATTCAGGCACATACCCATATCTTCTGCCGGGAGCAGTCGCTGGTGATCGACAGCGTGCCCGGCGCTGCAAACGTGCTGCTGCCGCACCTCGATCGCTACCTGATTCGCGAGGACGTGCAACTGGCGGATCGCAGCGGTGAGTGGTGCGAACTGCTGTTGGCCGGACCGAACAGCGGCAAGTTGCTCTCACGGCTGACTGGCCTCGATCCGGCGGCGCTTGCCGGCCGTGTCGCCACGGTCGATGCTTCGCTGGCCGGTAACTTCGTGCAGATTCGCCGCTTCGACTTCGCTGGTCCCCATAGCTTTGCCATTGTCGGCGCAAACGGAGTTCGTGACGGAATTTGGATTGCACTGCGAGCCCTCGGCGCCACACCCTGCGGCGATCAGGCTGTCGAGGCAATGAGAATCGCCGCCGGTTCACCGCTGTTTGGCGTCGACATCACGTCGCGCAACCTGCCGCAGGAAGTCGCCCGTGATGAGCGGACAATCAGCTTCGTCAAAGGCTGCTACTTGGGCCAGGAGACGGTCGCCCGGATCGACGCCCTGGGGCACGTGAATCGGCTGCTGTGCGGGCTGCGATTTGGCTTCGCAGGCTCGGGCGATCTGCCGGCCGCCGCCGGCATGGCACTCACCGTCGGTGGCCAGTCGGTCGGCGAAATCACCTCGGCGGCACAGTCGACGCGGTTGGGCCAGGTCGGCCTGGGATACGTTCGCCGGGAGCACGCCGCGCCCGGCAGCCGGCTGGATTCACCCGCCGGAGCCGTAGAAGTTGCGGCATTGCCGAAATTCGCCGGCGGCTGACGCTTTCGCCTTTGCTGCGTGTCGTGGCCGAGGTCGTATTCTCTCAACCCACCAAAGGACTCCAAAACCCTGGCCAAGTCCCCCTTTGCGCACGGCCAGTAGCCCCTATAATGGCCGATTCACCCTGCTCCGAGGGCATTGCCCTTCGGTAGCCGGTTAGTTTCCCAAGGATAGTACGGCTCAGCCGATCGCGGTAAACGACCATGCCTAAGCAGAAGACTCATAAAGCGTCGAAGAAGCGCTTCCGTGTCACCGGCACGGGCAAGGTGAAGCACCGCCACGCCGGCACGAGCCATCGCGCCACCCGCAAGACGCACAAACAAAAGCGGCAACTCCGCGGCACCACAACGCTTTGCGATGTCGAAGCCAAGCGGATCAAGAGGGCACTGGTCGGCGAAAGTTACTGATCCCGATCAGGGTCGACATTGACCCTGCAGTAACAGCGACCCTGCAGTAACAGCGCCGAACAACACCACCGCGGAACGGGCAACCAACCAAACGCGCCGACTTCCAGAACGCTCTCAGGTTCTAGTCGCTTGGCGGGCCTTGATTTCGCCACAAGGAATTAGTCATGCGTACGACCAAAGGCGCGGCCCGTCGCAAGGCCAAGCGCCGGCTGTTCAATAAGGTCAAAGGTTTTCGCGGTGGCCGCAAGCGGCTGCTCCGCACCGCCAAGGAAACATTGCTGCGGGCCGGCAAGTTCGCCTTCCGCGATCGCCGCACGCGTCGCCGCAATATGCGGGCGCTTTGGATCATCCGCATCAATGCTGCCTGCCGCATGCGCGGCCTGCGTTACAGCCAGTTGATCGCCGGGCTGAAGCTCGCCGAGATCGAGCTCGATCGTAAGATCCTGGCCGATATGGCCGTCAACGATCCGACGGCTTTTGACGCAGTGGTCGCACAGGCGCAGCAGTCGCTGGCTGCTTCGAACTAGCGTGGCTCCTGGCTAACGGACCACTCTCGTGTCGCTGGCGGTCTTTCTTACCGAGCTCGACGAGTTGCTCGCCGCCGGTCAGCGCGCGCTGGCCGACGTTAATGATGCGGCCGCGCTCGAGGCTGCCCGCGTCGAGTTTCTGGGAGCCAAGAGTGGCCGCCTGAAGGCCATTCAAAAACAACTCGGCGCGGTTCCACCCACCGACAAGCCGGCCGCCGGCAAACGCTTCAACGAGCTGAAGCAAGCGCTCGAAGCGGCGCTCACAGCCGCGCGCGATCGCATCGAGAACCAACGGACCACGACGGTCGACACCACCTTCGATGCCACGCTGCCGGGCGTCTCGCGCCGCTTAGGCAGGCTGCACCCGATCACGCAGACGATTCAAGAGCTGCAAGAGATCATGGGCCGGCTCGGCTTCTCGGTCGCCGATGGGCCCGAGGTCGAGGACGAGTTCCACAACTTCGAGGCGCTCAATATCCCGGCCGCGCATCCCGCCCGCGATCCGCTCGAAAACTTCTATCTCAGCACGGCTGCCAAGGTGGCCGGCGGCCCGTACCTGTTGCGCAGTCAGACGAGCACGGTGCAAATCCGCGTGATGGAGAAGACGCCGCCGCCGGTGCGCGTGATCTCGCTGGGGCGCGTCTATCGCCCTGACACCGCGGACGCCACGCACTATCCCATGTTCCACCAGATCGAAGGGCTGCTCATCGATCGCCGCGTGACGATGGCCGATCTTAAGAGCGTACTGCGGCTGTTCGCCAAGAGTTATTTCGGCGGTGACGTTCACATTCGCTTTCGACCGTCGTTCTTTCCCTTCACCGAGCCAAGTGTCGAGGTCGACATGACCTGGCATCAGGGCTGGATCGAAATGGGCGGGGCCGGCATGGTCGATCCGCATGTGTTAGCGGCCGTCGGTTATGATCCCGACGAATACTCGGGCTTCGCGTTCGGGCTAGGCGTGGAGCGAGTGTGCGCACGCCGCCACGGCGTGTCTGACATCCGTGACTTTTATCGCAACGATGTTCGCTTTTTGCGGCAGTTTTAGTCGGCAGTTTTCGTGTCGGTCGCGCAAGTGACCGAGCAACAGTTTTCAAAATCGCTATTTGTCTTCGTTCGTTGAGTTCTCGGCCATGATCGTTTCTTGGAACTGGCTGCGTGAATACGTCCGACCCAATGCGTCGGCCGACGACGTCGCGCGCCGCCTGATGATGGCCGGCCTGAATCACGAAGAGACACAACCAGTCGGCGACGACCTGGCCATCGACTTGGAAGTGACCAGCAACCGGGCCGATTGCCTCGGGCACCTGGGCGTGGCTCGCGAAGTCGCCGTGCTCTATGAATCGCCGCTCGAACTAACCGATCCGCAACCGGCCGAAACTGGCCCGGCCATCACGGAACTGGCGAAGGTGCGCATCGAGTGCCCCGAATTGTGCCCTCGCTACACGGCGCGCGTGATCCGGGGCGTGAAGGTCGGTCCCAGCCCGGCCTGGCTGCGCGACCGCTTGGCGACGCTCGACGTGGCCTCGATCAACAACGTGGTCGACGTGACGAATTACGTGCTGTTCGAATGCGGTCAGCCGCTGCACGCGTTCGATTTGAATCGATTGGCCGGCAAAGAGATCGTGGTGCGCGAGCCTCGCTCGGGCGAGAAGCTCGAAGCGATCGATCATCGCACCTACGATCTGGCAGCCGGCATGTGCGTCATCGCTGATGGTCAGCGCCCAGTCGGCATCGGCGGCGTCATGGGGGGCGCCTCGACCGAGGTGACGGCCGCCACGACCGACGTGCTAATCGAATCAGCCGCCTTCGCCCCAATGTCGATCCGCAGCACGGCCCGGCTCTTGAATCTGCACAGTGATTCTTCCTATCGCTTCGAACGCGGGCTCGATCCGCATGGAGTCGATTGGGCAAGCCGCCGCTGTTGCGAACTGATTCTGGCGACCGCCGGCGGGCAGCTCGCCAAAGGGGTGATCGACGTCGGCACGCGACCTGGTGAGCGCCAGCCGATCGTGCTTCGCCGGCCGCAAATCGCGAGTGTGCTAGGGATCGATATTCCACGTTCGCGGGTGCGAGAGATCCTCGAAGCGCTCGGCTGCCGCACAGTGAGTGACGCTGCCGACGCGATCACAGTGGTTCCGCCTTCTTGGCGCGCCGATCTGACGCGTGAGATCGATTTGATCGAGGAGATCGCGCGCGTCCACGGCTACGAGGCGATTCCCGAAGATGTGCAGGTGCCGATGGCGTCCTCGGCCCGCACGCCGCTCGATCGCTTGCTCGTCGCGGTGCGTAACGCCCTGACCGGCTGCGGCTTCGACGAAGCGTATACGCTCTCGGTTGTCGAAGAAGGATGGTCCGAGACATTCAGCCCTTGGACTTCGGTGCCAGCGCTCCAGAGCCAGATCCCGGTGTTGCGGCGTGCCGATCGACTGAGGCGAAGTTTAGTTCCGAGCTTGTTGGGCGCACTGCGCACGAACGAGTCGCTGGGAAATCGCGACGTCCAGCTATTCGAGATTGCGAAAGTCTACTGGCAGCACGCCGATCGCCTGCCCGACGAACCGCGACTGATTGGACTGGCCAGCAGTGGCGACTACTTCGCCATCAAAGGGGTCGTTGAAACGCTACTTGCCACGCTGCACGTCCACGCCGAATTGAAAGTCGCGCCGTACTCCCACCCGTTGTTGGAAGAGGGGCGCGGCGTCGAACTGCTGCTGGGCAGCGAGCGACTCGGTTTCTTGGGTGAGTTAAGCGCAACGGGACGCAAGCAGTTCGAGCTGCGCGAGCGGGCGAGCGTCGCCGAACTAGCGGTCGAGCGATTGCTGGTCGCCGCCGAGTTGGTCCCGCAAACGCAGCCGATTTCGCAGTTTCCCGCGATCGAGCGCGACCTGAATCTGGTTGTCTCCGACGAAGTGCGTTGGGATGACGTCCAGCGCGTGGTTCGTGCCGCGGCCGGTGAGCTGCTTGCGCGACTCGACTACCGCGACACCTACCGCAATGTCGAGCGGCTCGGCGCCGGGCGCAAGAGTCTGCTCTTCTCCATCGAGCTGCGCGATTCGCAGGGGACACTGACCGGCGGGCAGGCTGACGAAGTGCGCGATCGCATCGTGGGGGCATGCCGCCAGCAGTTCGCCGCCGAGCTGCGCGAGTAGTGCTCGTCCTTCGTCGAAGTAGCGTCGCTAGTCGTGACACCTCCTAGTCGGCGCCAATTGGTCGCTCGATCGCGAACCAACCGCCACCATCTTCTGGAAAAGTCGTGGCTCATTCTTCGTGGCTGGCTTAGGCAGCCGTGAATATAATCGGTTGCATGCCGGGAAAAGCCGCACAACTCGATTCACGGTCACGGCGTGCGGATTGTCCGCCGACAACTGGTTGGCGCCACCGCGGCAAGCTCATCGTGTTCGCTTGTTTGCCGGCCCTGGCGCTTGTTCTCGTCGCGGAGATTGGTCTGCGACTTGCGGGAGCGGCAGTCCCCAGCCTGCAGACGATTCCGCTCCCCGAGCAGCTCGCGGGCATCATGCGCCCCGACGACGAATTGTTCTGGTCTGTGCAGCCGAACTTGCGCGGCACGTTTCTCGACAAGCCTGTCAGCACAAACTCGTTGGGCCTGCGCGGCGCGGAGATCGGCCCGAAGCAGCCGGGCACCGTGCGGATCCTCTCGCTGGGAGAGAGCACCACGTTTGGCGCTGGAGTGGCCGACGAAGAGACGTATTCGTTCGTGCTTCAGCAAACGTTGCAAGCGGCCGATCCGGGTCATCGCTATGAAGTGATCAATGCCGGCGTATCTGCGTACTCGTCATTTCAAAGCTTGTTGTACTTAAAGCTACGCGGCCTAGCCCTGGCGCCTGATATCGTGCTCTTTTACCACGAGTTCAACGACTATCTGCCGACATCGTTTCGCGAGGGGGCGACCAGTGAAGTCGAAGTCGCTCAAACGGATCGCCAGCGGTTCGATTCGTCGCGCGACCGCTGGCGGCGCCGGCTCTTGAAGTATTCGGCGATTTATCGCTTCGTTAGCTATCACGTTGCCGGACGTGAAATCAAACAATTGCAGGAGCACGACCTGACCGTCCCCTGGTCAGAGATCGGCATGCCCGATCACTCGTTTACGCCTCGTCCCCGCGTGGTCACTCAGCAAGGGTCTGCGGGGCGTGATGCCATGCTCAACGAGCGTGCGCTTCCGACGCGGGTGACTCCCGCCGAGCGGCGCGCGAATCTGCTCGAGCTCGCAGAGCAGTGCCGCGATCACGGAATCAAGCTCGTCGTGATCCATCCATCTTATCGCGATTCGCAACCGCACGAGTGCGTGCTGACCGAAGTGTGTCGCGACGAGCAATTGGCGATGTTCGACGCGTACGCTTGCCTACACCCCCAAGGGGCCGCGCCGGGTGCGCTGTTCTGGGATATCGTCCATCCGACACGCGCAGGGCACGCCGCGCTGGCCGCCGAACTGGCGCGTTTTCTACTCTCAACAGGGCTCGTGCCGGGGTACTCTCCATGAGCAAGGCGGCCGCCCCACCCGGCAATCCGCGTCGCGCCGGGCTCGAGATCGTGCTGGCCACGTTGCTCGTCGTTGGCACGCTGGTGGTTTTTGTCCAGGCCACGCAATTCGAGTTCGTCAATTTCGACGACTCGTACATATTCAAAACGCCGCAAGTGCGCGATGGCCTCACGCTCGACGGCTTGCGCTGGGCATGGACCACCTCGCTATCGGGATGCTGGCAACCGATCGCCTGGATGTCGCACATGCTCGACAGCCAAATCTACGGCCCCGATCGATCCGGCGGTCACCACGCCACCAACGTTCTGATTCACACAACGAGTGTCGTACTATTATTCCTGGTGTGGTCGCGGCTAACGGGTGCGGTGTGGTTGAGTGCCGCGGTGGCGGCAGTGTTCGCCTGGCATCCCTTACACGTAGAATCGGTCGCGTGGGTGTTCGAGCGCAAGGATGTGCTCTGCACGTTGTTTTCCCTGTTGGCGATTGCGGCCTATACGTCGCAGGTGCGCCGTCCGAGCGGCTTCAAACGCTGGTTGCTGTTGCCGACGCTTCTCGTGCTGGCCCTGTTGTCGAAGCCAATGGCCGTCACGTTACCAGCACTGTTGATGCTGCTGGATTATTGGCCGCTCGCCCGCTACGAGCGCGATACCACCTCGCGCAAGGAATTTTTGCGTCAGGCAGCTAGATTGTTCGCGGAGAAATGGCCCCTCTGGGTGGCGTCTGCTTCGATCGCCTTGGTGACGCTTTACACGCAGCGCGTCGAAGGGGCGATGGATGCCGGACAACGACTTGGCCTGCTCACTCGTCTGGCAAGTGCACTGGTGGCCCTTGGCGACTACTTGTGGCAAGCGATCTGGCCGGCGCGGCTGGCGGTTTTCTACCCGCATCCTGGCACAACGCTGCCGGTGTGGCGCGTCGTAGGCGCGAGCGTCGTGCTCCTCGCGCTCTGCGGGCTCGTCGTGTGGCAGCGCAGTCGGCGACCGTATCTCATTGTGGGCTGGTTATGGTTCTTGGGGTTGTTGCTCCCAGTGCTGGGGATCGTGCAAGTCGGCGAGCAAGCGCGCGCCGACCGATACACTTACCTGGCGCTTGTGGGGCCGTCGGTCATGCTGTTCTGGTCGCTGGCTGATTGGGTGCAGGGTGTGCGACAGGGCCGTTGGGTAGTCACGGGCGCGACCGTGGCGTGGCTCGTCGCGTTGGCGGTCGTGGCACACGCGCAGTGCGGCTACTGGCGCAATCCGGAGACGTTGTTCCAGCACGCACTTGACGTCACTAAAAATAATCACGTCGCGCACACCAATCTCGGAGTGCAGTTGCAAACGGGCGGCCAATTCGCCGCGGCGCTCGAACACTACCGCGAGGCGCTCCGCATCAAGCCCACCGCCGGAGCGGTACATAACGTGGCGGTCGTCCTGCACCGGCAAGATCGCTGGGAAGAGGTCAAGCGATTGTACGCCGAGTACCTGGCCGAACATGCCGACGCCCCTGTGCACTACGATTGGGGGACGCTACTCGCCGAGCAGGGCGACATCGCCTCGGCTCTCGAGCAACTCGAGGCGGCCGTACGGATTGATCCAAATTTCACGCGTGCTCAGATCGAGTTAGGCACGCTCTACATCCAGTCGCAGCGCGTGAGCGAAGGTTTGCCTCATCTCAGGGCGGCAACACGGCAACAACCGGATGATCCTGTGGTCTGGTTGGCACTGGCTCGCGGCTATCTGACAGCCGGCAATCAGGACGAAGCCGTTCGCTTGTGCCAGCACGCGATCGAGCTTGATCCCGCGGCGCCGGCGGGATATCAGTTCTTAGGGGCGTTGCTCCTCAATCGCGGAGAAACAGCCAAGGCGGTCGCGTGCTTTCAAGAGGGGCTGCGACGGTCGCCGGACGACCTCGAAATTCATCGTGCGCTCGGTGTGATCTTCGTGACAGTGGGTGAACTCGGAGCGGCCGAGTTTCACTTTCAGAGCATCCTTCGTCAACAGCCACAAAACGCCGACGCCTTGTACAACCTGGGTGCCCTGCGTCAGCGACAGGCGAAGCCAGTCGAGGCAATTGCCCTGTTCCGACAAGCCATCGCCGCGCGGCCGGAGTTCTTTGCCGCGCTAACTTCGCTGGCAGCGATCCTGGCAGACGTTGGCCAAACTGCTGAAGCTACCGAGTTATTTCGCGCCGCGCTCAAGCTGGAACCAGAGAACGCCCTAGTGCATTTCGCTCTCGCCCAAGTGCTTGTCAAGAACAATGCAACGGTCGACGCCATCGATCACTTGCAGGCAGCGCTGCGGATTGAGCCGAAGTTTCCGGCTGCCGAGCAACTCTTGAAGCAACTCGAGCCGCCCGCCTCGTCGTCGAGCAAGTAAGGCTGATCAATTCCGCCAGGGCCGGGAGCGCGCTGCTCGGCGCCGAGTTCGCTGCTCCCGACCCAGACTAAGCTCCGCGGGACCTCGCGGCAGGAATACGACGTTACAGGTCCCGCCAGACCCCCCCCGACAGACGACGTTCGACGACTGCGCCAAATTCCTCCAAGCGCCGCCGCTGCCCGACCACGTGCCAAGGAGTGACATCCTCGAGCTCAGGCATGATTTCCACGAGCTGATTGATCAGCATCTGCACCAAGCGCCGCAGAGAGGGACTGTCGGCCTTCTCGCGGATGGCGGCGGCGGTCTTCATCAACTTCAAAAGTTGAGCCCGCTCGAGGATCGGCGCCGAAAGCCGATCGTCGGTCTCGACCAACAATTCGCTGAGCGGAACTTCGAGTACTTTTTGCCACTCGTATAACAAGCTCAATGGAAGATCGGTTTGCTCGCACTCCTGTCGGCGCACTTCGCTCGGCTCTATTTTGAGCGCGCGAGCGACGCGTCGCAGCGATACCCCCTGTTGCTGTCGAACCGCGCGCAGGCGATGCAACGGTGCCCGATCCGGCGGCTCCGGCGCATGCCTGTTGACGGGTGACGAAACGTTCTGCAGCGGCTGTCCATCAAAAGTTGCGGTGCTCATAGATCACGTGCCTTTCATCCACAGGCCCATGCCGCGATAAAGGAACTAGCGAACGCGCAAATCTGGCCCAGGCGCTACACTTCAACGAAGAAGCGCAGCGGCCGTTCCGCGTAACGCAGCCCTGCGAATGACAGTAACGAGATATGCCGACTCGCGGCACAAGGGGCTTAAGCGTCAAAAAGCGACGAAAGAATTGCCGCTGACAGGCCCAACGCTCTGTTCCCACCCTGTTCCGCAAGCCACTTCATGTGACGAGAGGCGTCTGGAGCTCTCACTCCAACGCCCGCATATCGTAATGCAAGCAGCGGAGACTGGCAAGCGCTGCAAACCTCAAACTTCGCTCGCGCGAAGTACGCTCACGCGCGAATCGCTGCGCGGCGCGAGGCATCTGCAAGGTGGCCTTGTATAGACTGCCGCTCACAGGTAAGGAAAGTCGGCACTCGCACCAAGGCCAACAACAAACGCGCGACGAGTCGATTGTTACCACTGGCCATCTAGATCCACTCAGCTATCATCCAGGCGCGAACAAGACACTTTGGAAATGTGGCGCCTGCTGACGTACGTGCCCACTTAATCTCCACTGGAAACGGCTCAAGCTGGCAGAATGATTCGTTAGCTCTCAAATCGTTTGCAAGCTCGTCTTCGGCCGCAAATCATTCGCCTAGTGCAAGGCGTGCAATCCTTCGAAGATAGTTAGGACGCGAAACATCGGCGCGGGCATTGGCCGCATGAATGTGTCGACGCAGGTGATTCCCAGTGCGCGACGTCAACGCACCAGGCAAATTGAGTCCGCTCGTTGTCGGCAGTTCCACTTCGCTGCAACTCAGCCCGTGCGCAGCCACCGCCGCAACCAATCCATCGCCCGTCAGTGGTTCCATTTCTAGCTGCTCAATTAGACTGCTGCGGAACAGATAAATGTCGGGCGCTGGCCGGCTGGTTTGGCTTGCGTTACGAAGGGATTCACCCAGTCGGCGCTTCCAGCGCGTCATCGCGCCCGCGGGTTCGGCGACGCGAGCGACCACCAGGTCGTGTGTCGCCAATACGCGCCAAAGTTGGTCGAGGTCGGTCAGCGATGCGCGAGAGCCGGAGGGCCGCAGCACCACGAGCTCGCAAGTCGCGTGTCGGGCGAGATCGCGCCGGACTTCCGGACGCAGGGAGCGAGCCAACGGTGGCATGTAGAGCAATTGGGGGTAAGTCGCCGATAGGCCGGCAGCCACGTCGGCGGTGTCGTCGGTCGAACCTTCGTCGAGCATGCGGATCTCGAAGCGGCTGCTCAACTCCGGCAGCACTTCGAGTGCCTGGCGAACGACGCGATCAAGCCAGGTCTGTGCGTTGCGGACGGGCAAGAGCAGGCTGATCGAGGGTGCGGTGGTCGCTAACGATTGTGACAAGTCGATCGACCTCGGGCGACGGTGAATGGAGATTCTAGCAAGGCCGCTGCAGGTTCGCGCCGATGATGCAGCGCCGCGGCCGCCGGTGAATCGCGACGGACGTTACCTGTCGATCGGCTTTTAGACGCACAAGCTCCAGCATCGGCGCGCTGGAGTATCCCTGTGCGGAACCTGCCGAAGGCCGCGCGCTTGACGACTGGGATAGTGCGTGACGTAAGCGACGATCGCAGGGATCAAACGCGAGGTGGCTGGCCCCGAACCCACGGCGCCACTATCCTGTCTGAAGGTACAACATCAGGGCGTTTTTGGTAGCAACGCGGATCGGCCACCGACCGGAGACCGACGTCTCCGTAACGTCAGTGGCCAGCGCGCCAAGCCACCAACCCCTAGTTACTGGTCCACACGGCCGCACGTTGCGAAGCGACTCCCTATGACCATTGCTCCCAACTTCAGCACTGCCGACGGGCTCGTGCCGGCGATCGCTCAGGATGCCGACACGGGCGACGTGCTCATGCTGGCCTACATGAATGCCGAGAGCTTCGCCGAAACCTTGGCCACCGGCCGGGCGGTTTACTACAGCCGCAGTCGCAGGCGGCTCTGGCGAAAGGGTGAAGAAAGCGGTCACTATCAGGAAGTGTGTGGAGTGTTTGTCGATTGTGACGGCGATACCATCTTGCTCCGCGTCAGGCAAATCGGCGGCGCCGCCTGTCATGAGGGCTACCGGAGTTGCTTCTTCCGGCAAGTGACCCCCTCGGGCTTTCAGGTTGTCGCCGAACGCGTGTTCGATCCGGCTACCGTCTACAAGCACGATTGATCGGCCCGTAGTACGGTCGCCGGGCGGCACCCCTTCGTTATTCTTCGTAAACCCGGGTTAATTCTTCTTCGACGGCCGGTCGCGGCTGCTCTTGGCAACGAACGAAGGCACGGAAGCCAAACTGCCCCACCTGGCTGCACGCCACTCGAACCTGGTACGTTTCGACGGCGCCCGGCTCGAGCGCAGCGATCGGCTCGAACACGACCTGTGCCGGCTCGATCTTGCCACGGGTCGGCCCTTGGGTATCGAGCGCTTCGCAGCCTGACGAGAGCCGGGCGGCAGCTTGCACCTGATGTGCCGGTTGTGAGCCGCGGTTGCTGACGCGAATCTCATAGACCGTTTCGCCGCCGAGTTCGACCGGGTCCTGGCTATCGATCACTTCGACCACCACGTCGGCAATCCCCTCGACCCGGGTAACGAACTCGGCCGCCTGGCTCGATCCGCTCTCGAGCACGGCATTGACCGCAATCGGTTGATCGCCCATCTCGACCGCTCGCAGGCGGAGATTGAATTGGCAGGCCTGATCGGCCTCCAAATTGCCGACGAACCAGGTGACCTGTCCGCGCTCGGCATCGCAGGTGGCGCCGCCGTCGGCTTCTTCGAATTTCAGGCCCGGCGGAAGCTGAGCTACAACTTGCACGTTGCTGGCGGCCGCGCGACCAGGATTATGCACACGCAAGGTGTAGGCGGCCTCGTGATCGACATAGCGGAGCCGCGGGCCGGCAAAGCCGAGTTCGACGCGCGGGCAGACCGCTTCGACTTCGAGTTGCGCGTCGTCTTGCAAATCGCCCTTCGCGACGGCTCGCGCCAGAATGCGGCAAGTGCCGACGTCGGCGGCCGAGGCGTTGACCACGATGCGGCGCGTTTCACCCGCGGCGAGTGTGCCGATCGAGTACGACTTCTGTTCGCCCGTGGTCGAGTGCAGGGCACCATCGAGATGCGTGCTGACCATCACGGCCGAGGCACGCCCGGTTCCCACGTTCGAGACGACGATCGCATAGTTGGCGTTCTGGCCAGTGAGCACCTGCTCGGGTCCTTCGATCGCCAACTCGAGTTGCGGCCGCAAGGCCTGAATCCGAGCCTCGCAACTATGACTGAACGTCACCGAGGCAGTGGGATTGAAGTCCCCCTCGTTCATCGCGGTGACTTCCAGATCGATCGCTTTGGTTTCGCCGGGGGCCAACTGCCCCATGGCCCAGACGACACGCCCGTCGACGTTGTGGGCGGCGAGCGACGACTGTTCGATGCGCAGGTGCTCCGGCATCGCGGCCTGTACTTCCACGGTCTCGACGGCGGCCTGTGCGGCGTTGTGTACGATCAACCGGCAAGCGGCCGGTTGACCGACGCTCATTTCCGTCGGGGTAATCCATTGCAGCACGACCGCTTCGCCCGGTGTTGAGCGACGCGCAGGCAGCTTCTGGACACCGGATGCTTCGTCGAGTCGGGTGGCCGAATGGATGCGCCCTTCGGCGGCAGCCCGGGCGGCCTGCGTACGGGCCGTGAGGCGCTGCGCCATGTCGGCGGGCGCTGCTTCACGAGTCGCTTCGCGCGATTCGTCGAGGTAACGATTTGCCGCAGGGGGCGCGATCGGAGACTCCATCCTGGGGCTGGCGCCAATCTCCTGACCGTCGCAGCCGGCATCGCACGGCGGCGACATCGGGGGCTCGGCGACTTCGCGACCCAGTTCAAAGGGCGAGTCGGTTGCCGGAGCATGCGTGGCAGGCATCGCACTGTATTGCGTATTGGCATCATCGCCGGGTTCGCTGATCGCGCCAGTCCCGCTGTGTTCGCTTGAGTCGTTACTGTCTTGACGCGACGGCACCGGCCGGCGATGTTCGCCGCGACCTGCTGGCGCACGCCCCCTGGAAACCGTGGCGCGTGGAGCTCGCGAACCGAATCGCGACTGCGGCGCCCGCTCGCGGGGCTCACGGGCGACCGCCGAATCGGTGGCGGTTTCTGCCGCGGCGCTTTCCGTCACCCAAGGTCCATCAACCTCGGCCGTAGGCGCAGACAGCGGAACTGCCACACCGGCGCCATGGATTTCCAAGTCACCGTCTTGCGAAGCCTCCGTCGCGCCGTGGCTCGGTCCCAGCAAGGTGGGATCGCTGGACTCGTTCGGATCGTAGACCAGTGCGGATTCGTACTGCGGATCAGCAGCGCGGGCACGCCCGGAGGCGAACCAGCGTGGCTTCGTCACCGCAGGATCGGTCGAGCGGCTTCCGAGCATTTCGTCGAAGAAGTACAAAGCGCCGCTGAACACAACGAACAGCACGGCGATTAGTGCAAACACCCGCTTCATGGCCGGCCTCCAATGCCTGCTGCGCACGACCGAACGAATGTCGGCCGCAGTCGCGAGAGGAATATCGGCGGCTGGCCCGTAACGGTTGAGAAGAATTGGCGGATTGTATCGATTACGCGAGCTTTACGGCTGCAAACTGGGCAAGATAGGGAGCAGCAGCGGCAATGGGTAAACCGGGGGGTGGCTTTCCGGTTCATACCAGATGTCGGATTGTGGTCGCTCGGCGACCAGATCCACCTGAATCCGCTCGGGGCCAGCTAGATCCGCGGGGCGATCCCAATACAACACGATTCGCTGGGCCACGCCGGTTTGCGGATGGGCCCAGAGCTCAATCACCTGAAAACGATTGACGTCGGCAACGCGGCGCATGCCACGGATATGCTGGCACACGATGCCAGGGTGAGCCGGCAAAGCTTCGCTGGGGAGCAACTCGAGGTCGAAATCGTCGACCAGGCTTTCGATCAGGCCGCGGACGGTCAGGTCGGGCAACGCCCAGCCGGCCTTACGGGCCCACCACACCGACTGCTGGGGATTGTCGTCCTGGCTTGGCAAACCTAACAGGGGGACAAACCAGGCGCGATGCCCGTTGTTGCCGATGGTGACGTGCCCCCCCATCCACGGATGCTCGAGCACGAATTTTTCGCCGCCCCGGACCCACAAGGTCGATTCAGTGCGCGTGATGCTGCCCGACGGGTTCTGCAGGTCGGCCAGGGCGTGATACTCGCGGTCGGCCAGTCGGGCGGCATCCACCGAGGCACGCAGCACCGCGGCCCGGGCGGTAGGATGCGAGCCAGAGTTCCAATAGAGTCCCGCCGCCAGCAGTAGTACGGCTGCGGTAGAAAACAGCGGCCACACCCAGGTGGGGAGCGCGGCGGCGATGCGTCTAGTGGCAGGGTGCGGTTGCTGATCGCCGTCGAGGGCGATCACTTCGATTGACGCGGCGGCTGTATGATCGGCAAGCCCATCGGTAGTGAGGTTTGCCGAGCGGATTACGTTCATCACGCGATCGACGCGCTTGGCCACCAAATTGCCTTGCGGACGATGCACGGCCTCGAGCAGAGCGTTGAGGAAAGCCAGGTCGGCAATCCGTGCTTTGTCGCCGGCGAACTCGGTGGATTCGCTCTCCGGGCCGTCTTCGGCATGCTGACTGTCGCCGACGAGAATATCGTCGAGCCAGCGGTCGACCCACGATTGCACGCGGCCGTTAGCCGTGTCTTCGGCCGGCGATGGGTTGTCGCCGTCCGCCTCGCCAAAGGCCGAGCAGAAATCGTCGTCTGAGGGGATTGGATTCTGGGGGTCGTTCATGATCTTGCCCCGATATCGTCTCTGAACCAGGTTTTTAGTGGGTTGCGGGGGACGGAAAAGCTCAGCTTGGCGGGTTGGCCGCGGCCAGCTTTCGCTCCAGGCAGTGCATCAGGTGAGCCCGTCCCCGTTGCAATCGTTTCTTTAAGGCTTCGGTGGAAATCTGCAGTTTGGCGGCCAGGCCAGTTCCTTGCAGCCCCTCGGTGTATCGCAATTCCACCGCTTGCCGGTAAGTGCTGGGGAGCAACTCCAGGCAGCGGCGCAATTCGTCGAGCTTGTCGTCTAGCGTGTCGCCCGGCAGCCGTTGCAGCTCCATGTGGCGATGTTCCAAGTGCTCGAGAAACTGTTCCTCGCAAAACACCATCGATTTGGCCGACTTGCGTCGATGGGCGAGCACCAGCTTGGCCGCGATCCCACGCAGCCAAGGCCCAAACGGGCGGCTGCGGTCAAATCGATCGAGCGTGCGCCAAGCGGTCAGCATCGTCTCCTGAAACAAGTCGTCGACCAGGGTAGGGTCTCGGACCACACAGCGCAAGTAGACCGTGAGCATATCCGCGTGTTCGCGGACGAGGATCTCGAACAGGTCCGTTGAGGACATCTGCATCAGTCGAGCACCCAATCCCTTGCTTTTATTTGTCGCCTGCTAGCCCCTGGGGGACAAGCCATCCCCGTTAGCCAGTGGTTCCGGACATACGGGCGGCCGGCCGCCCCCGCGTCGTAAAGTCTTTCGTATGAGTTGGTTTGGCGTATCGAGCAATCGGACTCGCACCAGCGCCGGCCGCTTTGGCTCGCCGCAATTCGCGAAATCGGCTCTAATCTGCCCCCATGCTGCTCTACTGCGTCCGTCACGGGGAGAGTTCTTATAACGCCGAGGGGCGGATCCAGGGGCAGGCCAATATCCCCCTATCGCCGCTCGGGCGACTGCAAAGCCAGGCCGCCGGACGGGCGCTGGCCGGCTTGCCGATCGAGGCCATTTACTCCAGTCCGCTCGCCCGGGCCGCCGAAACGGCCGCCGCGATCGCCGAGGTCTTGAAGCTGCCGGTGACGACTGTCGACGATCTCAAGGAGATTCATGCCGGAATCTTTCAGGGTTTGAAATGGGCCGACATCGAAGCGCTCCATCCCGACCTGGCTCAGGGCTGGCTGCACCAGGAGCCGGACTTTGTCATCCCCGGCGGTGAATCGCGACGGGCCTTGATGGAGCGTGGCCGTGCGGCCCTGTCGGCGATTCGCGAAACGGGACCGCGCCAGGTCGTGGTCGTGTCGCACGGCGGACTCCTCTCGGCGGCCTTCAAGGCACTGCTGGAGATACCCGCCGAGCGCAATCCGTTCAGTCTCTATAACTGCTCGATCAACGTGTTGGCTTGGGAGCGGCAGGTCAAACTCATGGCGCTCAATCGCGTCGACCACCTGCGTGAAGTCAACGGCGACCGTCCGCTGTCGAGCGGCGATCTCTAGGGCGCTGGGGCGCGGGCGCATTCACCGCTGCGACGTCGAGGTGCGTGCTGTACCCTCCTCCTGAATAAAGTGTTCCGGGATTTTGCGTCAGCAGCGTCAGCAGTACGAACTGCATTCTAGGAAAACGTGCTAACGCCTTCGCTGTGCGGAAGTTCTCGAGTTGCCTCGAATCGCAAGTCGCTGACGCAAACGCTGACGATGCTGACGCAACGGGCCCTTTGCTGACGCAAAACGGGTAGTGGTCAGTGGCTAGTGGCTAGTGTTCAGGCCTGAGTTCGCCCGTATTCTCTAGCCACTGGCCACTGCGCACTAGCCACTACAAGGTGTTCCGGGATTTTGCGTCCGAACCGTCCGAAGGTTTTGATATTGGACCTGAACTTGAATAGTCGGCACAACTTGGGGCGATGACGTCTCGTGGCCTTTTGCGTCCGAACACCGTCCGACTTGCGTCCGACGCAAGGCGTTTGCGTCCGAAGCCGAAGCAATAGACCGCGAACATCTCGACCACGGATGACACGGATGGCGGAATTCGTGCTCCGTTCATCCGAGTGATCTGTGGAATTCTTGGTCAACGCGATGCTCGTTCTCGATTCGTGTGACGAGTCATGGTAAGCCCTTGGTCATCGTGGTGTTGCTGTGGTGAACCTTACGCGCGCAACGTCGCAGGGGGACAGGAGTCCTTCGGGTCACACGCACCTAGAAAAGGTGTCAGGAACCTTTTTCACTTCGACCGACCGCCATCCATCCCGCGCCGCGGAAAAGGTTCCTGACACCTTTTCTCAGGCGCGATTGGCAACATCGAGCACCGGAACGACTCCAGTCCCCAGCACTGCGGTCTCATCGATGTGCATTGCTCCGCGCGCAAGGCGAGCGGGCTCTCCGCACCGGCCCGTTGAACGCGTATTGCGTGGGGCCCTTGTATGGTCTTTTTGGCGGGATTCAGAAGGCGTTTGCCGGGGTCCTGGACA
>CAZBWM010000040.1:0-56197 GCA_964495375.1 uncultured Planctomycetaceae bacterium | reverse complement strand
CAAAGGAGTTCATGCACGTGAGTTCCGGTTTGGAAGGCCCTTTAGCAAAGTATTCCGTACTTGCGTAGCGGTTTCTTGCTCTCGTTTGTCACCTGCTTGCAACTCCAGATAGCACTGAATTGGCGAAGCACTCAGCGCGTCCCGCATGTCAAAGTACACGGTTGCATCTTGAGTTTCTGAGAACTCGACGCTCGGGAAACGCGATGTTTCCGTCAATGCGCTTCCTAGGTACTTGGCTAGGCTTGCGAGTCCCGTGCAATAGAACCTAGCTATTGGTTCGCGAAGCATCGTCGCGTATTCATCGGTTGAAGCGACTCCTGTCCGGACAATCTTCTGATTTCCTTTCTTTTGCCAGTCGACAAGCGCGTTCAGAAGGTCTCTATCCATGAGAGAGCATTGACCAATAAGTCGCTTTTGAATTCTCACTGGCTCGAAGTTCTTCGCGAGAGCGCCCAGGAGTTTTTCCGGTTGAATTAGTCGCAGCTGAGTGCTTTGCTGCTTACGCTCTCGTTCGATGATCAAGTCTTCTGCTAGTGCTGAGCACACCTTGGACACAGTGGACGCTGTGGCCTTGGCTCCTCGGCTCCATATTTCGGCGAGCAGGTTTTGCGCCGTCTCGTATTCCGGCCTGAGCAGAAAAGTACGGCTTACCAAAGAACTGATTCCTCGGTAGACGTTCTGAATCTTCGCACCTCGTGGGTAGTTGTTCGGCTCACCTGACCTTCGTACCATCAGCCTACCGGGAACTTGCAGCAAGCCGTTTCCGCAAAGATCGAGACCACTTGCTTTTTCTAGTTCCAGGCGAGTTAGGTTGTCCTCCGACAAGTAAGGGGTGACAACAAGCGGAGCGACCTTGAGCACACGAGCGTAACTCTTCGCTTGGTCGATTGCTGCTTGGATCGCCTTCGGAGTTGATAGTGACTTAAGCTCCGCTGCGAATCGAAAGGTCTGGTTTTGCCAACTGACATCCACGATCGCGTCGGTGTTGACACGTTTTTGCGGAGATATCTGGACTGGGCCCCGACTGATCAAGCGGATCAAAACTGGCGGAAAGCCGGTCCCCAATTCCTGGAGCCAGTCGAGAATGTCGGATTCTGAGGGCGTGGTCTTGCTATCTGACATTTGGGCTCTGTAAGTGGGATTCAGCCCGAAGGCACCAAGTTAGTGAAGGGCACAAGTTTCTTTAAATATATCATTTTCTTGCGCAAGAACATAGCGATTCCAAGGAAAACAACCCATCGCTCGCGGACCAAGACTCCTATCGCCCCGAAGCCGCATAGCACGGGAAAGGCAGCGCACGCCAGGTTGACCCCGCCGCGCGACCGCTTATAGTTAACCATATAGTTAATTAACCAGAAGGTGAAACGCCTCTGGACACCGCGCCGCTGGTGACACGCCTTCGCGCCTGGTAACTGGTGCCTCCACAATGCCCGATACGCTGAGCCGAACCTTCGCCGCGCTTGCCGATCCGACTCGCCGGGCGATGCTCGCGCGGTTGTCGAAGGGGAAGGCCAACGTCTCCGATCTGGCCAAGCCGTTTCTCAACGAGATGAGCCTGCCGGCGGTCACCAAGCACCTCAAAGTGCTCGAAAAGGCGGGCCTGGTCATCAAAACGCGCGAGGCGCAGTGGCGCCCCTGCGAGCTCAACGGCCGCCCGCTCAAGGACGCCTCGACCTGGATGGAGCACTACCGACAATTCTGGGAAGAGAGCTTTGACCGGCTCGAAGCCTACCTGAAAACCGTCACGGCAAAACAGAAAGCACAGAAAGCGCAGGGTACGAAACGTGGCCGCCAAGCCTAAGTCGAACGAGTTGCGGATCACCCGGGTGTACGACGCGCCAGTCAAGGCGGTATGGGACGCGTGGACCGATCCCGAGCAGGTCGCGCAGTGGTGGGGCCCACGCGGCTTCACGATCACCACGCACAGCAAGGACCTGCGTCCCGGCGGCCACTGGACTTACACGATGCACGGGCCGGACGGTGTCGACTATCCGAACTCGACGAAGTACTTCGAGGTCGAGCCCGAGCGCAAGCTGGTCTACGACCACGGCGCCAACGACGATCGCCCGCCGCTGTTCCGCGTGACGGCGTTGTTTTCCGAATCGCGTGGTAAGACCACGATGGACATGACGATGACGTTGGCCACGCCCGAGGCGGCCGAAGAAATCCGCAAGATGGTCAAGAAGGCGGGCGGCGAATCGACCTGGGATCGCCTGGCCGAGTACCTCGAAAAAGAAACCAACGGCGCCGAGAAGTTCGTCATCAATCGTTCGTTCGACGCGCCGCTGGAAACCATGTTCGAGATGTGGACGAACCCCGAACATTTCTCGCGCTGGCTGGCCCCGACCGGTTTTGAAATGCAGTTCATTCGCCGCGACATCAAGCCCGGCGGTACCACGTTCTACTTCATGACGAACAATGCCGACGTGAAGATGTATGGCAAGGCGCACTACCTGGAGATCACGCGCCCCGATCGGCTCGTCTACACGCAGCAGTTTTGCGACGAGCAGGAGAACATGGCGCGGCACCCAATGGCCCCCACCTGGCCAGCGGTGATGCTGACGACGGTGCAATTGACGGCCGAGGGGCCCGACCAGACGCGCGTGACGGTCACATGGGAACCGCACGGTCCGACGACGCCCGCAGAGCTCGAGGTGTTCCTCAAGTCGCGCGCCGGCATGACCATGGGCTGGACCGGCTCGTTCGACAAGCTGGAGGACTTGCTGGCCACGGTCGGCACGTGATGGCAAGTGACTGATTCTGCGACGCATTGCTCGGCCACAGGATCGCGAATCAACGGATCACAGCCATTGGTGAGGCGATTTGCGTCAGCAAAAGCCCCTTTGCGTCAGCACCGTCAGCACTTGCGTCAGCAACTTACGATGCGAGGCAGCTTGCTAACTTTTTCAAAACAGGAGACTTGCGATCACAGCATCGCGCCGAGTTTGAGTTACTGACGATGCTGACGCAAAATCCCGGAACACTTTGTAGAGGATAGGGGCCAGTGTGCAGTGGCTAGTCTCGATGCCCGCCTGACCACTAGCCACTGATCACTAACGACTAACCACTACCTACTACCCCGCCGCGGCTTCGCGCCGGGCGCGCCAGGCTTCGAAAACTGCCGGCAGGATCGACACGAAGACGATGCCGATCACCACGATCTCGAAGTACTTCTGCACGATCGGCACGTTGCCGAAGCCCCAGCCCAGCACTACGAAAAAGACGACCCAGAAGATGCCGCCGACGACGTTGTAGCTGGCGAACTTGAAGTAGCTCATCGAACCGACACCGGCCAGAAACGGTGCGAAAGTCCGCACGATCGGCACGAAGCGGGCAAGGATGATCGTCTTGCCGCCGTAGCGCTCATAGAACTTGTGCGTCTTGTCGAGGTACTCGCGTTTGAGAAAACGTCCGTTGCCCGTGAGCACTTTGGGCCCCATGAATTTGCCGATCGCGTAATTGACGGCGTCCCCCAGCACGGCCGCGATGCTTAAGAGCACGATCAAGGTCGTGGCACTCAGCGAGCCGCGTGCAGCAAACGCGCCGGCGGCGAACAGCAGTGAGTCGCCCGGCAGAATCGGCGTCACCACCAGCCCGGTCTCGCAGAAAATGATCGTGAACAGAATCAGGTAAATCCAGTTTCCATAAATCTGGATGTACTCGGCGAGCTTGTCGTCGAGGTGCAGGAACAGATCGAGGAAGTCGCTGAAGTTTTCCACGTGGTCAATCCTGGTTTGGCTGGCGATCCTGGGCCGGCTGCGGGTCGCTCGCACGTTGAGCCCGCGACTCGCGAGCGTCCTAGGGGGGCCAGCGTACACCAGCCGGGGGCCGACTGTCACCCGGCCCCCGGCGGCCGGCTCGCAATTGGCACTGCCAGCCCGGCTGGCTACACTCATTCTTACGTCATCCCCGCCGGAACATCGCCGCTACCCTCCCCGCCTCCCCGCTTGCCCGCCCACCCTGAGACACCCTGCCATGAAGATCTCGCTAGCGCTTCGGGCCCTGTCGTTTGTGATGGCAGTTGCCGGGGCGATTTACCCGGCTGCTGCCGCCGATTGGCCGGCCTGGCGCGGCGCCGATCGCACGGGCATCTGCCGCGAGGAGGGGCTGCTCCCCGCCTGGCCCGAGGGAGGGCCCAAGCTGCTCTGGAACATCGAAGGGCTGGGCGAAGGCTATTCGACCCCCTCGGTAGTCCGCGGCGTGCTCTATGTGATGGGCAATCGCGACGGGCAAGAACAGGTTATTGCCATCGACGTCAAGAAAGCGCCGCGCGAACTGTGGGCCGCCACGATCGGCCCGGTGCGGCACGACGGCGCCGGCTATCCTGGCCCGCGATCAACCCCCACTTTCGACAAGGGGAAGCTTTACGCGCTGGGGCTCAACGGCGACCTGGTATGCCTTAGCGCGCGCGACGGCAAGATCATCTGGCGGCGCGACCTGGTGGGTGAGTTCGAGGGGAGCCTGCCGAATTGGGGATACTCCGAATCGCCGTTGGTGACCAATAAGTGGGTCCTATGCACGCCGGGTGGTGCGCGTGCGACTGTGGCCGCATTGAACAAATCAACCGGCGCCACGGTGTGGGAATCGCCTGTCGGTGATCGCGCGGCGTACAGCTCGATCATTCCCGCGCGGCTGGCTGGCCGTGAGCAGTTTGTGCAGTTCACAGCGCAGGGGTTGATTGGTGTGGCCGCCAAGGATGGTGCGTTCCTCTGGCGCTGGGACGCGCCGGCCAACGGCACCGCCAATTGCACAACACCGATCTTCGTCGGTGACAATCGTGTCTTCGATGCGTCGGGCTACGGGGCCGGCGGCGGTGTCGTCGAGATCAAGCCCGAAGGAGACGCGGTCAAGGCCGACGAAGTCTTCTTCACCAAGGACATGAAGAACCATCACGGCGGCGTCATCCTGCTCGATGGCTATCTCTACGGCTCGAACGACCCTGGCCTGTTGACCTGCCTTGACGCGGCGACCGGCAAGGTCAAGTGGCGCGATCGAAGTTGCGGCAAGGGCTCGCTGCTGTATGCCGACGGTCATCTGTACGTTCGCAGCGAAGAGGGGCCCGTCAGCCTGGTCGAGGCCACGCCCGAGGGCTTCCATCTTAAAGGGCGATTCGAGCAACCCGACCGCAGCGAGAAACCGAGCTGGCCGTATCCGATTATCGCCGATGGTCGGTTGTTCTTGCGCGATCAGAATCGGCTGATCTGCTACGGCGTGCGCAGCGACGGAAGCTGAAGCCGCTTGCGGAGTGCTACGCAGCGGCTGCGTAGTCGCCGGCGAACGGTGGCCACGTCACGACCTCGTTCGATGAGCGTGACAACCGGTGCACCGGCAGGAACGTGCGTGCTCACGCGGGGAATATCCGCCACTTTGTATCGCGATCTTATCATGGCATTGGCTGCGAGCCAGCGACGGTTCTGCGCCGCCGTGACGACGAAATCACCCGGCGCGTAGACGACCGCTTTGCCGACATATCCGCGCGACGCCAGCGTGGCAAACGGCGGCAACCTGCCCTGGGTGCAAGCGCGGGCGTGCAAACCAATGATCGAGACGCCGCTGGCCAGTTCCAGCACTTCGGCTGATGCTGGATAACGGGGATTCACTTCGATGGGCCAATAGCGCCCGTGACGATCGCGAATGATATCGACACCGAAGAGACCGACGAGGCCGTACTCGGCCGCCAGGCAATTGCCGATGCGCTCAATGCCGAATCGCGCACGCGGCGTCAGGCGTAGTGGCCCTAGCGATCCGGCATAATGAAACGGCGGAGCGCCGGTCCAACGCGTGCCTACCAGTTGATCGGAAACTCCTAACAACCGTGCCGCGCCGGCGGCCGCGAGAAACACCGCGCCGAGACTTCGCCCAAGAATGCACTCTTGAACGTACCAGCGGCGTGGATCGCACTGCGGTGGCAGTCCTTCATCAGCGAGCCGCACCCCGAGCCCACCGCTGGAACCTTTGGCCTTCAGGAGCCAATCCGTTTCCGAGGTTCGTGATTCGTCGACGCGCCGCAATTTCGGCACATCGATCTTGGCTGCGATCAGCGTTTCGGCGACGTCCCAGGGATCGCGCACGCGGCGCAGGACAGCGCCGTGGTTGCCCCATAACGTTCGCTCGCGCGAGATCGCCTCGACGGTGCGCGGGTGGTTTTCTAAACCGCCTGTGTATAGCCAGGGACTGTCCGAAAGCGCGCGCGCCGCGTCCGGGAAGCCTTGCGGGTAACTCGTGACCCGCACCGTGGGGCAACAAGGGGCCAGGTCTTCATCGGCAAACAGATCGAGCGCGTGCGGCGCCAGGCCTGCCGCCAGGGCCGAGAACGCCGCCGCTCGGGCGCTCGCGCCGGCGATCAAGATTGGCGGTCTGACCGGAGTGGTGCTTCGCGGCATCGGCTTGGTACTGGTATCAGCGGATTGGCTGGCTGGGCACGGTAACGCAAAGACAGGTCAGCCTGCAACTTCCTCGGCGTTGACGCCCTCCCCCAGCACAGTAGAATAACCCGTTTCGGCTCGGCAGGTTACGCATTGCTGGGCCGCCAGCGTTTTGTCGCAATTCGGATCGTACGCGGTGGCGTCAAGGATTGGATCGCCCGCCCGTCGTCCTCATGGGAGTTCCCTCGGTTGGAAGAGGCCATCGTCAAAGCCGACGTGCTGATCGAAGCCCTCGGCTGGATCCGCAAGTTCCGCGACAAGATCACCGTGATCAAGCTCGGCGGCAGCGTCATGGAAGACGAGAATGCCCTGCGGCACCTGCTGTTGGATATCGTTTTCATGGAAACGGTCGGCATGCGCCCCGTCGTGGTCCACGGCGGCGGAGCAGCCATCAACCGAGCGATGGCCGAGAGCGGGCTCGAGCCGCGTTTCATTCAAGGGCGACGCTATACCGACGCCGCCACGCGCGACGTCGTCGAACGGACGTTGGCAGGCGAAGTCAACGAACACCTGGTAAATCGCATGGAGGAGCTCGGCGGCCGCGCCGCGCCGCTGAACTTCAATACCACGAACGTGCTGTTCGGCCGTCGCCTGACGCTGGCCGACGAAGCCGGCAACCCGATCGATCTGGGGTACGTCGGCGAGGTCACGCGGGTCGACCGCACCACGATCGACAATCTGTGCTATGCGGGCATCGTGCCGGTGATCCCATCGATGTGTCTCGACGAGGCGGGGGATAAGCTCAACGTGAACGCCGACACGGCGGCCCAGGCCGTTTCGCAAAGCTTGGGGGCCGAGAAGCTCGTGTTCTTGAGCGATGTCAACGGCGTTCGCCAGGACAAGCGCGATCCGAATACGCTGATCAATTCGTTGACCGCCGCGCAAGCGCGCGAGTTGATTGCCTCGGGCGCGATTGACGCCGGGATGATCCCTAAGGTCGAGGCTTGCCTTGACATGCTCGACCGCGGCGTGCGGAAGATTCACATCATCGACGGGCGGTTGCGGCACTCGCTGCTGCTGGAGATTTACACGAGCCACGGTGTGGGCACCGAAATCATCAAGGAGCGATAAGGCCGGGCAAGTTGCCGCGCGAACCTGGGAGACATGAATTCTCTCTAGAGTGCTTTGGCGCCCAGCGGGCTTTCGATCGCTGCACAGTTTCAGGCTAACTTAGGAACCCGATCATGATGGCCACGGCTACCCTCAGCTCCGCCGAAACGGTCAAGTTGTTCGAGCGCTATGTGGTGCCCAACTACGGGCGCTTTCCGGTCTGCCTGGTTCGCGGCGAGGGCTCATACATCTGGGACGCGGAGGGGCAGCGCTACCTCGACTTCTTCCCGGGCTGGGGCTGCAACTTGTTGGGGCATTGTCCCGAGCCAATCGTGCGGGCCGTGCAGGAACAAGTGGCCACGCTGATCCATGTGCCCAACACCTGGTACACCGAACAGCAGGGACAATGGGCGCGGCTGCTGAGTGAGCGGAGCTTCGGCGGGCAGGCATTCTTCTGCAACTCGGGTGCCGAGGCCAACGAGGGGGCGATCAAGCTCGCCCGACTGCACAGTAAGAAGCCGCGCTACAAGATCATCACGTTTACCGGTGGTTTTCACGGCCGCACGCTCGGCGCTACGACCGCCACGGCGCAGCCCAAGTATCACGAAGGGCTTGGCCCGCTGATGGCCGGCTTTGTCTATGCTCCGTTTAACGATCTCGAGGCGGTCAAAGGATTGGTCGACGGTGAGACAGCCGCCATTATGATCGAACCAATCCAGGGCGAAGGGGGTATCCGCATCCCGACGCCGGAGTTCTTGCAGGGGCTGCGCGATCTATGCGACGAGCATGGCCTGCTCTTGATCTTCGACGAAGTGCAGACCGGCTTGGGCCGCACGGGTCATTGGTTCGCCTACCAGCATTTCGGCGTCGTGCCCGACATCATGACGCTGGCCAAGGCGCTCTGCGGCGGTGTGGCCGGCGGGGCACTCATGACCACACCCGAGATCGCCAAGAGTTTGCGACCCGGCATGCACGCGGCCACGTTCGGCGGCAATCCGATCGCGGCGCGGGCCGGCATCGCCGCGATTGAAATGATCGAACAAGAAGACTTGCTCGCGCACGCCCGGCGGCTGAGCGACCTGTTCCGCGAGCGCCTGACGGCGATTGCCGAAGAGTGTAACCTGGTGCGCGAAGTTCGCGTGCTGGGGCTGATGCTCGGCCTGGAGCTCACGGTCCCCGGCACGCCGATTATGGAAGCGTGCCTCAAACGGAAACTGCTCATCAACTGCACGCAGCAAACGGTGCTGCGATTGTTACCCGCCATGAACCTCACCGAGGCTCAAGCGCACGAGGGTTGCGACCTGCTCGCCGACGCCCTGCAGAGCCACACCGCCTGACGCTCCCGCGCTGCCCGCCACCCTTCCAAGTTCGAGTACGCCATGCGACATATCCTGAGTCTCGCCGATTTGCAAGCGACCGAGATCGAGCGGATCTTCACGATCACCGAAGACCTCAAGAGCAAGTACCGCGAGGGGACGCGCGACTCACTGCTCCCTGGACGCGTGATGGCGCTGTTGTTCGAGAAGCCGTCGCTGCGCACGCGCTGCAGCTTCGAGGCGGGCATGATCCATCTCGGCGGCAGCAGCCTGTGGCTCGGCGAAGAGGCCGGCTGGGGCTCGCGCGAGAGCCTTGAGGATTTCGGCCGCGTCCTCAGTCAGTATGTCGACGTGATCGTCGTGCGAGCGAATCATCATCAGACGGCCGAAAAGCTGGCGCAGTTTTGCTCCTGCTCGATCATCAACGGCTTGACCGACTACGAGCACCCCTGCCAGGTGCTGGCCGATCTCTACACGTTGCGCGAGCGGATCGGCGCGTTCAAGGGCCAAACGCTGGCCTATGTGGGGGACGCCAATAACGTGGCCCGTAGCCTGGCGATCGGTTGCGGCCGAGTCGGCTTGCGGCTGGTGATGGCCACGCCCAAGAGCTACCAGTTTAGCGGCGAGTTTTTGCACCGGTTGAAGGCCGAAGTTCCCGGGCTCGATCTCAAAGTTACGACCGATCCATTCGAGGCGGTCCGCGAGGCGTCTGCGATTTACACCGACGTCTGGGCGAGCATGGGACAAGAAGCGGAACGCGAGCCCCGCTTGCGAGATTTTGCTGCCTACCAGGTGAACGGCAAGCTCATGTCGAAAGCGCCCGCCGGGGCGTGGTTCATGCACTGCCTTCCCGCGCATCGTGGTGAGGAAGTCACCGACGAAGTGATGGACAGCCCGCAGAGTATTGTCATCGAACAGGCGGCCAATCGGCTGCACGTGCAGAAAGGCATTCTGGCCTGGTTGCTGAGCCGGTGAGGGGCGGCACGGCGCTCGGCGATTTTCACTATCGCTCGGCGGCTATCCTCCTTCCGTTTCGTTGACGACGCCGCCTGGATCGCTCGCCGGTCGCGATCCCTCTCTCATTCCTTCCCTTAGCGCAGAATTGAGTGACACTCGATGGCAGACAAGCCCCGACACGATGGCCGCCGGCCCGACGAACTGCGACCGTTGCGAATCCGTCGACGTTATCTGCGGACTTCACCGGGAAGCGTGCTGATCGAGGCTGGCGGCACGCGCGTACTCTGTACCGCCACGATCAGTAACGAACTACCGAAATGGCGCGAAGCCGCGGGGCAAGGGTGGCTCACAGCCGAGTACAACATGCTGCCCGCCAGTACCAGCCCGCGCAAGCAGCGGGAACGTGGCGGCAAACTCGATGGCCGAACCGCGGAGATTCAGCGGCTGATCGGCCGGAGCTTGCGGGCGGTGATCGACTTCGCGGCCCTCGGCCCGCGCACCGTCACGATCGATTGCGACGTGCTCGAAGCCGACGGTGGCACGCGCACGGCCAGCGTCACAGGTTCGTTTGTCGCATTGGTCGACGCGTTGCACGCGGTGCCCGAGGGAGCCGCGCTCGCACAAGCGTGCCTGCGAGGGAGTGTCGCGGCGGTGAGCGTGGGGATCGTCGATGGGCGGCCGCTGTTGGACCTCGATTATCGCGAGGATGTGTCGGCCGCTGTCGACATGAACGTGGTGCTCACCGGCGCCGGCCGTTTTGTCGAGTTGCAATCGACCGGCGAGGAAGACACCTTTAGCGACAAGGAACTTACGGCCATGATCAAGCTAGCCCGCTCGGGCATCGCCGAACTGGCTGCCGCGCAGCAAAAGGCGCTTGGCAAGGCGTGGCCTGCGGTGAAGTGAGCGACTGGATTCCTAGCGCTCGGTCGATCACGAAAACATGCCGGGCAGGCCGCGGGCCTCGAAGGCATTCTCAAAATGCTCTATCGTCGGCTGAGTTGATTCGGCCGGCCAGGTGACGGCGATCACATCGAATCGCGCCGGCTGATCCAATAGCGCGTGGAACTTTAGATAAGCGAGCGCCAGCCGGGTTAAGCGAGTTTGCTTCTGATCGTCGACGGCTTCGGACGGATGCCCCGCGGTGTGCGACTCCCGCGTTTTGACTTCCACGAACACCACCGTGCGCAGGTTGGTGCGCGAGTCGACCGCCACGAGGTCGATCTCGCCAATGCGCTGCCGTTGCCCCCGGGCGACAATAATGTAACCGCGCTGGCGCAGATAGCGTTCGGCCGCGCGCTCACCGCGCTGGCCAAGCGAACGGGGTGCTCGCCAATGGGCCCACCAGTCACGAATGCGCAGCGCTAATGTCGACACGCCGAGCCCCCCGACTGGCCAGCAACATCGCAAGCCCGCCGCTGGCCAGAGATGCCGGCCAACGATCGGGCAGCCCCCGCCCTCGACGATGGCTATTCGCCCTTCTTGCGATCGGTGCGACGCTCGCGCAAACGGACGGCCTTGCCGACGCGATCGCGCAGGTAGTAGAGCTTGGCGCGCTTGACGACGCCCGACCGCTTGACTTCGATCTTGGCCACGCGCGGCGAGTGCAAGGGGAACTTGCGTTCGACCCCTTCGCCCTGCACGATGCGGCGCACCGTAAACGTCTCGCGCAGACCAGAGCCCGCGCGGGCGATCACCACGCCGTTGAAGATCTGGATGCGCTCCTTCTCGCCTTCGAGAATTCGCGTGTGAACGTCGACCGTGTCGCCGATCTCGAAGCTGGGAATTTCGGCCTTGATCTGCGGCTTCTCGACCAGGGCAATAATCTGCTGACTCATCGTGCGGTTCCTTTCTCGTCGCTGTCGTCCCGCACGTCGGCGGGTCGCTGCTCGTTCGGTTGGTTTGCAGGTTGTTCTAGCAAGTCGGCCCGGCGGACTCGCGTGCGCTCGAGGCTTTGTTGGCGTCGCCAGCGGGCAACTGCCCCGTGATCGCCGCTCAGCAGCACCTCAGGGACGCTCAGGCCGCGATACTCTCGCGGCCGTGTGTATTGCGGAAACTCCAACAGACGGTTGCCCGTTGAAAATGAATCGTCGTGACTGCTCTCCTCATCTCCCAGCACGCCGGGCACGAGCCGCACTACGGCGTCGATCGCGACCATCGCGGCGACTTCGCCCCCGCCGAGGATGTAGTCGCCAATCGACAACTCGTCGGGCCGTAGCAACTCGTGAACGCGTTCGTCAAATCCTTCGTAGCGACCGCACAACAACAGCAACCGCGGTTCGGCCGCCAGCTCTTCGACGAGCGGCTGCGTGAGCCGCCGGCCTTGCGGCGTGAGCAGGATCAGCCGGCCCGGGGGCTCGGCCACGGCTCGCACCGCTTCGACCGCCTCGACCACGACGTCCACCTTGAGCACCATGCCGGGGCCGCCGCCAAAGGGGCGATCGTCTACCTGGTGATGCCGGTCGTGGGCCCAGCGCCGGATGTCGTGCAGTTGTACGTCGACTAAACCTCGCTCAATCGCCAGCTTCAACAGGCTTTGCGTCAAATAGCCGGAAAGGATTTCCGGAAATAGCGTCAGCACGTCGAACCGCATGGCGGTATTTCAATCGTGAACAGCGCGCCGTGAATCCGCCGGCGCTACTCGGTCGCGGTCGCCTCGGTCGCGGCTTCGGCAGCGGCCGCTTCGGCCACTGCCTCGGCGGCCGGCGCTTCGGCGTCGGCACCCTTCTTCTTACGCTCAAACTTGACCGGCGTGGGGGCCGGCGGCACCACCTTCGGCGCACTGAGCTTCGCCCGGGCTGCTTCAGCCTGCGCGAGGTGCGTGCCATTGGCACCGTATTTCTTGATCAACACCCGGCAGGTCTCACTGGGTTGCGCACCGACGCCCAGCCAATAGCTGACGCGCTCGGCATTGATCACCGCGCGGGCGTCGGTATCGACGATCATCGGATCGTAGGTGCCCAGTTCCTCGATCACCTTGCCGTCGCGCGGGCTGCGCGTATCGGTCGCACAAATCCGGAAGAAAGGCCGGTGCTTGCGGCCCATCTTTTTCAAGCGAATCTTAACTGCCACGCGGTTCTCCTGTTGCTGACGCGTTTACGGTTGGTTTGATGTACCCGTGTTTTGTTGCCGTCGCAATGCCAGCGCGGCCGATCCGCCACTAACCCCAGGGCTTGGCGTCGGTACCACGGCCGCCGCGATCTTCGCGCTTGCGTTTCCGTAAGTCTTTCTCGCGCTGCTTGCGCAGCTTGGCTTTCTCGGCCGTGGTCAAGCGCTTGCCGGTGCCGATCTTGGCCTTGTTCGGCCGGGCGCCCGGATCGAGAAAGCCACCTTGTTGCAGCTCGTTCATCTTACGCATGCGGTCGCGCATGCCCATGCCGGCCATTTCCTTCATGACGCCAGCCATGGCATCAAACGATTTGACCAGCTCGTTGACTTCATGCGGCTCGACACCGGCCCCGGTGGCGATCCGCCGCCGCCGGCTCTGATCGATCAACCTCGCGGGGTGCCGTCGCTCGACCGGCGTCATCGAGTCGATGATGCCGAAGATGCGCTTCATGTCCTGCTCGTGATCGACTCCCTCTTCGTCGAGCTGCTTGGTCAGCCCGCCCATGCCGGGGATCATGCCCATAATCTTTCCGAGCGGGCCAAGCTTGCGAGCTTGCGCGAGCATGCGGCGAAAGTCTTCGAGTGTGAACTCCCCCTTACGCAGCCGGGCTTCGGCCGCGGCGACTTCATCCTGATCGAGCTTCTGCTGCGCCTGCTCGACCAAGGTGAGCACATCGCCCATGCCAAGGATGCGCCCCGCCATGCGGTCGGGATGAAACTCTTCGAGGGCGTCGAGATGCTCGCCGACGCCCATGTACTTGATGGGCACGCCGGTCACTGATTTGACCGACAGCGCGGCGCCGCCGCGGGCGTCGCCATCGAGCTTGGTCATCACCAGGCCGTCGAGTTCGAGCGCTTCGTTGAACGCCTTGGCGCTGCGGACCGCGTCTTGACCGGTCATCGCATCGACCACCAGGTAGACCTGATCGGGCTCGATCTTGCGATCGATCCGCGATAGCTCGTCCATTAGTTCGGCGTCGACGTGCAAGCGGCCCGCTGTGTCGAGAATCACAACGGCGCCGTCTCCCAACGAGCGGGCTTTCTTGACGCCATTCTGGCAAACCGCGACCGCGTCTTTCGAGCCTTCCTCGGAGTAGACCGGCACGCCGAGCTGTTCGCCGAGCACGTGCAACTGATGGATGGCCGCCGGACGCTGCAAGTCGGCCGCGACCAGGAAGGGCTTGCGGCCACGCTCTTTCAGCAAGCGAGCCAGCTTGCCGCAGGTGGTTGTTTTGCCCGAGCCTTGCAGGCCGCAGAGCATTAGCACCGTGGTATCAGGCTTCAGGTGCAGCGAGTGGTCGACCGGGCCCATCAGATCGATGAGCTCCTGGTGGACGATGCCGACGACCTGCTGGCTGGGATTGAGCGATTTGAGCACCCGCTCGCCGACCGCCTGTTCGCTCACCCGCCCGATGAAGTCCTTGACGACCTCATAGCTGACGTCGGCCTCGAGCAGGGCCTGTTCGACCAGGCCGAGCCCCTCGCGCATATTGGCTTCGGAGAGCTTTCCCTTGCCGGTGAGGGCGCGCAGGGCGCCGGTCAGGTTCTCTTGAAGCGATTCGAACATGAAGCGGGGGTTGGCTTTTCGCCCGATGTTGGGGCACGATAGCGGGTTGGGTCGAATCCGCGATTGTAACGAAGGGATGCCCCGCTTGGCAATCCTCCGTCACCCGGGGTCAGCGCATGATTTTCATGCGATTGTGGAGTCCTGCGCCGCGAAGTCGTGCGGTACGGGGTACGGCGTCCTGCAGCCTTCGGACTACCGCCTGACAGCCTTCTCTACAAAGTGTTCCGGGATTTTGCGTCCTAACCGTCCTAAGCCCCAAAAAACGAGACGTAACCTACTAACACGTAAGCACTTGACCTTAGGACGCAAAACCAGAAATGCTTGCGTCCTAAACCGTCCTAATCGGACCGTTTTGCGTCCTAAGTAGAGGCCAGGGGCTAGAGGCCAGTGATCAGGGAATGACGGCTGGGAAACAGAAAGTCCCTAGCCCCTAATCTCTGGCCCCTGTCCTCTACAAAGTGTTCCGGGAATTTGCGTCAGCAGCGTCAGCAACGGAAACTTCTCGCGAACGACAAAACACAACATGCCTTGCCATAAGCACATACAATAATCAGTCGCGACCTAACCTGCTGACGCAAACGCTGACGATGCTGACGCAAACGGCCAATTGCTGACGCAAAATCAATCCGCGTAGCGTCGATCCTCTCATCCGAAGAGCTCCTACCCTCGCGGCGTGAATCCCTGGCCTCAGGTGTACGATTCATCAATCGAGAACGCATCAGCAATCGAGGACGAAGCCGCCAATCAGTTCCATGCTCTCACGTACGTCCTCGCCTTGAATCGTTTCCGCAAAGGCAATCAGTTCCGCAGCCAGCGGTTTCCAATAGCCGCTGACGAGACCGAACGGCAGCGGAGCCGGATCGGTCAAGTCAAAAGGACCGAACTCCTGTTGCTTTTCGCTCTCCTCGGCCAGCACCCATTCGGCGGCAACTCGTAGTTCAGATTCCTCGAACCAGCCAGGTCCGACGCGCGTCGCGACGACGAGCAGCCCGAAGGCAAAGAGCCAACTTTCCGCGATCGAGACCTGAGGAATCCCCCAAGTCAGAAAGCGTGCTGCTGCCACGTTCATTTCTTCGCCAATGACTTTCGCGCTGCCGAGACACTGCGCCAGCGTCGCGTCATCCGCTACTCTGGCGCGAAGCAACGCTGCGCAAGCGAAGGCGCGCATCTGATGGCCGCGCTGGCCGACGCAGCCTGGCCGGTGCCTCGGCTCCTCGGGGTTGGACCAGCGCATCAGTCTCAGTACTTCACTGGGATGCCATTCCAGGGATTCAGGAACTTTACCCTGGTCTCGAATTGTCCGGAGCGCTGCCAGGTGGAGCTGATCATCCATTCCATAGTCGGCTCGAGCGATTTCCAACAGCATGCCGTCGTCGATTTGCCGGCGCGCGACGTCGAGCAAGAGATCGGGGGCGGGTGGAAATGCCTCGACGAGCACTGGCGGAAGATTCATCACCCACCTTGCGAGGAGGAAGTGCAATAATGTGGATTAGATCAGTCTAAATCGAAGATGGCCGAGGCCGGCAGCAAATTGCCATCCTCCACGCCTCGATCGCGGTCAGAATCAGGACCGTCGAGAGGCGGAACCGGAAGCGGCGGAGTAAGGACGCGAATCGCATTAACGCATTCTATGCAGCGAGGGAGGGGGGTTGCAGCGCGTGTTCATAATTACGGGAATGAACGGCGCCTTTCAGGGCCGGGATCGTTTGGGGCACCAAACCCAGGACTGCGTCCTGGGCTGGTAGACCCGGCCCTTCAGACCGGAAGAAAGCCATGCGTGGCCCGATTCTGCCGGTAGCGGTCGTATGCCGATTCGCGCCGAGGCTACAATGGCGGCCATGGACGAGAAGCCCACCAACGGGAAGCGCCGCCTGACTGCCGAGGAGCAAGCGCAGTTCGACTCCGGGTTGCGCAAGGCAGAATTGCTTCATGCGCAAATCACAGCCCTGGCCGCGAAAAAAAGCATGTCTGACGCGGACATGGACAAGACCACCAGGCTTAACGAAGAGATCCAGAAGGTGTTGGACTCGATCAAGCACCTCGCCCACTTTGCAGAATAGTCCCGCTTAGATAACTACTTCAAACGGTATCACTAGTCGGCATCGGTGGTTTCTACCAGTGGCACAGCACCAGATACCTGAGAATGCGGGTCCCTACCGCGTGGTAACTAGCCGCGCTGGAACGCCCCTCGTGCGCAACGACTACTCTGGGAAACGCAAGGTGCTGATTTCTTGTCGAGACTGGGATCAAGCAAAGGACATCTGCCGGCGCTTGAACGAAAACGACCATAGCGGTGTCATTCAGGCGTAGCTAGCAACACAGCCTGACGAGGCTACCCATGGACGAGACGCCCAGCGGCAGACTCACGTTAGTCGATCTGATGCCGTTGTATGCCTTCGCCGGCTCGTTCGGAGCCTTCATCGGAACCATAGCGCGGTCGCCCGACTTGGGATTCGCGAAATGGGCTCTCGCGTTGTGCGTGGCAGTCTCCTTGGCGGTCGTGCAGGTCGTTGCGTACTACCGAATCGGGGACAGGTTGTTCCGTAACGTGAAAGACGGTTGGCCAGTATTGGCGTACTGCATTGGTTTTTTGGTGGCAAGTGTGTTGGTTGCGTTTCTGGTGGCGAGTCTGTTAAGCGCGGTGGCGGTGGCGTGATTCGCTGCGGCAGTCTAGTCGCAAAATTCATCGATGTATTACGTCCTCGGCTGGTTGATCCGACTCTTCAGGCCGCAAAACATGTCGCCGCGGCGCGGCTTGGGCGGTCGTTATGACGTTCCCGTGGGTTGGCACCCACGGCTAAGCTCTGTCGGCCGCTGCGCGGCGAAGAGTTCCGTGTCGGGCGTTCAGTTCGAGCCCGCGAGGAATCGTTTACAGCGCGAGGTCGTGCTGCCCAGAATGAGCGGCCCTGACGGGGCCGGGATGCTCTTTCGGCACCGAGCCCAGGACTGCGTCCTGGGCTGGTTGAACCGACCTTTCAGGCCGGAAGACAATTCAAACGTCGGCAAGTTCGTTAAGCCAATCGGAGATGGTCCGGTTTACTACCTGATTACATAGCGCTGACTCGACCCTTCATGCCCTGCGTGGAATGCCATGACACGAGCGCTACCGATGATTCTCGGGATCCTGTCACTACTTTGCCTCTTTTTTTGGGGCAATTACACCCTTTCTTACGCGGATGCTGCTCCGATCGTAATCGTAGGCACAGTGCTGGGCATGATGGGTTTGCGAGTCGCTCGCGAGTCACGTCGTCGCGAGGTTTTCGACCCTCCAGGTCGTTGGGTTGGTCGTCTCATTGATGGGCCTACTTGGAAACGTGGGGCTGTTCATCCTGACAATCGTGGACATGTAGCCCCCCGGATTTGCTGGCCAAGCGTGCGGGGCGTCTGCTATGATCGGGGCTCGGCGGAGCGCCTGGCGGCCAGCCTTGCGGGCCAGTGCCAGGCCGGCGAATGGCGCCGTAGCGGCCCGGCGAATGGAACCACCAAATCGCCAGCAGAAATTACCCGACCAACTAAACATCAACGTCAATCGCGGCCAAGATCCAGGAGCAACCGGTCATGTCCGAGCAATCGAAGCACGAGCTATCGCGTCGTCTGTTCCTGGAGAAGTCGATGCTGGCCACGACGGCCGCGTTGGCCACGGCCGGCTGGACGCGCGCTCGCGGCGAGGAGACCAAGCCCCAGAGCACCAGCCCCAGCGAGCGGCTCGGCGTGGCGTGCGTTGGCGTCGGTGGCCGTGGCGGTGACCACCTCAAGAGCCTGGCCGAGCGCAGCGATTGCGAAGTGCTGTACGTTTGCGATGCCGACGAGAAGATCGGCCGCAATCGGGCGAGCCGCGTCAAGAATCAGTCGGGGCGCGTGCCCGAGTACGTGCAAGATCTGCGCAAGGTGTTCGAAGACCCGGCCGTCGACATTGTCACGACCGCCACGCCGAATCACTGGCACGCGTTGTGCGCGATCTGGGCGATGCAGGCCGGCAAAGACGTGTATGTCGAGAAGCCGGTCAGCCACAACGTGAGCGAAGGGCGACGGATCGTCGAGACCGCGCGCAAGCACAATCGCATCTGTCAGACGGGCACGCAGTCGCGCTCGAACCGCGGCATGCAGGAAGCGATTGAGTACGTGCGCTCGGGCAAGCTCGGCGAGGTGAAGCTCGCCCGCGGGCTGTGCTACAAGGGTCGCGGTTCGATCGGGCCGAAGGGGGAGTACAAGGTGCCCGAGAGCGTGAACTACGACTTGTGGTCGGGGCCGGCTCAGTTGCATCCGCTGACGCGCCGCAATTTGCACTACGATTGGCACTGGATGTGGGAATACGGCAACGGCGACCTGGGGAACCAGGGGATCCACCAGATGGATATCGCCCGCTGGGGCCTGGGGGTCGACAAGGTGTGCGACCGGGTATTCAGCTACGGCGGCCGGCTGGGTTATGAAGACGCCGGCGAGACAGCCAACACGCAAGTCGGCATCATGGACTTCGGCGACAAGCGGCTGGTGTTTGAGGTGCGCGGTTTGTCGACCGACGACCTGCTGGGCGCGAAGGTCGGCAACATTTTCTACGGCAGCGACGGCTACCTGGTGATGACCAGCTACAGCCATGGCGTGGCGTTCGACCCCAACGGCAAGCAGATTCGCGAATTCGGCGGTGGAGGCGATCATTACGCCAACTTCATCGACGCGGTTCGCAGCCGAAAGCACGAGGACCTGTCGGGCGAGATTCTCGAAGGGCACTTGTCGAGCGCGCTGTGCCATTTGAGCAATGTGTCGTATCGCCTGGGAGAAGAGTTGGCCTCGGCTGACGTGAAGGCGCGGTTGGGGAGCAATGCCGACGATCTCGACACGTTCGAGCGGATGAAGGCTCACCTGGCCAGCAACAACGTGAACCTCGACGAGGTAAAGCTGCACTGCGGCGCCGACCTGAAGCTCGATGCCGACAACGAGAAGTTCGTCGACAACAGCCGGGCCGACGCCCTGCTGACGCGCGAGTATCGGGCGCCGTTCGTGGTGCCAGCGGCCGGGCAAGTGTGAGCGGGGAGCCGACTGTGCGTCGGTTCTGACCGGCAGATTTAGTCGCTGTTAGCCGCGGAGCTTGCTCCGCGCGTCAGCGGGTGCGACTCCGCATCGAGCGAGCTAGCGCGCGGGCGTGATTTTTTGGCTTGGACCCACAAGCGGTCCAAGCGATTCCGCGGCGAACATTGCACGATCAAGTGTGCATGCCAATCGAGACTTCCGAAACTTTGAACTCGGCCGCTGACGAGCAGCAGTATTCAGATCGGGTCGATGACGCCGGCGTGACGATCCTCTATGAAGATGGACCCTGCCTGGTGACGTTCAAGCCGGCCGGGCTTTCGACCCAAGCGCCTCAGGCGTTCGATAGTTTGGAACTGCGTGTCAAGTCGCTGTTGCGTGCCCGTGCGGAAGCAGCGGCGCGATTGGGGGCGGAAGTGCCGGCGGTTGAAGAAGCTGCCGCCGTTGCGAGCTATTCATCGGCCCAGCATGTCGCGAGCGATCGCGTTTATCTCGGCGTGCCGCATCGGCTGGATCGGCCTGTGTCGGGGCCAGTGGTGTTCGCGCTCTCGCGGCGGGCGGCGCGCGGGCTGTCAAAGCAGTTCGAGCGACGCACTGTCGAGAAAGTCTATTGGGTCGCAGTGGCCGGCACAGTTACTCCGGCCAGCGGCACCTGGGTGGATATTATTCGCAAGGTGCCTTACGAATCGCGGGCGGAAATCACCACGCCCGACATGCCCGAGGCCAAAAGCGCGGTGCTGCACTACCGCACGCTGGGGCAGAGCGCGCATGGCTCGTGGCTCGAGGTGCGGTTGGAAACGGGGCGCATGCATCAGATTCGCATTCAGGCGGCGTCGCGCGGCTGGCCCGTGCTGGGGGACAAACTTTACGGCTGCACGATTCCGTTTGGCCAGCAGAGCGACGACAAAAGCCTGCAAGCGATCGCCCTGCATGGGCGGTCGATCGCTTTCAGTCATCCGCTGACGCGGGAGCCGGTGACCGTGGTGGTGCCAGCGCCAGCGGAGTGGCAGACGCTGGGGCTAATGACGCCGGACGATGGGCAAGGCGCTTCTGTGAGCGAGACGCCGCCTGCCTAAAAACGTCGCCTGCATAACTGGCACGTTCGTCACAAGCGCGCCGTTCGATCGATGCGCAGTGCCGAGTTGGGCACGTTCTACTATGCCGCTCAATCGCGCTTGTCAAACCATGTGCTAAGCTTTGACTGAACGTTGCCTTTTCGCATCGTGGCAACCTGGCAGCGCGCCGGGCGCGGGCAAGAACCGGGCCCTGGGCGCAGCGCCAACACTTCGCTAGAGGATCGCGCGTTATGGAACTGGCCACGTTGATTGCCGCTGCGGCGCTGATGGTTCCGGCCGGTCAGCAACCGCAGAATCACGCACAGCCCTGGCACAGTGGGGCGCCGGTGATCCGCCGCTTTGAGCGCCGCCCCGACGACGAAGCCCGCGAGCGGAATTACAACACCTACGTGCGACGGCTCGACGAATTGTGGGCCGAGTACCGCGCGACCGGCTCGACGAAGCGGGCCTTCGAGGTCTACAAACGCGAAGCGACGGCCGCCAAGCGGCGCTACGTCGAACGCGATATCTACCTGGTGCCGGTGCTGCCGTAGCGCAGCGGCGTGACCGAGCTCAGGAACGGCCGAAAAATAACTTCCAGTTCTTTATCCCCCTCACCCTACCCTCTCCCGCGAGGGGAGACGGGTAAGGGAGAAGTTATTTCTCGGCCGTTCCTTAATGCGTAATCCGGCAGTCGGGCATCTGCTGCTGCAATTGCTCGGCCGCTTCGGGCGTGGTGTCGGTCTTGGTGATGTTGAGCGTGCGCAGCTTGCGCATCTGACCGAGCGAGCTGAGCCCGCCGTTGGTCAGCCGCGTGTTGTAAAGCTGCAGCGAATCGATCTCGGGCAGGCGCGCGATTTGCGCGACGCCGGCATCACCGACCGAGGTGCTGCCAAGATCAAGCCGGCGCAACTTCTTGAAGCGCGCCACGGTCGCCATGCTGGCATCGCCGACTTGCGAGCCGCGGAGCGCCAGGTCGCGCAGTTCGACGAGTTTGGCCAGAGGGGTCACCGAAGCGTCGTCGATGTCGGGGTTGTAGCCGACGTCCAAGACCGTGAGCGTTTTGAAATTGGCGACCACGGCCAGCCCCTTGGCGTTAGCGTGGGTTTCAGCCATTTGCAAACGGTCGAGCGGTGCTTTGTCGACGAGCGCTTCGAGCCCCTGGCCGGTGACTTTGGTGTTGTCGAGGATGAGGGTCTTGAGGTTGGTAAGCGGAGCCAGCGCCGCGAGACCGGCGTCGGTCACGGCGGTCTGGCTGAGATCGATGCTGGTGAGCCCGACGAGCGACGAGAGGTGCGCGAGATCGTCGTCGCCGACCTTCGTGTTTTTGAGCACGACCTCGGTGAGCTGGTCGCAAGCGGCCAGCGAGGCCAGCCCGTCGCCGAGCACGCCCTTGGCGTCGGTCAGGTCAACCTTGAGCACGACGCAAGCGCCGCGCGGCAGGCCCGAGCGACTGCTGACTTCACCACTATCGAGCGTGAGGACGCCCCCTTGCTCGAGCACCCAGCGGGCGGCGGCCCGTTGCGGCTGGGCGGGGTTGGCGGCGATGCGCGTGCGGCGCAGGGCGCGCTGCAGTTCTTCACCACCGGCGTCGGAGATTTGCGTGCCGTCGAGGCGCAGGTCGGTGAGGTTGGTGAGCTTGACGAGCTGTGGCACGGCCGCGTCGCTGACCGTGGTGTTCGCCAGACTGAGCCAGGTGAGCTTGGGGAAGCGCCCGAGCACGCCGACCGCGGCATCGGTCACCGCGGTGCCGGACAGCGACAGTTGTTCGAGCTCTTGCAGCGCGCGGAGCTGACCGACGCCGGCATCGGAAATCGGCGTGCCTGCCAACTGCAAGCTGCGGAGCGACACAAGCGTGGCGAGCCGGGCAATCGCGGCGTCATCGATCTTGGTGTTCGAGAGATTCAATTCGCGCAGGCCGCGGCAGCCGGCCAGATGCTCGACCCCGGCGTTACCGATCGGCGTGCTCGACAAGTCGAGCGATTCCAACTGCGCGAGCCCCGCCATGCGCGCGAGCTCGTCGTCGGTCAGATCGGCGCAGTCGCGCAGCGAGATCGCTCGCAAGGTGAAGGGCCCGGCCGGGAGCGGAGTGCCTTCTTTAAGTTCCGTCTGCAATTCACCGTTGGGGAGCGCGACCGACACCCAACCGCCGCGCTGGCCAACCCAAGTGGCCACGTCGCGGTCGCTGGAGCGGTCCCAGGTAATACGGCATTCGGGGAGCGCGGCCCGCAGGGCTTCGACACGCAAAGGATCGAGGTCCAATTGCCCGAGCGCCAATTCGCGCAGTTGCTTGAGGGGCTCGATCGTGTCAAGCGTGGGCGTTGTCGCACCACTGCCCGCGAGATCCAGGCGCTTCAACTCCGTCAGTTCGGCCAGACCGGACAGGACGGGCGCGGAGAGCTCGCGCATGCCGGAGAGCCGGACCGTGGTGACTTTGAAATCGGCGGCCGGCAAATCGGCCAGGCGGCGCACTTCGACCGGCGCTTCTTGCCCAGGCAAGCGGACATCGACGTTGCCGCCGAGGTCCAACACGTTGCGCGCGAGCTGGCGATCGGGAGCCGGCGGAGTCCAGATCAATGCCATGTCGGGGAGCGCCGCAGTGAACGCCGTGACGGCCGGCTGCGTGACCTGGGTCCCTTCGAGCTCGAGCTGCCGCAGGCGGACGAGTGGCTTGATCGCGGCGAGGCCCGCGTCGGTGATGCGATTGTCGCCGAGATAGAGTTTTTCGAGCCGCGTGAGCGTGGCGAGCCGAGCGAGGCCGGCATCGGTGATCGCGGTGCCGCGCACGTTCAAGTCGCGCAGGTCGACTAGCGTTTCGAGTGCCGCAAGTCCGTCGTCGGTGACGCGGGTGTTCGACAAATCGAGTGACGACAGATCGGCCAGGCGGCTGACCTGCACCAGTCCGGCATCGCCGACCGCGGTCTTGCGCAGCGACAGACTCTTGAGGCCCGGCAGCTCGGGCATGTCGGCCAGATCGGCGTCGCGCAGGGGAGTGTCGGCGAAGGATAGTTCTTTCCAGGTCCAAGCGCCGTCGGGCACGGCATCGGCTTGATGAACCTGTAGGGCCGTGGCCTCGGGGCCCGTGATGATCGTGGCCGTGCCACCTAGTTCAAGAATCCAACGCATCGCGGCCTGACGGGCGGCATCGGCGCGGCTCACCGGCGGGACGCTTGGCGTGCTGGTTGCGGGTGTGGCTGCCGCGGCGGTTCCGGCAGGCGTTGTTCCTGTAGCAGCGGGCGGAACGACGCCGGGGCTCGGCGTCGACGAGGCGATGATGTCGGGATCGCTCCGTTTGGCCGGGGGGACCATTGCCCCGCCGCCGAACAGCCACCAACCGACACCACCGGCGGCCGCGGCGAACCCAGCGCCAGCGACGCCAATGCCCAGCCAGGGCGTGCGACGACGCGGCGGAATGGCTGTTTGTGCGGCCGCGGCGCGCGCTGCCGGCGCGGGGGACATGCGGCCGGCCATCGTCTCGGGGCGAGTCGCTGCCGCGGCATGACCGCCGAGCGTACTGGGGATCGGCGAGGCCATTGTTTCGGCCTCGGCCACGCCGCGCGGCACACCGTATTCGCCTGGCCCTGGTGGCCGCATCCACGCAGAGTCGTTATCCGGGCTCAGACCCAGCTCGCGACGAATTGGCTCGAGCGCCTGCAGCACTTCGGCCAGCGATTGCGGACGGTCGTCCGGCTTTTTGGCCAACATCCGCTGGAACAGCTCGTCGAGCGCTGGCGGCGCGTCGGGAGCGATATCCAGCAAGCTCGGCACGGCATGCGTTTGATGCCAGAGCAGCTTGGTGGTCATGGTGCCGTCGGGAGCGATCGCTCGGCCCGCCAGCAAGAAGTAGAGCGTGCAACCCAGGCTGTAGATGTCGGCCCGCTGATCGGCCCGTTTGACGTCGAGCGCTTGCTCGGGGGCCATGTAGTCGACGGTGCCCATCAACCGCCCGCTTTGGGTGAGCTCCTCCTGCGGCATGTCCGATTCGAGCACACGGGCGAGACCCATGTCGAGAATTTTGACGACACCGTGTTCGTCGAGCAGCAAGTTCCCCGGCTTGATATCGCGGTGGACGACGCCGCGGCGATGCGCGTGATCGAGGCCGCGGGCCACCTGCGCGATGAGATCGACGGCCGTGGCGACCGAGACTGTGCCGCGCGTGCGCACCAGTCGCGACAGATCGGTTCCGGCGACGTATTCCATCACCAGGAAGTGCGCGCCGGCCGCTTCGTCGGCATCGTAGGCGGCGACGATATTGGGGTGCGTGAGTTTGGCGGCGGCTTCGACCTCGCGATGGAAGCGGCTGATCGCGGTGGGGGAATTGGTGAGCGCTTGCGGCAACAGCTTGACGGCCACCATGCGCTTCATGCGACGATGTTCGGCGCGAAAGACGACGCCCATGCCGCCGGCGCCGATTTCGTCGAGCACGACGTAGTTGCCTAGAAGCAGCGCCCCCGATTTACCGCCGCAGAGCACCTGCGCCTGATATTCGGTGAGTCGCTGGCGGCGCACGAGCTCGGCGGCCAACGACGACGCGTCGCGCGCGACATCGCCCGACGACACTTCGTCGCGAACTTCACTCAGCTCCGCGTCGGACAATAGTCCGCTCTGCGACAGACAATCCAAGAACCGCTCGATGGAGATTGAATCGCTCGATTCGCCCGGCTGCGACAGCGTCGGCGAGTAGGCGGGAGACGCCGGCGGCGCGGCGGGGGAGACGCCGCTCGAGCTAACCGGTGGGCCAAGGGGTTCGGCAGGGCGGCCGACGAGCGGATTGGCGACACCCGCGGCGCTCACCGGTGGCGAGGCAGGTGGCTTGTTCGGCGGCGTGGCGGTCTTGAGCGGCGCGGTTGACTTGGCCGCGGCAGCGATGGCCGCGGCTTGCTTGAGCGACGGCACCGGAGCACTGCCCGAGGCACTTACCGGCGGGAGCGCCGGACGACCGGGAGGAGCCGCGACTGCTTGGGCTGACCCGGCCCCCGCTGGCAACCCAATCGTGGGTTCGTCACCCGACGAGCTTGCAGCAGGCTGCAGATTGCCGGGTGGCGAGACTTCGAAACCGAGGGTTTCGTGCCCGGCCGCGGCGGCGGCTTGTTGATCAAGCGTGGGGGCGTCGGACCCGCTCGCCCCGCATGAGCGGCCAGGGGGCTGCTTGGCCGCAGGGGGTTCGCTCACTGGGCGCGGAGGGGGGGCCGTGGGTTCGGCCGCGGAACGCGGGTTGTCACTTGCCGTCATAAAGGCCTTTCTCCCGAGATCAGCGTCCAGTGTAGCAGAGAGGCGGGCAAATTCGCACGTTCGTCCTTCCCGACGACACCATGCGGCCCTAGCCGCGGCCCCCGATTCCAGGGGCCGCGGTCAAGGCGCATTCTGCGCCGCCGCAAAGGCAGCGATGTGACTGTTCCGACGTAGATACGCAGCAACGCGAGGCATATTGGGATCGATTTCGAAAAATCGGAAAAACTGTCCAAACCGGCCCCTGCTCCCTCTCGGTCCGGAAAGGAATTCTGGCAGAAGTGCCCGATCAGTCGAACCGGATCCAATCAAGGTGGATCATCAGGTTGGTCAGCCAGGGATGGGTCCAGGGATTCCAGGTCGGGTAACTGGCCGACAGGGCGGAGAAGCCAAGCAGCAGGAGCCCCAGGGCGCGGCCGGCCCACCGGCGCGATAGCCAATCGGTCGCCGGCAGCATGACAATTAGCCAGAGGGGGATGAACCAGAACATCCAGCGCAGACCGCTGGTCATGCCACCGTAGTTTCGGTCCACGGTTGGTAGCACAAAGACATAGAAGCACCAGCAAACGATCGAGGTAACGCCGACGAGCCAGGCCAGTTCGCGGAGTTTGCTGCCGCGAGCCACGCTGGATGCCACGATCCCGGCGACGCTCAATAACCAAATGGGCGTGAGCGAGAAGATACCGTGATGGCCCACGAGCGTGTGCAAGGCGTACACACCGCGGTTCGGTTCGCCGCGATCGATGCCGGCACGATTGCGCCAGTAGCTTTCTTTGACTTCGCCATTGCGGACGTACGTGTAGTCGTACCAGTCTTTCTTCCCATAGGCGGGGAGCACCGTGCCGTGCGCGGCATAGTTGGTGCCCAGGGCCGCGATGGCCACGACGAGAGCCGCTGGCACAAAGGCCAGGAGCGTGTTGCGCCAATCGTGCCAGGCGAGCCAGACACCGACAAAGACCACGAAGGCCAGCGCCGGCAGCTCACACGACGCCGCGAAGGCCGCGGCCAGCCCGGCCACGACAAAGCGCAGCAGGCTGCGCGAACCGTCGCTGACAATCGCCAGCGCCGAGTCGATCGCCACGAGCACCGCGACGGCCGCGATCAAGTGATTGTTGAGCACGTTGGCGAACGTGGTAAGAAACGTGCCACCCGCAGCGGCCGCGAAAACGAACAGGCGCCCCCAGTCGGAGGCGCCAAAACGTTCGACGAGTCGCGCGAGCAGAACAAAGTAGAGCAGCAAGCTGAGCCCATTGGTCAGCAACAGCATTGCGCGACCGATTTCGTAGGGATGGGTCGCGAGGGTATGCCCCGTCAGTTTATGGATGAGCCAATACTCACCGGCGACGAGCGTGGGCAATAGCGGCGGCTTGCTCGAGTAGAGGTGCGCTACGCCTGGCGCGCGCGGGTCCTCGTGCTTGACCATGTCGATCGTGTCCCAGTTCGGCTGGGCAACGATCTCGTCGATCTGGTAGGTGCCCAGTTCGACGAGCGCGCGGATCGTACACCAGCGGCTGCGATCGTTGGCGCTTAAGAAGGGGCGCTGCGTGGCATGCGGAGGTTTGCCTTGCTTGGCGCGCTGCTTGTCGATTTCGATTCGATCGACGGAATTCACGGCCAGAATTCGCCCGGCGACGGCTCCCAGCGCCAAGACAGCCAAGAGCGCATAGACGCTGCGCCGCAAAGGAGCATTGGCGTCGCGTGTTGGGCCAGCGGGGATCGGAGACGCAGTTTTGTCGAGAAGTGCCGGGCTCACGGCACGTTGATCCGCTCGGCGTGACTTTCGCGCAAGGGGCGGCCGGCGTCAGGCTCGTGGGCGGCGTCGGCGCCGGTGGGCACGGGCTCGTCGAAGGTGGTCTCGACGACGAAATCGAGCGCCGCGCGACGCGTGCGGAGCCGCCCTCGTAAGCTGGCGACGACCAGTTCCGCGATTAAGCCCGTGACGAACAATTGGGCGCCGAACAGCAGCAGCCCGACTCCGCAGAGGTCGAGCAGATTGAGCTGCCGCGAGTCAGCGCCAGGGCCGAGTTTGCTCCAGGCCAAGAGTACGACGCCCAACAGCGCCGAGATCAGCCCGGAGGTGCCGAACAGGTGCTGGGGCCGCTCGCCGTAGGTGGTCACGAACTTGACGGTCGCCAGGTCGAACAGCCCTTTGAGGAAACGGCGCATCCCGTACTTCGAGTGACCGAAGCGCCGCGCGCGATGCTCGACGACAACCTCGCCGACGCGGAAGCCTTTGGCGGCCGCCAACACCGGCACAAAGCGATGCAGCTCGCCGTAGAGGGGGACGGCATCCACCACGTCGCGGCGCATCAGCTTCAGGCCACAGTTGACATCGTGCAAATGAACCCCGGTGACCCAGCCCACCAGCGCGTTGAAGACGCGCGAGGGAAAGACCTTGTGCCAGGGGTCGTGGCGTACTTGCTTCCAACCAACGACAAGATCGACCCCGGAATCGAGCACGGCCATCAGGTGTGGCAGCTCGTGTGGGTTGTCTTGTAAGTCGGCGTCGAGCGTGGCGATGATCTGGCCGCTGGAGATCGCGAAGCCGGCGGCCATGGCAGCGGCTTTGCCACGGTTGTGGCGAAAGCGGATCCCGCGGTTGCGCGGGTCTTGCTGACAGAGCGCGCGAATGGTTTGCCAGGAATCGTCGGTGGAGCCGTCGTCGACAAAGATGCACTCGAGCTCGTAGCCGGCGCCCCGCGCGACATCGCGCAGCTCGGCGTGCAACACCGGCAAGCTCTCGCGCTCGTTATAGACAGGGATGACGGCCGATAGCATGCCGTGTGCTGGGTCAAACGGTGGGTCGTTGTGGCACAGGAGCCCGCAAAAGATACAGGATAGCCGATTGGCCGGCTTCTGCCACCAGCCAGACCAATCGCAACAGGATGGCGGCCACGACCGCGGTGCCGTCGTCGTAGCGCGTCCGCAAGAGCGCGATCAGCACCGCCTCGCGAGCGACCGCTCCGCCCGGCAAGAGCGACAGAAAGCCCGCTACGAATGCCGTCGTCGTCGCGCACAAATAGAAGGGAAACTCGCTCAGCGGACAATCGGCCGCTGAAGTCAGCCCGCGCACGACACACCACAGGCTGAGCCCGAGCGCCAGCCACGCGACGCACGCGCTGGCCCAGCCGACGATCGACAGGGCGAGCGGAATCCGGGCGATTCGTGCGGCGAGGTCGACGGCCGTCGCGCGGATGGCCTTGATCGGCACGTGCCTTAACAAGAAGGCCACGAGTGGTGGAGCTGCCGACGCGGCAAACACCAAAGCCAAGGCCCAGATCACCCAAACGGGAGGGCCAGCAAAGGCAAATGCTACGGGCAACGTGCATGCGGCAAGTGCGCAAGCGGCGCCCGTCAAGGTCAGCGTTTCAAAAAACACGGCGACGACCGCAGCCGGAATATCGTCGTAATGGCCCTGCAAGAGCGCCGTGCGAATGACAATCACCATTCCCTTGCCAGGGGCGTATTTGCCGACATGGCCGATGGCGTAGGCGCGTAGCGCCGGCCAGAAATGGACCGGATTGCCCAGGCGGCGCAACACGAGCCACCAGTAGAAGCCGCAAGGTACCAGCCCCGCGACGTACAGAGCACCAGCCGCGCCAAGCCAGGGCCAGTGAATCGTCCAGTCGTGCTGCTGCAAGTCATCGAGGGCCTTGGCCAGCGTGCTGCGCAAGCCCCACAAGATGGCCACGACGATCGCGAGTTTCAGCAATCGCTTGAGCCAGCGGATCGACGATTTCGCACCAGCCGCCAAAATGTATCTCGCCAGAAAACTTGGTCTTCGAGTCGGGCCACCTGAAGCGCGCGTGGCTAATCAGCGTGGCGACGTCGATCGGCTGCCACATTGTGGTGACGGCGCTGGCAACCGGCAAGCGGGCCGCTTGGCTGGGCGAATCGCCGGCTTCTGCTACAATCGCACTTCCGCCGCCGACCGCCACCGTGGCCTGAGGAGTACCGTGGCCCATGGAGTAGGCCTAAAGGAGTAATGCCCAGTGGCACGATTGGTTTCGTTTATCGTCCTGGCAGCGATCGTCGTGCTGTTCGGCGTGCTGTTCTTCCAGGTCATGGCGCAGTTTCTGCTGCCGATCTTCGTAGCGGTCACGTTGGTCGTGATGTTCCGCCCGATGCACCAGTGGCTGATCGATCGTTTGGGCGGACATGTGCGCATCTCGGCGGGGCTGACCACGGCCGCGATCGTGCTGATCGTGGTGTCGTTGGTGTCAATTGTGGCGCTGGCCGCGGCCGACGCCTACGGCCTTGTCGCCCAGATGAACTCGGAAGTGCTGCTATCGAAAGTGACCAAGCTGCGGCACCGATTGGGCCTGGACCTGGGTTTGCCGGTCAACGACGTGCGGATCACGCTGCCGGCCGTCGAAGAATTGATGTCTCGGTTGGAGGCGCGGTCGATCGTCGGCCCGCGCGAGGGGCTCGACGTCGACGGACTGGCCGAAGTAAGCGAACTGGAACAAGCGCTGGCGACGCTGCGTCGCGATCTGTCGCATCATCCGGAAGAAGAAAAAGGGATCGCGTCGACGCCTGAGTTTGAGATTTCGCAACGCCAGCTCGACGAGATGCTGGCGGTCTTGGCGCGAATCAAAGTGCATTTGCAGGCCGAGGCCAGTGCGCCGCCGGCACCTGCGCCGGCCGACCCTGAAGCTTCCACGCCCGAAGAATCGGCCTTGGCCGCAGAGGTCGCCAAGCTCGAGGAGCTCTACTACGCGTTTCGGCTGCGCGTCGTGGGCGGGCCGCTGCTCGAAGGCATCCGACTGCAAGCCAACCCGACGAGGGACGACATCAAGGAGACGCGGCTCAGCATTCAACAGTGGCTGGGAGCTTACGTGCTCAGCACCGGGCAATTGGTCGGTGGCGTGCTTGCACGATTGCTCATTGGGCTGGCTGTGTTGATCATCTCGCTCTACTACTTTTTGGCCGACGGGCCCGCGATGGTGGCCACGATCATGCGGCTGCTGCCGCTCGACGTGCGCTACCAAAGGCAAATGCTCGATGAGTTCGATCGCATCAGCCGCGCGGTGGTGTTGGCCACGCTGTTGTCGGCGGTGGTGCAGGGGCTGTTGGCTGGCATCGGCTTCTACGTGGCCGGAATCAACGCCGTGGTGCTGCTGACCGTGCTCACGATGGTGCTGGCGTTGGTGCCGTTTGTGGGCGCGGCCGCCGTATGGGGCGCGTGCAGCCTGTGGCTGTTGTTCTACGAGGAACGGCTCTGGGCCGCCGTGATGCTGGCGATTTACGGAGTCGGCGTGATCTCGATGGCCGACAACGTCATCAAACCAATCGTGCTGCACGGGCAGTCGAAGCTGCACCCGCTGTTGGCGCTACTGAGCGTGCTCGGCGGGGTGCGGGCGATGGGCTTGATCGGCATCTTCGTCGGGCCGATGGCCGTGGCCTTCCTGCAGGCGCTGTTGAACATCCTGCACACGGAGATGCTGGCGATGGGCCAGCGCACGCCAACGATCAGCACGCCGGAGTAGGGCCGATGCGCCACCGCCGCGCGCTGCCAATCAGTTTGCCGCGGGGATTATCCTGCGCGCTAGCATGATTGAATCGGACTCGCTCCAGCTAGCGCGCGGAGCAAGCTCCGCGGCTAACAAGGTCAACGGTTTGGTGATCGCTCGGCAGTCGCGCGTTTTACCGCCACATGTCGTCGCCGGCAAACGGGTGGCCCGAGTTAGAGAGTTTGGGCTTCGGCATCGCCTTGAGCGCCTGCTCGGCCAGCCGCAGGTCTTCCTGTGTGGTGATCTTGAGATTGATGGGGGAGCCCTGCACGACGGTCACTTCCTGGCCGATCCGTTCGACGAGCGACGCTTCGTCGGTGGCTTGAAAATCGCCACGCTTGGCGTAAGCGTCTAGTAGAATCTGTCGACGAAAGACCTGTGGCGTTTGCGCTTCCCACAAGCCGGCGCGCGAGACCGTTTCTTCGATCCGGTGATTGGCGCCGACGCGCTTCAGCGTGCCGGCCACGGGGATGGCAAGAATCGCCGCGCCGCTGCGCACCGCCGCTTCGAAGACGCGATCGATCCATTCGCTGGCCAACAACGGGCGAGCCGCGTCGTGAACGCAGACGTACTCGATCTCGGGCTTGACGCGCGCGAGCGCTTTGCCGACCGAGTCGGCCCTTTCGGCTCCTCCTTCGACGACCTGAATGCCGAGAATCTGCACGTTGGCCGCGAACTTGTCGTTGAAATCCTCGCGGTCCTCGGGCGAAATCACGAGAATTACCTGGGCAACATCCTCGCGATTGAGGAACCGCTCGGCGGCGTGAATCCAGACGGCCCGGTTGGCCAATGGCACGAACGGCTTCTTGTAGTGCCTGTCCTTGAAGCGGGTGCTGCGGCCAGCGGCGGGGAGGATGACGGCGAATTTGGGCATCGTGGCTTCCCTTTCGTGATTACTCGACCAGCCGCGCGGCGACCAGCTCGGCGACGTCGTGCACGGTGACGCCCGACTCGGCGTCTTGCTTCGACGCGTCGTCCAACATCGTCATGCAGAACGGGCAGCCGACGGCGACTTGCTTCGCGCCGGTCGCCTTGAGCTGATCCCAGCGGGCGAGATTCACTCGCTTGTCGATATCTTCTTCCATCCACATGCGACCGCCGCCGGCGCCGCAGCAAAACGTGTTGCAGCCGGTTGCCTCGGGCTCGACGATCGGCAGACCCGTGGCCGCCAGATCGGCGCGCGGCGGGGCCGAGCCATCGTTGTGCCGGGACAAATAGCACGGATCGTGGAACGCGACGGGGCCAGCGTTCTCACCGACGGGCGTGTCGTCGGTCAGCTTCACCTTACCGCCGTCGATCAACTGCTGGATGAACGCCGTGTGGTGAATCACTTCGTAGCGGCCGCCGAAATCGGGGTACTCGTTGGCCAGCGTGTTGAAGCAGTGAGCGCACTGCGTGACGATGCGCTTAACTCCCAGCTCGTTGAGCGTACCGACATTGGCTTCCGCCTGGGCCTGAAAAGTGAAGTCGTCGCCGAGCCGGCGGGCCGGATCGCCCGTACAGGTTTCGCTTTTGCCGAGGATGGAATAGTTGACGCCGGCCGCCTTCAAGATTTTCACCAGCGAGCGCGTCACCTGCTGGTTGCGGCGATCGTAGCTCCCCGCGCAGCCCACCCAGAGGAGCACGTCGGGCGTGGGGTTGTCCTCGATTCGCGGCACGTCGAGCCCCGCGGCCCAGGCGTCGCGCTCGTCAGGAGGGAGCCCCCACGGGTTACCACGCGCGGCGATCGTACGCAGCGCCTGCTGGCTACTGCCGACCACTTGCCCTTCGCCGACGAGGTAGCGACGCATGTCGACGATCGCCCCCATTTGATCGATCAGCACCGGGCAATTGTGAACGCAGGCTCCGCAGGTGGTGCAAGACCAGAGGGTTTCTGCCGAAATGACGTCACCGTGCAGCGAGCCTTCGCGATGGCCGTTGCTGGCGATATCGAGCACGACCTTCATCGGCGAGAGGGGCTTGTTGGTGTTCCAGGCGGGGCAGGCCGATTCGCAGCGGCGGCACTGCGTGCAAGCGTCGAAACTGAGGAGCTGCTGCTGGGTGAAGTCGGGAATCTCCGAAGCGCCGACGCGGCCGGTCTCTTCGACCTCTTCCATGCTGATCGAGCGCAAGTGCCCGGAATTGCGCTGCTCGGCCACGGCGATTTGCGCCGGCGCCACGAGCACGTGCAACATCTTGGTGTACGGGATCAGTGCCAGGAAACCGAGCGCCGTGACCATGTGCAACCACCACGAGGCCAAATGCCAGGGGCGCACGGCCTCGCCGGATATGCCGACGCGTTCGAAACCGCGCGCCATGATCCAGGCCACGAACGACACATTTTGCTCGAATGGTGGGAAGTTGTGCGCGATGCGCAGCGCTTCGGTCACGAAACCGGTGACGCCGATTACCAAGAGCAGCCAGAGGATGGCCGCGTCGATCGGTTTGGCGCTCGGCCGCACGCGTGTCAAACCACCGCGGCGGGCCATCGCCACGGGGAGCGCGACGACAAAGCCCAGCCCGAACAAATCCAACAGGAACGACGAGCTGGTATAGAACCGCCCGCTCCAACTGATTCCGACCAGGCCGAAGATGCCGTAGTCTTCCAAGGCGACGATCACGGTGCCGATGAACAGCACGATGAAGCCGTAGAAGATCGCCATGTGGCTTAGCCAGGCCAGCGGAATGCGGGCGATCCGCACCTGCAAGAGCACATGCCGGGCGATCTGCCCGAGCGGGGCCAGCTTCCACTTGGCTGGCGCCTTGCCACGACGCCAGACGCGCCAGTGCCGGTAGAAACCGTAGCCGGCCACGCCTGTCGCCACGGCGGCCAGCACGTACATCGAGACCTTGGTGACGGGGCCGATGTTCCAAAAAATCTCGCGGGTGATGTCCTGCATGATGGCTCGCGTATGACGAAGCGGATCGGTGGCAGTCCGGGGCGGGTTCTGCAAACCGTCAGAATAAGCGAGTCGCGCTGGCAAATACAGGCGTGTTTTCGCCGGCCCTTGAACGCTGAAGTCAGCCGGCTCTAGCGCAAGTGACAACGGGCATCAACGCTTGCGAGCGCAAACACGACGGGCGCGAGACCTTGTTCGTCTCACGCCCGTTGTGCGCGTGCGATGCCACTTGCCCCCGGTGGCATCCGCTATTTGCCCACCTGCTCTTTCGCGCGGGCGAGCTTGTTTTTCAGTTGCTCATCGTCGGGGCTGGCTTTGAGCAACTCTTCCAAGAGCGGAACCGCCTTGGCGAATTCGTTCTGGTCGAGATAAGCGTCGGCCAAACCTGCGGTACCCGCGTGTGGACCGGGGATCTCTTTGACCATCTGCTCCCAGATCTTGATCGCGCCGGCCGTGTCGCCTTGCGCGTTCAGGCAGCGGGCCAATCCGTTCATCGAGCCGGAGGCCTTGGGATCGGCGGCCAGGGCGCGCTCGAAATAGGGCTTGGCTTTCTCGTCATCACCGGCGAACAGATAGCACCAGCCCAAGCCGTTTAGCGCGATGGCATCGGTGGGGCGCTTGGCCAAGATGGCTTCGTAGATTTCGATCGCTTCGTCGCGGCGACCTTGATTCATGAGTTGCCAGGCGCGGCCGGGCGATTGCCCCTCGGCGTATCCTTCGGCGGCTGCCGGTTCGATCTGTTCACGGAGTGAATCGGGCAGTTGCTTCTCGTCGGCGGCTTTTTTCATTTCCGCCAGCGCCGGGTCGTTGTCCCCAGAGTTGGCGATCTTGTCGATCCACTTTTTGGCTTTATCGAACTGGCCGGTCAGCAGGTAGACGCGCGCCAGTCCATACCAGGCGGCCGGAGCATTGGGGGCTGCCTTGAGCAGGTACTTTTCCGCGTTCTTGTAATCGCGCTGCATCAGCGCCGTTTGGCCGAGCCCGTTGAGCGCGGCCGGATGCTTGGGCTCGAGCTTGATCACGCGTTCGAAGGCTTTGACGGCCTCTTCGCGCAAACCGCCATTGAAGCGCGACCAGCCGAGCCCGTTCCAGGCGCTGGAGTTCTTGGGATCGAGCTTCACGGCTGCTTCGAACTTGGCGGCCGCCTGGTCGTACTGCTGCGCTTGCCAGAGCTTCCAGCCTTCGTCGGCCAGCGGTACGGCTTTCTCGCGATCGGACACGGCCATGAAACTTGCTGCCGCCAAAAGCACTCCAACGGTAGTCAACATGAAAATCCCTCCCCAGATGAACTTGTTGCGGCGCCGCCCACGGCGGCGCTCATCGGTCTGCAAACTGGAAACGAGTAGTTGATCGGCGCGGCGCATGGCCGCGTCGAGACGAGCCTGCTCGGCGGGCGACGAGGCGGCGGGCTGCGCTTGCGTGGTGGATGATTTATTTCCTGACATCGCGTTGCTTCCTCCCAATTGGCGCTACGAGCGCGCACCGCGGGCGCAGTTCGTTCGCGTGTGTACGACTTACCACCACGCCAAGACGCTAGGGCCTTTGGCGGTCAAATACGTTTGATCAGCCGGGCCGCGTCGGCGGCCATCGATTTACCGGGCTCGACCGCATCCAGCAGCGTGCCGCGCACGCGCTGGGTTTTGGCGATTTCCGCCCGCAATGCTTCAATCACTTTATCGAGCCGGCTGCGAATCGTGGGATACGACACGCCGACCTGCTCGGCGATCTCCTTGAGATTGCCCCCGGCCAGCACGAAAATCTCAATGAACCGCTGATGCTCGACCGGCAAGCTGGCAATCCGGGACATGGGAAACTCGGCCGCGACCGACACCCGGCAACCACCGCACGACATCTGCGTGACCGCCATCGCGGTACCGCAGTACGGGCATTCGTTCGTCAGGGGGCGTGGCTCGTCGCTCATGCGGGTGCTTCACTTTCCGCAGTATATTACGGACGAAGCTTCTTTTTGTCAATATTTCTGTTTGTAGTTTTCCGTTTTATTTAGTTCCGAGCGATTTCTTGTGGGTCTCGCATCGTGCGCTTCGCAACCGAGAGCAACAGGACACGCGGTCGAACCTGCGCGGGCTGCTGGAACGCACCGGTTGAATAGCAGAATGCGCCCAGCGCATGCAGCGGCGCAAGCAGAGACGGGCTGAATTACACGTCAGTCGCGAGAGGAATCGGGCGGTCTACTTGCGCCCTTTTTCGATCGCCGCGATCAGTTGCGGAATGGCCTCGAAGAGATCGGCCACGAGACCATAGTCGGCCACCTCGAAGATCGGCGCGCCGGAATCCTTGTTGATCGCGACGATTGTCTTGCTGTTGCGCATGCCGGCCAGGTGCTGGATCGCGCCGGACAAACCGCAGGCGATGTACAGCTTCGGCGCGACGACTTTGCCGGTTTGCCCGACTTGAAAATCATTCGGCATCCAGCCGGCGTCAACCACGGCCCGGCTGGCGCCGACCGCCGCGCCCAGCAGGTCGGCCAGTTGCTCGATCAGTTTGAAATCGCCCTTGGTGCCACGCCCGCCGGAGACGATTGTGTTGGCTTCGGTCAACTCGGGGCGCGAGAGCTCGGTGCGCTGCACCTCGACGAACTTCTTGCGCGGATGGGCGAGCCGCTCGGGGAGTGAAGCCGGCTCGACCGTGGCCGAACTTCCGCCTGCGGGAGGTTCAAACGCCGAGGGGCGGCAGGCGGCCACAACCGTGGGACCGGCCGCTTCGACTTCGGCCAGCAGGTTGCCGGAGAAGCAGGGCTTGGTGAAACCGAGCTTGTCGCCATCGGCCGAGCGGAACTCGACGACGTCGGAGACCATCGGTGCGCCGAGCCGAGCCGCAACGCGCGGGAAACTGTCGCGGGTGGTCGTGTTGCCCGGCCCGCCGATCAAGCGGTACTTGCCCGCCTTGGCAATTGCCGTAACGGCCGCAGCGACCGCTTCGCCCGTTGGCTGGGCGAGGTCGGTATGCGCGCTGACGAGCACCTTGCGGGCACCGGAGGTTTTCAGCCCTTCAGCAGCAGCGGCCGCGTGGGGACCGAGCACCAGCACGTCGCAAGCGCCGCCAAGCTTGTTGGCGACAGCCAGGCCGAAACCGATCGTGGCCAGGTCGCTACGGGACGCTTGCGGGCCGGAAGGAACGAGAGCGATCAAAGTGTCAGACATGTTCAATCACGGTCGTCGAAGGACAGACGGAATAATTCAAACGAGGTTCTTCGCCAGCAGCCGCTCGGCCAAGACTTCGGCCGATTCGACCATTTCCCCTTTTTGCCGGGCGGGTAGCGCGCGGTAGGTGGCCACACGCACTTGCGAGGCAGGCAAGCCCTGCACTTCGGCCAAGGGAATGACGGCGGAAGGCTTTTTCTTCGCCTTCAGGATGCCGGGGAGCGAGGCGTAGCGCGGCTCGTTCAATCGCAAGTCGGTGGTGATAACGGCCGGTAGCTCGACATCAACCACTTCGAGCCCGCCGTCGACTTCGCAGGTGACGCGGGCCGATTTGCCCGACGCGTCGATCTCGACCTTCGAGGCGAACGAGGCGTGCGGCCACTCGAGCAGCTCGGCCAGCATGAGCGGCACCTGCCCGTTCTCGGCGTCGATGGCGAGCTTGCCCATCAGCACCAGGTCAGGCGATTCGCGTTTGATGGCGGCAGCCAAGGCGTAAGCCGTTTGCAGCGGATCGAGCGGCTGATCGGTCTCGACGCGGAGCGCGCGGTCGGCCCCCATGGCGAGCGCCGTTTGCAGTTGTTCGGCAACGCCGGCCGGCCCGACCGCCAGGGCGATGACTTCGCCCCCCTTGGCGTCGCGGATGCGCAGCGCCTCTTCGACGGCCAACTCGTCGAACGGGTTGACCTCGTACTGGAGTCCGTCGGTGACGAGTCCGCCGTCGGCGGTGAGCCGCATGCGGGTATCACGCTGGGGTGTGCGCTTGATCGTGGCGATGATCTTCATAACGTTGCGGATCGTGGAATCAGCAGAACCGTGGAAATCGAAAGCAACCTATCTACTAAAAAGCCCAGGGGTTGCAACCCCTGGGCTTTCGTTCGCTTGAACAGCACGCTATTGAACAGAACGCAGTACCAAGGACGGCGCTGGCGCCGCGCACTTAGTCGTTCTTGTAGGTCATCATGATGTCGGCCGGAGTGTAGTCCGGAATTGGGCTGAACTCCTTCCAGCCGCCATCGGCGATCTTCTCGCCGAGCTTGGTCACCGCGCGGAAGTAGCCGTCGCTGGGCAGCTTGCCGGTGATCTTGCGCTCGAGCTCCTGGCAGGCCACGTCGGCCGCGTCACGCAGCACTTCGGACTGCTGACGACCACCGTAGAGGGCCGTGACCAGCATGGTGACGGCGTCCTGCACGCGGAGCGACAAGTCGGCCATCCGGCACTGACGATCGGCCAGGGCCAATTGGTGCTTGAAGAGCGTGCCGCTGAGGGCCAGCGGGCGGGTTTGCAAGTACTCGATGGCGTACTCGGCGTGAGCCTTGAGCTTGCTGGGCATCGGGGGCAAGTTGGTGGCCGCGACGCGACGGAACTTTTGCTTGAGCCACCACTTGCCATAGTTGCCCATCGGCCCGCGAACCGCCCAGGCGTGGGCCGGGTTGGCGGGGTTCGGCTTGGCGATACCGGCCGCCATCATCGCGCGGCCCAGCGGTTCGAAGAACTGCGAGCCGTGTTGCTTGATGAGCGACTTGAGGAAGGCCATGCCGAGCATTTCGCCTTCCCCTTCGTAAATGCAGGGGGCGAGGAACTCGTGCACCATGTCGCCGAACAAATGGCCGTGCAAGAAGGAGCGGCCACCGTGCGTCTTCATGAAGTACTCGATCGCGGCGTGCTTCTGAGCTTCGCTGCCGAAGATCTTGGCGATGATGCACTCCATCTCGCCGCGATAGCCTTCGTCGAGCAACTTGGAACACCACTCGACCACGGCATCGGCCGAGACGATCATGCCGGCCAGCGAACCGATGCGCTTCTGCACCAGCTCGCGGCGGGAAATCAACTGACCGTACGTCTTGCGATAATTGGCCCACGGAACCATGCCGATGAGCATCATTCGCATGGCGCCGGCGGCATTGGCGCACAGGGCCACGCGACCGAGGTTCAGGCCGTGGTAGGCGATCGTCAGACCGTCGCCGGAGCTCGGGGTGAGCAGGTTCTCGGCCGGAACGACGAAGTCCTTGAAGATGATGCCACGGTTGTAGGCGCCGCGAATGGCGTAGAGACCGTACTTCTTCAACTGGAAGTTGTCGTTTTCGTGATCGGGGAGATCGACGATCAGCACAGCCGGACGATTCTCGATCAAGCAGACCAGACCGATCGTGCGGCCCGGCGTGACGTTAGTGATGAACAGCTTTTCGCCGTTGACCACGTAGTGATCGCCACGCTTTTCGGCGCGGGTGCGAAGCTGCGTGAGGTCCGAACCGGCGCCCGGCTCGGTCAGGGCGAAGGCCGAGAGTCGCTCGCCGCTGGCCAGCTTCGGCAGGAAGCGCTGCTTCTGCTCATCGTTGCCGAACGTGCGGACCGGATCGACCGCGCCGATGCAGCCGTGCACCGAGGCCATACCGGCCACGGTTGCTTCGAGCATGCCCATGCGGGTGAGAAAGGGAGCAAAGACTGAGAAGGGGGCGCCCGAACCGCCGTACTTCGGATCGACCAGCAGCCCCCAGTAACCCGCGGGGCCGAGGTCGTTCAGTACCGGCGCGTCGATCTTGCCTTCCTGGTTGTAGAGGGTGCCGGCCGCCTTGTGACGACGGATGACATCCATCGAGGCGTTCATCACTTTGTCGATCTGCGGCGCGGCCTTGACGGGCTGCGTGGTGAACAGGTCGACGGGGCACTCGTCGTCCCAGATGGCGCGGTGGACGGGGCTGGCGGTCGTCTTGAATTTGAAGAAGGCTTCGACCTGGTCGTCGGCCTTGTCGATGGCGCCAGTGCGGCGGGCTTCGTCGGCACTCTTGCCGCCGAGCTTCAGCACGGTCTCGGCGAACGACTCTTTGTCGTCGTGGCCGTTTGCACCGTTACTGCCGGCGCCGTTGGCGTGTTGTTGCTTGAGATCGGCTTCGGCCGTTTGCGTATTCATCGCAGCGAACCCTCGTCAAATAAAGGTGCCTGCCACGGGGCCGCTGGGCAGGTCCCGAGGCGCTGTGGGCTCGAATCAGACCGGCGCACAATAACGCCGACCGCGCCCGAATCAGCAGTTTCCTATTACACGCGTTCGAAAATCGTGGCGATCCCCTGTCCGACCCCGATGCACATCGTGGCCAGCCCGATGTTGGCCCCGCGATCGATCATGTTGCCGATCAAGGTCGTGGCGACTCGCGCGCCGCTGGCCCCCAGTGGGTGGCCAATGGCAATCGCGCCGCCGCGGACGTTCACTTTATCTTCGTTGAGCTTGAGCATGCGAATGCAGGCCAGGGCCTGGGCCGCGAACGCTTCGTTGAGCTCGATCAGGTCGACGTCTTCGAGTTTCAGGCCGGCGCGCTCGAGGGCCTTCTTGGTGGCCGGCACAGGGCCAGTGCCCATGACTGCCGGATCGACACCGGCGATGGCCGTGGCCCGGATGCGCACCTTGGGCTTCAGCCCTAGCGACTTGGCTTTTTCTTCCGACATGATGAGGAGCGCCGCGGCGCCATCGTTCAGTGGGCTGGAGTTGCCGGCGGTCACCGTGCCCATGTTCGGCACGAAGGCTGGCTTGAGCGACGAGAGGGACTCGGCACTGGCATCGGCCCGCACGCATTGATCGACCTCGACGAGGACGCGCTCTCCGTTTTCGTCGCGACCCCAGCAGGGGACGATTTCGCGTTTGAATTCCCCCTTGGCGTGAGCCTCGGCGGCCCGCAGATGGCTGCGGAGAGCGAAGGCGTCTTGCTCTTGGCGCGAGATGCCTTGCGACATGGCGAGGAACTCGGCCGTGTAGCCCATGGCCAGGGCGGCCTTCGACGTGCGATGGAACAGCTTGGGATTGGGATCGACCCCAAGATCCATCGGAAAATGGAGCATGTGTTCGAGACCGCCGACAACCTGCACGTCTTCGGAGCCGACCATCACGGCGTGGGCCGCCTGGTTGAGCGCTTGCAAGCTCGATCCGCAGAGACGGTTGACTGTGGTGCCACCGCTTTCGATTGGCAGGCCCGCCATCAGCCCGATGTTACGGGCGGCGTTCATCCCTTGCTCGCCAACTTGCTGGGTGTTGCCCATCACGACGTCTTCGATGTGCACGGGATCGATTCCCGAGCGCTCGACGAGCGCCTTGACGACGGTCACGGCGAGGTCGTCGGAACGGACGTCGCGAAAGACACCCTTGTCCTTGTGGGCGCGCCCGACGGGAGTGCGGACGCAATCGACAATCACGGCAGTTTTCATGTTATTTCCGTAAGCAGCTTAGTCGTAAAACTTGCGTCCCTTGGCGGCCATCTCCAACAGCATCGGCGTGGGCTTGGAGCGCCCGCCGAGCGATTCGAGCGGCTTGAGGAGCTCGATAATTTTGGCGGCCCCCAACGTGTCGGCCCAGTAGAGCAGCCCCCCCTTGAACGGCGGGAAACCGGTGCCGAAGATCAGGCCCAGGTCGACATCGCGCGGATCGCGCACGACCTTCTCTTCGAGGATACGCGTGGCTTCGAGCACCATCGGCAGAAACAGCCGGTGCTGGATCTGCTCGGTGCTGTACTTTTCCTTTTTGCGAACCAGCGGAGCGATGAGGGCATCGATGGCGGGATCGGGCACGCCTTTGCCCTTCTTGCCGGCATACGAGTAAAAGCCGGCGCCGGTCTTCTGGCCCCAGCGTTTGGCTTCGTACATCACGTGGATCAGGGCCGACTCGGCGACGCGATCGGGGAAGGCGTCGCGCATGATGCGGCCGGCGTGATACGCGGTGTCGATGCCGACCACGTCGTACAGGGTCAGCGGGCCCATCGGCATACCGAAGCTGGTGGCCGCTTTCTCCACCGCCTTGATCTCGGCGCCGTCCTGCAACAGCTCGAGCGCCTCGTTCATGTAGGGGAGCAGCAAGCGATTGACGAGAAAGCCGGGCCCGTCGTTGCAGACGATCGGCGACTTGCCGATTGCCTTGACGTAGGCCACGGCCGTGGCGACCGTTTCGTCGCTCGTCTTGGCGCCGCGGATGACTTCGACCAGCGGCATTTGCCGCACGGGGTTGAAGAAGTGAATGCCGACGAACTTCTCAGGCCGCTTCAGCCCTTCGGCCAGACGCGTGATGGGAATCGTCGACGTGTTGGAAGCCAGAATCGTGTTCGGGCCGAGCTTCGGCTCGAGGCGAGCATAGAGCTCTTTTTTGGCCTCGGGGTTCTCGATCACCGCTTCGATCACGAGGTCGCAGCGGGCGACTTCGTCATCGAGCGAAGTGCCGTTCACCAGGGCCGCGTTTTCGAGCATCTTGACGGCGCTGGGGCCCTTGGCTGCCTTGTCGTAGGAGACCTCTTCGAGGATCGCCTTGACGCCCTTTTGCAGGGCCGCGGGGATCGCATCGTTGAGCGCGACTGGCAACTTGCGGCGTACGGCGGCTGCGGCAATGCCCGAGCCCATGATGCCGGCGCCGTAGACGCCGACGCTCTTGACTTCGGCCGGCTTGACATCGGGACGATCGATGCCGGTGTCCTTCTTGTTGCGATCCATCAAGAAGAAGACGTTGATCAGCGAGCGATTGATCGGCGTGCCGAACAGGTCGGCCATCGCCTCGGCTTCCGCCTGGCAGGCGGCATCGATCTCTTGCCGGGCAGCCTGGACCATGACGTTCAGGCCGGCGATCGGCGCGGGATACTGCCCTTTGGTCTGGCCGCTGATGTAGCCGTTGGCCGTCACGGCCAAGAACGCCAACTCGGTGTCGTCCAGCGGGAGCGGGCCGCTCCAGGTCTTGCGGTCGGCCAGATACTGTTTCGATTTCTGTTCGGCGCGAATGACGCCAATGGCCGACTTTTCGATCTTGTCGGCAGGCACGACATCGCTGGCCAGGCCCATGCCCAGCGCGGCTTTGCTATCGATCGGTTCACCGCCGGCGACCAGTTCGATAGCGTTGGCCAGGCCGACAATGCGGGGCGTGCGGGCCGTGCCACCCCAGCCGGGGACGATGCCGATTTTGACTTCTGGAAAACCGAACTGGGCCTTGCGATCGTCGGACATCACGCGGCGATCGCACCAAGCCGACATTTCGGCTCCGCCACCCAGCGCGACGCCGTCGATGGCGGCCACGGTGACCAGCGGCAACTGCGACAGCCGCTGAAAGAGCTTGCGGCCACGCGTACACAAGTCGATGATCTGGTCGCGCGTGACGTTCTTGGCGGCGGCGAACTCCGTGATGTCGGCGCCGGCGATGAATGCGCCCGGCTTCCCTGAGCGAATCACTAGGCCGGCCAGATTCGGCTTCTTCTCCAACTCGTCGAGGTGGCGTTGAAACTCTTCCAAGACGTGCTGCGAAAGGACATTGGCCCCTTTGCCGGGAGCATCGAAGGTAATGACCGCGATGTCGGGCTCGGGGAACGACAACTTGACGCTTTGCTCAGCCATCCGAGACAGGACCTTCCAAGGTAAGCGGGCGGCGGGAATCCCTGGGCGTGGGTGAAACCAATCGCCGCGTCGCGAGACAACGGGCCGCGACTGGGCGGTGCTGGCCAGCGATGCGGTGCCAGCCAGCGATTCCCCACGTTCATCGCCGGCCAGGGCGGGTTGTTGAGACTTGGTTATATCACCACCATAGAGGACAGGCATCACCCTCGCCCAAACAATTCTATTTATACTGGTCATTGGAAATATCAATACTTCGAGATTGCCCTGCTGCGACGCCGTGCCAGCGAGCCAAATGCCACCCATCGACTCGCTAAACAACGCCACCGGGGCGCGTCCCTGCCTGCTGCGCAATCGATGCGCAGCACTGGCAGTCGCGCTGGCGGCGCTGGCCGGCGGTTGTCGCCCCGCCGGTACCGGTGAGCAGGGGGCATCGCAGCCAGACGTCGGCCGCTTCGTGCGCGACGCGATCGCACTCGACGGCGCCGAGCAGTTACGCTCAGGCCAAAACGAGGTGAGCGCCCCGGCAACCAAGGTCGACGCGTCGCGCCGGCTCTCCTGGCACGGCTGGTCGCCGGGCGAAGCCTACGAGTTTATTAGCAATGACGTCACTCGCTCGCTGCTCGCGCCGCAGTTGCCCACACCTTATGTGGTGCGCCGCGTTCCGCTGGAGGATGTTGCGGACGCCGCGATCTCGGGGGTCACGCCCGACAGCGTCGTGCGGTTCGCGCCCGATAGTCGGCGGCTGGCGATCGGCACGTTTCATGGCGCGCTGCTGGTGATTGACGCGTATACCGGCCAATCGCTCTTTCAGCACCGAACCTCTGAGGGAATGATAAAGAGCCTGGCCTGGTCCGCGGATGGGCGCTGGCTCTACGCAGGCGAACAAAGCCCCGACGCGTTTCTGCTGGGGATCGACACCGGCGTGCAGGGGAGTAATGCCGTTGCCGAAGATTCGACTTCATCATCATCGAAGTCTTCTCGCTACTTGATTGCCTGGCGCCAGCGGCTGGCCGAGCGCGTGGAAACGAGCCGACCAGCGGCCGGCGATCGCTATGCCATCTACACACTGCCGGCCGTGCACGATCTGCGCATCGCCGACGACGGACGCGTGTTCGCAGCCGCCACTCACAATTGGCTGCGCGACGGCGAGCTGACCAATCGTTCGGTCATCGCCTGTTATTCTGCCGATGGCGGCGAGCAATGGGTGCTACCGCCGGAAGGTGCTTGGGGCCTGACGATCGCGCATTTCGATTGCGACCGCGCAGGACAACGTCTGGTCTGCTTGCCGAATCGCACGCAGTCGACCGCCGCACCAGCACAACCTTCGTTTACCAACAAACTTGAGCCGGGCAATTTGTATTTGATCGAAGCGCGGCGAGGCGCTGTCCTTGCCGCGCAACCACTCGAACCGCTCGCGCCGCACTTCGCGCGCGTGGAAGCCTGGGATTCAGTCGCGATCAGCGACGATGGCCGCCGGGCCGCCGCGGGCCTGGTCGATGGTCGCGTGGTGTTGTGCGAAACCGCCGACGATCGAATGTGGTTGCTGCGCACGTTCGAGTTGGGGACACCAAGAATCGTCGGCGATCTGCCCATCGCCGCGGCGTGCAGCTACACGCGATTTTGCGGGCCCTGGCTCGTGATGCAGACGCAGAACACGCACATCCCGTTCGGCAATCCGCAGGCTGCCAACCAGGCGCCCAGTCCGCATCCCGGCGCCAATCGCCTGACCGTCGCTGATCGCGAGGGAAATGAACTGTGGAACTACCGGGGGCCGTTTGCTCTCTCCGGCGCTTGGAGCGATGCCGCGGGACGCTGGTTGCTGGTCAACTGCCGCGAGCAACCAGGCACCGCCGAAACGGGTCAGTTTGGCTGCTTGCTGTTCGATACCGAACGTGCTGGCGGGGGGGCCGACAAACTGGTGTACTATTACGCGACGACGGGGCCCGTGACTTCGAGCGCCGACATCAGCCCGGATGGGCGATTGATCGCCGTTGTCGAGGTACCGGCCCCGACGGCCGATGGACGCGATCTGTTCGGCAAACACCAGGTACACATCGTTCACTGATGGATTGCCGTGCCCTCTGATCGGAGTGATTCTTCGGCCTGGTTTCGACGATTCGCCATCGCGGCGGCGGTGCTTGTCTGCGGATGTGGCACTCGGCCTGCGTCGCTTGATCGCCCTCTTGAGGCGAGTTTCTCCGACGCCGGGCTCGTCCTTGAGTTTGCCGAGCCGGTGGCGCTCGATGCCGTGACGGTTCACTCGGTCGACGGCGAGCCGATTGCGCGGCTTGCGGTGGCGGGCCAGCGAAGCACCTTCGAATTGCCCTTTGCCTGGCAGCCCACGAGGGCGTACCGAGTAGTGATCGAAGGGGGTGGACAAACCACTGAGATAGCGCTCGAAGCGCCCGGCACGCGCCGCGCGCTCGTCGCACGGCTCGAAGCTCCGCCGGGGCAGGAGGCCGCGACCTTCGGCCAGACGGGTCCCGTAGGCGTCGTCGTCTCGTCAACCGGTGAGGCCGAGGTGGCCGTGATCGTGGAAAGCCCGCAGCAGGCTGCCTCGCACTTTGAGCTGTCCATCACCTCAACCGACCCGCTGAACCTGGAACCGAGCGCGGGGGAGCCAGCGCCTGAGAACGCCACGGCAACGGCGCTTCGATTCACCGGCGACCTGCAGCGGCAGTTTGAGTTCCGCATCGTCACAGTTCGCGCGACCCTGGCGCCGGAGCTTTCGTCAGGCGTCGTCACGATGGAATTGCATTATGACAAGGCCGCGGACGGGAACGGTGAACCGCACAAGCAGGTCGAACGCCTCGAAGTCCGGCTGCGACGCGCGGGGGCCGACGAGTTGGCCAAGCTGGTTACGTGCGATCGCGTCGTATTTCCGGCGGATCGACTGGGCCATCCACAGCCGGAGCGTTTGGCCGGCGCGATCGTGCTTCCCAACTCCGTTTGGCATGGCTTGCGGCGCTGGCTCTGGCCGACCGAGCAGGTCCGCGATCGGCATGCCGCGTACGGGCAGCAAGCGATCAAGCTGACGAATCACGGTGACGTGGCGCTGAATTTGGTGGTCCGCAGTGAGGTTCGCGATGCCACGACGGGTGAGCCGCTGTTGGCTTTCGCACCGCCGGCCTTCAAGGCGCCGCGTGAGTCGCCGACGAGCGTCCACCTGCTGCGGCTGCACGGCGGTGAAACGGCGCCGGCGATCGTGCCGATCTACGCGCGGCCCGACGTGACACCGGGGCATTACGTCCGCCATGTCGAAGTTTGTCTGCTGGGGACGAGCGAGCCGCTGCTGGTGCGCGAGCTGCCGCTGGAGGTCTTGCGCGGCGACCCGCTGGTCTCCACCGTGGCGGCCGGCAGCATCGCGTTGTCGGCACTGGTGTGGATGGCGCTTGCGCTCTTCGCGCGACGGATCGTGAAGTGTACCGGGCTCGAAGGGTTGACGACCATCGCACTAATCGCGGGGCTGTACTTCGGCGCCAGTTACACTTCGCGACTCGCGGGCGACGTACTGGCCGCGGTCACCGGGCCGTTCTATGTCTTCTTTGCCGGTGTGGGGAACGAAGGGCTCACGAGCCTGCTCTGGGCGACTTTGATCGTGCTGTTGCCGCGCGCGGGCACCATTCTGCTGGCTAGCCTAGTCGTGTTTTTGCTGCAAGCGATCTTCACGGGTCAGTTCGGCATCGTCGACCTGCTTTTCGTCAGCGTGAGCATCGCGCTGGCTGAAATGACGCTGGCCCTGGCCGGCGTGACCACGGGCACGAGCTTCACGCGTCCACGCAGCGAGCCCAGCGCGGGGCAGATCGCGCGCGTTGCCATGGCGCTGGGGTGCGCGAATGCCGTGACCTTGTTCGCGCAGTACTGCTTGATTGAGGTGCTGCACCGATTGTACTTCGCTACCTGGTACGTGGCGTCGGTGTCGCTCGTGACCGGGCTGCTTTACGGCGCGATCGGCGCGGCAATCGGCGCCAAGTTCGGCTTTCGTTTGCGGAGAACCGCGCGATGACCGAACGGCAAACACAGGCCGCCGCCGACGTCGCTGTCGAGGTCGCGGGGCTCGGCTTCACCTACGCCGGCCGCAACACGCCGGCACTCGACGGCGTCACGTTTCGACTCGAACCGGCGACCTGGACGGTGTTGGTCGGCGGCACCGGATCGGGCAAGTCGACCATGCTACGGGCACTTGCCGGACTGATCCCGCATCATTCTCAAGGGGCAATGCTCGGGCGTGTACGGTTATTCGGTCTCGACACCAGGACTACCGCGCCGAGCGAACTGGCCGGCACGGTCGGACTCGTGCTGCAATCGCCGGACGATCAGCTCACCAGCACGCACGTCGCGGCCGAAGTGGCGTTCGGCTTGGAGAATCTCGGTCTCGCGCCGGCTGAAATCGACGAGCGCATTGCACGGGCCTTGGCGGAGGTCGGCTTGTCGAACGTGGCCGAAAGTCCCACGGCCCAACTCTCCGGCGGGCAGAAGCAACGCTTGCTGTTGGCCAGCCTGGTGGCGATGCGGCCGCGGTTGCTGCTTTTGGACGAGCCGCTCAGCCAGTTGGATCCAGTGGCCGCCGACGATCTGCTGGCGACGCTCGAGCGGCTGCGCGCTGTCGGACTGACGATCGTGGCCGTCGAACATCGTCTTGATGAGATGCTCGCCCGGGCCGACCAGGTGCTCGTACTGCGCGACGGCCGGTTGCTGGGGCAAGCCGCGACGGGTGACCCGGCGCTGGTTGAATTGTTCGACGGCGCCGGCTTGCGATTGCCCGACGTGCCGCGGTTGCTGGTCGCCTTGGGGGAACGCCCCGTCGCGCGCGTCGAGGAGGCGAACACACTGATTGCCGAGCGACAATCGCCGCACGGCAATCGGATTGAGCTGCCTGCGAGTGCGCCGAATAGCGCACCTAGCAGCACGAATTCAAGGCTCGGCCACGATGCAACAATCATGCTCACCGTGAAGGGGGTCGGCTACTCGTATCACCGGCACGCGCCGCCGGTGCTGCGCAACCTCTGCTTCGACCTGCGCGCCGGCCAGCGCGTGGCGCTCGTCGGCCCGAACGGCGCCGGCAAGAGCACGCTGCTGGCATTGCTGGCCGGACTGATGCGACCCAGCAGCGGCAAGATTGAAGCGGCATCGACGACTCAATTGCACCTCGCGAGACCATCGCCCTCAGAACTGCCTCGCGTGGCGCTGGTGCTACAGAATCCTGATTTGATGCTCTTCTGCAACACGGTTGCCGACGAGCTGGCGTTCGCCCTGATCGAGCGAGGACTAATTAAATCCGCGATCGACGCAACCGTCGCGCGGTTGGCGGAGCAAATCGGTTTGCAAGACGTCGTCGATGCGGCGCCGCTGGCGCTCAGTCAGGGGGAGCGACTGCGCGTCGCCGTGGCGGCCACGTTGGCGCTCGATGCCGATGTCCTGCTGCTCGACGAACCGACCATGGGGCAAGATCCGGATCAGATTGATCGCTTATTCGCGCTACTTCCGCAGAGGCCAGCGGTGTTATTTTCGACGCACGACCTGCGCGCCGTCGCCCAGCATGCGGACCGCGTGCTGGTGCTAGCGGACGGGACTCTTGTGGCCGACTACACGCCAGCCGAGCTATTGAGCGACGACGAGTTGCTCACGCGGGCCCGAATGCGCCGCCCTCCTTTAGCTGAGCTGCGCCACCGACAGGGGCTGGCAGCGGTGACTGTCGAGGGGATGTGCCGGGAGTTGCAACCATGAGCGCTGGCACGCTGGCGATGGCCCGGGGGGCCCCCTGGCTCGAGCGGCTCGATCCGCGACTCAAGCTCTGCTGGTTGGCCTGCGTGTCGATTTTGGCAGTCGTGCTCGATGCGGTCGGGGCGCTGGCTACGCTAGCGCTGCTGTCGGCAACTATGGCCAGCGGGCTGCGCATGCCACCGCGCGCGTGGCGGTTATTGGCGCTGGTGGTCGCGGCGATCGTTTGGGGGGCACTGTTGAGCCAAGGGTTGTTCTATGCCGCCGAACCGCGGACGCCACTCTTGACGCTCATTCCCACGTTTGAAATTGGCCGTTGGCAAGCGGCAGGGCTGCGGCTTTATCGCGAAGGAGTGACGTACGGGCTTGCGCAATCGCTGCGCATGGTGGCCGTGACTATCGCAGGGCTTACGGTCTGTTTGTCGACGAGCCCGCCGCGGTTGCTGGCCGCGCTGACCTGGTTGCGCGTGCCAACCGCGATCGGATTTATGACCGTGGCCGCGATGCGATTTGTCCCGCTGGTGCTCAGCGAGTATCAGATCGTGCGTCAGGCGCGCTGGCTACGGAGCGCGCGGAGCCGCGGCGGAAATTGGAGCCAAAGCTGCCGCCCCGGTCACTTAGCGAAGGCACTGCGGACCGAAGCGGCGCTGTTGATACCGGTGATCGCGGCGGCGTTGCGCCGCGCGACGTCGTTGGCAACCTCCGTGGCAGCGCGAGGTTTTGATCCGACTGCGCGTCGGCGGCCGTACCCACCGCTGAAAATGAGCCTGGTCGAAATCTGGCTGACAGCGACCTTGTTGTCTGCGACCGTCGCCATCCTGGTGGCAAAACTGCTGTACTGGCTCTACCTGGCTGAGCTTTACTATCGACCGGGGCTGCGACCGCTCTACGACTTCGCGCGCACGTGGCTCTAAGCAGGATGCTCTAGGAAAGTCGCGAGCAGAATTGCGACTTGCCAAACGCGCCGCTCGCCTAACGAACAGCAGCGCCGCGGCCGGCCGCGCCGCGCTCGAGCGCCGAGAAGACGCTCTGGGCGCGAGCCTGCATGAAGCCGTGCACCTCGGGATCGCGTCCCTGGGGCGGCTTTTGCTGTTTGGCGAGCGCCTCGAGCTTCGGACGAATCAGCCGCACCTGATCTTCGGCCAGGCCACCACGGTCGACGTGCCCTTGAATGCCGACGAGCGCGGCCACGCGCAAGGCGTCATTGGTGTCACCGACTGGATACTTCTTGACGTCCAAGAATTCGGCCAGCACCGGCAGCGCCGCGGAGAGCGCCTTGGCGCCGAGCCCGCGGGCATCGGGTTCCGTGGAGTTCAAATCGCCTAGCATTAGCAGTGCGTTGTAGCGCACCAGCGGGCTGAACTTGCGATTCTGAACGATTTTCTTGAGGGTCGGCAGGGCCAGATCATTGACCAGGTGCTTCTGCGCGTCGTTGTTTTTGTTGCGCAGCACGTCCTTGAAGTTCTTCAAGCGCATCTCGCTGAGCGATTCGCGCTTCGACCAGTGGGTGAGCTGGGCGAAGTAGGCCTTCCAATAGGCATCGAAAACCGCCGGATTGGTTACCGTGCCGTCGCGGAGCATGCCCATCGTTTCGGTCTTGAACCGTGGCGCCATCGCCGCGGCATCGGCCGGCACTTCAAACCAGTCGGCCGGCTTTTTGTCGTCGGGAGCAGCCGGCGGCTGAGCGAATGTGAAGCACGGCAGCGCGACGAGTAACATGCCGACGAGCACCATGCGCATCGCGGTCGCACCGCACTGATGGCGGCCCAACTTTCGGCACGAATGAATGCAACACGCTAGCATGGACGACGATCCTACTGACCAACCCCACGCCCGACAACGAACCAAGTGTGCACCGCCCGGCTCAGGGTCGGCGGACGTGGGCAACTCGACCGGCGAACTGGGTTGGCAATTACCAAGCAAACCGAGTCGATAAGCAACCGCTAGGAGCGACTTGATTAGCCCCTGTTTGTACTATGCCAAGCAGTTACGCGGCAATTACTTCGGTGATTCCACCCTAGCAACGGCCGGCGGCAAATGTCAAGTTGACGGACGTGTCTGAGCGATGCCGCTGCCGGGTCGAAAACGGAGCCGGCCATCGCCAACGTCATAACCCGAAAATTCGTGAAGCTCGAGCACCGCACGTGACACTTCTCTACCTCTCCGATCGATTTCTCGACCACGAGACGGGCCGCCATCCCGAGCGAGCCGAACGCATCCGCCAGGTTTCTCGCCACCTCCAGCGGACCGGACTCGCTGACCGCTGCCGGCGAGCCCCCTGGAGCGAGGCCTCGATCGACCAGATTGCGCGGGTCCACGAGCGCCCTTACATCGACGAAGTCGCCCGGTTTGCCGCCGCCGGGGGCGGATATATCGAAGCCGACACCGTGGTGTCAACCGCGTCGTTCGACGTGGCCCGATTGGCAGCCGGCGCCGTGGTCGATGCGGTCACCCGAGTGGTCAAGGAGGACGATCGCCGCGGCTTGTGCCTGGTTCGGCCGCCAGGGCACCACGCTTTGCCCAACCAGGCGATGGGTTTCTGCCTGTTCAGCAATGTGTCGATCGGGGCCCGCGTCGCGACGGACGAATTAGGGCTCGACCGCGTGCTGGTGGTCGATTGGGATGTCCATCATGGCAACGGCACGCAGGATGTCTTCTGGACCGACCCGCGCGTCGGCTTCTTTTCGATCCATCGCTGGCCGTTTTATCCCGGCACCGGCGACTGGGACGAAACCGGCTCCGGTCCAGGCTTGGGAAGCACGTTGAATCTACCCGTCACGTTCGGCACGCCGCGTCACGAATACGTCGAACGCTTCACCACGCGCTTGCAAGACTTTGCCGACAAGCTCCGCCCACAACTGGTGCTGATCAGCGCCGGTTTTGACGCCCATCGCGACGATCCCGTGGGCTCGCTCGATCTGGAGACCGAAGATTTTCAGCCGCTGACTCGGGCCGTGTGCGAAATTGCCGACGCGCACGCCGGCGGCAGGCTCGTGAGCGTGCTCGAAGGGGGCTATAACACTAGCGCTCTGGCCGGCTCGGTTGAGGTGCATCTCGAAGAGTTGCTGGCCGCCGAGGCCCGCGACGCCCGACCATCGGCCTAGACTCGACCATCGGCCTAGACTCGACCATCGGCCTAGACTCGACCACCGGCCTAGATTCGACCACCGGCCTGGCCTCGACCACGGGGCTAGAATTGATCGGAACGACTCACCACCTAGTTTTGGCGGAACCCATGAAGGCAGATCACACAAATAACGCAGCCGCTGGCGCGGACGCCGCGAGTGAAGCCGTGCTGGCCGACGTCGAGGCCTTTTGCGAGGAACTGCGGCCGCTCGAAGAGCTTTGCTATCTCGAACGCCGCTTCAATCCCGACATCCAGCGATTGGCGCTAAAGCACAACCTGCTGGGGATGCCGCTGCCGACGGACTTGGGCGGGCGCGGCGCCGACTACTTTACGTACGCCCGAGCGTTGGCGCGCATCGGCCGCGAAGGGACCGGCGTGCGGACGTTTTTCTCGGGTCACACCTCGATCGGTCAGTATCCGATTCTGCGGTACGGCAATCGGCAGCAGCACGAGCGTTATTTGCCGCGCTCGGCCACCGGTGAGCTGGTGATGGCATTCGGCCTGACCGAGCCAGACGCCGGTTCGAACCCGCTGGAGATGACGACCACGTATCGTCGCGACGGCAATCGTTACTTGCTCAACGGCGTGAAGTACCTGATCTCCAACGGCAGCATCGCCGACGTGATAGTCGGTTTTGGCTATCCGGCTGACAAGACGGGCTCCAATCGGCGGATGAGCGCGTTCATCATCGAAACAGCCGGCGACACATTCCTGCGCGAGGAGTTGCACTCCAAGCCGGGCATGTACACGGCCAACACCGGTATGTTCGAGATGATCGATCACCCGGTGCCGGTCGAGAACATGCTGGGCCCCGAGGGGAGCGGGTTCCGCATCGCCATGGGCACGCTGGTCTCAGGGCGGTTGAGCGTGGCGGCCGGCTGCCTGGGAGTTATCGAAGACTGCCTCACCGAAGCGCTCAACTACAGCCGCACGCGCAGCCAGCACGGCAAGCTGATCGGCAAGCACCAGCTCGTGCAGGAGCATCTGGCCGAAATCGAAATGGCCCGGGTGGCGAGCGAGGCGCTCGTGCTCAAAGCGGCCGCAGCCAAAGCGGCGAGTGACAACGACCGGGACAACGCCGAGCTGGCCGAAGCCGCCGACATCCAGGTCGCGCAAGCCAAGTTCTTCGCCACGAATGCCGCCTGGCAAGCGGCCGATCGGGCTGTGCAGGTCTTCGGCGGGCGTGGCTGGTCGGAGTTGTATCGCGTTGGTCGCCATCTGCAGGACGTGCGCGTATGCCGCATCTATGAAGGGACCGACGAGATCATGAAGCTGAAGATCGCCGCCAGCCTGCTGGGTCGCGAGTTTAACGCGTTTTCGTAGTTCGCGCGATCTCGCGTTCCTAGCCCCTGATCCCTAACCCCTTAGTTCCTACCCATGTCTTGGCTCGGCGTCGAAGGACACGATGCGGTTGTCGAGCGGTTTCGCCGGGCGCTTGAGCGCGGGCGATTGGCCGGCACCTACCTGTTCGTCGGGCCGGCTGGCATCGGCAAGCGCGCTTTGGCGCTGCGCCTCGCGCAAACGCTGCTCTGCGGCTCGCGCGAGGAAGCCGAAATGAAACCGTGCGGTGCGTGCCCCGCTTGCCAGCAGGTGCTTGCCCAGACGCACCCCGACTTGCTGTTGGTCAGCAAGCCGCCCGACAAGTCGACCATTCCGCTGGAACTGCTGATTGGTCCCCCCGAAAAACGTATGCGCGAAGGGCTCTGCCATTCGTTGTCGCTGGCCAGCTTTATGGGAGGGCGCAAGGTCGCGATCATCGACGACGCCGACGATCTGAACGTCGAGGGGGCGAACAGCCTGCTGAAGACACTCGAAGAACCGCCGCCGCGCTCGACGATCATCCTCATCGGCACGTCGCTCGAAAAGCAGTTGCCGACGATTCGCTCCCGCTCGCAGGTCATCACGTTCCGGCCTTTGGAGCCCGAAGTGCTGGCGCGGCTAATCCTGGAACAGGGGCTGGCGAGTGACGCGGACGCAGCCCTGCAACTTGCCCGACACAGCGAGGGGAGCCTGGCGCGCGCCTCCGAGTTGGCCGACCCCGAGCTGTGGACGTTCCGCGGTGAATTACTGCGTCATCTGGCTGAGCGACCGCTGGCCAGCCTGGCCACGGCCCGCGCCGTGACCGAGTTTATGGAAGCGGCGGGCAAAGAAGCCTCGGCCAAGCGTGCGCGTGCCCGCACGGTGGTCGGGTTTGCTGCCGACTATTTTCGGGCGACGCTGCGTGCGGGGGTGGGCACCTCACCGGGCGATGATCGGGAGCTGGCGGCCACGATCGCGGCAGCCTCGCGGTTTGGCCCAATCGACGTCGATCGCGCCGGCGCTCAGCTTGACCGCACCTTAGACGCGCTCGGGCAGATCGACCGCAACGCCCATCTTGTGACCGTCATCGAGTGCTGGCTCGATGATCTGGCCGGCACGGGGAGCACGCAGCGGCTCGCGGTCTAAGGGATTTCAGCCGAGTGAGCGGTTCAACGTTCGGTGCGTGATTCGCCCCAGAGGGTCAGCACCAGGTTTCGCCGGCCGCCTCGATTGCGAAACTCACACAAGTAAATGCCCTGCCAGGTCCCCAGCAGCAACTCTCCGTCGGCGACGGGCACACTGATTGAACTCCCCACCAGCGATGACTTCACATGGGCCGGCATGTCGTCGGGACCCTCGCAGGTGTGCGTGTACGGAGCGTCTTCGGGGGCAACACGGTCAAACGACTGAGCCAAATCGCGCGGCACATCGGGATCGGCATTTTCATTGATCGATATCGCCGCTGACGTGTGCTGAATAAAGACGTGCAAAATACCGGTGCGAATCGCCGCGAGCTCGGGGAGCGCCTGCATGACCTGGTCGGTAACAAGATGACACCCCCTCGCAAAAGGGGGCAACCGCAGCGTTCGCTGTGTCCAACTCATGACGTGGTCACACTCGATTCCGAGGCGAGGTAACAGTTCCGTAGGCTGTGCCGATTGCTAGCGAAAGTATAAGCAAATTCGCGGGACAAATTCGGTTGCGCCGGGCGGCCGGCGCGCGAACCACCACGCGACTCTTCGCGTAACAGGGGTTGTCGGGGAGGACGAACGGTTCGGTGCACCGGAGAGAGGCGCGGCCGCAGCAGGGCGGCCGTTTTTTTCTGACGATTTTGTGTCATTTTCTTGACTTCATTCGTAAAGCCGAGAACAATAGCGGGTCTTGACGAGGCATCAGTCGCAACACCCACCTGGCCGGGACTAGGAAGTCGCCACGACTCATCACTGGCCCAGCGACATGTCTGTCAGGATAGCCCACCTGTTCGAGTGATCTGATTGCTCCCGTCAGCCTAACCGCTACGGCGGGCCCGATTGCTACAGCGAGATTGAAACCGTAGCGACTTCGTTTGCATTTGCCCTTGGGCAAAGACTGCGAAGGTGGCGCCTGCGGGGATTGATGTCGCGAGTCGAGTGCCGATCACGATGGGCCGCACGACAACGTCGTGCAGCTCGCAGCGATATACGTAATTTGGTTGGATCTGTTGGAAACGTGTAAGGAAGGTGACGAGTAAGATGCGGAACGTATTTGAGGCCATTTTGCAGTGCGGACACGACGAAGACTTCGCCCCACGAGAGAGCGAGAGCTTTGCCTCGACGGCCGCGCCGGCTGGTTCGCCCGAGAAGTTGGCAGTGCTGGCCCGCCGGATCGAGCAAGGGCTTCCCTTGTGGCACCCTGAACATCGCTCGGACTACTCGGGCCTG
>CAZBWM010000039.1:0-58369 GCA_964495375.1 uncultured Planctomycetaceae bacterium | reverse complement strand
GTAACAAGGTAGCCGTAGGGGAACCTGCGGCTGGATCACCTCCTTTCTAAGGATTTGATAGAGCTTGCCATAGAAAGTCGCGATCTCACGCTCGCGGCCAACACCAAGCCCGTTCAGGCGAAAGCCCGCACGACTTGGCCGGCAAGCACCGGGCGACTCGGTTGCTGTTCAGGTTCGTGATCGATCGCAAGATCAGTCACAGCCGCAATCGACAACGCGTTCGATCGCAAGATCATTCGCAGTCGATGACAATAACCAAGATGAGTCGTTCGGATATCATATGGAGACAAGCTTGTGCTGGCCTTGAGGCCGCCAAATCTCGTCTGAGCTCGCTCAGCCGAGGCCAAGGCAAAACTACCAAGTTGAATTGAGAAAGCCCGCCGGGTTCAGCCAGACCCGCGCGGGCTTTTTTTGCGCGCTGGTGTAAGCAAGGTTATAATTGCAGGTGCCCGGAGCTGGTCGGCCTATTCGCCGAGTTCCCAGGCTGTCGAACGACGCGCGGCAGCCGCAGCATCAGCCGTTGAAGTTGGAATTGGTGGCTCATGTCTGTCCAGAAGATCACAATCAACGAGCTCAGCGCGCCAGTTCGTAGCTTTCTCGAGCAACTCTCCAGCGGTGGCTTGTTGGTCGAAGACGAGTCGGGCCAGGCTTGCTTCGGCGTGGTTCCCTACCGCCAGGCGAATCGGGAGCAACGTGCTCGCGCCGAAGCCGACCTCGCCGAACTGCAGAAGCAAGTGGGCGATCAGATGCGAGCCGAGGGCCGTAGCGAATCGGAACTCGACCGTCTGCTGGCGGACGAGGGGTAGGCGTCGCGCGCTGAGATTGATCCCTATCGATCACTTTCCAGCCACGATATCGCCTTGGGACATGAATTCGCGATGATCGTGGTCTTCGACTCAAGCGTGCTCATCCCCTTAGTCTTGGATGCAAGCCTCTCCACGATTCTCTTTCGTCGACTCGCCGGTGCGGGGCACCAAATCGTCGCATCTCCGGCGCTGTTCAACGAGGTTGCCTGCAAGCTCAGAACGAAAGCCAGCCTGCGGCGCTGGTTGAATTTGCCCGATGATCAAATTGAGCGATTTCTCGCGGACCTGGCGACACTGCTCGTCTTTGTTCCCGGCGCCTTGGCAATCCCTGGAGCCGTGCCTGACGATCCTGATGACGACGTTGTGATTGCCGCGGCGGTGGAAAGTCAGGCTGACTTTATTGTCACGGAGGACCGCCATCTGCTGAATTTGGGAGTCTGGCAAGCGATTCGGATTCTAGATCGCGCAACGTTTGCGCGCGAGCTCGACACGCTGGGCGTGCCGGAGCCAGATCAGCGTGGCAATTGAAGTACTCGTGGGTCGTTCGACATGCGCGTGCGCCGGGCAAACCGACAATTCGGTTCAAGAGGTCGGGACCGAATGTCTATAGCAGGTGTCGCTTTCGACTGGCTGCTAGAATCAACCGGGAATACTGCTTGGGAGAATCGGCCGTGCACGCGAAACGCTCCGAACCGCCGAAACTGCTGAATCGCCCCTTGCAGAGCCGGCCGGCCAAGTTGGCTGCGATCGTAGTGGGTTTGCTCTGCTTTGCCGCGTTTGCCGTGTTGCCCAAAGAAACCAACGCCGAGAAAGCGCTGGCGACGGTCGCTTTCCTGCTTTGCCCGCTGCTGATCTTCTGGACGATCGCCGCTCCCTGGAAGCTCTGGGCCGTACTGGGCGTTTGGCTCGTCGGGGCTTTGCTCTCGGCGTGCGTGACGGCGGCCGTGGCGATTCCCCTCATGCTAATCCCTCATGAGGTTGGCTGGTTGCCGATGTGGTTCCGAGGTGTCGTTGTGCTTGGCACGTTCGTTCTTGCCAACTTCATTTGGGCGCGCCGCGTCGAATATCCGTACGAAAATCGGATCCGCTTTCGTTCGATGCAGAACACCCTGCCGCCGCCAGAAGACTACGACAATACTCTCCGCTTGTAAGGAAACCGACGAAACGCTGTCGGGCATCAGAATGAACCAACCGGCATTTTCTGACTTATGAGACAGGGGCGATCCCGTGCGCACTGTATCCGTCCGGCCGCGAAATTCGCTCGTGCTGGTCACGGATCGTCTCGTCGGCGAGATTCCGACTACGCTTGACGACAGCCCGGTCGCAGCGACCCCATCGTGCCTGGCGATCGCTTGCCAGTCCGAGCTTGACGGCCCCACTCGCATCGTATTGCAGGATGCCCGCGAAGGATCGCCGATCGGCGACTTGGCCTTTACGGGCGAACTACTCACGCCGACGTGCATGCTCACCGTACGTACAGTAGAGCTTGAAGAACTGCTCGCGATGCCGGTCTCCAGAAAGCAGACGAGCGTTCGCGTCTATACGAATCACCCGTCCGAGCCCGATCAGATTACGATCGTAGTCAACGAGTGACCTATTGCCCTTAGCCAGACCCTTGTAACCCATGACTACCATTCGCATCCCGCGCCGATCGTTTCTGGCCCAGCTCGGCGCTGGCTCCGCGCTCGCCACACTGGCCACCGCTCACCTCGTCGCGCCCGGTGCCTTCGCCCAATCCCCGCGCCGGCCGAAAATCCTACTTCGCTCGTCCTGGCAGACGGTCAACATCGGTGACATCGCCCACACGCCGGGCGTGTTGCACCTGCTGGAGAAGCACATTCCCGATGCCGAGGTGCGCCTCTGGCCCAGCAATGTCGGCAATGGGGTCGAAGCCATTCTGCGGGCCCGCTTCCCCAATATGCCGATTCTCAAAGGCGAGGACGATATCAAAGCGGCCTTCGACGAGTGCGACTTCTTGCTGCACGGGTCGGGGCCGTTTCTCGTTGCCGAACGCGACGTCGTCCGCTGGTCCGAAGCGACCGGCAAGCCATACGGCGTCTACGGCATCACCTTCTCCGATCATAACTACTCGACGCAGCCGCTGGCGCCCGAAGCGATCGCCAAAACGATTGGCGTGCTGAGCGGTGCGCGGTTCGTCTTTTTTCGGGACTCTCCATCGCTGGAACTGGCAAAAAAGCACGGCTGCCAGGCCCCGCGGATGGAGTTCGCCCCCGACGGCGCCTTTGCCACCGACCTGACGGATGACGCCCGGGCGGACGCCTTCCTCAAGCAGCACGAGCTGACTCCCGGCAAATTCCTCTGCTGCATCCCTCGTCATCGCTATACACCCTACTGGACGATTCCCGAGCGTAAGGCCAAGTTCGATCCCGCGAAGAACGAGGTCAATGAACGGCACGTCGAAGCCGATCACGCGCCGCTCCGCGAGGCGATCACCGAAGTCGTGCGACAAACCGATTTCAAGATCCTGCTCTGCCCCGAAGATCAAACGCAGATGGCGCTGGGCAAGTCGGCACTCTTCGATCGCTTGCCTGCCGACGTTCAGGCCCGCGTCGTCTGGCGCCCCGACTACTGGCTGACTGGCGAGGCCCGCAGTACCTACCTGCAAAGCGCCGGGCTGTTCGGCCACGAAATGCACAGCCCGATCATGTGCATCGGCGCCGGCATCCCGGCCATTGTTTGCCGCTGGCAGGAGCAAACCAGCAAGGGGCTCATGTGGCGCGACATCGGTCTGGGCAACTGGCTCTTCGACATGGACCAGCCTGACGACGTGCGACGCATTGTGCCCACGGTGCTCGAGCTGGCGAAAAACCCGGCGGGCGCCGCGGAGCGCGCCCAACAGGCGCGGCGGTTCGTCGAACGCCGTCAGCAAGAAACCATGGCGGTGCTCGCCAGCATTTTGATCCCCGCCTGAAAGTGAATCGTCCATGCGAAGCTCGCTCACGGGAATCTTCGCCGCCGCACTTTGTTTGCTGCTCTTCGGCTCATCTCCGCAGGCGACCACAGCCGCCGAGAACAAGGAAGCGATCAAGTCGGTCACCGAAACGCCAGGACTCCTGGCATTCTGGACGTTCGGCGAGCCGGCCGGCAGCCCGCGACTTTCTATCGGCACGCCCGACGAGCACCCGCTCGCGGAGGTCGGAGGAACGATCGCCCGCGTCGATGGAGGGATCTACTCAGGCTACTCCGCCGAACTTAACGGCCAGCAGTATTTTCGCATTCCTTACGCGGAGACAGGCGATCTCAATATTTCTGGTCTTCAGGCGCAGGTCAGCATGTTCGCCGTCGTGCGCATCACCGACCTCAAGCAGAGCCGCACGATCGCCGGCATGTGGAACGAAGGACGCGGAGCGAACGACGACTCCGGCACCCGGCAGTATGCCCTGCTGATGAACATGCCGACCTATGGTGGCCGCAACCAACTCACGCCGCACATCTCGAGCGAAGGTGGCGTGACGCGCCGCGCCGATGGCAGCGCCTTCCCCTGGTGTGTCGACTACGCCGCCACGCGCCAAGCAGTGCCGATCGACGTGTGGTGTACGCTGGCCTTCACCTACGACGCCCAGTACCTCCGCGCTTACATCAATGGAAAGCTCGATGCTCGGCCGCTCGATCCCCAGAAAGACAACCGTACCGATGCGTACTTCACCAAGGGAGGTCCCGGCGGCGCCGATCGTGGGATGAACCCCTACTATCACGGGCGGGGCATCTTTCGACTCGATCCCGAAGAGGCGCGATCGGGCCCGCGCCAGGGTTCCGATTTTCTCGTCGGTGCCCGCTTCGCGCTGGGCAACTTGAAGCAAGCCACCAAGGGACGCTTCGCCGGCCTGGCCGTCTTCAACCGGGCGCTAAGCGACGAAGAGATCGCGCGCCTGCACCAGACCACCGGCGTCACGCTGGACTTCTAGCCGCCGCGCAACAAGGAAGGTTCGACATGTCGCGTGCGACCTAGGTTGTCGCAGAATCAGGAAGGCAGCAATCGCCACGCCAGGCAGTGCCAGGAGGAAACCGTTTGGCTCCGGCAATTCCACAATCCAGCCCTGCATGTGGCCGTCCGGGTCGATCCCATTGCCAATAATCACTTGGCCGTTGTCCGAAATGCCCATCGCGGCATCCAGCGTCCATCCCGTCAACGAGGGTCCTAGTCCATATTCATTGACCAGCACGCTCTGCAGGCTGCGCATGCCGTTGTTGGCGTCCCAGATGAAGGCACCACCAAGTGGGAGAACTTGAGCCCGTCCGACAACAAATTGCCCACCGTTGGAGACTGCGAAGGCCTGGCTACGCAACCCAGCAAACCCGAGCGGGAGGAGCTTGGTTTCGGCGGTCCACAAGAATGCCTGCTCCCAACCAAAAATATTCAGTCCGGTTCCCACAATCGCAGTGCCGTCACTTGAAATTGCCTGGGAGTAGCTGACGTTTCCGAAGGGCAAATAACCGAGTCCAACCGGACCGCTGTCTGCCACCCACATCAGTGCTTGTAATCCGTTTTCGCCGTCGACATGGCCTCGACCCGCGATAATGTTGCCATCTGCCGAAACGGCCGTGGCAGTGCTACCCACGGCGCCGGGAAGAAAGCCGAGAAGTTGAAATCCGGCTGAGGAGGTCCAGCGCCAAGCCTCACCGCTATCGGAAGTATGGTTGTCGCTCCAGCCGACCACGGTAGCGCCGGATTGGGAAACGTCCATCGCCGCGCCATTCAAATAGCCGGTGGGATTTCCGAGCGGCAGATAACCGGCGCCGTCGGTCCAGATTAGGGGCACTTGATCGAAGCTGTTCAGATACCCAGCAATCGTCTCGCCGTCGGGCGAAATCGCGATGGCTCGGCCGTTTGCCGGACCCGGTGGCGGCCCGATGGGTATAATGCCAGTGTCGCGCGTCCAACGAAAGTCTTGGCCATCCGAGATACCCAAGACAACGGAGCCGTCGGCCGAAATGTCGTTCGCAATGCTCGCGGTTCCGCCGTCGGAGGGGGGAATGAACCCTAAGCCTTGAAAAGATGCCGCCGGGGCAAATCCTCCAACGCTGTTGGCAAGCACAAAAACACACAGCGCCAGGTACGCGCTGCCGGCCGATCGCAACAGCATTAAGATTCGATTGATCGCGCTCATTGGCAGGCCTGTTTTCCTGATAAGTGATCGAAGTGACGACAAGGTTTGGTGGTTGCGTTTACGCTCGTCCACGAATCACACCGATCGCCCGCGGCGGCCACGGTAGGTGATCAGTACCGCCAGCAGCGAGCCGCAGCCGATCGCCAGCAGCACGACACTCCCCGGCTCGGGCACGACGATCCCCGACTGCGTCAGGTGAAAGCCCGCATTCAAGAACAACGAGGCGCTGATATCCCCGTCGACCGAAACCGTGAGCGCCAACGGACTCGAAATTTCGGTATCCAGGCCCAGCCCCAGTGGCGGGATCATCTCGAGTGCAATAGTCCCATCGAGCGACAGCGTCAGATTTCCCGGCGTCCCCGACAAGGTGTAAGTTCCCTCCAGCACGCCCAGGCTCGACATCGAGATCGTGCCGATATACTCAAACGGCAGAATCTCGAGAATGAGGGTCGTGAGGTTCGAGATCCCTCCGAAATACTCGCCAGGGATGCTGAAGGTTCCGGTGCCCGGACCAAGCGGCGTCAACGTGGCTGGCGCATTCTGCGCGAAGCCCAATAGTTCAAATATTCCGCCGAACTGCACGGGGACATTCTTGAGCAAGCCCACCTTGCTGTCGGTGGTAATGATGAATGGCGTAAAAGTGAAGGGTGCCGATGCACCACCCTGCAGATCGAGATTCAGATTGCTGATCGCCGTGATCGCGTCGGCTGTCATCTCAAACGTAGCCAACGGAGGCAGGCTCTGAGGCGTGCCGACGACCGGAATCGATCCGCCGTCGAGCACCAGCGCGTGATTCGTGGGTGGGGTCAGCACAAACGATTCGAACGCTTTGCTAACCGCATTAAACGCCTGGCCCGAACCGGTAGCCGCAGCGGTTCCCGAGGCCGTGGCCACACCCGCTAGCGATTGTTCTGGCCCGGTGAAATCGACGCTGACACTTGCGGCCAACAGAGACTTGGGCAGAAGTACAGCGAGAGCGAAGGCGAGCGTGCATCGTGACATTGGCAGGTACCCCAAGAAAGTGCGTGTGAAATTGTGCGATGAACCCAAAGGATTCCATGAGTGGGCGATTCTCATCGGGCAATCAGGCGACTACCTGGCGCGCAACTTGACGCCAGCGCGCCACCCATGCGGAGATCTGATCCCGGCCAGCAGAGCCGTCAGAAGTTCGGGAATTGTCGATCGGAAACCGGCGGCCAGTAACCCATGGCTATCTGGCGCGAGCGATTGTCCGTCACGAACGCACTAGCGTTTCCCGAAGTAGTCGATACGAAAGCCGCCAACAGTTCGCGGCGGCTGGCAAAGCAACCTAATCAATTGTAGATCGACGCAACGCCGGCCACAACCGAGCAATTGGTGCTGTCGCGGGCGTGCCATGCGGTCGCTATTGGCCGATCTATCCCCAACCGCGCATTACCTGGTCGATTGCCGACAACCGATGAGCCCCCGGCAGCGACCCCGCTTGGACTCCGATCGCCAACGTTGCGAACCAGTTCGACAGCGCCGCTTGGGCCGCCGCCAATTGGGCGTTCGGGTCAATGCCGGCCGCACTTGCGGACGTCTGCCCTGCCGCGGCGAGTGCCACGGTGATGGCCGCGTTCACGCCCCCGTTGGAGTCGCTACCGCTGATCGCCCTGTTCGTACCCGCCACAATTAACGTGCGCAACTGAGCGGCCGTCAGCGATGGATTCGCCGACAGCGCCAGCGCTGCCAGCCCCGCGACTTGCGGGGCCGCCATGCTGGTGCCGCTCAACCTTGCATATTGCCCGTTGAGATAAGTGCTGTAAATGCTCACCCCCGGCGCGTCGACCTGCACGGCGGCACTTGTCCCCACGTCGTTGCTGAAGCTGGCAATCGCGCCGGCCGAGCTGTACGCGCCTACGGATATCACGTTCGACAGCGACGCGCTCAACCGCGCGGGGTACGTCGGTAGCGACGCCGATTCATTGCCAGCCGCCGACACCACGAGCACGTTGCGCTGTTGGGCGTATTGAATGGCCGTTTGAATTACCGAACTGAGCGGGCCCCCCAGGCTGAGGTTGATGATGTCGGCGCCGTTATCCACAGCATACCGAATTCCGGCCGCTACTGAATTTGTGCTCCCCGAGCCATCGGACCCCAGCACGCGGATCGGCATGATCTTGGCGCCCGGCGCCACGCCCGTCGCGCCAAACCCATTGGCCGCCGCGGCGATGATGCCCGCGACGTGGGTGCCGTGCCCGTTGCCGTCGTCGGCGTAGTTGTCATTGCTGTAGAAGTCCCAGCCCGAGGTGTCGTCGACGTAGCCGTTATGGTCGTCGTCGATGCCATTGCCGCCGATCTCACCGGCGTTGATATAGATCTGGCTATTCAGGTCGGGATGACTGAACTGCACGCCCGTGTCGACCACGGCTACGACCACCCCCTGCCCTGTGTAACCTTGTGCCCAGGCCTCGGGCGCGTTGATTGAGTTTACCGCCCAGTCTTGGCTGCCGCCGTAATAGGGGACATCGGGGAAAACGGTGACAGGCGCGCTGACAGGCGCCGCCGGCGGTGAAATCGTTATCGAATAATTTGGGTTCTGCACGCCACCGGCGCCGAACACTTTGGCGTAGTAAGTGCCCGGCTGTAATAAGTTGAGCGTCACTCCCTCGCTGTTGCCAATCCCCTGTGAGTCTCCCATCAAATAGCCGTAGCTGCTGTAGATGGCCAGTTGCAGGTTGCCTTGTGCGTTATTGAAGTTGATCGAGACGAAATCGCCGGGCTTGGCCGCCGAAGTGATCGTGAACTTGTACCAGTCCTCGCTGTCGGCCATCACCAGCGAATCGATGGTTTTGGCGGAGGTGAGCGTCCCCAAGTCGTAGGCGGTTGACGCCGAGTCGTTGTTTTCGTACGCGTCGTCGACCAAAGTGGCCGCGGCGGCAGGCGGCGAGATCGTCAACGAGTAGCTCGGGTTCTGTGCGCCACCAGCGCCGTAGACCTTGGCGTAGTAGGTGCCCGGCTGCAGCAGGTTGAGCGTCACCCCTTCGGTATTGCCCGTCCCCTCCGAAGCCCCCATTACGTAGCCATAGCTACTGTAGATCGCGAGTTGCAGATCCCCCTGAGCGTTGTTGAAATTGATGGAAACAAAATCCCCCGGCTTGGCGGCCGAGGTGATGGTGAACTTGAACCAGTCCGCGCTGTCGGCCATCACGAGCGAGGTAATGGTCTTGGGTGAGGTAAGCGTGCCAAGGTCGTAGGCCGTGCCGACCGAATCATTGTTCTCGTATGCGTCATCCGCCAGCGCAACCATCGCCGGCTCAACCGTGGTCGCACTGGCAATCGGATCGGCCAACAGGGTGGGCAACATTCCGGCCGCCGTCAGCGCCCATCGTGGTTCAAGTTGCTCGGCAGAGAGTGGCCGACGACGCGCACCATGCACGCCGGGCCTGGGACGAGCCCGAAAGGGTCGGCCGAAAGCCATGAGGCGGTTCCTTGACGGGCCCCCGTCGTTCAGATTGCGACCATCCAGTTCGCGGCTACTCCGTTCCCGCCGCTTCGCCCGAGCGTTGCTCGCGATGGGTCATCGCGCCGACGCGCTGCTCAACGCGTGGCGTGACGGGCGGCCAGACCTGTGCCCCCTGCGAGTCGTTCCCCCTGCTTTTCTCGCACCGCTCATGATCGCGAGATCGCTGGCGCGGATCAACCCCTTTCTTGACGAAAAGTCCTTCACGCGGTACTGCGCCAGGCAACTCCGCTAAAGAAACTTGCTATTAGTTTTGAGTGGCAAAGCTCGTCTCGTGCGGTGTATCGTCGGTCGCGGGTGCGTCACCTTCCGCTAAGCAAAGTAACCGTCGGCGAACAAATCCGCCGCGCCAGCATCCCTGACCGCGGTAGATTACAATCCTTCAATTCGTGTGGTTTGTACAAAACTAAAAATAGACGAGGATCGTTGGGGGATGAGCGTTTATTTAGGCATCGACATCGGCACCTCGGGCACCAAGACGCTGGCCATCGACCCGGCCGGCAAGATTCTGGCCGAAGCCACTTCCGACTATCCCTCGTATCACCCCAAACCCTTGTGGAGCGAGCAGGATCCCGACGATTGGTGGAACGCTACGGTCAAAACGGTCCGCACCGTAGTCCGCAAGATCAAAGCCAAGTCGGCCGACGTCAAGGCGATCGGGCTGTCGGGCCAAATGCACGGCTCGGTCTTTCTTGACAAAAACGATCGCGTGCTGCGCAAGGCCCTGCTCTGGAACGATCAGCGCACCGCCGCCGAATGCGACGAAATCGAACGCCGCGCCGGCGGTCGCCGCAAGCTCATCAAAATGGTCGCCAACCCGGCGCTCACCGGCTTTACCGTCCCCAAAATTCTTTGGCTGCGTAATCGCGAGCCGAAGCTGTTCGCCCAACTGCGCAAGGTACTGCTCCCGAAAGACGACGTCCGCCGCCGCATGACAGGCACGTACGCCACCGACGTTAGCGACGCCAGCGGTATGCTGCTGTTGGATGTAGCCAAACGCCGCTGGTCGAAACAACTGCTGTCGGCTCTCGAGCTCGACATCGATCTCCTGCCCGAGTGCTTCGAATCGGAAGAAGTTACCGGCAAGCTCACGCCGGCCGCGGCCCGCGAACTGGGCCTGTCAACCGAATGCCTGGTAGTCGGCGGCGCGGGCGATTGCGCCGCCGGCGCCGTCGGCAATGGCGTCGTCAGCCGTGGCACTTTGTCGACGTCGATCGGCACCTCGGGCATCATGTTCGTCCATAGCGACGAGATGGCGCTCGATCCCGAAGGCCGGCTTCACACGTTCTGTCACGCGGTGCGCGGCAAATGGCACATGATGGGCGTCAGCCTGTCGGGCGGCGGCTGCTTGCAGTGGTTCCGCAATCGGCTCTGCCAGGCCGAGATCGAACAGGCCAAGAAAAAGAAAGTCGATCCTTACACCACGCTCACCGCCGAAGCCGAAGTGGTCCCGTCCGGCAGCCAAGGGCTCATCTTCCTTCCCTATCTGTCGGGCGAACGCACTCCGCACGCCGATCCCGACGCCCGAGCCTGCTTCGTCGGCCTGACGCTCGCGCACGGTCGCGGGCACATGGTCCGCGCGATCATGGAGGGCGTGGCCTACGCCATGCGCGACAGCTTGTCGATCATTCGCGAGTTGGGGGTGCCAGTGCGGCAAATTCGGGCTTCCGGCGGGGGATCGAAAAGTCCGCTCTGGCGGCAGATTCAGGCCGACGTGTTCGGCCAGAACGTGGCGACGATCAACGCCGAGGAAGGGCCGGCCTACGGCGTGGCCCTACTGGCGGCGGTCGGCGCCGGCGCCTTCAACGACATCGCCGAGGCCTGCGCGGCCACGATTCAGGTCGTCAAAGAAACGCCGAATCGCAAGCGGTCGACGCGCTACCACGACGCGGCGTTTCCGCTCTATCAAGATCTCTATCGCTCGCTGAAGGGGGACTTCAAAAAGATCGCGGCGATTGAGCGGGAACACGGCGAGGGTTGATTTTGGCCGCAGAACCTTGGGATCGGCAGTCGCTGCCCCTTGATTCGCCACTTGTTACAATACGCTCATCATGAGCGTCCTGTACCTCACCGAAGCCGATGTTGATCGCCTGGTCGACATGCGGGCCGCCGTCGATGTCGTCACCGAGGCGTTTCGTCGCCTGGCTGCCGGCGAGGCCGACAATGTCCCGCGTGCCCGCGCGCAGGCTCCCGGCATTGTCCTGCACACCATGAGCGCCGCGGCCGGCTACTTGGGCCTGGTCGGCTGGAAGTGCTACACCACGACCAAGCACGGCGCCCAATTTCATCTCGGCCTGTACTCACAGCAGTCGGGCAAGCTCGTCGCCCTCGTCGAAGCCAATCGACTCGGTCAACTGCGCACCGGCGCGGTCACTGGCGTGGCCGCAAGCTGGATGGCTGCCGCCGACGCGCACGAAGCGGGCCTCTTCGGCACAGGCTTTCAAGCGGCCGGCCAGCTCGCGGCGCTGGCCACGGTGCGAAATCTCAAGCAAGTCTTCGTCTATAGTCGCGATGCTGGCCGTCGAGAGGCGTTCTCGCAACGAATGCAAGCTGAGTTGAAGCTCGAAGTGATCCCCGTCGATCGGCCTGAAGAAGCGGCCGCCGATCTGCCGATCGTCGTCACGGCCACCACGAGCCGCACGCCGGTCTTCGACGGCAACTGGCTCAGTGAAGGCGCGCTCGTCTGCGCTGTCGGGTCGAATTGGCCCAACCGGGCCGAGATCGACGCCACGACGATCCGCCGCGCCGACACCATCGTTTGCGACAGCGTCGAATGCTGCGAGCTCGAAGCGGGCGATTTCGCCGACGCGCTGGATCGTGGCCTGTTCGATTGGTCGCGGGCCGTCAACCTGGCCGATGTCGTCGCGGGTCGCGCGGTCGGTCGCAAGACCGCTGACAGCATCGCGCTCTTCAAGTCAGTCGGCATGGCTATCGAAGACGTGGCGCTCGGCGCCCTGGTGCTCGAGCGTGCGCAGGCAGCCGGCGCAGGCAGCACGCTACCAATCCCTTAAGCGATTGCTCGTTCACATCCGCTAGCTCACGAATCAACGCCTTCGACTCCCGCTCGGGGAAAAACGTGCTATGAGCCCACTCTGGAAGTATCGTTCCGGCCGCTTCGCGGGATGGCACTCCGACGATGCCCTGTATAACGCTGACGGCTTGCACGTCGGCTACCTGGCGGGGCACATCGTCTACGATCTGGCCGGCCGTGCGCTCGGCGAATTGATCGAAGCCGACTGGATCGGCCGCCGCGCGCAGGCCAACTATCCGCCCGGCGAAAGCCAACCACGCCGCGAAAGCGTGGCCCACGCCCGACTGGCCGATCGGCCAGGCCACGATGACGCCGCGCGTGACGATCCAGCCTGGAACGACCCGGAGTTCTAAGACCCCCATGGCCAATCGCGCGCGCACGATCGCCATGGGCGATATCCACGGTTGCCACGCGGCGCTGGCCGCGCTGGTCGCCGCGATCGCGCCGCAGCCCGACGACACGCTCGTGGTGCTGGGCGATTTCGTCGATCGCGGCCCCGACACGCGCGGCGTCATCGATCGGTTGATCGACCTGTCGACGCGCTGCCAGTTGCGAACGCTCTTGGGCAATCACGAGGAAATGTTGCTCTTATCGCGCGACGACGATCTCGAGCTACGCGCCTGGCTGCAGTTTGGCGGCCGAGAAACGCTGGCCTCGTACGACGTCTCGGAGCCAAGCCAACTTCCGCCCGAACACTTGCAGTTCATTGCCAGTTGCCGGCAGTTCTTCGAGAGCCCCACGCACTTGTTCCTGCACGCCAGCTTTTTGCCCGACAAGCACCCGAGCGAATTCCCGCCGCACGTGCTGCGCTGGGAGTCGCTCTGGGAACGGATTCCGCCGCCGCACAACTCGGGCAAAACGGCGATCGTCGGTCACACCGCGCTGCAAGAAGGCGAAGTCTTCGACCTCGGCTACCTCACCTGCATCGACACCTGGTGCTACGGCGGAGGTTGGCTCACCGCGCTCGAGCCGGCCACGGGCATCCTCTGGCAAGCTAACCGCGACGGCGTCATGCGCGAGAATCCACCGCGACTAGAAATAAGCTGATTGCTGCTCACGGCCGCGTCGCGCAGGCTCCTAGATCACGGGATTTCGGCATGTCCTGGAACGATGACGAAGACGACTCTGACGACCACGAGCCCGACGACTTCGATTCCGACGAGGCCGATAATCGTAGCGGTCTTGAAGGCGGCTACGACGACGAAGAGCCGACGATTCCTTGCCCTTATTGCCGTCGCGAGATTCACGAAGACGCGCAGCAATGCCCGTACTGCGAGCAGTACCTCTCGCGCGAAGACGCGCCCCCCGCTCGCAAGCCGTGGTGGATCGTAGCCGGCGCGATCGTCTGCCTTTACATCGCTTGGCGCTGGATCATGGGGTGAATGAACAGTCGAAGCAGCGCTGTTTTGGCCTGCTGTCAAATTAGAATCTCAATGACCAGATTGTTTAGTCAAGCGGCCGGATTTGACACCGAAGAACTCGCTAAATACACTTGCTCCGTTTAGTAACTGACACGCAACAAATGCGCAACTCCTGGCAACGCTAATGTAAAGCGCGAATTCGAGTCCACTTCGAATTATTCATGCCGCTTTAGTCGCCCGGGGGTATTTCAATGCTAGTTGCGATTCGTCGTTGGTGCGTGTGGCTATCCGTCCTTGCGCTCGGTGTTCTGGTTGCGGAGCCTGCCGTGGCGGCGCCAGTCACCTACGCGTTTACGGGTCATTTGACCAGAGTTGGGCTGCCGAATTCCGAAGCAGGGTTGGTGGTGGGCGCGCCGTTCTCAGGTCGATTCACAATCGACGACTCAGTGGCATTAATGCCCGTGGCTAGCAGTCCTGGTGTATATGGATCAGACATAGTTGGCACGGCAGGTCCGGCGGTTGAGGTCGGCGGTGTTTTACGTCCAACTACTGCCATCGATGGGTATGTGCTTGCAGCCTTCAACGATGCTACCGGTACTAACTTGGGCTTGGACCCGTCGATTGTCGCTGATGGTTTTGTCTTCGGTGGAATTTATTCTCCCATCCTGTCCTTAGGTCTGAAAATAACATTCTTGGATTCGTCTCATACCTTCTTTCCCAGCGGCGTTGACCCATCGCTCCCAGGGCTCGACTTAGTCAGGTTATTCAATCTATCGCAGCAGAATCCAGTCGCTGGAAGCCGACAAGTCGATATGGACGGCATCCTGGGGGTTCTCGATTCCCTTCACCTGGTGCCCGAGCCATCGACGTTCGCCGGCGCAGGCGTGGCGCTAGCGATTGTCATGAGCTGGTATTGGTTGAGAAGCCGCAGAAGTGGCGCGCCATGCCACGTGCCGGTATCGCGACAGATACGTCCGCGCTCTGATTGTTAGGTAGCAACCTAAAGCGCGCTCGGCTCTGGCGCGGCCGGTCGGGGCGGAATGTGCCCGTTGGTCTCCTCGACCCGCGCGGCCGGGCCAATCAGTTCTTCGACCTCGCGCTCGGTCAGTAGTTCGCGCTCGACGAGTGTGGTGGCCAGCCGGTCGAGCTTCGCACGATCGCGCGACAGCACGTCGTGCGCTCGCTGCGCCGCGTCTTGCAGGATGCGCGCGACCTCTTCATCGATCACCTGGGCGGTGTGCTCGCTAAACTCGCGCTGCTCCGAGATTTCCTTGCCCAGGAAGGGATGCTCTTCGCTGGTGCGAAACGCAATCGGTCCCAACCGCTCGCTCATCCCCCAGTGCGTGACCATGCGGCGGGCCAACTGCGTCGCCCGCTTAAGATCGTCTTCGGCCCCCGCGGTATATTCGCCGAACATCAGCTTCTCGGCGGCGCGACCGCCGAGCATGATCACCAGCCGCGAGTGCAGCTCGCTCTCGCTGACGTTGTACCGCTCCTCTTCCGGCACCAACTGCGTGACGCCCAGCCCACGACCGCGCGGAATGATCGTCACCTTGTGCAGTTTTCCACCGCCGGGGACCAGCCACGCCAATAGCGCGTGCCCCGCCTCGTGATAGGCGGTCATCTGTTTCTCTTTGCCAGAAAGCACTTCTTCGCGCTTGGGCCCCATCAGCACCTTGTCGCGGGCATGCTCAAAATCCTCGTTGTCGACCATGTCTTTGCCGGCCCGCGTGGCGGCCAGCGCCGCTTCGTTCACCAGATTGCGAATGTCGGCGCCCGTCAGCCCGATCGTCCCTTGAGCGAAACGCTCGAGATCGACGTCGGTCGCCAAGGGGACATCGCGCGAGTGCACCTTGAAAATCGCTAAACGCCCCGGCAAATTTGGCCGATCGACCGTCACATGCCGATCGAAGCGGCCGGGGCGCAGAAGCGCCGGGTCGAGCACGTCGGGCCGGTTCGTGGCCGCCAGCACAATCACCGACTCGTTCGGGCTGAAGCCATCCATTTCGCTCAAGATCTGATTGAGCGTTTGCTCGCGCTCGTCGTGTCCGCCACCGAGCCCTGCCCCGCGCACGCGTCCCACGGCGTCAATCTCATCGATGAACAGAATGCACGGCGATGCGTCCTTGGCCGTCTTGAACATGTCGCGCACCCGGCTCGCCCCCACGCCCACGAACATCTGGATGAACTCCGAACCGTTGATCGAGAAGAACGGCACCCCCGCCTCGCCCGCGACGGCCTTGGCCAGCAGCGTCTTGCCGGTGCCCGGCGGGCCCATCAGCAAGGTCCCCTTGGGCACGCGCCCCCCCAGCCGCGAGAACTTCTCCGGGCTCTTCAAGAACTCGACGACCTCCTGCAAGTCGTTCTTGACTCCTTCCAGCCCGGCCACGTCGGCGAAGGTAATACGTTGCGACGTGGCTTCGTAACGCTTGGCGGGACTCTTACTGAAACCGCCGAGAATGCCCCCCGAGCCCATCACCTGGTCGCGCGTGCGGCGAAAAATGATCCACATGCCGGCAAAGAACAGCATCGCCACCCCGAGGTAGCACAAAATAACAATCGTCGTACCATCCGAGGTGCGGCGGATGTCGTACTTCACCCCCTGCTCGATGAGCAACTTATTCAGCTCTTCGCCCACCATCGGGGCCAGCACGACCAGAAAGCTTTCCTTCAACCGGGGAGCGGCTCCCTGCTTGCCCTTCCAGGCCGGGTCGAGCGGCGGCTTCTTGAACTTGCCATGGAGATCCTGCCCGTTGATCGTCACCTCGCTGACATTCCCCTCGGCCAATTGCTGGTGAAAGAAGCCGTACGTCACCAGCGAGCGATTCACCGGCCCCGTGGTGAAGTACAGTGCCAGCAGCGTGATCAAGATCAGCAACAGCAACCAGACCGCGGGAGAATTGAAGCGCGCGGGAGCAATCAACGGGGGGCGTGGTTTCGGGCGGTCGGCGGGCTTCTCCATGATCGCGGGAATTCCTCGGGCCAGGGGTACCAGCGGCGCGGTGTGCAACACGCTGCCTGTCGACGCGCTCTCTCTGGTCCTGCAGCCGACCGGCTGGCACAATTGTATCGCAACAGGACCGCGATTTCGATTCGCACGCAGCCCTGGGCGTGGGACGCTGCACAATCCCGAGGATGCGGCACGGTTAGCAATGAATCCACCAGAGTCCGCAATCCAGCGCCGCGGGGCCGTGGGAGTCATTTGCCGCGGCGATCGGCTGTTGGTCATTCGTCGCTCGGAACTGGTTGCCGCGCCTGGCGCCTTCTGTTTCCCCGGCGGGGCCATCGATGGCGAAGAAACCGAGCAAGCCGCGCTGGTGCGCGAATTGCACGAGGAGCTGGCCGTCGTCGCCACGCCGCTGCGCCGGTTGTGGGAAAGCACTACCGATTGGAATGTCTGGCTCGCCTGGTGGCTGGCTGAGATTCCGCTCCACGCCGAGCCGATTCCTAATCCGGCGGAAGTGTCAGCCCTGCACTGGCTGACAATTGCTGAAATGCGCGCGCTCCCCGGCCTGCTGTCGAGCAATCATGCATTTCTCGATGCCCTTGCGGCGGGGGAAATCGAGCTGTCGGCGCGCGCTCGTTCCCGCTAAGACCAATTGCCCCGCAGCCGGCAATCCTCTCCGATAGTAGTTGCTTGCCACCACTGCTTGCGGTCGCTGGCAGTACCGCCCGCAGCATGTGGTGTTTATAGTAGACGTGTTACAGTCCCGTGGCGTGGCTCTCCATGCCGCGGCGGCCATTCGCTGAGAAACGCGCCATGAAGTGTCCTTACTGTCACGTCGACAACGACAAAGTGATCGACTCGCGCGCCAGTCAAGACGCGTACGCGATCCGCCGCCGCCGTGAGTGCCTGTCGTGCGCGCGCCGCTACACGACGTACGAACGCTTGGAAGAGCCGGTCCTCAAGATCATCAAGAAGGATGGCACGCGCGAGCCGTTTGATCCCGAGAAGATCCGCCGCGGCCTGGAAAAGGCCTGCTGGAAACGCCCAGTCTCGGCCGACCAGATCAGCCAGATCGTGGCCACGATCGAGAGTGACATCTACAACAACTTCGAAACGGAAGTCGACAGCCGCTACGTCGGCGAGCTCTTGATGCGGCACCTCCGCGAGTTGGACCAGGTGGCCTTCGTGCGCTTCGCCAGCGTCTATCGCGAATTCAAAGACGTCCGCGATTTTGTCGAAGAGCTCGAGCCGATGCTCGAAGAATCGAAACGCACGGGGCGCTAGTCAAAACGGTGCCAGGAACCGTTTCCAGCATCGGCCTTCGACTGCCAGTAGTCGCGCCAGAAACGGTTCCAGGCACCGCTTCAAGTCACCGTGTCGTGAACACGGCGCGCCTTACGTCGCCCCCGCGAGCACCAGCGGCGCGCGACAAGCTTGCAGGTCAGGCCGCGCGTGCCACTGGTGCTGCACATCACGCATCAAGAACGCCGAATCGTACCGAACCGAGCCGCGCGGAAAGATCGTCTCATCGGCGAAATAGCTCGATTGAACCGCGACCGCATCCAGCGGCGTCATTTGCCACACCGGACAGCGTAGCTCCAGCCCTTGAAAGCAGCGCTCGTCCTGCGTAACCGAGTATCCGACTGAGCCGGCTTGAAAGAAGGCCGAGGCTTCAGCGAGCGAGCGAAACACCGAGGTCGCCGGCACCCGATCGCTTGGCCGCGCATCGACGGACACCCGCACGGCGTCGTCGTCGCTGCGGAAGGCCACGTGCAACTGCTCGGCGTTTTCGAGCACATCGAACTGCCCGTGATGGTGTACGCCGGGAAAGATGCGCCCGCCGGCCAGGGTGTTCAAACGCGAATCGGTGTCGCGTCGCCGCACGAACACGCCCTCGTGCGTTGCACAGGCGTCATCCCACTCGACGGCCGTGCGATGGGCCGCATTCTCCGAAGTAATTCCCAACCAGGCCGGCAGCCCGCGTGGACGAACCCCCTTCAGGCGAATCAGGCAAATGCCAGCCAGGCCGACGCCGCGTACGAGCATTGGCCGGAACGGCGCCGGCAGCGTGCGCGCGAGCACTTCGGGATCGACCTGATAGTTCACCAGAATCCGGCGCTCGATCACGCCGGCAATCACAGGGAGTTTCATCGTGGCACCTTTCTGGGGAGAAAACCGCAGGTGCCGGGAGAGAATTAACTGCCAAGTGAAAGCGGTGCCAGGAACCGTTTCTAGTGCGATCTCTGGCGATAGAAGGTCGACACTTGAAACGGTTCCTGGCACCGTTTCCGCGGATCGTTCTTCTAGCGCGACGCTTACAACCGCCGACTGACGACGAACTCGGCCACGGCTTCGAGCGCCTGCGTGGCGTCGTTGCGCGGCAACCCGGCCAGCTCTTCCACCCCGCGCCGCGCCAAAGAATTAGCCACATCTCGCGCGTAGGTCAGCGCATCGGTGCGGGCAAACCAGCCGGCCAGCACCTCGCGCGCGGGGGCGACCGGCCCCGCGAGAACTTCCACCAGCTCGGCCCGTTCGGCCGGCGACACTTGATCCAACAGCCGGATCAGTGGCAGTGTCATCTTTTGCTTTTCGAGATCGGTCCCCAGCGACTTGCCGGTCGTCGGTTCATCACCCAGCACGTCGAGCAGATCGTCGGCAATCTGAAAGGCCACGCCCAGGTCGCGACCAAATCGCGACATCGCGGTCACGAGCGCCGGATCGGCGCCGGCATAATGCGCGCCCAATTGGCAGCAGCACGCGCACAGTTCGCCGGTCTTCCCTTCAATAATGCTCAGGTACTCTTCTTCGCTCAGATCGAAGTTGCCGCGGCTGTTGACCTGCCGCAGTTCCCCTTCGCAAACGATGTTCGTCGCCCGACCGATCACGCGGCAGCCGAACGTGGTGTCGAGCGTGCTCGCCAGGTAGAAGGCGTGCGAGAAGAGATAATCGCCCAGCAGCACGCTCGATTCATTGCTCCAGCGGGCGTTGACCGTTTGGCGATAGCGCCGCAGGGCCGCTTCGTCGAGCACGTCGTCGTGGACGAGCGTCGCCGTGTGGATCATCTCGACCACGGCCGCCAGCGTCAGGTGCTCGCGCGTGATCTCGCCGATCGCCTTGGCCGACAAGAGCAATAGTGCCGGCCGCAGCCGCTTGCCGCCGAGGCTGAAACCGTGCTTCAGCAATTCGTCGATGGCCGGGTAGTCGCTGCCGATCTCCTCGGTCAGCGTCCGCTCGACCTCGGCCAGTTGGGCCTCGATCGGCGCGTAGAAGAAATGCAGCTTGCGACGGAGCGTTTGCCGATCCCCCAGCACCTGGCTCATGAGTTTCCTTCCTCGGTCGCGCGAACGTACGGGCCGCGGCGCCCCCCCGTTTTTTCTTCCAGGCAGACAGCGTCGAGCGTCATTGCCCGGTCCACCGCTTTGCACATATCGTAGATGGTTAAGCCCGCCACCGCGACCGCCGTGAGGGCTTCCATTTCCACGCCGGTGCGGGCCGTGGCTTGCGCCGTAGCCAGAATCCGCACGCCGTGCTCGTCCGGAAAACTAAAGTCGATCGTCACGCTCGTCAGCGGCACTTGGTGACACAAAGGGATCAGCTCCCAAGTGCGCTTCGCCGCTTGAATGCCGGCCAGGCGTGCAACTTCGAGCACGTCTCCCTTGGCCAACTGCCGATCGCGCACCAATTGCAGCGTCTCGGGCTGCATCATCACGCGGCCACTGGCCCGGGCGATACGGGTGGTTTCTGGCTTTTCGCCGACGTCGACCATGCGACTGGCGCCGCGTTCGTCGAAATGGCTCAAGCTGTTCATGGACAATGCCTTAGCAGCCAGTAACAGGTAGGGTCAGCGTATTGTAAGCCCCCCTGGAAAACCGTCCAGGGGCCAGCCGCTGCCCCAAGAGAACTGGCAATGCATCTGTAACCGCAAGCGAGGTGGTGCAGATAACTGCGAGCGTCGGGAACTGGCGTCGATGCCGGTCGCGAAAGGTGTCTGGAACCGCCGCAGGAATGAATTGTCGATTTGCGCGATGGCTTCGCGATGATGCCTGACACCTTTCGCAGGCGCACTTAGCGCGGCAACTCATACAACCTGGCCAGCCAAACCCCTTGCCGGCGGTTCTCGGCGACGAGCTTTGCCTTGGCGAGCACTTCCTCGGGCACGACGGCATCGGCGCGGCGATTGTAAACGAGCAAGTAGCGCGGAGCTGGCCCATTCGCTGCGTCAGCCGGCCAGCCAATGACTCGTGCGCCGTGAGCTTCAAATGCCGGATTAACAATCTCCACGGCCTGCGCCTGAAACGGCGCCAAATGCGGCGCGAATAACACGGCCCCGCGCGCTGCGCGTGCGGCCGCGACATCGGCGATCGTGTGATCGACCGTGTCTCCCCAGTAGGTGACCTCGAAGCCGAGCCGCTCGGCGCCGCGCAAGCCGCCGACCAGCAGGTTGTAGTAGCTCAATTGAAACGGGTGATAAAGCACCACGCCGGCCGCTTGCGCCGCGACGAGAATTACGCCGGCTGCGATGACTAGCTGCTGCCGGCACACGAACCACGCGACGCGCGCGATCGTGGCGACGCCGATACCAACCAGCAGCCCCACGAGCGGATAGATCATCAGAAACAAACGCTCGCCGTCGTAGACTGGCACGCCAGGCCAACTGAACGTCAACAGCACGGTTGCGATCGTCAACAACACGAGCTGCACCACTGGACGGAGCGCAGTATCGCGCCAGCCGGACCACGCGCCCCGCATCGCCAGCGCCAGCCAGCCGATCGGGATCGTCACACCTGCGATCACCCAGGGATAATGCCAGGGCGTATCGCGATCGTCCCAAACGCGACCCAGATAATACGTGTGCAGCGTCGCCCGCTCCGTCGCGGTCGACAGAAACTTCAACGTCCGCTCGAGGGGCGCATCCCACAGCCAGGGCCAGAGGGCAAAAAACACGAAGCAGCCGGCCGTCAGCCAAACCAGGAACAGAGCGATACCTTTCGCTCGAAATCGCACGAGCAGCCACGCGCCGGCCGCCGGCACGAGCAGTACACCGGAGATCTTGGTCGACAGCGCCAGCCCCCACACCGCGCCCGCCAGTGCGAGCGTCACCCACGGCAACCTGTTAGGCTCGACGAGCGAAGCGTCGCGATGCTCCGCCTCAGAGACGAACCGGGAGGCCACTGCCGGCTTGCCCGGCAGTACTCTGAGTGACGTGGAACTTTTGCCCCCCAGCGCACCTCGCAACAACGCCGCCACGGCTGCAAAAAAGAACAGCGCTTCGAACAAATCCAACGATACCAGATGCCCCTGCGCGAACAGTCGCGGCATCAGCGCCGTGGCCACCGCGGCGCCGCCGGCCGCTAGCGCGCGATCAGCGCCACGCACGACGAACGCCGCGGTCGTTCCTACCAAACCGACGAGCAGCGCCAGCGCAAGCGCCGCGGCCGCTCGCGCCCCGGGCAGCCACACAATCGCTAGTTCATCTGGGTAGGCATCAACCACGTGATGTACGCAACCGATCATCCAGCGTCCCAGCGGCGGATGCAGCGTCAGTGCGCCATAGGTCTGTTCGATCTGCTCGCGCTGGAAGAATTGCGAGCCCTGGGTGCGCAAGGCATGCACGAGTCGCTTGCCGGCCGCCGCGTCGTAGAACTCGTCGACCGTGACGCCCGGCCCCCCCGTCGTTGGCCCGAGCGTGGCCAGCGTAAACGACAGGGTCGCTAACGCGACGTACCAGCCGATCGCGAGAGGATGCCCGAGGAGCGCTCGTCGATCGAGAGATGCCGCATGTCGATCAGACAGCGGAGCGCGCCAATGGTCCGCGGCGGCACTGGGAACCGCGGACGTTTGCGCGTGCGACTTGTTGCCAGCGGTGCGTCGGCCCATCTACTCGATGGTAGCAGTTGACTGGCCCACAGGTGTAGCCGTTCCACGCCGCGAGAGGATTGCGCAGGAAGTGGCTTCCACCGGAACGAAAAAAGGGGGGACGCAGCTCGCTTCTTCACTCGAGCGGCGTCCCGTTGTGCTATTCCCCGTTTCGTCGCGCGCCGCGAGCGAACAGAATCGCCGCCAGCGCGATCTCAGCGCCGCTAACGTGGCCCGGGCGGCTTACGCGCGGGCTTGCCGAGCAAATCCGCCCCCCCTGCGCCGGGCCCTTCTTCGCGCTCCTTCGCCTTCTCATTCACCTGGCCGAAGTTCTCGTTAATTTCGCGAAACTGCTCGGCCATTTCTCGGGCTGCGCAGACCCGCAAGCGCCCCGACGCATCGAGCACGAGGATATCCGCCGGCGGTGACTTGGAATTAGCAGCCACGCCCCCTTCCGGTGGCGCCGGCGCCATGTCGAGCACCGCGACTTCCGTGCGGAACGGAATCAAGGCTTCATTCTTCCTGGGAAGCTCATCGCCGATCTCGAACACCGCCGCGCCGGGGGGCTGAATGCCGGGGCCGCTACTGGGGCCCGCGACTTGGAAATTCACGAGCTGGCCACGAAACACCGGCACTTTGACGAACTGCGCACGGGCCCCGTCGTTGGCCTTCCACTGCTCGACGCCCACCGAAACCGAAGGCTCCTTGGCCGGGCCTGCCGGGGACCATTCGCCGGCCACGATCATGCCATCGAACGGGATGAAGACCGTTTCCGTCGGCGCACTCTCGGGCGATTTGATGAAGCGTTCTCCCGGTGGGGTCTGCTGTTTTGCTTCGTCTTCAAGCTGCCCGACCGGGACATCGTAGTTTGGATTGACCAACCACAATTTGACGCGATAGCGATAGCGCTTGCCCGGCTCGACGGTGAAATCGAAATAGCGGAACAACAGGGCATCATCGGCCGGAGCGGGCGCAGCCGCCGCTGCGTCGGCGGGTGCAGCCGCCGGATCGGCCGGTTTATCGGGGGCCGGCTCTTCGGGGGCATCGGGAACGACTTCGTCGGGAACCGCCGGCTCGGCCGCCGCGGCAGGCGCCGGCGGCGCGATTGCCGCGCGCGCGGCGAGCATCGAAGGATGGGCGACTTCCTCGGGCAAGAAATCTTCCCCCTGGCGAGTCGGAATCCCCTCGGTCAGGTAGGGATTGACGGCCGAAGGGCGTGCGATCTCGTTGCGCTGCGCGGCCCCCAACGTTTGCTGAATCGCCTTCCGCTTCGCCGCGCTGAGCGGAACCCACTTGAGCTTCTCGTTCGCGGCGCCGGTGACCACTTCGGCACGCTCGACAATCGCGCCGCGATAATCGGGCGCTTCATCGCCAGGGCGCCGGTCTGCGGCGTCGGCATAGGTCTCCAGAAATGCCTGGATCTGCTTCGCGAACGGGACGCGACCCACGATCACGGCATAGCGATACCCAGCCACGTTGGCGGGGGCCACCGGAGCCGGCGCAGGAGGTGGCGGCGCGTCGGCATCTTCGCCGCGACGTCCGGCACGCGGTCGTGCAGGGGCAGCAGGCTCGGCGGGGGCAACCGGAGCCGCGGCGGCCGCTGCACGATCGGGTTGCTTGATTTGAAACGCGCCCCGTCCGGCGTGCACCTGCAGGTCTTCCACCGCCAGCAGGAGCGGCACGCCGCGTTTGCTGCCGCGCGGCCAGACCGGGTGGCGAATCGGCTCCCATTCGAACCCGGCCACTTCCAGCGGCTTCACCTGCTCTTCGGCCTTGGCCGAGTAGTCGATGATCGTGACCCCTTGCGCTTTGGGATCGAACGTGGAACGTCCCAACTCAGCGGTCGCATTTTGCGCCGCGGAGCTCAGTTCCTGTGGCGTCCTCTTGTAGGTCTCGCGCAACACCCCTTTGTACAGCAGAAAAAGCGCTAACAGCGACAACACGCCCAGCACGAGCTTCTCCGTGTGCAGCACGAAGAAGCGCTTGATCTGATCGGCGTCGAGCTTGAATTTGATCTTGGCCGCCATGGCCTTCTCGCTTTTGGGGTGGAGTTGCCGCGAGGACGCGCCTCGCCTGGTCAGTTGTGAGTCATTGCCGCCTGGGCCGTGGTCGCCCCGGCGTTGGTTCGGTCGTTGCTTGCTGCTAACAAACTCGCGTTACGGTGTGTCGGTTGCCGGCGCGTCCGCAGCGGGGGTGTCTCCAGCCGGGGCACCTTCCGGGGGTGTCGTCGTCGCGTCTGCGGCGCCCGGTTCGGCAGCAGCGCCCGGCTCAGTCGTGGGCGCTGTGGTCGGCTCTGTGGTTGCGTCTCCCTCGGTCGTGGCACCTTCGGTGGCGGCGCCGTCGGTTGTGGCACCCTCGCTCGTCGCACCCTCGGTCGGCGTGGATTCGGTGGTCGACTCGGTCGCGTTTTCGGTTGGCGTGTCGGTTGCTTCAGTCGTGTCGCCCCCCGCGTCACCTTCGTCGCCCGTTGCACCGGTGCCGCCACCAAGCAATTCCTTGTTGGGCGCATTGAAGAAGTAGATCAGGCCACGAAACTCGACGCGGACAAGATAAATCTCGTTCTGCGCGGGCTCGGGTTTGTCGGTGCCCCCAGCCGCACCAGCGCCGGGAGCAGCAGGCGGAGCCATCGCGCTTCCCCCGCCCCCTTCCCCGATGGCGCCCTTACCGGTCGACGCACCGGGGTTATAGCGCACCTGACGGATTTCGACCGGCAGCGGTGAGTTGGCGCAAGCCACGAGAAAATCGGGAATCCGTCGCTGATCGATAATGAGCCGCATGCGTACGGGGATCAGCTTGAATTCCCCTTCATCGGGCGAGCTTTCCGTCGGTTTACCGTCGATACCTACGTAACGCTGCTTGACCAGTTCTTCGTCGGTCGAGGCCGCCGACACCGGCTTCGGTTGCGTGGCGGCGTCTCCCGCGGGGGGGAAAGCCTCTTTCGCCAGCCCTTCAATCACGGGGATGCCGGCGTCGAACGCGTCTTGCGCGATCTTGAGCATCTCGATCTTTTTGATCGCGGCATTCGTGTGCGAGGTCGTGCCGGCCCCCTTGTTCACCGCCGCGATGATGTCCAGCAAGCTCTCGTAAATCCAGTAGTCCTCCTGCGCCATGCGAACTTGAATGTTCGTCGGCACGCTCTTCCAGTCGTAGCGTTTGACCAGGGCATCGCGCTCCGTGGCCGGCCAGTCGACTTTGCCCTGCAACTTTTGCTCTGCCGCGGCGGCCGCGGCGACTGGAGGAGCACCGGGTGCAGCGCCCCCGGCACCGGCTGGCCCGGGGTTGACGGGCACTTGTTGCAGCGGCTCGATGCGGCCAAACAAATTGGGGAACTCGGCGTGAAAGTACTGCCGATAGGTCTGGCGATCATCGGGGTCGATCGGGGTACTGGCTTTCAGAGTGCCGATGTGCTTGACGGTCTCGGGCCATTTCAAGTTCTCGCGCTGCCGGCGATAGAGGCGCTCCCAAGCAGCCAAGGTGGTGGTTTTTTGTCGCTCGTGCAACGCGTCGGTCTTCTCTTTGAACGATGGATTCGGATCGCCCGGCTTGATCGCCTGGGCGCCGCTGAAGGCGCTATCGATCGTGCTTTTGTTGCTGGCGAACTGGGCATCGAGCGCCTTGGTGCCGGCATACCAGCCGTAAGTTGCCAGCAACATCGCCACGACAACCAGCAACCAAAAATGGTGCTTCTTGAGTACCGCGAGGTAGACCTTGACCTGTTCCATCGCTTCGCCCTTCGCTGTGCTCGGTCGTCGAATCAATCGAGAGTGAGACTACCGGACAACTTTACAAATCGGTGTCGGCGGCTTCGCCGTCGGCGGCCGTGGTCTTCGGTTTCAAAATAAACTGCACGGTGAAGTCGTAACGCCGCACTTTCGGCGGCACGTTGGCCGCATGCGGCGGCGGCGGGCCTTCAGCGGCTTCGAGCGTGGTATCGACAATCGAGTTTTGGCTCACAATCACCGGGAACATAATGCCCCGCTCCGCCATCGAAAGCTCTTGCGCTTCGCCCGGCAGTTTGACCTTCATTTCCGCCAGATTTTTCAGCAAGGTCTGACGAACGTAGGGAGCGCCTTCGTTGCGCGGATCGCCGGGCACCGGATTGTGATAGTGGTAGCCGCGGATCTGAAACACCCAGCCTGGACCGGTGGGGGGCTCGACGCCCGGCGGCAACCCGGTCCCCCCTTCCTCACCCTCGGCACCTTCGGCCGGCGTTTCTTCGACGGGTGCTTCTTCCGTCGCTTCCTCCCCTCCTTCGATCCCCGGCTTCCGTTTTTCACGCGGCGGGGGGATCGGTCGGAAGCCCTGCACGCCGGTGAACCAGGTGTCGAGCCCGGTGACTTCGGCACAGTCGATCTGCGTGATTTGTAGCTCTTCGCGTTTGGCGAGCTGATCGAGCGGTACCTCGGCAGATTTCGGATCGCGCGGCACCGCGGCGTTGATCGCCTTCAGTACATGCAGCCAGTGGGTGCGCCCGTCGCTGCTGTGCGTGAGCTTTTCGCCGATGGCAACCGTGGCGTCGTAGCTGGTCTTGGAATCGCTGAATTCGCTGGCGTAGCGACCGGCAGTATCGGCCACCCCTTTGGCCTCGCTCACGGCGCCCTCGAAGTAGCCCTTCATCTTCGCCGAGCCCCACGCGCGCCAATGACCCAAGGCGCTCAGCGTGAAACCCAGCAGCAGCACGGCCGCCGCGGCCACGGCCCAGGGCTTCTTGTTGCGGATCATCCGCTCCTGGGCGATCTCGGGGGGCAACAAGTTCGTGCGGATCTTGGTGTCGCGCAGGCCTTGCAAGGCCAGCCCATAGCAAGTGGCGAACGCCAGCACGTTGTCCTTGAAGGCCGGCGCGTCGAGCACGTCCGAACCGGTCAGCGTGCGAAACTTCTCGAGCCGCGCAACGTCCATCCCCAGGTTCTGCTGCAAGTAGCGCTGCAAGCCCGGCAACTTCAGCGTGTTGCCCAGCGCTAGCACGCGCACCACCTTGGTGCGGCGATCGATGTCGCCGTAGAACTTCAGCGACATCTGCACTTGGTTCAACAGGTCGTTGAACACGGAGCGCATCGCCTGAAAAACCGCTTTACCCCCTTCGCCGGCCTGCGCCACGGTGCGCTTCACGTGCTCGGCGTTGGCGAACGTCAGCTTCAGCTCTTTGGTGAGCGCCCGGGTGAAGTGATTGCCACCTAGCGGCACATTGCGCTGCCAGACGCGGAAGCCATTGGTGATCACCAGGTCGGTCGTGTCGGTGCCGACCGACAAAATCACCAACGAGCCCGGCGGATTCTCCGGATCGTAATCTTCCGGCGCCGGCAGCTCGGGCATCTGGTCGAAGGCCGCAAAGTTGTACAACCCCAGCGGCGCGAGCTGCACGTAGTCGACTTCGATTCCCGCATCGGTGAACCGCGACAGCGCGCGAAACACCTGCTCGCGCTTCATCGCGAACAAGCCGACTTCGGTCTCCAGCGCGAAGCCTTCTTCGACGCTGCCGCCGGCCATCTGTTGGTAATCCCATACGACATCTTCCAAGCCGAAGGGAATCTGCTGCTTGGCTTCGTACTTGACGATGTCGGGGATCTTCTTCGATTCGACCGGCGGCAACTTAATGAACCGCGCCAGGCCGCTTTGCCCCGAGACCGAAATCGCCACGCGATCGCCGCGGACGCTATTGCGCGAGAGAAACGTCTTGAGCGCCTCGGCGATCAACTCTTCGGCGTTCGCCTCGGGCTGGCTGAGGATCTTCGGATACTCGATGTAGTCGAAGGCATCCGCAACGACCGTGTCGGGATCGTCCCCCACCCGGCAGCGCAGCGCTTTGAGCGCGGATTGCCCCAGATCAATACCCCAAACCGCCTTGCTGCGAGCCATGGCGCGAGTCTTCCTAAAAGCTCAACGCTTCGCGGCCGGCGCGCGCTAGCAAGCACGACCGGAGCGCAAGCGCCAGCTTAAGTAAGGTTCCCGAATTTGACATCTGTTCCGACGCTCCTCCCTGGCAGAGTGGCCGCAGAATCCGGAGGATGGCGTTAGCTCAATCCTACAGAGGGGGCCGCGCCAGTGTCAAATATTCGGTAGCGGGTCCGTCGAATCGGATTGTCAACCCCTACGGCGGCAGCAACCGATTCCAGCGAGATTTTTCCATGAACTGGCACGCATTGGAATTGGCTCCTGACAGCGATCAGGCTCCCAGCAAACCAGACTGACCCGCCATCAAAGAATCGGGCGGCAAGGCGATCGTTGGGTGCCGGGAACGGACGAATGGTCTGCCCCCGTGCGGCCAAGAGTACAGCCGCGGCCAAGAGAATCGGTCGCGCGACGGCTCGCGGGGATCGAACCCCCGCTGCAAAAGATCAGGCCCACGGCGGTCGACTTCTTCAGGCCGTCGACGCTGGGGCCAGTGGAGCGGAAGGGGATCGAACCCTCAACCTCAGCATTGCGAACGCTGCGCTCTCCCAATTGAGCTACCGCCCCACCGAGACCGCCCGTTGCTCACTCCGCGAAGGAGTTGCCGAGGCGGTTTCGGTGACGTTCCCTTACTCTAGGGCTCTGTAGCTACCTTGTCAAAAGGGGTCGCGGCGACGGCGGGATCGGTAAATTGCGCTCAATTGCACCGGGCGAATCGCGGTTTTCGCGGCGCCGCTCGCCCCGCGCCAACACGGCCGATATATTGGCCAGCTTTGCCCCTCGACCCGCAGCATTCTCCGGGCGGCGGTCTCCACAATCGAACGCCTTGGAACCTTGCGCACCTTAGTCAGGCCTTGTGAGCGATCATGCAGCACAAAAGCGTCTCGCCCGCGTCGGTATCGTTCTTCTTCCTTTCCACTCTGGTTCTCAACATGGCCCACCCGGCAATCGCAGCTCGCCCCCTTTCACTCGACGACTTCTTCGCCTTCAAGCGCGTGAGCGATCCGCAGATCAGCCCCGATGGCCGGCAGGTCGTGTATGCCGTGACGACGGTCGACCGCGCGAAGAACAGTTCGAGCACCACGCTCTGGATCGCCCCGACCGACGGCAGCGCACCGCCTCGCCAACTCACGACCACCACGGCCAAGGATCGGCACCCGCGATTCAGCCCCGATGGCCGGCGCGTGCTGTTTGAGTCGACCCGCTCGGGGCAGCAGCAATTGTGGGTGATCGACATCGACGGCGGCGAGGCCCGGCAACTGACCACCATCAGCACCGAAGCCAGCGGCGGCGTCTGGTCGGCCGATGGCAAACTGATCGCCTTTGTCTCGGCGGTGTTTCCCGAGTTCTCCGCCAAACCTTTCGCCGAAAGCGACGCGGCCAATAAGCAGCGCCTCGACGAAGTGCAGAAGAACCCCGTCAAGGCGCGGGTCGCCACCCGGCTGTTCTATCGCCACTGGGATTCCTGGGTCGAAGGCAAGCGGCAGCACCTGTTCGTCATGCCGGCCACGGGGGGTGAACCGCGCGACGTCACCCCCGGCGATCGCGATGGCACGCCGACCTCGAGCACGTTTTCGGCCGGTGACGAGATGACGTTTTCGCCCGATGGTAAGTACCTGGTCTACACGGCGCCCCCTGAGAAGGACGAGGCCTGGAGCACCAATCACGATATCTGGCGCGTGCCGGTCGGCGGCGGCGCGGCCGAGAACCTGACCGCTGGCAACCCGGCCGCCGACGGCTTTCCCCGCTTTTCCCCCGACGGCCAATGGCTCGCCTATCGCGCCCAGCGGCGGCCAGGCTATGAGGCCGATCGCTGGGAGTTGATGATCGTGCCCGCCAAGGGTGTCGCCGCTCCCAAAAGCCTGACCGCCGAGTTCGATCGCTCGGCCGAGGCGTTCGTCTGGCGCCCCGATAGCCAAGGCCTGATCTTCACGGCCGAAGAGGATGCCGCGTCGCCAATCTTCTCCGTGCGCTTGTCGGGCGAGAAGCCACAGCGCGTTATCGCCGGCGGCTCGCATAGTGCGTTATCCGTCGGTAGCGATGGCCGTCTCGCCTGCGCCCGGGCGTCTCTCACCAGTCCTCCCGAGGTCTTCGTCATCAACAACCAAGGGCAGGCCAAAAACATCAGCCAGACCAACTCGGCACTCCTCGCCGAGCTTGACCTACCGCAGCCCGAGAGCGTGCGCGTGCCCGGCGCTGGAGGCACGCCCATGCAGATGTGGGTGCTCAAACCGCCCGGCTTCGACGCCAAGCAAAAGTGGCCCTTGGCCTACCTCGTCCACGGCGGACCCCAAGGCGCTTGGGACGATAACTGGTCCTTCCGCTGGTCCCCGCAATTGTGGGCTGCCCAAGGTTATGTCGTGGCACTCCCCAATCCTCGCGGCAGCACCGGCTTCGGGCAGGAATATGTCGACCAGATCAGCGGCGACTGGGGGGGCCGCTGCTTCGATGACCTGATGGGCGGAGTCGCCTGGCTCGAGAAGCAGCCCTTCATCGACACCAAGCGAATGGGAGCCGCCGGGGCCTCGTTCGGTGGCTACATGATGAACTGGTTCGAAGGGCACACCGACAAATTCCAGACGCTGATCTGCCACTGCGGCGTCTACAACTTCGATAGCATGTATGCCACGACCGACGAACTGTGGTTCGATGAATGGGAGCACGGCGGCCCGCCGTGGGGCCATCGCGAGAGTTACGAGAAGCACTCGCCCCACCGTTTTGCCAAGGACTTCAAAACCCCCATGCTGATCATCCATAACGACCTGGACTTCCGCGTCCCGGTCGACGAGGGCTGGCAGATGTTCACCACGCTGCAGCGCTTGGGGGTACCGTCCAAGCTGATTAACTTCCCCGATGAGGGGCACTGGGTCCTCAAGCCGGCCAACAGCGAGTTCTGGCACAAGGAAGTCTTCGCCTGGCTGGCGAAGTATGTGCCGCCGGGGGGCAAATAGACGGCCGCCGGGGCACGCAGCCAGGGGCCGCGGCGAATGGCTCCCTGCGACCGAGGAATCTCGAAATTTCCTTTGACGGGCTGCTTCGCCGCTAGCTAGAATCGCCTCGTGGTATTGCGAACGTATCGCAGCGATCCGTTCGCTGCGCGCTGCTCGCAAAATTCTCGGGTCGGGTGCTACTGAAAACCAATTCGCACGTTAAGGAGTCGCCACTGAAAGCACACACAACATTGGGAGTTCCTCTATGTTTTTATCGCGTCTGCGCGGTCTCGCCCCTTTGCTGGCGGGACTCTTCTTCTCCTGGCTGGGCACTGCTTGCCTGGGCACCGCGGCCCGCGCCGCATTCGTGCCCGTCGATTTCTTCGGTCCTGCGCAGGATTTCTCCGCCACCGCGACGTTGAATGGTAATTTTGTCGCCACGGGTAGTGGCGCCACCAAGAACATTTTCAATCAAATCAGCGCCTTTTCCTTCACGCCGCCCCTCACGCATCCGTTATCGCTCAATCCGTCACCCGTCCTGATTGCGACCGATCCACTGACCTTCCCGTTCGGCACGATCTTCGAGCTTGTCGGGCTCGATCTGCTCGACATGCAGAAGGTGAACGTCGATTTCCTCAACGGTGGTAAGGCGCCGATTTCGCTCGACACCATCAATATCACCACGAATTCTTCGATTGGCCTGCTACAGAATCTGTCGATCGACATCAGCGGCACGCTCTCAAATCTCACCTTCACGCAAACCGGCACACCGACCATCACCGGTAGCGGTGGCTCCGGAACCTTCAGTGTGCCCGGAGACATTGGGCTGACCCTCTCCGAAGCCCAGGTCAACCTATTGGGATTCTTGCCGCTTGCCATCCCCGATATTAGCGGTTCATTCTCGCAGGCCTTGACGGGCACTTGGACCCTTTCAGGCAACAACAGTAACCTGAAGGTCGCCCTGGATGGCGCTTACAGCATTGCTTCGCCGCTTGTGCTGCAAACGGCGTTCGGCTTTTCGGCAGAGGTTCCCATCCTGCTGCCCGGCTTGACGATTTCTTCAACGCTCGACCTGGCGGCCTCGTTGAATCTGGCGTTGAGCTACCACCTCGAACAAACGGGGTTGTCCGTACCCGAACCCGGCGCCGTGGTCCTGCTGGGGATCGGATTGCTCTGCGGTTGTCCGATCTTTGCCAAGCGCTTCCGGGCAGGCGCTCGGCGCTAACCCCCCATTGGCATGTCAGGGAAGCCGCAGCACATTTCTAACAAAAGCTTAAGAAGTTTTCTTGACTTTTACCTGCCTCGTTAGTTAATGTTAGCGCGGTAATGGTCAGGGCGCGCCAGGTTGTCCCCAGCGCGTACCTGGGGCTTGGGGTTCGGAACAGCCTTAAGCTCGATTGGCTTGGTCTTCAACAAACTGGAGTCGCTACTGAAAGCTACCCCGCATCGTGGAGGATGTGTATGGTTACGAACTTTCGGCGCAAACTCATTGCGCTCCTGTCGCTCGGCGCGCTCGCGTTTCTGACGAGCTCGCCGGCAAAAGCTGAAATTGTGCCGATCAACTTTACCGGCACCGAGCAGAATTTTAGCGCCACTACTACTCTCAGTGGTTCCGCCATCGCGGACGGCTCTGGCGCTACCAAGAACATTTTTAACACGATCAGCAAGTTCAACTTTACGCCCCCGCTCGTTCACCCGTTGAAGCTCGATCCTTCCCCGGTCATCTTCAACTCCGATCCCAAGACCGATCCGCTGGGGACGACCGCTGACATTGATGGTTTGCTCTACGTGATCAACGACTTCCAGGACACCAACCTGGATTTGCTCAACGGCAAGACCGCTCCGATCGCGATCGACACGATCACGATTACGACCAACTCGGCGAGCTCGCTGTTGAAGTCGATCACGGTCGACATTACCGGCACGCTGTCGGAGTTGCGATTCGTTCAGACGGGTGCCTGGTCGGGCATACCGCTCGGTGGCGGAACCGGAACCTTCACTATTCCTGGCGACATCATCGTTTCGATGACCAACGTTAAGGCCTCGCTCATCGGCTTGATCAACATTGATATCGACGATCTGGGAGGTACGTTCTCGCAAAATCTGACGGGTACTTGGTCTTTGACAGGTCCCTCTTTCAATACCAAACTAGCGCTCGATGGCGGACTAACCATCGAGGTGCCGTTGAGTGTGCAAACCGCCTTGGCGTTGTCGACCGGGATACCGATTTTGTTACCGGGCTTGACCGTGTCATCAACGATTGACTTGCTGGCATCGCTGTCAATCGGGATCAATTACCACCTTGAGCAATCGGGGATCGATGTCATCCCTGAGCCGGGAAGCATCGTCTTACTCGGCATCGGATTGCTGACCTTCGCTCCCTTCCTGCGGCGCTATTGGGGCCGCAAGTAACGGAGTCGTTTGTTTCCGCGTCGCAGCGCGTAGTACCGTTGCGATGAACAACTCGTCGTTCGCTCTGACCGCACGGCCCTGGCCGTGCGGTCTTTTTTTTCCTGCTGATTGGGCCGCTGCCGAGGCGAGCAAGATCGCCAAACCGCGCACTTGCGAACAGGCAGCGCCGCGCGACGACGGCTCTGCGGACTACCGCAGGGCGAATCCACGGAGGTTGCGGATCTATACGTGGCCAAGGCGCTCGGCCGCGCCGCGACTAGCGCCGCGCCGCTTTACGCCGGCTGATCGCCACCCCGACCACCGCCAAACCAGCAAACGCTCCCAGCACCATCGACGAGGGCTCGGGCACCGCCAACACGCCAGAAAACGGCAGCAGCTCGGAGACACCCGTGCGGGCGATGCTCCCCGTGTAGCTGATCGGGCCGTTGGCCACGATATGCACAAACAGCACCTGGCTGAGCTTGTTCGAGGGATCGGTCCCCCCAGCCACTTTGAAGAGACCCACTTGTTCGAGTGGATTTGCCGGCGGAGGAATCTGGCTCGAATCGACCGGGAAAGCCGTAAAGGCCGCACCTACCCACGTATCCTCCAACTTTTTGTATCCGCTGCCCGAACCCTGTAAGGCGTCGAACGTGTTGGCTTCCGCTTCCTTGGTGATGGAAGTGAAGCCGAACGCCAGCTTCTGCTGGATGTCGCCCGTGAAGGTCCAGTCTTGCGCAAACCAAGATCCTTCGACGGCGCTGTCGTCGTTGAAGTAGAGATCGTAAGCGGTCGCTCCATTGGCGAGCGGCGTGGTGTTGTAAGTCAGAAACACGGTCGCCTGCAGCGGCGATCCGATAACCAAGGCGAGCAGCAAGCCGCCGAAAATGCGTCGTTTCTCAAGCATAAGTATCTTCCCGTTCTGTTACCTCGATCCCCTGTGGATTACGTCTCCAACGCGATGCAGCCCGGATCTTTCAACCAGGCGGACCGCGCTGCTGGCACATCGAGTACCCCGAAACTCGCGACTTCTGCGAGCCAGTCCGCGGAGCGCTCTTCCAGCGCTCCGCGGTCAGGCTCTCAGGTTGCTGGCGGCCGATCGGGCGCGCAGGCGATCCCGCGAGTTTGGCGAACGGGGATCAGGACCAGGGGAGACTCAAAGGCAGACAGCGCGACCATGACGGCTGAATACCGGTAAATCTCACCTTGCAGGCACGAGATCGGCGAAAAGCAGTGCTGAGAAGAAAACCGCCGGCGAAAGGAGCCAACGGCTCGCAATCGCGATCACAGAGTGCGGTTTTCAGCCTGCTTGCATGAGCCGGGCCACTCCGTACGAACCGTTTCGCACGAGCAGCAGTAGGGTGATTTGGGGATGCCCCGACAGAGCGATGCCCCGAACAGAGACATGTGCGCTACCGGGACGAATTCGCCTTCGTATCGAGAAGTCTAAACGCCTGACCGGGCCGCTGTCAATCAAATAAGTTGGGTTTATCGCAGGATTGGGCCACGCCGTGCCAAAAATCCCTCAACAGCGCCGCGAAGCAACCGCCATGGCAATTCGCAAGTCAACCTGCAAGCGGCCTATTCTTCCTCTCTCCCCTTGAACACAACCGCCTGCCCATTGGCGAGCACCAGCGGGCACATCCGCCGGCTGGCAAAGAACTCATCGACCGCCCGCCGTGCTCCTGGGCAGGTCGACCAGGCGTAATCGTCGAAGACGATGATCCCGCCGACCGCAACGCGAGGATACACGAAGGAAATTGCGTCGCGGATCGACTCGTAAACATCGAGATCGATGTGCGCGAACGCGAATCGCAGGTCCTCGCAGCCACCAAACGTCTGCGGGACGAATCCCGGATGGAACCGTACGAAATCCGCGTTGACCTTCGCGCGGACGCTCTCCAGCGACGTGTCGGCGAACTCGCCTCCCTTGTAGTAGGTGTCCGCCGCGTGGGTCGGCGGCATCCCGGCGAACGTGTCGAACAGGTGCAGCTCTCGCGGGCAAGTCGACTGTTCACCAATCAGCTTGGCAAACAGTGCCGCGGTTCCACCTTTCCAGACACCCGCCTCGAAAAAGTCGCCGGGTAAATGCAAGCACTGCCGGGCGAGCGTGAACAGCGTATAGAGCCTTTCGGCGCCGACCGCTGTGCCCACGTCACGCGCTAGCTGCAAGTAATCTTTGAAATCGCCGAACCCACGGTGGTCGGTAAGGGCTTGCCAGGGGGAGAAGAGCCAATCGCCGTGTTCGCTGGGCCGGTAGAACTCACGATCCGGGATGCTGTCTTGACCCGGGTAGCGCGGCGGTGCCGGGTATGAAACCAGCTCGACGCGGGGCGCGACCTCCCTGAGAGCCTCATGCGACGGCGGTTGCAGCCGCGCTCGTACCCGTCGAACTAGCGCTTTGATGTGCACGTCCATGCGAAGGCTCCTTGCCTTGATCGGTTCAGTCCTTGATCCCCGTCGCGCCGGGTCCTCGAGGATCGAATGTTACCTGGTGGGGCAACCTGGCGAAACGCGGGTTCTGAGCCTGATTTCATCCTGCTTGCGGAGTTTAGGCGTCCCGCGAAGCGACTGTCAAACCAACAAGCGGCCTCTTTCATGCCCCCTGAAATTGAAGTGGGGTGGCGGGGTTTGGCCGGTTTGCAGCGATTCTGTCGACCGCAGCGACCCGCCAGGCGGCAGTTTTTACCGAATCGGGGCTTACGGCAGCCTCATTACACGGCTCGCGACCGTCGCCGGCCCTACGACTGTCGAAAGTTTCTAAAGTCCCATGCCACGGGGGCTCGAAACTAACTTTCGGAGACTTGTCGTGCGTACGCAGGATGCTCCGGCATCCGACGCCGCACGACGATCCCCGGGGGGGGATACCAGCCAAACGGCCTGCCTAAACACCGTTCGTCGGCGGCAACGCCTGCGAACCGGCCATGCGTGGTCCCTCACAGCCAAAGCCAAGCGAGTTGCCGGCTAGCCCGGTCCGTGTCGCGGTGAAAACTCCCCAGCGAAGCGTTCGCCCCCCGGGCGATTTGCGACGCGCGTGGTAGTTCGCCGGTCGCGGCCAGCAGTCGTCGACGGCTTACTGAGTAGTCACGGCCAGAGGGAACTGAGCCACGAGGATCGACGAAGCACGTTAACCCACCACAGCCCCGACCCAGATGCTTGCCGACAGCCGACTACCCGTAGCCGGCGCGAGGGAGCGTAGCGCCGGTAGCAGCCGGCAAGCACGGGGCTGACGTCGCTGCCCAACGCAGGCAGCACGTCACAAAACCAAGCGAGCGCACTTTTGGAGTTCCTTACATGAAGGTGTTCACTACAGGCCAGGTCGCCAAGATCTGTAAGGTGGCCCCGCGAACCGTTAGCAAATGGTTTGATTCGGGTCGCCTGAAAGGCTATCGCATCCCCGGCTCGCAAGACCGGCGGATCCCGCGCGAGTACCTGATTCGGTTCCTCAAAGAGCACGGCATGCCGCTGGGCGACCTGGAAGACGAGGCGATGGCCAAAGTCCTCGTCGTCGCTCAGGACCAGATGCTCATCGAAAGCCTGAAACGCGAACTGCCGCTCGAGCGGTCGTTCAAGGTCGGCACCGCCACCAGCGGTTTCGAGGCCGGCATTCAGGCCGAGAGCTTCCATCCCGACTGCATCATCGTCGACTTTTCGATCGGCCGGACCGAAGCGCTGCAAATCTGCCAGAATCTCCGCCGCAACCCCGAGTTCGGCGAGGTGATCCTCATCGCGCTGTTGCCCGATGACGGCGAAACCTACAGCTTCGATCGCTCGAGCATCAACGAAACGTTCAAGAAACCGTTCGACACGGCCCTGCTGGCCGAACGGCTCCGTACGTTGATCGGTGCTCGCAAAGAGCTCGTGTAGACAGGCGCCGCGCTGACGCGGCTCCTTTGCAGATAAGTGCTTCGCTCGCCGATCCTCGCCCAAACCGCCGCGGCTGACCCCCGCGGCGGATTTTTTTGATCGCGACCCCAAGGGGTCTGGTTGGCATGTCGGCCGACGGGTGCGAGCCAGTCGCGCAGTCGACGCGTCGACCAGGCCCCTGCGCTTTTCAGGGGAGCGCCGCCAGCTTGGGCCCTCGCGCCGATCCGCCATTGCTCGCGCCACAACCCCGGGCGGGTTGCTCACGCGCAAAAAAGTATCCCTCGTGCTCCGCGGAGCTTATGATCTCCCACATGCGGCGGCACGCATCCTCGTCTGATGCTTGCGCCCCCCTGCCCTGCTTTCAAGTTGAGGGCTGCCATGAGCGCGCTTCGCTCTCCGCTCGCGGTGTTGTGCGTGATTCTGCTCGGTCACGTTGGATTGCCGTCCGTCGACGGTGACGAGGCTGCCAAGCGTCGCGCCCAGCCGGTTGCCGACCACAATGCGGACGCTCCCCCCGACAACGCGGCGGGCTCAGATTTAGCGCGCGACGACGACATCAAGGCGCAGTTCAAAGCCGCCAGAAGCGCGCTGCAAGCTCAGTTGCGCAAGCGCGACGACGCCACGCGCATCGCCGCGCTCGAAGAACTGCAGAAATACCCCACGGTCGAGGCCGCCAAACTCGTGCTGGGAGCGCTCGCGCAGCGTCAAAGCGCTGAGGTACAAGAGGCCGCCTTCCAAACTTTGTTGGCTTACAAGAACGACGAGAACGTTGGCAAGCTGCTGCTAACTACGCTGCAGAAGGGCGCCCGGCGCAACACCACGTTCGACGTCACGCCGCTGCTGCTGAAGGTTGTGCTCTCCTCCGACAACCCAACCGTCGAAAAGAAAACGCTCGCCTGGCTCGACGCGGCGGCCAACGCCAACGGCGGAGCGCTGCCAATCATGGAACTGGCCGACGCGCTCGGCGAAACCAATCGCCCGGACGATATCGCGCGACTCATGAAGCTCACGAAGCTGGCCGCCTTCGGGCGGGAGTTCGGCGTGCGACGCGCGATTTCGCAAGCGGTCATGCGCGCCACGTGCCCCGAGGGAGTTGCCGCCGCGATTGAATTGATCGCGCTCGAACGGGGGGAAATTGCCGCCGATCTCGGGCAATACCTGGCCGATGCCACGGGCCAGAAGCACGGCACCGACGCCAAGGCTTGGAAAGACTGGTGGGCCCAGAACGAGGACACGTTCAAATTCCCCGCGAATTTTGCCCGTTCGGTTCGCGGCGCCGCAGCCCCTGGACAGCAGGCTTCGTCCTACTACGGGCTGACGATCTCCGCGCAGCGTGTGCTGTTCGTGCTCGACACTTCGCAAAGCATGGAAGGCGCGCGGCTCGAAGCCGCCAAGCGCGAGCTAGCTCAAGCAATTAGCGCGTTGCCCGAGCAGACAAGTTTTAGCGTGGTGGTTTTCAACAGTGTGCTGGCGGTCTGGCAGCAGCAGCTTGTCGAAGCCAACGCGGCGATGAAGGAATCGGCCACGCGGTTTGTGAATGCCCAACCACCGCGCGGCGGTACCGGCACGCTTGGCGCCCTGACGGCGGCGTTCGTCTTCGATGTCGAGGCGCTGTACCTATTGACCGATGGCATGCCGAACGACTCGAAGCCGATCGACATTTTAGCGCGCGTCGCGGAGCTCAACCGTGGACGCCGGCTATCGCTCTACACGATCGGCGTCGGCGTCGGCCCCGCAGGTGGACCGTTCGACCTGTTCTTGAGCCAACTGGCCAAGAACAACTGGGGGCTCTACGTCAGGGTGGATCAGTGACACGAGATCGCGCGAAGCTACAAACGCGAACGCGCGAAGTGAAAACGCCGTGAAAACGGTGCCAGGAACCGCTTCCGTTCGCGACCAAGAATGGTTGGGCCAATCGGCGAAACGGTTCCTGGCACCGTTTTGGGGGCGTTTTAGTTACCACGTAGTCCCGGACGCCCTGGCGAACGCATCGTTGATTCCAGGCCGAGGTCGCGTGCGGTTCGCGCGCTCCACTCCACGTCACCAAACGGGTTCCCGCGCTGGATGCTGCGATGCACCGCATTGAGCTCGGCCTGCGTTTGCGGGGCGTTCACATGCGCGGGCCAATCCAGGCGCCTCGACACGGGCCACTCGGCCAGCAATTCACGTTCAGCATCGGTCCCGCGCTGCCATCGATACAAACTGGACCAGCGCCAATGCTCCGCGCGACGTACCAGGTTGGCCCGTAGCGCATTGCGCTCCACGTAACGCGCAACCGTGTAGAAGTGATCGTCCTCTTGGACGGGGAACGATTTGAAACGCCCTTGATAGACGTGCCCGGTGCCGGCCGATTCATGCTGAGCATGCCAGCGCTGCGTGTGGGTCAGAGTCAACCAACCGACGAAGTTCGTCAGCTCGTCATCGTCGCGTGGCCAAACCACGAGATGCCAGTGATTCGGCATGACGCAGTAGCAAAGCAAACGAGTTTGACTTCGCTCGACCGCTTGGGTCAGAATTTCTTCAAAGGCCACGAAATCGCCGTCGTGTTCAAAGATCGTGCGCCGGGCATTCGCCCGATTGAGCACGTGATAGACGTATCCTCCGATGGCGGCTCGACGTGGGCGACCCATGGAGCGTTACTATAGCGCCGCACGCAACACGGTGCCACAGCCGAAAAGGCCTAGGGTGAAAGCGTCGTGAAAACGGTGCCAGGAACCGTTTCCATCGGCGCGGTGAAAATAGGACCCGGGTAGCTGAATCGGTTCCTGGCACCGTTTTAGGTTTTCGCGAGGTTGCTGCTTTGGCGTCCGTTCGCGTCACGATGCGGCGTCTGATGATGTCTCTTTTGCGATGCACAATCTGGCGTCGGACCACAAGGGCCATCCTTCACTACGCAATCGCCGTGCACCCAGCGACAACGTCAATCGTGAAAACGGTGCCAGGAACCGTTTTTGTTCGCGGCCGAGAATGGTTGGGCCAATCGGCAAAACGGTTCCTGGCACCGTTTCTGCGATGTGCTTTAGCAACCATCACGTACGCCGCTTACCCAATCACCTTCCCCCTCCCACACGACCGTCACTGCTCGCATCGCCGCGACAACTGCCGCAAACGTGCCGCAACGCGACCGCAAACTCAATGTCGCACTCGCAGCACGCCCCCATTGGCTAATGCCCCCAGCTTGCCCGCTCCGATAAGTTTAGCAACGAGCGCCCGGCCCGACGGATCGAAGCGAGCCTGCGCCACGTTTTGCCAAGCGCCCTTCCGCGGGGCGCCTGCGATCTTTCCTGGGAATGGAGACTTGGGGATGAAACGCTCGCGGCTTGCGCTGTCGCTCGTGCTGGGTATCCTGGCGGCGCTGGCAACAGTAGACCGCTGGCAGCTTGGAGGCCGGGGTGTGGCCGCCGATCTGCCGATCACCTTGGCCGATCGCCTCTGTCCGGCCGATTTCGCAGACGATCGCCAATGTACCGAGCCCTTTCAGTGGTTCGGCGAGTCGGGCAACCGTCGCGATGTCGTCCACACGGCCCGAGCGAATGCCGTTACCCCGTGGCGCCCCACCGCGCCTGTGGAGCGGCCTGCTGCGAAACGGTGCCAGGAACCGTTTCCTGATTCTGTGAAAGAATGCACGGCGAAGTCGGTAGAAACGGTTCCTGGCACCGTTTCGGCCCCCATTTGTCCCGCCGAGACGCCGACTGATTCCGCCGACGCGAGCGGCGGCTTCACCTGCGGCTTCGAGCTGGACTATGTGCTCGCCCTGGCACGCTACATGATCAGCGGCGAGCCGACCTGGGCCATGGCGCAGTCCGCTTCGCGAGAAGCGCTGAATACGTCGGCCGCCACTTCAGCGTCCGCGACGCCAGAAACCGCCAACTTGCAAGCCTGGCTCTGCCCTCGGGGAGACGCCCTGGACGACGACACCGACGCTAGCGACGAGGCAAGCGAAGACGACGACAGCGACGAAGACGACGCTTCCCCCGCGGTAGCCGGTCCGCAGGCTGCGAGCGAGGAGCTGGTGCCGGCTGCCGATCTGGCTTTCGATTGCACCTTCGACTCCATCGCTCCCGACTTCAACTACGGCACGCCCACTCTGGCGTCACTCGATACTTCGGCCGCCGTCGTCGTCGACGAGTCGCTCGACACGGCAGCCATTGACCGCGCGTCGATGGAAGCGGCGCAGGCCTTTGCGGTAGCAGCATCCGACGAAGCCGCACTCGTGGCCGCCGACCTGCAGTCGATCTGCCCGGCGGCCGCGGCCCGCTACAACTGCGGCTCACCGCAGGCTTGCGATCCGGTGATCGCTGCCGAGTTGGGCCTGGCCCCCCGCAGCACGCTCGAATGGTGGGGCGCCGCGGTTGACGATCGGGCCGAAGTCGCAGGCCGCAATCTCAGCGCCGCTTACTCGGCCGGCGACGACTACGACTGCGGTCCAACGAACACCGCTTCGGCCGCCGCGCCGGTGGTCGGCAGCCTGGCGAACGTGCTGGCCGACATTCGCGAGCAGCGCGAGTGGGATTTCGGCATGCAGCTCAACGCCGAAGTCGACGCCATCGCCGAGTGGTCGAACTCGATTCCGGCCGAGACCGCAACCCCGGCCGTCGCTCGTCCAATTACCACCGAGCGGCAACACGCCACCACCGCTGCGGCCGGCGACGAGTGTGGCTTCGCCGATCCCGTGGCTCGACGTGCCGATTCACAAGCTGCTAATCGCCTCGAACTGGCAGACGCTTATTTCGGCGCCGCCGATCTGCTGTTCGCCGGCTTGAACTCTCAACAGAGCCTCACGGCAAATCCGGCCGACGCTATCGACGCCCAGCGGGTGATTTCCGGTGCGATCCGCCACTCGGCCGACAACTCGGCCCACGACGATTATCCCGGCGACGAGACCGACTCAGTGCTCTTCGAAACATTGCTCAACGGCCCCACGCGGTTCGTCTATCTGCGTCGCTTGCCGCCGTCGCGCTGGACGATGCCGATCGACTGGCGGGCTGAAAGTCTTCGCGTGTGGGATGGCGGTCAAGGACGCTGGCCCTTCGTGGCTCCTCAGACACCCTCGACCGCGCCCGCGCAGCCCCTCATGGTACGCTCCACCGCCAATGAAACGCCAGGCGATCGCGCGATCACCTGGCCTTGCCTGAGTGCCGATTGGACCTACATCGCACAATGCGACGAACAGGATGTGGCGGTCAACGAACAAGCTCTCGCCGACGCGAAGTTGCTGCAACAGAACGCCCTGCGTTTGGCGGCCGACTGCGCCGATTGCCTGCGTGCCCTGGCCGGTGGCATCGACGCTTTTGCCCGCAGCCTGACGCTCGGGCAACTCGACGGGCTGCGGAGTGCTGCCCTGCCGCAGCGGCCGCTACCCAGTCGCGATGAGTTCCGCACGGCTCCCGAGATCGACGCTCCGGTAGAACCGTCCGCACTACAAGAAACGATGCCGGAGCAAGGCTCCTCCGAGCCGCCAGCAAACCAGCAGCATTGGGGAATCTACCTTGGCTTGTAAGCCGTGGCTTTCGACCGCAGCCTGACGGGCGGGCGCTTGACGCGGCTTGCCCGCTGTGGGGGTTGCGGCGCTTCGCTGAGCAGTCCGCCTAAGCCCAGGCCTAAAGCCAGCGCCGCATAGATGCCCAGCAGCGATCGGTTCGACAAGCGTTTCTCGAAGCCCGGCGTCAACCGCGCGGGCACCAGTTTGTAGTCGGTCACGTAAGCCAGGCCCGAAATCACGGCCCCACCGACTAGTGACTTGGCAACCACGCGCGACATCGAGTGTGCCGGCTTGTTCGCGCGTAATCGCTTGCCAATACCGATGGCCCCGCTTGATCGCGCTGCACCAGCGCCACCGAAGAAAAGTTCATACAGCGCCGCCCACGAGGTCACTGCCGCAGTGTTCAGCGCCAGCCCTGTCAGCGTGTACTTCCAGGAAGGGCGCTCCTGACGACTGGCGCGGTCCCCCCAGGCGATGTGGCTCACCGAGTTGAGTGGAGCAACCGCGTTGCGCTCCTCGATCAGCCCGCAAACGGCCGCCGCCAGGGTCGTTGCGGCGCTGGCTAAACCGCCCGTGCGCATCGTGTTTTGAGCTAATTGCTGCCATTCGTTCATGGTGTCGCTCCGGGAAAACGGTGCCAGGAACCGTTTCTATCGGCCGCGCATTTTGCTCATCGCTTTCGATGAAACGGTTCCTGGTACCGTTTCGTGCGCGACTGATGGCACGACAGCCCGGGCCGGCGACCGCGCATCGGCTGATGCGCGAACGTCCGGCCCGGCGCCATGGTACTAGCGGCTCACTAGTTGCCGCTTTTTCGACGACTTCTTTTTGCCGCGAGCCGGACGGGCCTCTTCGTCGTCGTCGTCCTCTTCATTCGCTTCGACGTTGATCGCCTCGGCGATCTTCGTGAGCTTCTCGTCGGCGGCCCCTTCCTCCTCGCGCGTCTTTTGCAGCAGTGCCGCGACCTTGGTCTCGCCTAACAGCTCGGCGTAAGTGCGCACGCAACCGTAGCCGGCGATTTCGTAGTGCTCGACGCGCTGTGCGCAGGCGATCAGCCCGGCGTCCATCACGTCGGGATCAGCGTCTTCCTTCATCCATTCGGAGCCCTCTTCGATGAGCCCCTCCATCGCCTTGCATTTCTTCCGGCCAGGGCTTTCGTCGAGCTCGCTGAACACCTGGTCCAGGCGTTCGACCTGCCCTTTGGTTTCTTTGAGGTGCGATTCAAACGCTCGCTTCAGTTCGGGCGACGTGGACGCCTTGGCCATTTTCGGCAGCGCCTTCAGCAACTGACTTTCGGCGCTGTACAAATCCTTGAGCTCCTCGACGAGCAGCTCGCGCAAGTTTTCGATTCTCATGATTGAAGTGCCTTTACTCTGATGACTGTGGATTGGGTTTACTTTGATCGAGGCGAAATCGGTGCCAGGACCCGTTTCCGTCGGATGCTCCGATCCAAATGCGCGACTCCTAGAAATGGTTCCTGGCATCGCTTTCAGTGCCCGTTCGTCGTCGCATCGCTCGCCCGCTTATCGTCGGATCGCGTTCTTTGCGGCGTCTTGCGTCTTCTCGACGACCTTCTCGGCGGCCTGCTTGACTTTGCCGGCGGCTTGATCAATTTTGCCTTCGCGGCGCAGCTCGTCATTGTCGGTGATCGCGCCCGCGGCTTCCTTGATGCGTCCGGCGACTTCGTCCTTCTTGCCTGTCATCTGCCTATCTCCTCAGAATTTTCAGCGGCGGTGAACGTAACTGCCGTAAGGTGAAAGCAAACACCGTGCCTTGACCCAAAGTGCGGCGATTGCAGCGAAATCTGCAGCGATCCACGGAAACTCCGCGGCTCCCGTTGCTCGCTGCGACTCCACCCTGAACGCCCTGAAAACAGCTCCGCTTACTCCCGGATGGGTGCTAACACCAGCCCCCGCGGACCACGCCCTGCACCTGGAATGTGGCCGAGCGTTCGCGCCAGGGCGGCCGCCCCTGCGGAGCAATGCGGGGCTTCCTTCCCCTTCGCGGGCCGATTTTGGCGATTCAAGCTGCCCTGCCGGCCGCCGCCCCCCCTCAATTTGGGCGAATTTCATTTGGCATTAACTCCGCCCGCTGAATAGACTAGGAGCATCCGCAAGGAACTTTCCGCGCGGAGATCGCGCCTGCGTCCAGGTGGCCGGTCCGGAACACGGCTCCTCGTCAGGCGGATGCTTCTAGATCTGGTGGGAGCACGGTGCCATGTCGCGAAACATTACTCTTACACTGCTTGCGCCTCGCTTGTTACTAGCGCTGGGTGCAGTCTTGCTGTCGGGCTCGCTTGCCCACGGCGCCGATCCTGGCGCTGCCGGCGCGAATTCCGAGGCCGCTCGGCTGTTGGCCTATCAGCAGCCCGCAGGCGAAGCGTTCTTCGCCCTGGCGCTCGCCCCGCGCGCCATGCCCCCGCACACCGGCGGCATCCAGCTCGCGGTGCTGATCGATACGTCCGCCAGTCAGATGGGCGAATATCGCGAGCGCTCGATCGAAACGCTCAAGCAAATCATTGCCCAGCTCTCGCCCGAAGATCGCATTCATATCTCGGCCGTCGATCTCAAAAGCGTGCCGTTGACCAAGGGCTTTGTGCCCGCACGCGGTGAGGCGATCGACGCCGCGCTGGCACAGCTCAATCAGCGCGAACCGCTGGGTACCACCGACATGGCCGTCGTGCTCGAAAAGTTGGCGGCCGACTTCGATGCCGGAGACACGCAAGCCCCGCGCGCGGCCGTCTACATCGGCGACGGTGTCAGTTCGGCGCACGTGCTTGAAGGCGAAGAGTTCGCCACGCTCACCGCCGCGCTCGCCAACCGGCACGTCAGCGTCACCAGCTTCGCGATCGGTCCGCAGCTCGATACGCATTTGCTCGCGGCCCTGGCCAATCAAACCGGTGGCATGCTCTCCATCGATGGCACCAGCGTTACGCCGGCCGCTGCCGCCACGGCACTGGTGCGGGCGAGCCGTCAGCCGGTCATCTGGCCCGGCGAAGTCAATTGGCCCGCCGCGCTCGGCACCGTGGTTTCGCAACCGCTGCCGCCGCTGCGCAGCGATCGCGAGTCAATCGTCGTCGGGCGAGGGCGCATCGCCGAACCTGTCGAAATCAAGGTTTCGGCCAACCTCGACGGCAAGCCCATCGATCTCAGTTGGCATGTCGAGCCGGTTGAGTCTTCGGCCGACAACGCCTTCTTGGCCCGCGTCGTTGACATGGCCACTCCGGACCATGGCGCCACGCTCCCCGCGCTGGGGCTGACGGGCCTCAACGAAATGCACCGCCTGGTCGACCTGGCCGCCGACGATCTCACCCGCCTGGGCCGGCAAGCCTTGGCGACGGGCAATCTCGATCAGGCCGAACGTTTGGCCCAGCGTTCGCGCGAGCTGACTCCGCAAAATGCCGACGCGGACGCCCTCGGCGGCGCGGTTGGCAAACTCCGCGAAGAAATCACTCCGGCCGCCGCCTCGGGCGACGACCTGACGCTTGTCCGCCCGCGCCCAGCCGCGCCGGCTGGCCGCAACGACGGCGAAGTGCTCGCCGAAGAATCGCGGATGCGCCGCGTCCGTGCCGAGCTTTTGGAGAAGCAAGTCAGTGTCGCCCTGAACGACGCTCGGGCGACGATGTCGCGCGATGCCGTGTCTTCGATTGAAAAACTGAAGACCCTCAAAGAGCACGTCCGCGCCGCGGTCGATGTCGATCCGGAAGTTCGTGCGCAGCTCGACGACCAGATCAGCGCGGCGCTACTCACCGCTTCGCGCACCGCGACGATTCAGGAAGAGCAAGCGATCCATAACCAGGAGATGCTGGCCTCGGCCGAGGAGCGCCGTCAAATCAACGAGCAACTCTATCTGCGCGAGCAGAAGATCACACAGTCGGTCGCGCGGTTCAACGGCCTCATCGACGAAGGCCGCTGGGGGGACGCGCTCAACGTGATTAACTACGCCCGCGAGCTAGATCCCTCGGCGCAGGCGCCGTTGGTGGCCGCCGAAACCGCGGACCTCACGCAGAACACTCGCGCCATTCACGAGATCGTGGCCCGCCGCTGGGTCGGCGCCCTCGATACCTTGGCCTCGGTTGAGCGCTCGCAGATTCCTTTCCCGGATGAGCCGCCGATCGTCTATCCCGATGCCGAGTGGTGGCAGGATATGAGCCAGCGGCGCAAGGAGTTCGCCACGGTCGATCTGGCGATCCTGAAGCCCAAAGAAAAAGAGATCATGAAGGCGTTGGACGACGACACCACGTTGGACTTCGTCGAAACGCCCCTGACCGAAGTCGTGCAGTACCTCGAAGATCTGCACAAGATTCAGATTGAGCTCGACATCGCCGCGCTCGATGGCGCCGGCACCGCTCCCGACACCCCGATCACGCGCAACCTCTCGGGCATCACGCTCCGCTCGGCCCTGCGCTTGATCCTCAGCGAGCACGACCTCACCTACATCATCGACAACGAAGTGTTGATGATTACCACCACCGAAGAAGCTCAAAACAAGCTCGTCACCAAGGTCTACCCGGTTGCCGATCTCGTCGTCCCCATCCAAAGCATGATGGGCGGCGGCGGCATGGGCATGATGGGTGGCATGGGCGGCATGGGGGGCATGATGGGCGGCATGGGCGGCGGTATGGGAGGTATGGGTGGCGGCATGGGTGGCATGGGTGGTGGCATGGGTGGTGGCATGGGCGGCATGGGGGGCGGCATGGGCATGTTCAACGTGCCGAACCGTCGTGGCATGCTCATGTTCCCCAATATGCTGCAGAACATTCCGCCAGGCGGCTTCCGGCCGTTCCAGAACTTCGCCGTCAAAGACGAACTGAAGCTCTCACGTAAACCCAAGGCCCCCGCGGCCAGTCCCGCCGCGCCGACGAAGCCCGTCGCCAAACCGCAGGCTCCCGCCGCGGCCGCTGCTCAGGCAGCCGCTGGCGCCGAGCACGCCAAGCCCCAGGCGATCAAGCTCACCGTCGCTGATGGCCAGGACCTTAACCAGGCTTGGAACGACTACTTCGCTCAGAACAAGCCGAGCCAGGCCGACGTCCGCGAAACGGCCCGCCAGTTGATGACCGCCCAAAAGTTCCCCGACACCGTGGCTCTGCTCCGCGGTGCCCTGCGCAACGGGCAATCGCAGCCCTGGATGTTCGAGGGGCTCGGCCTGGCCATGCAGGCCGGCGGCAGCTCGCGTGACGACATCGAGCGGGCCCTGATGTCCGCGCTGGATTTCTCGAATCGCCCCGTCGACTTCATGAGCGTCGGCATCTATCTGTCGCGCCTCGGGCTCGACGAACGAGCGCTCACGCTCTTCCGTCAGGTCGCCAAGTTCTGCCCGCTCGAGCCAGAGCCGTACTCCTACGGCCTCAAAGTGGCGCAGCGGCTGAACGACGTGAAGGGTATCGAGTGGGCCGTCTGTGGTGTCCTCAGCCAGGCCTGGCCCAAGGAACAAGAAGAACTCTGGAAGAATGCGCACCGCGTCGCCCAAGCGATGCTCGAAAAACTCAACGCCGAGGGTCGCTCGGAAGAAGCCGACAAGCTCCTGGCCGCGCTCGATTCCGCTGTCGTTCGCGACATCGTCGTCGAAGCCCGCTGGGACGGCGACGCCGACGTCGACATCCTCATCGAAGAGCCATCCGGTTCCGTTTGCTCGATGCACCAGCCGCGCACCACCGCCGGTGGCGTGCTGCTGGAAGACGCCTTCCCGCAACTCAATCAGTCGCGCTCGGGCGGTCTCCGCGAAGTTTACGCCTGCCCGCAAGGCTTCAACGGCAAGTACAAGGTGCTCGTCCGCCGCATGTGGGGTAAGCCCACCGCTGGCAAGGTCACGGTCGATGTTTACTTGCACGCCAACGCCAAGGCAGGCGGCAAGCGGCTCCGTCAGCAAGTGCCCGTGAACGATGGCGACGCGATGGTCACTTTCGAGCTCGAAGACGGCCGCCGTAAAGACCCGCTCGACGAGCAGCAACTGATGACTGCCGCCAGTGAGCAGTTGGCCCTGCGCCGCGATCTGATCAATCAGCAGCTCAACGCCATTGCCGACGAAAGCTCGCTCCGCAGCCTGGCCGCCGATCGCCAGGTGCAACAGCAAGTGGCTGCCAACGGGGGCGCGCCGTTCGTCCGCATGCCGGCCGCGGGCTTCCAGCCGGTGATCATCGTGTTGCCCTCGGGTGCCAACCTCCGGGCGACGGGCGTCATCTCGGCCGACCGCCGCTACGTGCGGTTCACCGGGTTGCCGTTGTTCTCCGGCGTTTCTGAAGTCAACACGTTCAACCTCTTCACGGGGGCCAGCGGTACCAGCAACGGCGCCAACTCGGGTGGCTTCGGCGGCAGCGGCCTCGGCGGCCTGGGGAGTTGATCCAGAGCAAGCGCCGCGAAAGCGACTCTTGTTCTCAGCTACGAATTACCGCTTCAACTTTGCAATTTGAAAGCCCAGGGATTTCGATCCCTGGGCTTTTTGTTGCGCGCTCAAACTTGCTATCTGGAACCGCCGCCAGGTTGGTCGCACGATCCGCCCGGCCACTCTCGCCGAGGTTCCTGCCATCCGCTCGACGTCATCAGTACTCCGCCTCGTCCCGCAGCTCAATCAAGGACCTGCCAAAAACCGTCAGTCCACAAGCAATGAACCAGATCACCGGCTCATGGATTGGCGGCCGCACCGGTGCCAGGCCCCACGCGAGCTTGCCCAAGTAGATTGCCGGCACGGTCAGCCCGCCGGCCGCCGCGATCGCCAGCCCCACCGCATACATCCAGCGCATGATTGGATCGTCGATCGCGGCGACCGCCGTCGCCATGATCGCCAGGACGGCCACCATGCCGGCGGCCACCTTGGCCACGGGGTTCGCGCAATACCAGCCGCACACCGCCGCGAGCGCTACGACGACGATTCCCACCGCGGCCACACACGCTCCGCGGCGGGCCCGCTTCCATAGTTCCGGCGGTTGCCCGCGCCAGGGGCGCGTGAGCAAATCGCCGGCCGCCACGCCAGGCACCCACACGGCGTCCATCAGCGTCACGCAGCAATGCCCCAGCAGTAACAGCAAGAGATTGCGTTGAGCCGACTCCTGGCCTCTTGTCAGTCGCGGAAAGAGCCAGTTCGCCAGCGGGTCGCGCACGCGCCGGCCCACGCGATACCACACAAACTGATCGCGCCGCGCGCGGATCATCCCGCAGCGCGCCGACTCCGACTGCGGATTCAATCGCAACGACTCCGCGAAGCGCTCCTGCGCTTCGGCGAACTGCCGTTCGGCCAATAGCGCCCACCCCAAGGTCAGGTGCAAGTCGGCGTCGTTCGGTGCTTGCGACAACCCCTGCGCGGCGGTCTCCCGGGCCGAATCGCGTCGCCCCTCGGCGTGCAGCGCTCGGGCCCGCGTCCGCAGGCTGACGAGGTGCTTGGGGTCGAGGGCCAGCGCCCGTTCCGTGGCGGCCAGCGCCGCGGCGCGGTCGCGCGGCAGTTCGACGAGCGCGAACAAATAGTGGTGATTGGGGTCATGCGGATCGAGCCGCAGCGCCTCGTCGAGCGCCCGCCGGGCCGCGTCGCGTTCGTGTACGCGGTAGTGGGCCCAGGCCAGCGCCGCGTGGGTAAAATCGTGGTCGGGCCCGTGCTCGATCGCCGTCGCCGCCGCGCGCTTGGCCGCGTCGTGGTCCCCCAGCATCGACAGGCAGTTCGACAACAGCGCGTACGACCAGGGGCAGTGGGGGCTTTGGGCCAACTCTTTTTGCAGCTCCCCGACCGCGGCCAGGTAACGGTCGGTGCGATAGAGCAACCGCGCTCGGTCAAAGTGCTGGCCCATGGTCGCGCTAGTGGCTCGTTTGGAAGACACTCGTTCACTCCGCCCGCGGTATCAAGGATAATTGATTTCATGCCAGGTTCACCAATGCATCGCGCTCCGCAACGGGTCGCCAAAACGGTGCCAGGAACCGTTTCCAGCTCGCGCTCGAGCCAAAATGCGCGGCGTGAAGAAACAGTTCCTGGCACCGTTTTCACTGCGCCGGTGTGAAGGCTTATCAGAGCGTCGCGCACCGGCGACACACGTCGCGCGCACCTCGATGGCACGCACAACCACACGAAGCGCAGCCCGCTACGGGCAGGGATGAAGCTGATCGTCGCCAGAAACCACCGTGGCGCAGTACGAATACTCTTCGATCGCATCGTCAGAAATTTGAATATCGCCCCAGATGTCGATCTGCAGTTTTGTACCGGGTGGGATATTGCGATGACCCGACTCGCCACGCAGCATGACGCCCGCGGGCACCTTGGGAATGTCGCCGCTCGTGGCCACATCTTGGGCAATCACCCGAAAGTTGATCATGTCGAGCCCCTCCGGTTGGATGAAGACCTCGACGCGAAGAATGCCATGCTTGGGATTTTTCGGCTTGACCTCCCAACCGACGTAGTAGGTGAAGGTTTCGCCATACGGCCTGAGAATGACGTCGACCAGATCGGCTTTGTTTCCCTTCGCGTGGTGCGGGGGAGTTCGTCGCAACTGCGGATCACGAGGCGCCGGATACTGCTCGCTCATGGGAATTGCCCCCATATCGGAATGTAAAAACCGATGACATCGTTGGTCAGAGTACCCGATCGCCGACCCGGCTGCCAAATCGAGTTCGTGGACGTGGCGATGGTGAGCCCCGCGACGCGATTAAATTGCCTTGCGACGGCGACTCGTCACGATCGCAGTTGCACTAGCAGTTTGAGAAGCCGCTCGTGCACGCGCGCGAGATCGGAGAATTGGCGGCCTTCGACGAACAGCCACTTGAGCCAGTTCATGGCCCCCAACAGCAAGGCGCTTTGGTCGAAGAGCGGGACAAGCTCGCGCTCGGTGTCGGAGAGGGGGCGAACCGCTTCGTAAACGGCCAGGCCCGCCTGCCAGGCGCGCGGACGATTGGATGGGGTGTCAACGCTTAGTTCACTGCCAAACGCGTCTCCATGTGCGCCGACCAGGCTACCCAGCAGTCGAGCAATGTCGCCGGCGACCGTTTCCTCGCGCATCGCGCCGAAGTCGACGATGCCAGTGACCTGGTCGCCGACGAACAGGACGTGCTCGTCGTGGATGTCGCGAAGGGCCGGCTGCAACGGAACGGGGCGATCGACATTGGCTGCTAGCTGACGTTCGAGATCGGGCGCAAGACGCGCGAAGTGGCCGAGGATTTCGTGAGCGGCGGAGAGGAGCGTTGGTGAAACGGTACCAGGAACCGATTCCCGGATCGTTGCAAGATGACTCCGTATCAAAGACACGGAAACGGTTCCTGGCACCGTTTCCGCCGCGCCGGAGAGCAATTCGCGAAGCTGCGCCAGCCGCGCGGCCAGCCCGGGCGAAGGGCCGTAATTCAACGGACCGCAATTCGACGGACCCTGCGGCGGCCGGTTCGACCGACCATCGGCCATCGCCAAATGGAGGTGCGCCAAGGCCTGCATGGCGGCGGTCAATCGGGCCGCGCTCGGGTTGCGGTGGAAATCGGCCTCGCCCGGCAACCAGGGGGCGAGCTCCCAAAGATGACCGGCGTGTGAGAGGAACGTGTCGCCCGAGCTCGCTTGCCACGCGGCACTTTCCGTTGTCGCAGAACTCAATGTCCGAATCGGCAGCGGTAACCGGTCAAACCCGTTGGCCACTGCCTGCGTAAGGACAGTGTGAATCCAGGAGAGACGCTCGGGCGAAGGGTGCTCCGCGGGCCAGCGTCGCAGTGCCAACGTGCCGCGGGCGGTTTCCAGACGGTAGACCTCGGCCCCGCTGAAACCGCTCGCGGTTTTTGTCCACGCGCGAGGTGCGCAGTCGGGGGGGTAATGAGCGAGGACGCTGAGCATAGGGGAGTGTGAACCGGGCACGGCGTCGGAGCTCGAAACGGTGTCAGGAACCACAGCGGACCACGCACCGCTAATAGCCGAGTCGCGCCTACTGCGGTTCCAGACACCGATTTCGGCGAACTGGAACAACCCTAGAAAAGGTGTCAGGAACCAATTCCGCAGTCGACGCGCGACGAGCTCAGATCGCTCTGGAAATGGTTCCAGGCACCTTTTCGGCGGCGCGTACTGCGGTTGCGGACACCGATTTCGGCGGCTTGGAACAGCGTAGCAAAGGTCTCAGAAACTAACTCGGCAGTCAACGTGCCACGAGCTTCGCGGCGTCACGGGGCTGGTTGCGATTGGCGAAGCTGATCGATCTTTCGCTGGACTTTTTCGTTTTCGGGCTCGAGCTCGAGTGCGCGCTCGAGTGACTCCATCGCCTCGTCGTACCAACCGAGGGCAGCATCAACGACGGCCAATTGGATCAGGCTGACAACGCTGGGGCCAGACAGCTCGAGCGAACGGAGGATTTCTTCGCGCGCGGCATCGTAATCGCCGGACGACGCCAATTCGACGCCGAGCAACAGGCGAAGTCCAGCACTCTCGGGCTGCAAGCGAACCACTTCGCGAAAATGCAGGATCGCGGTGGGGGTGTCGTCCCGTTCGCGCGCAGCCATGCCGAGCTGGAGATGGGCTCGCCAGTTTCCTGGCCAGAGGCGTGCGGCCTTTTCGAAGAGCGGCAGCGCCTCGTCGCGGCCTCGGTCGAGCGTCACACAATCGGCGTGCAAGCGAATGCCTTCACTTCGCGCGGCGGCGATGGAAGCGGGAATCGCCTGGCCGAGCAAGGCGATACTCAGCGGCACGATGACGCCGATCGCCAAAACCGCTTGCGCGATGAGCGCCCCGCGCGTGGCGAGTGCGAGAAAGATCGTCATCGCCACAAATCCACACGTCAGCTCGAACGCGGTTTCGAGTAGCTCGCAGGCCTCTTGGATATCACGTGGCGGAGGGGTTCGCGGCGCGACGCGATCGAGCGCTGCATTGATCAGGAAGAGCAGCAACAGCGACGCGGCAATCCACCAGGGGGGAAGATACAGTCCCACGCGCGTGAGGGCGGCTCGCGCGGGGGGGACGAGTGATAGGATCGGCACGAGAAAAAAATACCCCGCGGCGATCACCGTTAAAACCAACTGCAACCGGTTGACGCCCAGAGTCGGCTGGAAGAGCACCAGGTTGTGCAGCGTGGCTTCGCGCGGCGTGTTGATGGCCGCCAACCAAGCGGGGGTCTGGTAATGAAGAATCCGCTGGCACCAACTCGTCTCCTCCAGGAACATCAGCAAAAACGAGATCGACAGAAACCAGAGAAACCACCGCTGACGGCGGGTCGCGCCGGGGAGCTCGTCGGCGCGCCGGCCCCAGAGCAGGGCCACCGCGACCAGGCACCCGCCGATCAAGCTGGCCAGGGCGCCAATGGTCTCGAGTGGGCCGTCCTCGAGGGCGAGCCCGGACGCTAATCCGCCGTCGCCCATCAGGCGGAGGATGGGGTGTGCGAGCACCAGCGAGAGCGACAGGGCATAGGCTGCCGCGAGGCAGATTTCGAGCTTGCGCATGCGATTGGTGAGGCAACAGGCCCCCGAAAAGGGTGTTGTTGCCAATCCTCGAGGTATTCCCCGCGGACGTAATCCTCACCAGCGGAATGCGTTCCTGTGGGTCGATCATGGGGCGCGGAATCGGCCCTCCCAATCGGTATTTAACACCCCAGGCGGGGCCAGGTTCCGGCTATTCGGAAAGAAACAAATCTGCGTCGCGTGCGTAATGAGCGTGAGGTAGGTTGGGGCGCTGCCAACCGTCAGAAGCGACCGTATACTTAAAGGCCCTGGCCTTAAACTAGGAGTTTTGCGTCGATTGCGGCGCGAGCCCTACCGATCGGTCCAGGGCACGTGATCGCGTTTAAGACACTGAGGATATAAAGCGCGGTTGCCTGGCTGCGACCCGCCGGCCCCCATTTCGCCAACCCATCACTATCATCCCTTCGAGGCATCGACATGCGTAAGCGAACCTGGTATTCGGTCTGCGGCCCCGCGGTGCTCGCGCTGGCTGCGTCAGTTGGCTTGACTCCGGCGGCTAGTGCGGAGGACGAGAAGCCGAAGTACCCGCCCTTCGCCGAGGTGCTCAAGGACGCCAAGCCAACGGCCGACCCCAGCTTGATTCCCCTCTATCAAAAGGGGGAGAACGTTTACGCCGAGATCGGCAGCGGGCAGTTGAATCGCGATTTTCTCGTGCTGATTTCGATCGCCCGTGGGATCGGCGAGGGGCCGCTCTTGGGGGGCATGACGTGGGGCTTCGGCGACGACTGGCTCTGGCAGTTCCGCAAGGTCGACGAGAAGATCCACATCGTGCGGCGCAACGTGCGATTCAAAGCCAACAGCGGCAGCCCCGAAGAGCGGGCCGTCAAACTGGCCTACACCGATAGCGTGCTGTTCAGCCTGCCGATCGTGACCAAAGGGCCCAAGGGGGGCGATATCGTCGACCTCACCAGCGTCTTCATGAGCGATCTGCCGCAGATCGGCAGCGTGCTGCCGGGCTTCTTCTTCGCGCAGAACAAGAGCACGTGGGAAACGGTCAAAGGCTTTAAGGACAACGTCGAGCTGCAAGTCGCTGCCACCTATGCCAGCGGCGGCAATATCAACTTCGACACCGTGCCTGATAGCCGCGGCGTGACGATCGGCATCCACTATTCGATCAGCGCATTACCGCAGACCGGTTACCAGCCGCGTCTGGCCGACGACCGCGTGGGCTACTTCCTCACGGTGCTCAAAGACTATTCGAAGAAGGGGGAAGACGACGAGTTCGTCCGCTTCATCAATCGCTGGAATCTGCAAAAGGCCGATGCCTCGGCTGAGCTGTCGCCGCCGCGCGAGCCGATCCGCTTCTACATCGAGAAGACGGTGCCGTTCCAGTACCGCAAGCCAATCCACGACGGCATTCTCGAATGGAACAAGGCCTTCGAGAAGGCGGGCTTCGTCGACGCCATTCACGTCATTCAGCAGCGTGACGACGAAACCTGGGACCCCGAAGACGTCAATTACAACACGTTCCGCTGGATCACGGCCAGCGCCGGCTTCGCGATGGGCCCCAGCCGCGTGAACCCGACGACCGGTCAGATTCTCGACGCCGACATCATTTTCGACGCCGATTTCATCCGCTACTGGAAGTACCAGTACGAGACCTTTACGCCCGAGGCGGTCGCCGCGCAAACCGGCGGGCCGCTCGACATTCCGGCCTACGAAGCGCAGCAGCGCAAGTTGCCCGAGCACTTGCGGCACTCGGCGCAGTGCCGCTGCGAGCTGCACATGGGATTCTCGCGCGAGCTGGCGCTCGGCTCCGCGGCGCTCACGCTGTTGAACACCGCGCCAAACCCGGCCATGGAGCAAAAACTCGTCGATCAAGGTCTCAAGGAAGTCACCATGCACGAGGTCGGCCACACGCTCGGCCTGCGTCACAACTTCAAGTCGAGCGTGCTCTACACTCTCGACGAGTTGAACGACCCCGAGAAGACCAAGGCCACCGGGCTCACCTCGTCGGTCATGGATTACAATCCGGCGAACATCATGCCCAAGGGACGTCGCCAGGGAGATTACTTCTCGCAGACCATCGGCCCTTACGACACCTGGGCAATCGAGTACGGTTACAAGCCGCTCAGTGGCGGCACCGACGGTGAAGTGGCCGAGCTGAAGAAGATCGCCGCCAAGTGCGCCGCGCCCGAGTTGGCCTACGCCACGGATGAAGACACCCGCGGCATCGATAGCGATCCGTTGTCGAACCGCTACGACCTCGGCAAAGACCCCGCCGAGTACGCTCGCGTGCGGGCCGAACTGATCGGCGCGCTCTGGCCACAGGTGGTCGAGCGTTCGGTCAAAGAAGGAGACGGTTACCAGCGTGCCCGGCAGATGTTCGGCGTGCTGTTGTCGAACTACGGTCAGGCAATGTTCTACGCCGCTCGCAACGTGGGCGGGCTGTACGTCAACCGCGACCACAAGGGAGACCCGAACGGTCGGGCGCCGTTCGTCGTGGTGCCGGCTGACAAGCAGCGCGAGTCGCTGGCGATTCTCGAATCGAACGTCTTCAGCGACAAGCCTTTCCAGTTCCCGCCTGAGTTGTACAACCACCTGGCCGTGTCTCGCTGGAGTCACTGGGGGACGAGCGATCCGTACCGCCTCGACCCGGCGGCGCACGAGATCATCGCCATGTGGCAAGAGCGGATTCTGTATCAGTTGCTCTCACCGCTGACGCTCACGCGCCTGCACGACTCAGAAATCAAGGTGGCCGCCGATCAGGACGCCTTCACCACGGCCGAGCTGTTGAACCGGCTGACCAAGGCGATTTTTGCCGAGGTCGACACGCCACCGCAGGGTGAATTCACCCCGCGCAAGCCGGCCGTCAGCAGCCTGCGTCGCAACCTGCAGCGGATCTACACCCGCTGGCTCGCCGACCTGGCGATGGGGAGCAGCGGCGCGCCCGACGATTGTCAGACCGTGGCGTTCGTCGAGCTCGAAGATCTCGAAGGCCGCATCAAGAAGCTGCTGGAAACCAGCACCAACCTCGACACCTACACCAAGGCTCACTATCGCGAGACGGCGAGCCGAGTCCACAAGGTTCTCGACGCGCGGCTGGAGCTGGCCCGTCCATAGGTTGGCGAACTGCGGCGACAAACCTGTTGGCTGCGGCACTTGAGTCTTGTTAGCCGCGGGATTGATCCCGCGCGCCGGGGTGCCACGGGCTCCGCCCGTGCGTATTCGTGATCGCTTCAGCTCTGACGCTTAGCGAGTGTGCGAGCGGTGCGTCCGTCGTCTTCCGACCTGTACGGTCGGCTCAACCAGCTCAGGCCGCAGCGCAGTTCAGGAAGACCGCGTAGCCCTGGGTAACGTGTTTAGCCGCGGAGCGGCGAAAGCATGTAGCCGTGGGCGTCAGCCCACGGACCGTATCGCGAAATGATTAAAGCCGCGCAGCGGCGACATCGACGAGGCAAACTCCCTCGACTCGCGTCCACCCCAAAAATAAATGTCGCCTCTGCGCGGCTTGGATGTCGTTGACGTCGCGAGTCCGTGGGTTTCACCCATGGCTAAAGCGTCGCGGCCGCGGCGCGGCCCATGACGCACGATCCGCCCGCGTCCGTTGTCTTCCGACCTGCAAGGTCGGCTCTACCAGCCCAGGCCGCAGCGCAGCCGGGAACCGGCGCTGCAGGCCTGGGTAAACGGTACCAGCGCGATCCCGGTCCTTAAGGGACCGCTCATTCGCATCGCACCATTCGCGAGCTCCTTCCCCCGGGTGGCCCAGGGACGCGCAGCGTGCCTGGGACGCGCAGCGTGCCTGGGACGCGCAGCGACAAGAGGTCTCTCTAGAACCCTCGTCGCTCGCGCCGCTTCACAAC
>CAZBWM010000038.1:0-58738 GCA_964495375.1 uncultured Planctomycetaceae bacterium | reverse complement strand
CCCCGTGCGCGCAGGCCCAGGCCGTGCCCACGGTGTCGGCCACGGCCACGTGGGCGCGCAGTCCGCGCCGCGCGAAGCCGGCCAGCACGCGCCGCGCGAGCTTCTCCTCACCGCCGAACAAATGGGCCGAGCCGCCGATGTCCAACAGCAGCGTGTCGGGCGAGGCCAGCGGATCGTCGTCGGCCGGCGGTTCTTCCCAACCGACCGTGGGGGTAAATCGCTGGCAAGCGGTCGCCAGCCGCGCCAAGGCCGCACGATCGGCAACCGGATCGTGCGGCTCAAGGTGCAAAGGTGACGATTGACTCCCCTCTCCCCTTGCGGGGCTGCTTGGACCGCTTGCGGGTCCAAGCCCAACAACACAGGGGCCGGGGGTGAGGGGTACTGCATTGCCGTGCGCGTCGCCCGGTTGTGCCGCCAGCGCTGTCGCTTCGGCCAGCGGCATGCCAGGCAACACACCGCGCCGCCGCGCCGCCGCTGAGCACAAGCGCACCCGGGCAACCCCGCGCCCCGGCGCGACGTACATCACGATCGCTCGCTCTTTAAGCTCGGGCCGCTCGCTGGCCAGTCGTTGCAACGGCCAGCCGGGGAGCCACACGCACAGCACCCGTTTCATCGTCGACGATCAACTCCACAGCCGCGGGCCTGGCGGCCGCCAACCTTCCCCCCGTGGCGGCATGGCGACTGTGGAGCAACTCGATACGTAGACAACGACCTTCCCTGGCGGCCAACGGCTCGACCCACAATCGCATGTCGGCCCACGAGGGCAAACGTCGCGCGGCGGCCGGTCGCACGACGAGACCGAGCGCGCCGCCACGTTCGGCGGCCAATTGAAAACGGCGAAACAATCGATTGTCGTCGCGCGGCGCGGCCACCTGATCGCAGCGGCACCACACGGCCCCCACACCGCCCGAGCGGAGCGCCTGCTCGATCGCCCACCAATCGTCGCGCTGGTTGCGCGGGCGGACGATCACCAGCCCCGTGGTATCGATTCCCAAAGCGGCCGCGGCCGGCGGATAAAACTCCTGCTGCCGATCGACCACCACGAGCGCCCCACCTTCCTGACAAGCCGATCGGGCTGCGACTAGCGCCAACAGCCCGGCCCCGCTCCCCGACTCCTCGGCCAGCCACTCGACCAAGGTGCCTCGGCGGAATCCCTGCTCCGGCAGCCAGCGATCGAAGCCCGGGCAGCCGCTCGAAACCGGCTCGCCAAAATCAGCCTGCCGTGCTCCTTCCAGCCCACGAATCTGCTGGGCCAAAAGCTCGACCATCTGGCGGCGCGAATTGCCTGACGACGAGGGCATGGCGGTGTTTCCCTTTCGAGGGGAAACTGTACGCATGTACCCTATCGGCCGTCAATGGCGACTTTCTCCCTCTGTCGGGTGGTTTTGCTGTCGAGCTACGCTAGCATTGCTAGCGGAAACGGTTGTGGCTCCATTGCTTCGGACTCGTCGAGGCTTGGCGAAGTTTTTCTTCCTGATGGGCAGCAAAGCACACTCGATAGACTCGGATCCGCTCCCCGCTCGCCGCTCTTAGGACGCAAAACGACCCGTTAGGACGATCTAGGACGCAAATGTTTTCAATTTGCGTCCTAAAATAAAGGCTTGTGCTGCAACAGTTTAGGTGTCGTTTTCCGGCGTTTAGGACGGTTAGGACGCAAATTCCCGGAACACTTTATTGGAGAGGCTGATTTCGTGCTCGCGGCCTCGAGTTGCTGGAATGCCTGACCACCGGCAGCCATAATTCCCAGCACGCAGGTTCTCGGCTGGCTCCTTCACGACTTGAAAACACCCAGGAATTCCTTCTCGTGACCTCTCGCTTCACCCGCCGTCTGACGATGTGTTTCGCCCTCTTGATCGTCGTATTGCTGGCCGGCCCCAGCACTTCGCGCAGCGACGAACCCGCCGCGCCCGCCGCAGCCACGCCCGAGCTCAACTTCGAGAGCGGCTCGCTCAGCGGCTGGACGGCCGACGGAGACGCCTTCAAAGGCCAACCCGTGCAGGGTGATCTTGTTCAGGCGCGCCGCGCCGACATGCGCAGCGGCCACACCGGCAAGTTCTGGATCGGCACCTTCGAAGTGGCGGGGGACGCACCCAAAGGCACACTCACCTCGGCGCCTCTCAAGGTTACGCAGCCCTGGGCGAGCTTCCTCGTCGGCGGCGGCCAGCACCGCAGCAGCCGGGTGGAAATCATCAGCGCCAAAGATGGCCAGGTTGTTTACGAAATCACGGGCGAGAACAACGAGACGATGCAGCCGGTCGTCCTCAATCTCGCGCCGCTGGTGGGGCACGAGATCATCGTGCGGCTCGTCGATCAATCGTCCGTCGGTTGGGGCCACATCAATTTCGACGACTTCCGTCTGCATGCCGAGCGGCCGAAGTTCGACAACGAACGCGTGCCGCTGGCCAACGACACTTTCAGGCACTCGGGCCTATCCCCCGCAGAGGCCGCCAAGGCGATGACCGTGCCGGCCGGCTTTCACGTCACGCTGTTCGCCGGCGAGCCCGACATCGTGCAGCCGATCGCGCAGGCATTCGACGACCGCGGCCGGCTGTGGGTTGCCGAGGCCTACAGCTATCCGCATCGCGTCAAAGAGCCCGACGCCCAGGATCGCATCCTGATCTTTGAAGACCGCGACGGCGACGGCCGCTTCGATAGCCGCAAGGTGTTTATGGACAAACTGAACCTGGTGAGCGGTCTGGAACTGGGCTTCGGCGGCGTGTGGATTGGCGCCGCCCCTAACTTGTTGTTCGTGCCCGACGCCGATCGCGACGACGTGCCCGATGGTCCACCGCAGGTGATGCTCGATGGCTGGGGTTACCAGGACACGCACGAAACGCTGAACAGCTTTATCTGGGGCCCCGACGGCTGGCTCTACGGTTGTCACGGTGTGTTCACGCACTCGCGCGTCGGGGCGCCGGAAGCATCGCCCGAACAGCGCACGCCGATCAACGCCGGCATCTGGCGTTATCACCCCACGCGGCGGCACTTCGAGGTGTTCGCTCAGGGCACGAGCAATCCGTGGGGCGTCGATTTCGACGATCAAGGCGAAGCGTTTTGCACCGCTTGTGTGATTCCGCACTTGTTTCACATCATTCCGGGTGGGCGCTACCACCGCCAGGCTGGCACGCATTTCAACAAGCACACGTACGACGACATCAAGACCATCGCCGACCACGTCCACTGGGCAGGCAGCGGCGGACCGCACGCTGGCAACAACCGTTCGGATGCCAGCGGCGGCGGCCACGCGCACGCCGGGGCTTTGATCTATCTTGGCGGTCGCTGGCCAGTCGAGTATCGCGGCCAGATCCTGATGAACAACATTCATGGCGCGCGATTGAACGTTGACATCTTAGAGCCCGCAGGCTCAGGCTACGTCGGGCATCACGGTAAGGATTTTCTGCAGGCGAACGATGAGTGGTCGCAGATTGTCAACTTGCAGACTGGTCCCGACGGTAACGTCTACCTCATCGACTGGTACGACAAGAACCAGTGCCATCGCATCGAGCACAACATTCACGACCGCACGAACGGCCGCATCTTCAAGGTCTCGTACGGCGGCGATCATCAGCCGCCGCCAGATTTAACGGCTCTTTCCGATCGTCAGCTTGTCGAGCTGCAATTGCACCCCAACGACTGGCACGTGCGACATGCCCGCCGTTTGCTGCAAGAGCGGGCGAGTAGCGGGAAGCTCGATCCGCGGGCCGTTGAGAAGCTGACCGAGATGACCTTCACGCACGCCGATGTCACGCGGCGGCTGCGCGGGCTGTGGGCCCTATATGTCACCAACACGCTCAGCGACGAGCTGATCACGCGCGGACTGGCCAACGATCAGCCGATCGTGCGTGCATGGTCGATTCGCCTGGCCGTCGAGCAGCCCGACAAGGCGCTCGCGCACTTGCCGCGGTTTGTCGAACTGGCGGCCGACAAGTCTCCGGTGGTGCGCAAGTTTCTGGCCGCCGCCCTTGATCGCTTGCCGCCGGATTCGCGCTGGGACGTGCTCGCCAGACTGACAGCCCATCCCGAGGACGCGAAGGATCACAATCTGCCACTGTTGTATTGGTACGCGGCCGAGCCGCTGGTCGAAGTCGATCCGGCGCGCGCACTGGCTTGGGCCGGCGCTGCTGCTGAGACGCGGTTGTTGGAGTTCACCGCCCGTCGCGTCGGCACATTGAAGAATGGCGATGCGATCGAACTATTGATCGCACAGTTAGGCAAAACCGACGATCCGGCGCGGCAGCTCGCCGTGCTCGAAGGGGTGCGCTTGAGCCTGGCTGGCCGGCGGCGCGTCGACATGCCGCCGAGCTGGAACGCCGTGGCCTCGCGGCTGGCCGGCAGCGACAACCCGGCGATTCGCGAGCACGCCGAGTCGTTGGCCGTGACGTTCGGCGATCCGGCGGCGCTCGCCCGCGTGCGCGGCGTGGCAGCCGATCGTGCGGCTGACGTTGTAGCGCGCACCGCGGCGATCGACACACTTCTGGCCGTCAAAGACGCCGAGTTGCCAAAACTGCTGCTCGATCTGCTGAGCGATGCGCCGCTGCGATTGGCGGCCCTCAAGGGGTTGGCGGCTTTCGACGAGTCGCGCACGCCGGCGGCCGTGCTCGAGCTTTATCCGCAACTGTCCCCGGCCGAGCGACGCGAAGCCCTGGTCGTGCTCTGCTCGCGGGCCGCCTACGCCACCGCGTTGTTGGATGCGTTATCGGATAAGCGTGTGCCGACCGGCGATGTCTCGGCCGACCTCGTGCGGCAACTGCGTAACCTGAACGACAAAACGCTTGCTGATCGGCTCACCGAAGTATGGGGCGTGGTGCAAGACACCCCGGCCGACGCCGCCCAGCGCATCGCCGAATACACCAAACTACTCGGTAAAAAGCCCGCGCAAGAACCGGACGTGGCGCTCGGCCGCGCGATGTTCGCCAAAACTTGTCAGCAGTGTCACAAGCTGTTCGGCGCCGGCAACCAGATTGGTCCTGAATTGACCGGCTCGAACCGCGCCAATCTCGAGTACCTGCTGGCCAACGTCCTCGATCCCAGCGCGCTGATCGCCAAGGACTATGCCGCGACGGTGATCGTGACGACCGATGGCCGCGTGCTCACGGGCATCGTCCGTAGCGACGACACCGACGCGATCACTCTGGCCACGGCCGATGGCACGATCGTGCTGCCGCGCGACGAGGTCGATCAAATCGAAGCGTCGACCAAGTCGATGATGCCCGACAATATCTTGCAGCCGTTGTCGGAGCATGAAGTGCGCTCGCTGGTGACCTATCTGGCGAGCCCGGCACAGACGCCGCTGCTGGCCACGGCCGAGACCGTGAAATCGATCTTCAACGGCCGCGATCTGACGGGCTGGACCGGCAACCCCGAGCTATGGAGCGTCGATGGCGGCGAACTGGTCGGCCGCTCACGCGGGCTGGATCGCAACGAGTTCCTGGTGAGCGACCTGCTGGCCGGCGACTTCAAACTTACCTTCAAGGTCAAGCTCGTCGACGATCGTGGCAACAGTGGTGTGCAGTTCCGCAGCGTGGCACTTGAGGATGGTGAAGTCCAAGGCTATCAGGCCGACATCGGGCCTGGTTGGTGGGGCCGGCTGTACGAAGAGCGCGGCCGCGGCCTGCTATGGGAGAAAATCGCCACCGACGCCGTGCGCACCGGCGATTGGAACGACTACGAGATCGTCGCCCTGGGGAGCCGCATCCGTACGCGCATTAACGGTCAGTTGTGCGTCGACCTGGACGATCCGCGCGGCGCGGTCCGTGGCGTGTTCGCCTTGCAGTTACACGCCGGCGAAGCGACCGAAGTGCGGTTCAAGGACTTCGTGCTGGAACTCGATCCAAAGGACGAGGCCGTCGCCGGCGGGAAGTAGGTTGGTTTTGGAGGTTCCAATTCGCGTTATTCGTCGTTTTCCCTGGAACGAGTGCAAGTTTTGCTTCGTCTCAAGCCCAGGGCAGGGCCGCGCGCGATAACTTGATTGCAAGCAAACTTCGCCGGCCTGCCCTGGGTAGATGCTACTTCGCTTCTCGGCAAAACGGCGGATATTTCGATGCGTCGTTCGCTGCTCCTGACGGGCGTCGTGCTTTCCATGCTCCTCGTTTGCGATTACGTGGGTTGCGGCCACAGCGAGTTTCCCGAACCCACTCAACCCAGTCGCAGTCGGGCAAGTCGAATCGACGCCGAAGATCCTGCGACCCAGCGCGCGGTTGATCAAGCACTCAAATCCTCGCGCGAATTCTCGCTCTGCCTCAGCGAAGGCAGCGGACTGTATGGCTATGACAGTGTGGTCATCGAAGGTGAGTCTTGCCGAATGATCATTGCTCATATCGCGGTCTACGGCGGCCACACCTACAGCGCGCGGACGCAGTACGACTTCCGAACAACGCCGGCGGAACGCGCCAAGTTGCTCGTTCACCTGCGCAGCGTGTCAGTACTACCTCGGCTGTACAGCAGCGGCATTGCCGACGGCACGCAAGTTTTCGTAGCGATGATCGTCGACGGCCACCGCAAACAGGTCTACTGCGACAACTACTTCCCTAAGCAGGTCGTCAACCTGCGCAACTACCTGTTCGAGGAATTGGTGCCCAGCCATCACAACGAATTGAAGGCCACCAACGCAGCTCACAACCTACAACACAATCACCTTTGGTAGTCCACAGGCGCAGTTCATACTGAAAGCTGCCTTGCCCACCGCTAGCGTAAGTGACTAAGATGGTTCGCGGGAGGAATTCGACATGTCGACCGATGCGGAATCGATTTTCACTGCCGCGTTGTCGCTCAACGATGGCGACCGGCTGGAGCTGGCGGCGCGACTGCTTGAGACTGTCGCGGATGATCGGGCCGGATTGTCGCTCGACGATCCGGAACTGCTCGCCGAACTAGTGCGGCGAAGTGCCGATACCTCCGGCGCCCGTCCTTGGTCCCAGCTTCGTAGCGAGCTGTAAATCGCCGTGCGCGAAGTCATCTTTCATCGACTCGCCGTGGACGAACTTCGCGGGGCTTTGCAGTGGTATGCCGAGCGCTCGGTCGCCGCCCACGAACGATTTCGCGCCGCGATCTTCGCGGCCGTTGATAGGATCGCCGCGAACCCAAAACTACCGTCGCCGCTTATTGCGCACTTTCGTTACGTGCGGCCGCGCCGATTTCCATACCTGTTAATCTATGAAGTTCGCTCGGACGGAGTTCCGTTCGTCGTCGCGATCGCGCATACGAGTCGGCGACCGGGATACTGGCGAAATCGCCGCGGCGCAACTTAGCCGGTCAAGTTATCGCGACGGAAAGACTACATTTTCACGCCTGCTTGATTTCAAGGCATAGGCGTCTACACCAACCCCGGAATCCCATCGCCGTTGGCCGCTTGCACGATCGGGTCAGGCAGGCCGCGTACGGTGCGCAGTTCCAATGGGTCGACCAGCGTTTGCAGAACCGTGGCCACGAGATGACGGTTTTCGATTCGCTCGGAGAGCGGCGCGCCGCCATCGCGCGTTGAGCGGCCGATGACTTGCCCCATCCGCATTCCGCCGCCGGCCAACAGCAGCGGCGCGAGGTTCCCCCAATGATCGCGCCCACCCGTGGCGTTGATCCGTGGTGTGCGCCCCATTTCGCCGCAGCAAACCAACAGAATCTGTTGGTCGAGCCCGCGCTGGGCCAGGTCTTCAACCAAAGCCGACACCGCATGATCCAAAGGTGGCGCCGTGTAACGCATCCCCTCGGGCATCGTGGCGTTGTTCACGTCGGCGTGCATATCCCAAACGAAGTTCGTCGTCACGGTCACGAAACCGCAACCGGCCTCACACAAGCGCCGCGACAGCAGCAGCAACTTGCCAAGCGTTTTGGCGTTGTCGACGTAGTGCGGGTAGTTGTTCCACTTGCGGTCGATCTGGTCGGGTCGCACCAGCGGAGCGGTATCGTAGCGGGCGACGACGCGCGGGTCTTCACGCGTTAGATCGAACGCGCGGGCCATCTCACCGGAGAGCAGCGTGGCGAAAGCCCGCTCGCGCAGCGGATCGGCCGACAGCAGGCGCGCCGACGACGAACCCGGCGACTGAGAACCTGGCGCTAGTGCGGCATCGAAACTCCAGCGAGCCCGATCGAGCGCGGTCAACACCGCTCGACGATCGTCGAGCCGTGCCGGCGACAACGATAACTCCAGGTCGCGCTGGAAGTCGCTTCCCGCCCCGGGGATCAACGGCGCGCTGGCTGCCCCGAAGTCGCCCGTCGAATCGAATCGCCCAAACTGCGTCTGATGCGGGCCCGCATCGGGATCGACCGCGCGCGGCACCAGCAACATGTTCGGGGGCATGCCCGTCGTGGTGCCGCCAGGGCCGACGACTCGCGCGAACAATGAACCGAGATTGGCCCCGTGTGTGGCTCGGCCGACAATCGGTTTGATGTCGTGATTGGCGTCGCCCGTGGTAAATGAGCGCACGATCGTCAGCCGATCGGCCAGGGCCGCGAGCCGTGGGAAGTTCGAACCGAAGGTGATGCCCGACAGCGCCGTGGAAATCTCGCCGGTCGCCGAGCGAATCCCCTCGGGGGCGGACATCTTGGGGTCGAACGTCTCGAACTGGCTCGGCCCACCGTGCAAGAACAGAAAGATGACCGATTTGCCGGTGAACAGCCGGCGCTGATCCCGCGCTTGGGCGGCCAGCAGTGGAGCGAGCGACAGCCCACCGAGTGCCGCGCCGCCGACGCGCAAAAACTGGCGTCGACCAAATCGGCGTCGGCTGTCGAAAGCGCTCAGCACGGGGTGCGCTCCCAGGGATCAAGCGCGACAAGGGGTTGACCGTCACATCGGGCGACTCGGTGACGGTCCCCGACCGGCATTTCATGGTAGCACTTGCCGCCGCGCTTGGCAGCACGATTTTTGAATCGACAGCGCCGTGCCGAATTTGGCTACACTCTCAATTTGTAGAGCGTTATCACTTTAGCGCTGCACAGCGATCGAGGCGCTGCTCGATCTCCGCCATCAGTTCCTTGTAGCCAGGGCCGCCAACTCCTCCATAGCGCGATTTGAGCTGGGCTTCGGAGAGCCCCTCGGGCAGATCGGAGGCTTGCGGAAACAAATCGTCGAGCGCGAACTTGCCGGCCAGGCGGTCTTGCATCGCCCGCGCGGAAGCTTCGTCACGCGTGGCGGCCACGGCCAGGCGCGTGCCGGCGCGGTCGGCCGCGAGATCGGCAAACGAAAATCCGCTGCCGCCAGGGCGCATATCCGTGCGCTCCTTCATCAGTCCGATTTGATTGCTGGCCGCTTCGTTCGACGTGGCGGTGATCGCCGCGCTCACGCAAAAGTGCTGCGTCCAGTCGCGACGGCCACGAATCGTTACCTGCCCGGCAATGCGCGCGGCGGCCGTTCGCTGAGCTTCATCGACTACGCCGCGCTGAAAACCGCCGACGCGGCTATCCCCCAACAGCGCACCGAGCGCCACCAGTGCCGCGCGATTTTCGAGCACCGGATCGCCGCCGGCCGAGCGCTCGCGTGCCAGGCGAAATGCTGACTGCACGAAAGTTACGAAGCGTTCGTCGCCGGCGGGCAATTTAGGAGCCACTTCCACCAGCGCTCGGTAATACTCTTTCGCCGGCATGATGATGTCCGGCTTGCTGCCTGGTTTACTGTCTGGCGCGGTGCGTTCCTTCTTGGACGGTTGGCTGGGGACGGGCACATCCTGATCACGTGACGTTGCCGATCCATCAGGACTGGCGCACGATTCTGTGAGCTCGATATTGCACGTCTTATAAGTTTCGTGCGGCATCCTCGCCACCTGCCAGGCGATGTCCGTTTGCACCAGTGACTTTACCTGTCGCACGGATACGTCATTCGGGTTTGGGGGGACGTTCGCCCGCCAAATTGCCAGGTTTAGAATGGCGGCGAACGTCGACCATCCCAGATAGGGGAGTAGCAGCACCGCCGCTAGGCGCGAGTGGCGCCAAAACAGCGCGATCGTCGCCAGCAAGGCGATCCACAAGCAGAGGATTTCGACGAATGCCCAGCCGGGGCTCCGCAGTCCAAAAAAGACCAGCGACCAACCGACATTCAACAAAAGTTGCCCAGCGAACAGGCCCAGCGCGCCGCGACAACTCGGCCACCCGCGACGCCAAACGAGCCAGGCTGCCACTCCCATCAAGATAAAGAGCACTGTCCAAACAGGACCAAAAACCCGATCGGGCGGGGTCCACGATGGTTTGGCGATGGTGCGATACCAGCCGGCGACCGAGTCGGCAGTGAACACGGCGCCGACCACCCCAGCAGCCAGGCAAACCAGGACAAACACCACGAGCATCGTGCCGTCGAGCAACTTGCTCGCTGGGCGCGGCGCGCGTCGATCGGTCGCGATCGTAGTTTGCATCGTGAGTCTGTCGGAGTGTGCTTGCGTGGCCGAGACAACACTTCGCTACTTGCCCGCGGCGGCTGGGGGGGCGTTCGCGTCGCTCGACGCGGGGCCCAGCTTGAAGATTCCTTGTCCGTCGGAGGAGAAGGTCGTGAAATAGGTCTCGCCCCGTTCATCCTCGCCGAACGACATCACCGGAATGCTCTTGGGGAGCGGGATCTCGCGGTTCGCGGTGACGGTATTTTTATCCGCGTCGTACCACAGGGCCCACATCTTGCCCGACACATAGTCGGCGTATAGATATGCGCCGACCAATTCGGGAATTGCGCTCCCGCGGTAGACGTTCCCGCCAGTGATCGACTTGCCGAGATCGTGGTGGTACTCAAAGATCGGATCGATCATCCCCTTGGGGGTCGGCGTTTGCTTAACGGGCTTGTCCCCTTTTTTGACGAAGGGATGCAGCCCCTCGCGGGTGTTCCAGCCGTAGTTGCCGCCGCGCTCGATGAGGTCGATCTCTTCCCAGGTGTCTTGACCGACGTCGCCGGCCCACAGCACGCCCGTCTCACGATCGAACGCCATGCGCCAGATATTGCGCAACCCGTAGGCCCAAATCTCTGGCTTGGCCTTCTGATTGTCAACGAACGGATTGTCGGCCGGAATTGCGTAGCCCCGCTCCCCCGCCTCGCGATCGATATCAATTCGCAGTACTTTGCCCAACCACGTTGAAAGTTTTTGCCCGTTCCCCAAGGGATCATTGGCGGCGCCACCGTCGCCGGTCGTGATGTACAGGAAGCCGTCGGGTCCGAAGCAGAGCGTGCCGCCATCGTGATTCCAGAACGGTTTGTCGAAGACCATCAAGATGCGCTCGGATGATGGATCCCCCTGGCTGGGCTCATCGCTCTTCGTCCGGTAGCTGGCCACGACGTTCTGATGCGGCTTGTGTTTATTCGTGTAGTAGACAAAGAAGCGGCCGTTCTCCCGAAACTTCGGATGAAAGGCCAGACCCAAGAAGCCCTCTTCGTTGGTCTTGTCGTCGTACGAGACCTTCTCGCGGATGTCGAGAAACACCTTGGCTTGCTTCTCGCTCCCGTCGTCAGCTAACGCGTAGATCACGCCCTGCTGCGTTGGCACGAACACGCGATGAGAGTCGTCCCCTGCGTGCGTTACCAGGATCGGCCGCAGCGGGCTGACAACGCCGCTCGCTTCGCCACCATCCCAGCCGGTCCACTCCACGTCCCCAAAGGCGACGTTGATGGCCAACGGGAGCGGTCGGGTATCCGGTTCGGCCCCCCTAAGTTGCTTGCTCCGATCGCTCGAAACCAAGGCCAGGCAGCACGCCAGGAAAGTCGTAACGCTAGAAGTTCGGCTCATGCAAAATCCCATGCGAATCTTGTGAATCTACGTAATTTTGGCACGTTCCAACGTGCCGAACAGCGGGTACACGACCGGGCGGCACCCCTACGTTCCGCCTGCGAGCCGCTCATTCTAGCCCCCCGCGGGCTGGACGCGAACCGTCCAGTTTGGCCGAGCGTAAAGCCATTTCGGGGGTCGCCATTATTAGCATTCCCCCCATAATTCGCTGAAATAGACGGCGGTTGGTCGGCCGAAGATCACCCACCTCGGCAAATTCCTGGTCGTTGGGGAACCAATCGGCTGACTGCCCAGCCCTTACACCGTGCGGATCGAGCCCGCCCATCGACCACCAAGCCGGGAAGCTGCCCGTGAGACGAAGATTGCGCCAACCACGCTTGGCATGCCGATCGCATAAAGCGTCGAAAACCATTTTCAAGCGCCTCGAGGTCAACGGGTGTTGGACACACCTTGATGCCTAGTGGAGACGAAGCCGTGACCGATAAATCCCACGACGGTGCGGCCCCTTCCAAGCCGGCCGCAGAAACGCTCGAAATCGAGGGCCAGCCTCGCGAAGAAACTGCCAATCGTCAACGTGCTCGTTCGCTGGCCGAGAGCGATGGCGCCCGCACAATTCAGAACCTTAGTTCGGTTAAGTCCCGTAGCGAAGCGAATGACGCACGCCTGACCGCGACTGCGCACACAGACGACGCTGCGTCGGCACTCGAAAATACTCACAACAAACCGGTTACGCGAGCCGATAGTTCGCGCGCAGGAGTCAGCGACTTCCACGTCGTTGGCGTGGGCGCGAGCGCTGGGGGCCTCGAAGCGCTCGAGTCGTTCTTTTCACCAATGCCGGCCGACACCGGCATGGCGTTCGTCGTCGTGCAACATTTGTCGCCCGACTTCCGCAGCGTGATGGACGAGTTGCTCGCGCGTTGGACGCAGATCCCGATTCATCGGGTCGTCGATGGCATGCAGGTCGAGCCGAATGCGATCTACCTGATCCCGCCCAAGAAGGACATGATCATCTCCGGCGGCAAGTTGCTCTTGACCGACAAAGAGCCGGGACAGGGGCTGACGCTCCCCATCGACATCTTTTTGCGCTCGCTGGCTCACGATGCCGGCAGCCGCGCGATCGGCGTGATCCTTTCAGGCACGGGAAGCGATGGCTCACGCGGTATCTGCGAGATCCACGACGCCGGCGGCCTGGTGCTGGTGCAGGATCCCGATTCCGCGAAGTTTGACGGGATGCCGAAGAGCGCCGTCGAAACAGGGGTCGTCGACGCGATTTGCCGGCCGATTGAAATGGCGTCGAATTTGTTGGCCTATATCGAGCATCCCGCAGTGGCCGAATACTCGTCGCTGTTGCCGGCCAGCCCTCAGATGCTGCAGGGGTTCGATGCCATCTTCCAATTGCTGCGCAAAGAGTATGGGATTGATTTCTCGTATTACAAACGGTCGACCGTCACGCGGCGCGTGCATCGCCGCGTGCAAATGAATCAGATCGTCGATCTCAATGAATATGTCGATCGGCTGCGGAGCGATCCAGCAGAGCTGAACTCGCTCTACAAGGATTTGTTGATCGGCGTCACCCGGTTTTTCCGCGATACGGAAGCATTCGACCGACTCGAACAGCACATTCTGCCGCAACTCATCGGCAAAATGCGGCACGAGAACGACGAGCTACGCGTCTGGATCGCGGGCTGCGCGACGGGCGAAGAGGCCTACTCTGTCGCGATTCTGATCCACGAACAACTCGCTCGCCTAGGCGGCCGCTTCCGCGCCAAGGTGTTCGCCACCGACGTTCATCGCGCGTCACTCGAAGTGGCGAGCGCCGGCATTTATTCGGAAGAAAGCCTGGCTGACATCTCCCCGGAACGTCGCGCCAAGTACTTCACACATGTCAAACACGGTTATCAGGTTTCGCAAGAGTTGCGACAGATGGTGGTGTTTGCCCCGCACAACATCATTCGTGACGCCCCCTTTACGAAGCTCGACTTGGTCACGTGCCGCAACCTGCTAATCTATCTGGAACCACTGGCGCAAAAGAAGGCCCTGGCCCTGTTTCATTTTGCCTTGCACGTCGGCGGCGTGTTGCTGCTGGGTCCGAGCGAATCGCCCGGTGAATTGGCCGACGAGTTCGACGCCATCGACGAGCGATGGCGCGTTTACAGCAAGCGTCGCGATCGCCGCCTAAACACGGAGATGCGATTGCCGCTCGTCGCCGGTGCCTCCACCAACGACGTGGAACGGCGCGCCGCCATGCTCGCCCCCAATCGGCGGGCGCCCGATCAACTGGTGCTGCGCGCGTACGACGCGCTATTGGCCGATTTCGCTCCCCCCAGCCTGCTGATCAACGACGACCGCGAGCTCGTCCAGTCATTTGGTGGAGCGGCTCAGTACCTGCACATGCGCGATGGGCGTGTCTCGACCGACATTTTCGAATTGCTGCACCACGACTTGCGGTTGCCCGTTTCCACGGCCCTCCAGCAGGCTACCAAGGGGGATACCGCTGTGACACTCAACCGCGTGGAGGTGCGCGATCCACGCGGCACGCAGTCGTTAAAGCTCTCGATCAAGCCGTTGGTCGATGCCCAGCGACGCGCGACGTTCTTTCTCCTGACGCTTGAGCCTGTCACGCCGGCCGTGCCCGCGCTCGCTGAGCACGACGGGGAGTTTCATCGAGGGCACGCCTCGGACGATCAGCTCGATGCTCTCGAAGCCGAGCTGCGGCTGACGAAAGAGAATCTGCAGTCGATGGTCGAGGAGATGGAGACCAGCAATGAGGAGTTGCAAGCCACGAACGAGGAGCTGGTGGCGTCGAACGAGGAGCTGCAAAGCACCAACGAAGAGCTGCACAGCGTCAATGAGGAGCTGTATACCGTCAACGCCGAGTACCAGAAGAAGATTGTCGAGCTGACAGAACTGACTGCCGACATGGACAACTTGCTGTTCAGCACCGACGTCGGCGTCATCTTTCTCGATCGCGAGCTCTGCATTCGCAAATTTACACCGCAGGTCGGACGGGCATTCCATCTGCTGCCTTCCGACATTGGTCGGCATATCGAGAGTTTTGCGCCGCGCATCGAACGACCGGAGCTCGTCGCCGACTTGACGCAAGTCCTCTCGACGGGTGTGCCGATCGAAGTGCACGTGCAGGATCGCGACGATAAGCCGTTTTTTCTGCGCATCCTGCCTTACCGATCGCGGGGCGCCATCGAGGGGGTTGTGCTGACACTCATCGACATATCCCGGTTGGTGACCGCCGAACAGGAATTGCGCCTGATGTCGAAAGTGTTTCGCGACGGCGCCGATCCCATTCTGATCGAAGATCTCAAGGGGAGAATCCTAGACCTCAACGCCGAAGCCGAACGAGCCTATGGCTGGAGCCGTGACGAGCTGTTGGGCGGGCCTTTCGACAGACTAGTTCCCGCGTCGGAGCGAACTCGCTCCCAAGAGCTGCGACAACGCTGTCTGGAGAAATCACGTGTCCGGAACGTGGAAACCTGCCGGCTGTCGAAGTCGGGTGAAGCGCGGCCGATTCTGCTCACCTTGTCGCTCTTGACCGATTCGGATAACCGACCCGTCGCGATCGCCAGCATTGCCAAGGACATCACCGACCGTAAGCGCGCCGAGGAGGAAGTGCGCGCGTCGCTGGTGCGTCGCGATCAGTTTCTAGCAATGCTGTCGCACGAGCTGAGGAATCCGTTGGGCGCCATTCTCAACGCCTCGTACTTGATCGAAGCACAGGGAGTCTCGACGCTCCCCGCTCCCGTCGCCGCGGCCTGCCAGATCGTGCAACGGCAATCGTTGCAAGTGGCGCGACTGCTCGACGACTTGTTGGACGTCGCTCGTGTCACGCAAGGCAAGATCGAGGTTCGCCGCGACATACTCGACCTGAAGAACCTGGTCGACGACGTCGTGCAGTCGGTCGCCCCGCTGATGAAGTCGCGCGAGCACAAGCTCGAAGTATCTGTTTCGCCGGGGCCGATCCTCGTCGAGGGGGACGCGGCGCGGCTGCTGCAAATTCAGATCAACTTGTTGGCCAACGCCGCCAAGTACACGCCCACGGGGGGAGTCATCCGCTATTGCGTGAACAAGGAGGACGACGAGGCCATCATCCGCATGGCGGACAACGGGCGCGGCATTTCCCCCGAATTGCTCGAAAAGATCTTCGACTTGTTCGTGCAGTCGGATGAAACGCTGGATCGGGCCAACGGCGGGATGGGGATCGGCTTGACGCTGGTCAAGACGCTCGTCGAGCTGCACCACGGCAGCGTTACCGCGCAGAGCGCGGGCCTAGGGCAAGGGAGTGAGTTTGTCGTCCGCTTGCCACTGGCTGCCCCGAGCCAGGTCGCGGCGCCGGCGCCCGCTGCTCCCGGCAAGGCCCGGCCCGATGCTCACATCTTGATCGTCGAGGACAATCTCGACAGCCGCGCGATGCTCGAAGCCCTGCTCAAGCTCGATGGCTATCGCGTGACCGTGGCCGACGACGGTCAGCAAGGGTGGGAGGCGATTCGCACGCGGCGGCCCGACGTGGCGATTGTCGATATCGGCCTGCCAATCGTCAGCGGATATGAACTGGCGAAACGCGTCCGCCACGAATTGGGCGATTCGCGGCTCGTGATGATCGCGCTTACCGGCTACGGCCGTAGCGACGATCGCCAGGCGGCGCTCGCGGCCGGTTTCAACGCGCACCTGACCAAGCCGCTGAAGCCCGAAGAGCTGGCCCGGCTGCTGGTGACGCTATTGCCGTCCGCTGATAATTAACAGATGAGCGGCCCGCAGTGCCTGCGATCTCCGTTGCGAACATCGCCGCCAACGTTGCCGAGCGAATTGTGAAGTCAGTCGATGGCCGGGCCTTGGCGAACGAGCCTCAGGCCACGGCGCTTGCCAACTCGACGTCAAGCTGATCGACGAATTCCAGCGGATTAAGCGGCTTGGAAAACCAGCGATCGACGCGGCGGTCGTTCGAGTCAGGGCACCACGATTCGCGCGCGGCGCCACTAACGGCAAAGACCTTCAGGCCCGCCAGCGTCGGATTGTCGCGAATCGCGAACAACGTCGCCCGACCATCCATCCGCGGCATGTGCATGTCGAGAATCACCAGGTCGGGCCGAGCGCCGCGCTCCAGGAACTCGAGGGCGCTGACCCCATCGGCGGCGACGTCGACATCGAACCCGCTCATGCGCAAGAAGCCAGCGAACAGTTCGCGCTCGTTGTCGTCGTCCTCCACCAGCAAGGCGCGCCGCCGAGGACGTGTGGGCGATGCCGAGAGGCGCGGTGAGACGCGTTCGGGTGAAGTGGTGCTGGCGAGCGAGTTGTCCGCCAACAGCGCTTCGAGGTTGGCCAATTCGGCCAGCGCGCTCTTCAGCGTGCGATCGGCCTCGGCATGTTGATTGGCCCGTAGCTGTCGCTCCAGCAAGTGCAGAGCGAGTGTGGCGCAATTGAAGCGGTTTCGCAATTCGTGTTGCAGTTTCGGTTGCGCGGCGCTGATCGCGTCGGCGCGCTGAGCGATTTCTTCACGCAATACCTGGACGTGGGCCGGAGCGTCGACGCCCAATCGCACGCTGTTGCCGGCCAGCTTGAGCACTTCGACCCGAATGTTGAGATTCGCGAAGACGATGCTCTCGTTCTGACGGCGCGAAAGGACAAGCATGATAGGAACTCCTTTCCTCACGAGACTCCTGGACGAATCCCTGGCCAGGCAACCGGCGCTTGCCGGTCGTGCGCTCTAACGGGACGGTTGGTGATCGGCATCGCCTGGCTTACGCGCTACTGCTGAGCGTCGCGAGCCGCCTCTCGTGCAACGCCTGCCGATCCGAGACCTGTTGTAGCCCAAGTGCTACGATCTGACAACAAAATGGCTGATCGATTTGCGACCGCCACCGGAGGATGAATGCCGCTCACCTGCTAGCACGACGCTTGATAGCTGATCACGCGGCGCTATCCGACGTATTGCGATTCAGGTCAGGCTCGCGTTCGGGTTCTCCTGGCGCGAACGCTTACTCAGGGAGCGGCTGACCGCGCGTTTCGGGTGCGAACCAGATCAGCACCAGCCCCAGCGCATACACCAGGCTCGTTGCCGCCGCCGCCTCCGCGATGCTGCCATCGAAGCGCTTCACGAGCTCACCAGTCTGTAAGCTGGCGAATGCCGCCACGATGCGGCCGAAATTGAAGGCCAGACCTTGCCCGGTTGCGCGCATCCGTGTCGGGAACAACTCGGGCAGATAAAGCGGTAACCAGCCATAGAAGGCCGCGGTCGTAAAACCGGCCAGCCCGATCATCAGCAGCATCGAGGCGTTGAACTCGTCCATCGCGCGGAACAAGTAGCCGCAAACCAACAGCGACGATAAGCACAATCCAAAGTAAACCGCGCGGCGGCCGATCCGCACACCGATCGCGGCGCCCAGAAAGCTCCCCAGCACCGCGCCGGCCGACGACAAAATGCTGGCCAGCGATTTCGCGCTTGGCTGGTCGACGGCGATTTTATCGATCCACGAGGGAATCCATTGGACCGAACCCCAGGTGCCTACCAGCGCGATCGAGCCAAAGGCGATCGCCAACAGCGTCGTCTTGAGTTGCCGGCCGCTGAAGACTTCGGCCAAGGGGGATTGCGTGCGCACAGCGGCCGCCGTTTTCCAACGCTCCGACTCGGGGACGAAGATGCGAATGAAAAACGTCAGCGCCGCCGGAGTCGCCCCTACCAGCATCACCCAGCGCCATTGCGTGGGATCCACCTTGTAGAAGTAAGTGATGATGCCAATGATCAGAAAGCCCACGTTCGAAGCGGCGCCGATGATGCCGGCCAGCACCGGCCGGGCGATGCCGGGCCACGACTCCATCACCAGCGCCACGCCGAGGGCCCATTCGCCCCCCATGCCTAGCGCCGCCAGAAATCGCAAGTTGGCCAGGTGCCAGGGTGTTTCGGCAAAGTAACTGGCGCCGGTAAACAGCGAGTAGACCAGCACACTCACCGTCATGGCGTGAACGCGGCCGATACGGTCCCCCAGCCAGCCGAATAACACGCCGCCGAGCGCTGCACCGACCAAGAATACGGCCGTGATGAATCCGAACCACTCACCGACGAGCCCTTCGGTTGCGGTACTCCCTAGCAGCGATTGCAGCGCGGGCCGACCGATGATCGGGAAGATGCCCATCTCCATGCCGTCGAACATCCAGCCCAAAAACGCGGCGATCAGCGTAAGCCACTGACCACGCGTGATCTTGGTTGATCCCGCGCTGGCAGATTCGAAGCGGTCGGAAACGATCTCGGCCATGGTTGGGCGGTCTCCGCGGCACGCGGTACGGGTGATGGCGAATCGACGCGCGGCGGATTCTTGTTATCGACGCGCGATTGTAGCGTCTTGATCCGTGTGAGCGCGACAAGTGGCACTGAAGGTACCGCAGAAACCGGCGCGCGGGAACTACCCCGGCGAGCCGAAGTGGCGCAACAATCTGAGACGCGGGCGAGCAACTGCAACGAGTGCTACCCGATCGCTGTGAGCCGCCACTACGAGCCGGAATTGGCCTGGGCTGAAGCCGCGGCGGCTGCCTTGTCGGCTTCGGCCTTAGCGGCGGCGGCTTTTTCGGCTGCTTTGGCGGCGGCCGCCTGTGCGGCTGCGGCGGCTTGCTCGGCTGCGGTGGTCTGTTGTTCGGCGGCGGTTTGCTCGGCCTGCACCGCCTTGAGGGCGGCTTCCGCGGCGGTCAGCGCTGCCTGGGCGGCGGCGAGTTGGTCACCGGCGGTCTTTGCCGCGGCAATTTTCTGGGCGAGTGCCTGCTTGGCATTCTCTAGCGCCGCGGCGGCCGTGGCGGCAGCCGATTGCGCTTCGGCGGCCGCGGTTGCCGCAGTGGCGGCCGCGACATCCAAAGTCGGCGGATTCATGGCCAGCATCGCGAGCGCTGCACCATCAGCCCCGTTCCACATACGCACCTGCCCGGTCCAGTCGCCACCGATTACGCGAGCGCCATCGTGCGAGAAGACGGCCCGCAGCGCCACGTCAGGGAAGGCTTCGAACGCGACTTGGGCGGCGCCCGCGGCATCCCAACTGCGCACCTGGCGATCCCGTCCGGCCGAAACGAGCCGCCCATCGTGCGTGAACTTGACCGAGGCACAACCACCGCCGTGCGCGCCCCAGTTCTTGACCTGTTGGCCAGCCTCCATCTCCCACAGGCGGATTGTGCCGTCCTCGCCACAACTGGCCAGCACGTTCGAGTCGAGCCGCCAACTGACGTCGTTCACCGCGCCAGTGTGCGCTTTGAGGTTCTGATACTCGCGGGCGGTCTCGGCTTCCCAAACATAGAGATCGCCGCCGCGGTCGCCCGTGGCCAGCAGCACGCCGTCGGGGCTGAACTCGATGGCATAGATCCAGTCGTTGTGTTTGCGAATTTCGTGCAGCAGCTTGCCGTCGGCCGTGTCGAAGATACGCACCACACGGCCCGGCCCACCCAGGGCGATCCGGCTGTGATCGTCGTTGATGTCGGCCGCCAGCACGACGTCAACTTCTTCGCCGACCTCAATCGCGCGCTCGCCCGTCTTGACGTCAAACACGATCACGCGCCCCGACTGGCCGCCGCGACCGCCGCCGGCCAACAGCAGGCTGCCATCGCGGCTGAACCGCAGCACATGCGGCACCCCTTCGGGGTAAGGCAAAATGCCCAGTAAGTCGCCGCTATCGGTGTTGTAGAGCGAAATCTGCTTGTGCCCGGCGACTGCCACCAGCGGCGCCCAAGGACTGGAGGCGAGCGCCGTGATCGCGCGCGTCTTCGGCGAGTAAACAACCGGCTGCCGCGAGAGCCCCTCAGGCATCGGGGGCGGTCCCTCGGGGCGCGCCGAGCCACTCGTCGAGGCCATCTTCAGCTTCGGCTTGTTCGAAACTTTGGCCTTCGAGCCAGAGTTTTCCAAGCTGCCGCCGAGAATCCAACCTTTGATTGTCTCGAGCTTGGCGTCGGCCAGCTTATCTTGCATGGGGGGCATCTTCGGCTCTTCTTGATGCGAGACCAGCATCCAGAGCCGCGAACTTTCGAGATCGCCGGAGAGGACGACTTCGCCGCCGGCACCACCGCGCATCACCGCCGCGTAGCTATCGAGCGCCAGATCGCTCTTGGCACTGTCCTGCCGATGGCACGAGAAGCAATGCTCGCGCAAGATCGGCCGCACATGATCGTCGTAAGTGATCTTGGCGGCCGCCGCGTCGGTCGGGGCATCTTCCGCTTGGGCACACGGCGCCAGGCACGCCAGCCCGATGGCGGCCGCACATCCGAAATAGCGAGTGAACGTTCGCACGTTCATAAGTTGATTCGTCCTGTTGTCGCTCTTGGAAGGGTCGCAGCTTCACAGCGCGGCGACGCGTCTCAATGCAGCACCTTAGTGATTGAACAAAAACTCGCGTGAGTTCAGCACCGCCCAGTACACGTCTTCGAGCCCCTGCGCGGCATCGGGCGCCTGGCCGACCAAGGCCACGAGCTTTTCGGTCTCCTCAGCGGTCGGCTTGCGCGAGAGGCAGCGCACGTAAATCTCTTCGATTACTTGGGCCGGGGTCTGGCCAGCGTCGGTCAGTCGCTTGAGCACCCCGCCGGCGCGGATCTTCTCTTGCACCGTCTCACCATTAAGCAGGTGCAACGCTTGCGACAACGTGGGATCGGTCTTCACGTCGCATGAGCAAACGGTTTGCCGCGGGGCGCGGCCGAACGTGGTGAGAAAGTAAGTGCTCGTTCCACCATCGGCGATTTGCGTTGCCCGAGCGCCCAGAGGCAAGCCGCCGAACTTGTCTTTCGTTTCAGTCACCTGACTGATGCAGTCGAGCAGATTCTCCGAGCGAATCCGCCGCAGATTGGCGTGGGCGAAATTCTTCTCATCCGTGACGTTGCTCTCATTGCGTTCGGTCGATCGCTGATACGCCTGCGAGTTGCAAATGTCGCGCACCAGTTGCTTGAAGTCGTAATTGTAGCTGGTGAATTTGTCCCCTAGCGCCTGGAACAGTTCCGGATTGCTGGCCGGGTTGCTCACGCGGATGTCATCGATCGGATCGACCACGCCCGTGCCGAAGAAATGCGCCCAGACGCGATTGGCAATGCTCGTGGCGAAGTACGGATTCTCGGGCGAAGCCAACCAACCGGCGAGCACCTCGCGGCGATCCTTGCCATTGACGTCGGGCGTGGCGCCACCCAAGAACTTCGGCGGCATCGCTCGGCCGCCGACCGGATGCGTGACCTCACCACCGAACGTGTTAAAGACAATCGTCTCGCGATAGTCTTCGCCGGTTTTGCGGCCCACTTGCGAGAAAAACGCGGCGAAGCTGTAGTAATCGTCCATCGTCCAGCGATCGAACGGATGGTTGTGGCACTGTGCGCACTGTGTGCGAATGCCCATGAACACCTGGGCGACGTTCTCAGCGAGCTTCAGCGTGTCGGGTTCGACCTGGTAAAAGTTCGTTTGCGGATTCTTGAACGTACCGCCCGTGGCGCAGAGCATGTCCTGCACCATCTTGTTCAAAGGCACATTGTTCGAAATCTGGCTGGTGAGCCAGTTGTAGTACAGAAACGCCGCCTTGTTGCTGACGATCTGCGTGGTGCGGATCATCAACAGCTCGGCCCACTTCATGGCCCAGATTTCGGAGAACTCTTTGCGCTCCAGCAACCGATCGACGAGCTTGGCGCGCTTGGCCGGATCGGTGTCGGCCACGAACTGGGTGTATTCTTCCGTAGTCGGCAACAGCCCGGTGATGTCGAGCGTCACTCGCCGCAAAAACACTTCGTCGCTGCAAATACCGCTGGGAAGCAAACGGATCTTCTGCAGTTTCTTGTTCACCAACTCGTCGACATAGTTCGTCGGCGGCGTCGTGGGCGCCTCGTAATGCAGATCGGCCGGAAGCGCCAACACCTGGCTGCCGACCGTGTGCGTCGAAAAGCGGGCCATCACGAACGCCTCGCCGCGGGCGCCGGCCGTCACCAGGCCATCGGCGCTGATCGTGGCCGAGTTGTCGTTGTTTGACAAAAAGACCGCCAGGCTCGTGACGTCGCGATCGGTGCCGTCGGCGTACTTCGCCCGGGCGACAAATTGCTGCGTGGCGCCTGCTCCTTCGAGCACGATGGTGCGCGGAAACAACTCGACCTCAACGACGGCCGGCACGGCGCCCGCGTCGTTCGGCGAGCCCGCGTCCAGCCAGCGGCGGAGCGTTTCCCCGTATTCGCTCTCCGGCTCGAAGCGCTTGCCGCCTGTGTGAGGCACCGCGCCCACCGATTTCTCGAACAGCAGGCTCTCATTCGGCACGGCGAGGTTAATGCGTCGCGTGCTGATCTCGTGCGTCAAGCGGTGATGATCGCCGTCCGGATCGTAGCCGAAGAGCGAGAGCATGAAGCCGTCCTTGCCGCGCGCCGCGCCGTGGCAACTCCCCGTGTTGCAGCCTGCTCGCATGAAGACCGGCATCACATCGAGCTTGAAGCTGATCGGTCGGTCGTCGGCTGCCGCGACCACGGTCACGGGCACTTTGACCATGTGGCCGGCATGTTCCACGACAAGCTCTGTCGTACCATCGGCAACCGGATAAAGCGTGTGCCCGTCGAGCTTCGCAAGCGCGGGGTTGGCAACTGTCCACCTGGCGCCGGCCGTGATGTCGAGCGTGACGTCGTCGGCCCGCGTCGCGACAACTACCAGCGACTGTCGATCGCGACGCGTGTTCAGGTGAACGTCTGGCGGAAAGACTTCGATCTTGACGATTGCCGGAGGTGCTGGTGTCGCCGCGTCGGCCGCGGCCGGTTGAGCGTCCGCAGCCGGAGGAGCGGGGGCCGGCGAAGCGTCCGCAACGGCGACTGGTTCTGCTGCTGGTGAAGCGGCCGCGGTCGAATCGCTTGCTGCGGGCGCGTCGTCGGCGCGCACGATCGTTGTTGCGAGCAACGTCGCCGTTCCGCATAGCGTTGCAATCGCGAGACGCCGCCAGGTTGCCGCGTAACTCGATGCCGAACAAATCATGATGGAGACCTTATTAGTATTCATAGGGCGTGCCTCGCACGCTCGTGTTCGTTCATTTCGTTCTGCCAGAAACGTAGAAACTCTCTCGATCAATTGCCTGATGCGGGGGGTGTCCCCTCGGCCGGTGGCGCGGGCGCCGGTGCTTCAGCCGCCGGGGCGGGGGCTTCGGCCGCAGGCGCCGGAGTTGCGGCAGGGGGCGTTCCTTCGGCCGCCGCCGCGGGCTCGGCGGGCGCGGCCGCTCTCGCCTTCTTCGCGTTCTCGCGATCGAGCCGCAGTTGCTCCAGCCGCGTGAGCCGCTTCTCGGGCGGTTTCTCTGGCATCGGGGCAGCCTCGGGCATCGGTGTCGGCGCTGGGGCGGCCGCCGCGGGCAGCGGTGTGTCGATTCGCAATTCGCCGCCACCGATCATGTGCGTGATCGGTTCGCCGTTGATGGTGATCGTGACGCGCGCCAACAGCGTCGGGTGCTTGCCGGCCGGCGAGTTCGCGGTCGTCTTCACATGGAAGACCACCTCGGTCGAGTCCTTGGTGATTTCCTTCGGCTCAGTGGTGACTTCGTGCGGCAGACCCAGGAGCTCGACCGTGGCTGGACCTTCCCAGTCGATCTGCTTCGAGACGTTGATCACCACGTCGGTCTCTTTGGCCTGTTCGACGGCCGCAGCCTGAAAAGCCAGCGAGACGTACGGCTCAGAGATCGTCAGGTTGGCCAACTGCGAGGAGACCTGCACCGGGCCTTTCGGTGTGCCGGCGTCCGCCAGCACAGCAATCTTGAAGGTGCGCAGCTCGGCGCCGCCACCGGCGTTCATCGGAATGAGCGCCTCGGTCTGCCCTTCGGCGATGGCGATACCGCCGCTCGAGCCGACGTCGCCGGGGTTGTAGAGCAGCCGGACGGCAATCGGGGCGGTGAAGCCTTCCTTGCGCGTCGCTCGCACTTTGAGATTCATCACGCCGCCTCGCACGAGCGGTACTTGCGGTTCGACGATCTCGACCGAGAAGGGGACTTCATCGGTCACCGCGGTGGCCAGGCTGTTCGTGACGCGATCCCAAACGTGAATGTTGTTCTGACCGCGCACCAGCGACGTCTGTTGAACGAGGTGCCCCTCGACATTCTGATTCGGGTCGTTCCAACGCCCATACACATCGACGAGCGCGCCGCCCAGCGGGGCATCGGCCGCGGCGGTCAATAGCACCGGCACCGTCGTGTGATTCGCCGGCATCGGCACCGTTTCAAACGTGACGCCAGCGGGCAGCCCTTTCAGTTCGACCGCCAGATCTCCGCCGAAGTTCGCTCGATTGCCAGCCACGAGAATCGCCATGCGATTGCCTCGCGGCACTGGCGCGACGATGTCGACAAATTGCGATTGCTCAGGCAGGCTCATCGTGAGCGTCGCTTTGACCGGCACGATCTCGACACGGTAGACGTAGTCGGGGCCACCTTTGCTCAAGTGGTCGCGCAGGTGGATCGTGTATTCGCCATCGGCTGGAGCCTGAAAGCGCACGTAGCTATCGGGGCCGCCATTGTCGTCGTTGGCCACCACGCCACCCCCGTCGGAATTCAGTACCGTCAACACCGCGTCGAGCGGCGAACGCAACGTGCGGGCATAAACCTGAATGTCATAGACCTCATTGGCTTTGCAAATGAACTTGAAGCAATCGACATCGCCCGGCGTGCCGATGATGCCATTCAAGGCGATGGGGGCCGTCGCAGCCGTGGCTTCGGCCAGACCGTTGTTCGGCTCGACTTCCATCACGTTGTCGAGATCGGTGACGCGGAACACATTGCTCGACGGGGCAATTCCCTGATCGTCGCGAGCGAACAATCCAAAAGACGCGGGCTGCAACTCGGCGGGCAGCGTCGTACGTTCCACTTTCTCGCCCAGCACGTCGCCGAGGTAACGCACTTCGAGATCGGTGCCGCGGCGACCGCCAGCCGGTAGCACCGCGGTGGGACGCGGATACGTGCCAACGTGCAGCCGATACTGGCAAGCTCCCGAACCACCGAACGCGCTCTCGCGAACCTGGAAAATGTACTTGCCGTCCGCCGGAGCGACGATCGAAACCACACCGTCTTGCCAGACGAGCGGGGCGTCGTCGGAACTGACCAGCTCAAAGCGCCCTTCGTTCATGATGGCAACATAGGGATCGAAGAAGGTATTGCCCAAACGCAGTCCTTCGATTTCGGCCGACAGCCGCGTCCCTTGCTTGGCCTCGACGACAAAGTAATCGACGTCCTCATTTTCGATGACGCCGTTGATGGTCGTGTTCAGCGTGATCGCTTGCGGCTGAGCGAAGTCGCTATTGGGCTCAGCCTCGCTCGCTTCGGGCATGGCGCCGACATGAAACGTGCGCAAGTTGGTGATGCCGCCGGCTGTGCGAATGCGAAAGTCGTGAATCCCCAAGCGGCAGTCGGGCGAGATGGCCAATCGCGCTTTGACCTGGTTATCGCCGACCAGCTCGAGCGACTTGGTCTCAATGCCCGGTTCGTAGAAGTAGATGGCCTGGGCGTCGGCCAAGGCGCCACCGGGGAAGACGACGTCGAGCTCGGTGCCGCGCTGCCCGCCCCAAGGGGTCGGCAGACCGACTGACGGATTCGAGGCCAGGGCCAGCGACGGTGCCAGGCACGTGACCGCCAATATGCAGGCCGTCAGTGACGCCGTGGCCCAAAGGCCACGTTTGGAGTTTTGCCGATGACTTGGTTGTCCGCGCATGGGGAGATGCCTTACCCGTTGCAATTCGATCGGGGCTAGGAACTCCCCGGCGGCGTCCGATCCACCGGGTGTCACTGATATTCCGCGTCGCAACCTCCGTGGCGACTTTTGATCTGGGCGCAATCGCACCGCGCTTCGTCGCGCCGCGAATCATTGGCAGTTACGCAATCAGCGTGTTAAGCAGCTTGCCGCCGTCGACAATCTCGATCGGCCGATCGCCCGGCGCCATCAGCTCCTTGTCGGCGACGATGCCCAACTGGTGGTAGATCGTGGTTGCCAGGTCGGCGGGCAGCACCGGGTCTCGATCGGGCTCGCTGGCCGTGGCGTTCGAGGTGCCGTGGATCAGGCCGCGCTTCAAGCCGCCGCCGGCCAAGACCACGCTGAACACCTTGGGCCAGTGATCGCGGCCCGCGTCGCGGTTGATCTTTGGCGTGCGACCGAACTCGCTCGACACCATGACTAGCGTCTCGTTCAGCAGGCCGGTTCGTTCCAGATCGCGGATCAACGTGGCGAAGGCCTGATCGAACGCCGGCATCTGGCTGCGCATGCCCGCGGCAATGCCCGTGTGCATGTCCCAGCCAGAATAAGTGAGGGACACAAATCGCACGCCCGCGGCCACCAGACGACGCGCCATGAGCATGCGCTGTCCCGCTTCGTTGCGACCATACTCGTCGCGGATCGCGGCCGGTTCGGCGTCGATATTGAACGCCTCGCGGGCCTCTTGTGAGCTGATCAGGCTGTAGGCCCGATCGTAGAACGTGTCCATCGCCTTGAGTGTGTCCGACTTCTCCTTGGCGGCGAAATACGAGTTGACCGCTTCGAGAGCGGTGCGGCGGCGACCGAAACGCGTTTCATCAACGCCGTTAGGCAAATTCAAATCCTGCACGCGGAAGCCCGCCGCCGCCGGATCGGCCCCCAAGCTAAAGGGAGCGAACGACGAACTGAGATAGCCCGTGCTGGCGAATTCGTTTGGTACGCCTGGAATGCAGACATACGGCGGCAAGTTGTTGCGCGGGCCATACTCGTGGCTGACCACGCTCCCCATGCTGGGGAAGACGAGCGCGGGGCTCGGCTTGTAACCAGTGAACATGTTGTGCGTGCCGCGCTCGTGAGCCGCTTCGCCGTGCGTCATCGAGCGAATCACCGTCAGGCGATCGGCAAATTGTGAAGTCTGCGGCAGCGTTTCGCAGAAAACCTCGCCAGGGATGTTCGTCTGCGAGACGCCCAGCTCGCCACGGAATTCGATCGGAGCATACGGCTTGGGATCGAACGTTTCTTGATGGGCGATACCACCCGGTAGAAAGATGTGAATGACGCTCTTGGCCTTGGCCTCGATGTTGTCGTAGTGCTTTTGCTCGGCGCGAGCGTGCTCAAGCTGCAAGACATCGGCCAGGGTCAGACCAACACCGGCCACGGCACCCACGGTGAGAAAATTTCGGCGGCCAAGCGTCGGCGCTCCGACGGGGCCAGTGCAGGCCGATCGGGCCGGGGCCAAGGTCGATTGTCGTCGAAGGAACATGCCAGACTCTCCTTCAGCAAAGATTGGGGCAACTCTTGATGCGGTTTCCTGTTCGCGCAGGACCAACGCCGCGCGGGGACCGATTCACTGGACGACTTGACTGGTTGAATTCAGCGTGCGGCGCTTTGTTTACTTCAGAGCGCTGCGCATCGTGCGCTGGCCGACGGCAAACTTATTACCGTAGCCAATCACTTCGCTCCGGCAGGTGGGTGACCGCGTCGCGGATTCCTCCGCAGCGCTGCGCTGGCCGGGCCATGTTGTTGTTCAGGCGGGACGCCCCAGGGGCAGGCGTCGCAACCGAGGTAGGCGGGTTCAATTGCGAAGAGAATAGCCACGCCGCTAGCTGATGTCAAAGGTTTGGGCCCACCACGGGCGGCGCATCCATTGACCCTGAATCGACTTACGCTGATGGAAGTGGCAATTTAGCGATGCCGCGCCGGGGAATCCCGGTATTGTTGCCCCAGAAACCCGGTTGCCCCAGAAACCCGGAGCGCCTCGCGACCCACCTGGCAAGGGGCCGCGACGCGCTCCGGTTGTTCATACGTGTTCACTCGCGACGTCCGCGTAAAAGCCGACCGTCGAAGAGTCCTCGGGTGACTTCCAGCCGAACTAGGACGGAATGGGGGACGGACTGTCGGCCGGGGCGATACCGGTCGCTCCCACCACACTGGTAAATGGCTCCAACTCACCCCGCAGCACCACCATGTCGGCTGGGGCCTGAATTCCCAACCGCACTTTATCTCCAGACAACCGGACGACGGTTACCACGATCTCGTCGCCCAGCTTAATACACTGACTCTCCCGTCGAGAAAGCACGAGCATTGAAGACCTCCCTGTATGAATCTGGATAACAAATGAATGTATGTATGTTCAGTGGTTTGTCAAGACGGCCGGCTCGGCAATTCCTTTTGTCGAGGGCCCCGCGCCTTCCGAGATCCGCGTTCCGCCTGAAAAACCCTGCCTAGCAGCGGCATCTTCGCAAACACGGTTGTCTGCGTTGACTGCTGCTAGTGGGGGATATCGGCAGAATGATAGCTTTGAATCGAATCCGGTATTTAGAGAATATGAATGGCGCGTTAAGCACTCCCTTGGACAAGCGCTGATGAGTCGCCTTGCCAAAGCGAAGTGCCAGCCTTGTGAGCGCGGGCGCGAGTGCAATCCTCTGCCCGACGCAGTTGTCGCGCGGTCGCGCAGTTACGGCGATTCGGCGGCGTACTCGCTGAATTGCTTCGAGATCTCCGCGTCAGTCGCGTTACCTTTGTGCAGAATCACGCGATAGCGCAACAAGAGGGACTCGCCGGCCGCGAGTGTCAGTTCGCCGCCGCTTCCCTCGACCTTGGGAAAGTCCTTCAGTCCGAAGGGATTGGCCGCAAACAATCCGTAGGGTCGCACGTGCCAGCGCGTCGGAAATCGCGCACTCTTGGGATGATTTAGGATCGCGATGCCCACGACCTCGCCATCAAGCGTGCCGTGGTAATCGACCCACGGGGCCGGCTTGCCCCAGCCAGCGTAGACGGGGCTCCCCGAGCGGCTGGCTTCTCCTTCGGCGTTTACGATTTCCCCCTGCCCACGGCGCTCCGAATCGAGCGCGGTCGGCACGCGGACGCCGAAGGTTCCTTCCTTGGTGTCGCCGAATTTGACCGGCCCGTCTGTGGCTTTGAGCGTGATGTCAAAGTCGATCACGCGCGACTCGCCGAGCGTCGAGAAGGTGTACACACGCTCGTCTTCGAGCACTCGCTTGCCATCGGGGCCGAGCCAATCGACGGCCACGGCGATCGTTCCCTTCGCTCCCCCCTCGACCTTGCGGTATTCGCGATGGATCGAGGTGCCGCGCCCGTCTCCTTCCGACCAGAAGTCGATGCCATTCACTTCGCCGTGCGTGAACCAGAGCGAACGATGGTGCGGATGGTCTTGCTTCTCTCCGGCGATTTTCTCCATGGGATACGCGCGGGTCATCGGCTTACCGGTTGGCCCGATGATTGGCCACAGAATTGGTTTGGGGCCTGACTTCGTGAGGTACTCGGTGAACGGCTGGCCGTCGAGCTTGACCGTCACGCCGCGATCGGTTTGCTCGAGCGTGAACTCGGCCGCCAACGAAGCACGCGCCGCCGTCAGCGCGGCCAGGGCGAGCAACAACAATCGAATCGAGACGCAGCGCGGCATGGTTGGTATCTCCCGTGTGGGCTGGTGGGCGTCGGTAGCCGCCTATCGTAGCGGGGCCGCCAGCCGGCTGCCATGATGGGCTTTTCTGTGCGGGGCAAGCGAGCCGGCCGATGGCGAATCAAGTGACAGGTATCCGGCGACTGATCGTGCTGGTCTTGATCGCGTTAGCGGTCCCCGCCGTGCCGTTTCTCGTGGCAGGCCCGGCGATTGAAAGCCACCTGCAGGCATGGCTCGAAGAGCATCAGAACCGCGGTGCGATCGCGGCCGGTGTCGTGGCGATCCTGGCGATCGACGTGTTGCTGCCGGTCCCGTCGAGCTTCGTGAGCACGCTGGCCGGTAACCGCTTGGGAATCCCGCTGGCGACCGCGGCCACCTGGTTCGGTTTGAGCATTGGTGCCGTAGTGGCGTTCGCGCTGGCAAGGCGGTTTGGTCGCCCCTGGGCGGCGCGGCTCGGCAATGCCGCGGACATCGATCGTGCGAGCCTGCTCGGCGATCGGTTCGGCGCCGCTCTCATCGTGCTGGCACGCGGCGTACCACTGTTGGCCGAGGCCAGCGTACTAGCGCTCGGCCTGGCGCAAATGCCTTGGCGAAAGTTCCTGCCGGCGCTCTTCTTGAGCAACCTGGGGATTGCCCTGGTCTATGCGGCCTTCGGTCATTTCGCACGGCAACGCGGTACGACCGGAGTCGCCCTGGCGGCTTCGATCGCGCTCCCCGCCGCGGCGGCGCTCATAGCGCGCTATTGGTTAGGTCGCCCGCGTCAGCCGGCGCGCGGCGCAGATAGCTGATCGCGAACCCAGGCCAGGTCCTCGTCAGCCAGACTGCCCACGGGATTCTCGCCGTACTTGAGCGATCGGGCGTAACGGCCACGCTCGAACGTGCTTGCCACGAGTTCGGCCAAATTCAACGGGATGTCGGCATCCGGCGCCCGCAACGGAATGGGAATCGTCGGCAGCCGGTGCCGCAGCGTCCAGGCGTACACGTCACACTGAGGGCGGCGATCGGCGCGGGCTACAAGCGCGAAGTAATCGCCAGCCGGCAGCGAGCGACCCAGCGGTAATCGCTGGCCAGTGTGCAACAAATCAAGCTCGACCAAATTCACGTCCTGATAGATCAGCGCGGTTCGCTTGGCGAGATAGAGGTCGCGGCCGGCGCCCGATTTGTTCGAGGGGGAGAGCAGCTCGATCACCGTTACCAATTCCCGATCTGGCCGGCGCACAATGCGGATGTATGACTCGCGAACCTCATCCTCGAACACCGTGGGCAGCGGGATGGTGACCGGTTCAAGTGTCGCTGTGTTGGCGGTTGCCGTTTGCAGTGTTCCAGGTGTTCTCGCGCCCGTCCCCGAAACCGTGACATCGGGAATCACGGTCGCCGAGTGGTCGGCAATCGGCTCGAGAACCGTCAGCCGCTCGTCGATCCATACTTCGTAATGCTCGGGCAATCGCTCGTTGATGTAGTCGTTGCAGTAGGTGACGAAGCTTTTGTGAAAATCCGGCCAGAAGGCGGGGTCTTCGAGATACGGGTCCATGCCCGGGAACGGACTCTCCATGGCGTTCTCCGCCAAACCGGTGAAACTGCCGCGGACTTCCTTCTGACAGCCTACGCCTGACGGCGTTACAATTCTACGACGCGAAGTCTCCACGTTGGATCGCGAATCCGCCCGTGCCCCCGCAAAGCAACACACCCATGAATGGCAAAGCCGACGCAGTGTCCTTGTCCGAGCTCTTGGGAGACGCCGGCTTCGATGCCTCGCTCATTGACACTAGCGCCCCCGGGCCCGCCGGTTCGCTGCCGCTGACGCCCGAGCTCTTGGCCACCAGCCCCAGCGGCGACCTGTTCGGCATGTCGCAAAACGCCGGCATGGGCTGGGACGTGCAAACCATGCTCGGCCCGCAGTACCTGTTGCTCAGCACGCAGGGGGGCATGCGGGCTGAAGACGGTTCGCCGATCGCGCTCGGCTATCACACTGGCCACTGGGAGGTCGGGCTGTTGGTGCGCGAAGCGGCCCGCACGATCAAGCAACTCGGGGGCCTCCCGTTTGCGGCCTATGTGAGCGACCCCTGCGATGGCCGCACGCAGGGCACACGCGGCATGTACGACAGCTTGCCCTTTCGCAACGACGCGGCCACGGTGCTCGGCCGCTTAATCCGCTCGCTGCCGACGCGTCGCGGTGTGCTAGGCGTCGCTACTTGCGACAAGGGACTCCCCGCCATGCTCATGGCCTTGGCCGGCGCGCGCGACTTGCCCTGCATCTTGGTCCCCGGTGGTGTCACCCTGCCGCCCATTGAGGGCGAAGACGCCGGCAAAGTGCAGTCGATCGGCGTTCGCTACGTCGCGGGTGAAATCAGTCTCGAAGACGCCGCCGCGATGGGCTGCCGCGCTTGCGCCACGCCCGGTGGCGGGTGCCAGTTCTTAGGAACCGCGGCCACCGCGCAAGTGGTTGCCGAAGCACTGGGCCTGACGCTGCCGCATGCGGCGCTGGCCCCCTCGGGTCAGCCGGTCTGGCTCGACGCCGCGCGGCGCAGCGCCCTGGCGTTGGTCGAGATGGATCGCCGCGGAATCAAATCGTCCGACATCGTGACCGACGCGGCGATTCACAACGCGCTGGCCGTTCACGCGGCATTCGGCGGCTCGACCAACCTGCTGTTGCATCTGCCGGCGATCGCCTTCATGGCCGGTCGCAAGCGGCCAACCATCGACGACTGGACCGACATGAATCGACGAGTCCCCCGGCTGGTCGATGCTCTGCCGAACGGGCCGCAAAATCATCCGACCGTGCGCGTCTTCCTCGCTGGCGGTGTCCCCGAAGTAATGTTGCACTTGCGCGAGTTGGGCTTGCTCGATCTTAACGCTCCGACGGTCACAGGCGAACCGCTCGGCCGCCTGCTCGATTGGTGGGCGGCCAGTCCCCGTCGTACGGCGCTGCGCGACTTGCTCGTCGCCCGCGATGGCGTGAACCCCGACGACGTCATTATGTCTCCCGCCAGGGCACGCGAGCGCGGGCTGACCAGCACCGTCTGTTTTCCGCGTGGCAACCTGGCCCCCGACGGCTCGGTCATCAAGAGCACGTCGATCGATCCGTCGGTCGTCGACGCCGACGGCGTGTATCGCAAGACGGGGCCTGCCCGAGTGTTTCTGCGCGAGCGCGATGCGATCGCCGCCATCAAGGGGCGCGATGCCGAACCACTGCGCCCCGGCGACGTGCTGGTGCTCATCTGCCGCGGTCCGGCCGGCTCCGGTATGGAAGAAATTTATCAAATCACTGCCGCGCTGCGGCACCTCTCGTGGGGGAAGCAAGTGGCGGTCCTCACCGATGCTCGCTTTTCTGGCGTGAGCACGGGGGCCTGTGTCGGCCACGTCAGCCCCGAGGCCTTGGCCGGCGGGCCCATCGGCAAAGTGCGCGACGGCGACCTCGTGCAGATTGTTGTCGATCGCAACCGCCTGGCCGGGAGCGTCAATCTCGTCGGCACGGCCGAGCGCGAGTTCGGTGTCGAAGAGGGGATGCGCGAGCTGGCCCGCCGCGCGCCGCGGGAAGATTTGCGCGCTGACGTCGACCTTCCCGATGCCACGCGATTGTGGGCCGCGCTCACGCGGGCCAGTGGCGGGGTATGGAGTGGCTGCGTTTACGATGTTGAGCGGATCGAGCAACTGCTGGCCGCCGGCGAGCAAGCGCTGGCCGACGACGCGGCGCCGACTAAAACCCGTCGTGCCTGCGAAATTCCGTGAAAGCCCGAACCTGGCGCGCGGTTTGCGCGTCCAGCGTAACGAAGACACCGCTCGTTAGCCGCGGGATTTATCCCGCGCGCTAGCTCGTGCGGTGTTGTGAACCGTGCGTCGTACAGTTGCCGCGTCGAGCCCGCTACCGCGCGGAGTAAACTCCGCGGCTAACAGATCGGTTGGTCGTCGAAATCTTGGAATCGATGTGACCATGAGCGAATCCCTCAAACAAAAAGTCCAAAGCCAGTTCGGCGTGGCAGCCGCCGACTATGCCACGAGTGACGTGCATGCCAAAGGAGAGAGCCTTGAACGGTTGCTGGCTCTGTTGAAGCCGCAGCGCACCTGGCACGCGCTCGACGTGGCCACCGGCGCAGGGCACATGGCGCTCGCCTTGGCGCCGCACGTCAGTACGATCGTCGCCAGCGATCTGACAAGCGAAATGCTCGAGACCACGGGCCGGCTCGCGGCCGAGCGCGGCCTGCAGAACGTCGAGTTGCTGCGAGCCGATGCCGAGCATCTGCCGCTGGAAGACGCGTCGGTTGACTTGGTGAGTTGCCGGCTCGCCTTTCACCACTTCCCGCGTCCCGATGTCGCGGCGCGTGAAATGGCACGCGTCGTCCGCTCTGGCGGTTGGCTTGCTTTCACCGACAACGTGACCGTCGACGATCCGTCGGCCGCCGACTACTACAACGCCTACGAAAAGCTCCGCGATCCGTCGCACTACCGCGTCGATCCGCAGTCGCAGCTCGCTGGCCGCTTCGAGCAGGCCGGTTTCGAGATTGTCGCCACCGAGCGGCTCAGCAAGGAGTTCGAGTTTCAGGGTTGGGCCGATCGGCAGAGCGTGTCGGCCGCTGACAAACTCCGCTTGCTCGACATGATGCGGCAGATTCCGCCGGCGCTCGAGCCGCTCTTCGCCCCCCGCTGGGCCGACGACACGATGTATTTCTCGCTCTGGGAAGTGGTACTCGTGGGACGCAAACGCTAGCAGCCGCCCGCGCTAGTGCCAAAATCGGAATTCTTGCGTCAATCGAGCGTCTGGCCCGACGGCCCGACCACATTTTCTTGGCGCGCTCGGAACCCGCGGTCCCCGCGGCGGTTTCATATTGTTGCGAGCGTCACGATTGTCTCACCACAGACTGCATCGGGGGGGCGCTCGCGACGAACTGCGATAGAATTTCACCAGGCGATCTGGCATCGCCTGACCTTGCCCGCACACCTCTAGTTTGGAGCTAGTTCCATGCGTAAACGACTGTTGCTCATCCTGGCGTTGGCCGTTGCCATGGCGATTCCCAGTGTCTCGTCAGCCCAGCGACCCGGCGGCGGCCAGGGGCGTGGCCGTGGCCAGTTCGGTGGCGGCTTCGGCATGGAACTGTTCCTGTTGGGCCAGGAGTCGGTCAAAAAAGAACTGCAACTCGCCGACGACCAGGCGACCAAGCTTCGCGAGCTGGGTGAGAAGCAGCGCGAGTCGTTCGGCAACTTTCGCGAATTGAGCCAGGAAGAACGCCGCGCCAAGATGGAAGAGAATCGCAAAGCCCTCGATGCCGGCCTGGCCGAGATCCTCAAGCCCGAGCAGGTCGCTCGGTTGAAGCAAATCGCCTTGCAGCAGCGCGGTCCGTCGGCGCTGGGCGATCCGACCGTGGCCACGGCGCTTGATCTATCGGCCGATCAGAAAGCAAAGGTCACTGCGATCGATGAGGCAGGCCGCGAAGAGATGCGTGGCCTGCGTGACGCCGGCAGCCCCGAAGAAGCTCGCGAAAAGTTTCAGGCCTTCCGCAAGGCGCAGGCCGACAAGTACCTCGCCGTGCTCACCACCGAGCAGCAGGGCAAGTGGAAAGAACTGCTCGGCGCCGAGTTCACTGGCGAGATCGAACGTCCGCGATTTGGCGGCGGCCCCGGCGGCCAGGGTGGTGGACGGCGTCGCGGGCAGGAAAATTAGTTGTTAGTTAGTCGTCTCGACTCGCGGCGATCAGCTTGGCCGCGCCTTGGCGGTCAAGGTCGGCCGCCACGCGCTGGCCAAGCGCGACGGCCTGGTCGGGCGAATCGCTGGCGATTGCCGCCAGCTTCTTCCGGCCGTCCAAGCTCAACACCACCGCTTCGAGTTTCAGTTGCCCGTCGCTCTCGATCCGCGCCCAAGCCCCGATTGGCGCCAGACAACCGCCACGCAGCGCAGCTAACATGGACCGCTCGGCGGTGACGGTAGCGCGCGACGGGGCGTGATCGAGCCGCGTGAGTAGTTTTTGAGTTTCCACGTCGTCTGCCCTGGCTTCGATTCCCAGCGCACCTTGGCCAACCGCCGGCTGGAAGAATGTCGGGTTTAGCTTTTCGTGCATAAAGGGGTCGTCAAGTCCGAGGCGCCGCAGCCCTGCCTGGGCCAATACGATCGCATCGTAGTTTCCATCTCGCAGTTTCTGCAACCGCGTTTCGACGTTGCCACGCAGTTCAAGCATCACGAAATCGGGGCGCACATTGAGCAATTGTGCGCGGCGTCGCCGGCTGCCTGTGCCGATCCGCGCGCTGCGCGGCAGTTTGGCCCAGCCACGACCATCTTGGCTGATAAGCACATCAACCACCGACTCGCGCTCAGGCACGGCCGCCAGCACCAATCCCGGTGTTTCCTCCGTCGGCAGATCCTTGAGGCTATGCACCGCGATGTCGGCGCGGCCATCGAGCACCGCTTGCTGAATCTCCTTGGTGAACAGCCCTTGCGACTGGAGCTCCGCGACCGGTCGCGTCTGATCGCGGTCGCCGCTGCTGGTCACGCGCACCAATTCGGTTTCGACCGCGGCCGACAACGACAACAGCGCGGCCACGTGCTCCGCCTGCCAGATCGCCAGGCGACTTCCGCGGGTGGCGATGCGCAGCTTCATCGCGCCGCTCCAATCAACTGCGGCGCCGGCGTGCGGGCGACGGCTGCCATGCCGACCCAGGTTGCCCCCGCACGTTTGAGCACGCGCGCAACTTCATCGGCCGTTGCGCCCGAGGTGAGCACGTCGTCGACCACGAGCACGTGCCGACCACGAAAATCGTCCGCGGGAGCGCCGATAGCAAACGTGCCGCGCACGGCAAATGCTCCGCGTACATTCTTGCGTCGATTGGCGGCCGCCAGCCCTCCTTGCGGTTCCGTATCTCGCAGTCGCACCAGCATGCGATCTTCCATCGGCACGCGCAACCGCCGCGCCAGCCGGCTCGCAACCAACTGAGGGCTGCTCGTTCCGCGTCGCAACCGCCGCCACCAATGAAACGGCACCGGCACGACAAAATCGATGCCCAGCGCCACGAGCTCTGCGCCGCGCTTCTGCCAGAACAACTCGGCCACGGCGTCCGTCAACGGTTCGTCGCGCGGATGCTTCATTCGCAGCACGGCGTCACGCAGCAGCCCTTCGTAACTTCCCAGCCGCACGACACGATCGAAGCGAAAGCGCCGGCCGCGGCACTCAACGCAGCTCGCATCGGGCCCTTCGGCAGCGGGCTCGCTCACTCCAGTACCATGAGCTCGCGCCACTCCGCCCCCTGCCGCGCCGCATCTTGGACAGTAATTGCCGACCCCTTCCAACAGCCCGGCTTCGCAAGTGTCGCACCAGGGCGCGATCCCGCCGGCCGAACGTTCCTCGACTTCGCACAGCAGGCAGCGCGGCGGAAACACCAGATCGACGAACTGCCGCCCGAGGGCAGTCGCCCGTGATCGCACGCGGAGCGCCATTTGGGGTATCGTCGATCGAATGGTCGCGTTCACGTCGCGTATGCCCGTTTGTGGTATCAAAGCCGTTGCTTGCATTCTGCCAGCCTGCGGCCCACGCGCCTACCTCGCGAAATACCGCGAAGATTCGACCGATCTTGACCCACGCCAAGGGCTTACCTACCATTCGCCCCGCCATGCGCATCATCGACCGCTACCTGCTGCGCCAATTCCTGCAAGTGCTGGCGATTTGCTTCTGCAGCCTCACGGGGCTGTATGTCGTCTTCGACGCCTTCGGCAATCTCGACGAGTTCTTACGCTACGGCGAAAAGCAGGGGGGCGTCTTCGCGCTGTTGGCCGAGTATTACGCGTATCGCTCGATCTTCTTCTTCGATCGCACGAGCGGCATCCTCGCGCTCGTGGCCGCGATGTTTACGGTCACCTGGATTCAACGACATAACGAACTAACGGCCCTGGCCGCCGCGGGCCTCTCGACCGGCCGCGTGATGCGCCCCGTGCTCGTGGCCGCGATGGCGGTCGCCCTGTTCGCCGCGCTCAATCGCGAGATGGTCATCCCAAAACTCAGCGGCCCCCTGAGTCGCGACGCCAAAGACCTGTTGGGCGACACCGGCCGCGACCTGCAGCCGCGCTACGATCAGAAGACCGACATCTTCTTTCGCGGGCGCCAAACCTTCGCGAACGAACAGAAGATCGTCGAGCCGAATTTTCTGCTCCCGCCCGGGCTCGACACCTACGGCAAGCAACTCGCCGCCGCCGAGGGCTTCTATCGCCCAGCCGACGCCAATCACCCCAGCGGGTACCTGCTCAAGGGGGTGACCGAACCCGCTGGGCTCGCCGCGCAGCCATCGCTGCAATTCAACAAAGAGACTATTGTCTTCACACCGAAGGAATCGGCCGCCTGGCTCAAGTCCGATGAGTGCTTCGTCGCCAGCGAAGTGAACTTCGAGCAGTTGACCGGTGGCAACCGCTTCCGGCAGTTCTCCTCCACGCGGCAACTGATCCTGGGGTTAAGCAACCCGAGCCTCGACTTCGGCGCCGACGTGCGCGTGACCATTCACAGCCGCATCGTGCAGCCGGTCCTGGACATCACGCTGCTGTTGTTGGGGCTACCGCTGGTGCTCGCCCGCGAAAACCGCAACATCTTTCTGGCGATTGGGCTTTGCCTGGGGATTGTCACGCTGTTCATGATGGTGATCATCGCCTGCCAATACCTGGGGGGCATTTATCTGCTAAGCCCCGCGCTGGCGGCCTGGCTCCCCTTGATGATCTTTCTCCCCGCGGCGGTGGGCATGTCCGACCCCTTGCGGGCATAATGTCCCCCGTAGGTTCGCTGGCCGCCGGAATGGCCGTCGACCAATCGCGATTGGGGGAATTGCAACCGTGCCTACTGCACATGAAACACCCTGGATCGAAGGGCTCACGATTGGCCAGGCGCTCGCGCGCACGGCCGAAACCTTTGGCGACAACGACGCGCTCGTCTTCCCGGCCTCCGGTGTGCGCTTCACTTGGCGCGAGCTGGCCGACGAAGTCGACCGCTGCGCGCTAGGTCTTTTGGCGCTGGGCATCGAGCGCGGCCAGCACGTCGCTATTTGGGCCACGAACGTGCCCGAGTGGATCGTGCTGCAGCATGCGACCGCCCGCATCGGTGCGGTATTGGTGACGATCAACCCTGCCTATCGCCCCTTCGAGCTGAAGTACGTGCTGGCGCAGAGCGACGCCGTGGCGCTCGTGCTCGTCGATCGTTTCAAAACGTCCGACTACTTCTCGATGCTGGCCGAAGTCTGCCCCGAACTGGCGGCCGCCCCTCCTGGCAAACTCGCGGCCGCCGAGTATCCGATGCTGCGCTGGGTGGTCTCGATCAAGGGGGACACGCCGGCCGGCGCGATCTCCTGGGGCGAGCTGCTCGACCGGGGCGAAACCGTCGATCGTCGCCACCTCGCCGAGCGCGAACAGCAACTCGCGGCGACCGACCCGATCAACATTCAATACACCTCCGGCACGACCGGCTTCCCCAAGGCGGCCACGCTCTCGCATCGCAACTTGCTCTATAACGCCTATTATGTCGGCGCTTGCCAGAACATCTCGTCGGCCGATCGCATTTGCGTGCCGGTCCCGTTCTATCACTGTTTTGGCTGCGTGATGGGCTCGCTCTGCGCGCTGGTGTACGGTGCGACGATGATCGTGCCGGCCGAGTCGTTCGCGCCCACGCCCACGCTCGCGGCCGTCGAAGCCGAGCGGGCGACGGCCCTCTATGGCGTGCCCACGATGTTCATCGCGCAATTGCAGGATGAGTCGTTCGCCACGCGCGATCTGTCGAGCCTGCGCACCGGCATCATGGCCGGCAGCCCCTGCCCGATCGAAATCATGCGGCAAGTGGTCGACCGCATGGGGGCCCGCGACGTGACCATCGCCTACGGCCTGACCGAAGCCGCGCCCGTCATCACGCAAACCACGGTCGACGATCCGCTGAACTTGCGTGTCGAAACGGTCGGCCGTCCGCTTCCCGGCGTGGAAGTGAAGATCGTCGAGCCCGGCACTACGGCCCCGTTGGCCGACAACCAGCAAGGCGAGCTCTGCGCCCGCGGCCATGGCATCATGCTTGGTTACTATCACGATCCCGACGCCACGGCCCGGGCGATCGACGCCGACGGCTGGTTGCACACGGGCGACCTGGCCGTGCGGCAAGCAGGCGGCTACTACCGCATCACGGGGCGGATCAAAGACCTGGTGATCCGCGGCGGCGAAAACATCTACCCGCGCGAGATCGAAGAGTTCCTGTTCAGCCACCCTGCGGTCGAGCAGGCCTCGGTGGTGGGCGTGCCCGACGCCAAATTCGGAGAAGAGCTGTGCGCGTGGGTGAAACTGCAGCGCGGCGCCACGGTGACGAGCGACGAGCTGCGCGAGTTCTGCCGCAAGAACTTGGCGCACTACAAGGTGCCGCGTTACGTGAAGTTCGTCGAAGCGTTCCCGCAAACGGTCACCGGCAAGATCCAGAAGTTCAAAATCCGCGAAGAGATGATGGGCGAGCTCGGCCTCAAGCAGTCGGAAACGGCGTGAGTGCCGCTATGTGCACAGGCATCGGCGGAAGTGACGAGGGATCGCGCGACGTTGCTAGCGCCCGTTAGCCGCGGGACTTGTCCCGCGCGCTAGCTGGCGCGACGCTCTAGCCCTGCGGCGCGCGGAATGGATTGCCATCTTCCGGTTGCAGCACGCCTGTCGATTGCAAATCCGCTTGCTCCGCGACCCATCCCTTGCCTAGCGACAAGAATGGCGTGCGATCGGCGTACTTCTGCCAGATGACCTTCGACTTGGCCCAGCCGTCGCCCAATCGTGGTCCTTTGCGAATCTGCAGGGCCACGATCAACACCAGGAACAGTGTGAGGGTGGGGGGCAAGTTACGCGCGATCGAACGCAAGAAGCCGATTGACTGCCCCGTGTCGGCGTTGATCGCTCGCAGTCCGCAGAGCGCCTTGCCGGGCGAATAGCCTGAGAAACCATCTTTCGCGCAGAACATCAGGAACGCGATTGGCGGAACGAACAGCGAGAGCAAATTCAACCCGAGAGCCACCGGTCGATTCGCGGCCATTTCCTCAAAGATCACCGACAACATGCCGACCACGAATGCTGTTCCCACCAAGAAGATGAAGGGCAAGAAAATCCAATCGATCACCCCCGCAATCGAGCGCCGTTTCGTGAACCCATCAATGCAGCGCCGGCAGGTCGGCACGCCGTAGAGCTTCTCGCGCAGCTTGCTTTTTGGCTGCCCGCAGACAGGGCAGTAGACTACCTCAACCGGCACCGATGCCATCACATTTGCCCCTTCGCGCACTTCTGACCCGTCGGGTTCGCCGGGCTTGATCTTAGCAGCGCCCGTCGAGCTGGACATCGTCAGGCGGAACTGCCGCTCTGCCAAACACCGGTGATTCTCGATAGCGCCACCACACGACGCGCGTGTCGGCCAGTTCGTCCCCCCAGCGTGGCCCGCGCCGCACCTGGCCGCTCATCAACAGTCCGATCGGCGGAAACAATCCCAGCAGCATATTGCGCAGGCTCGACTCGGCGACGCCGGCCGGCCGCCCCGTGCGGCCGCTGATCACGCGCAGACCGCAAAGCCATTTGCCCGGCGAATAGCCCGCCCCGCCATCCTTCACAAAGTACAGCAGCGGCGGCACGAACGCCCCCAGGCAAACGACGACAATCACCACGATCGCCAGCGCGTCGACGACCCCCGGCGACGTGAACGGCCAATGAACGGCCATCCAGTAGGACGTCCCCACGCACAAGCCGGGCAGCACCAAGTAGAACAGCAGCATGTCGAGCATGGCCGCCACGCCGCGCCGCCACCAGAACGCGACGCTGCAACCGCGGCAAATGCGCACGCCGTAAAGCGGCGTCCCTGCCGGCTGATTCGTGCGCCGGCAGAGCGGGCACTCGCTGAGCCTCGATGCCGAATGCTTCATGGACTGATTCGCCAGTCAGCTCTCAGATCAGTGCGTCAAGCTGGCGGCGCCTCAAACGGGTTTTCGCTGGCCGCGGGCAACTTTTGCAACGACGCCTGCAGCGCCGCGGCTGATACCTGCTCAATCGGCAGCGTACCAACTCGAAAAACCGGACTCGTCGCGTACTTATTCCAAATCACTCGTGTCTTCGCCCAACGGTCTCCCATTCGGGGACCTTTCATCATCTGCACCGCCATCACCAGCGGCATGAAAGGAATGATGATCGACAGATTGCGCTTGAGTGAAGTGCCGAATCCGATCGGTTGACCTGTCGTCTCGTCGATCGTCTTTACACCCATCAGTACTTTGCCCGGCGACTGCCCTGCGAAACCGTCCTTAATCATGAAAAGCGGCAATATGCCAAGGCCGAGCAAAAACCCCAGGGCAGTCATTGCGTCCTCCGACACCTCCGCAATCGCGGCGGCGACGCCGAATGCAGCTCCGACAAATACCGCGAAGATTCGAAACCCGATCATGTCGATGAGCCACGCGAATTGTCGACGGTTGGCAAACTTCGTATTGCACTTCTTGCACACGTAATGACCGTAGAGCTCCTTCCGCTTTTTCATGTAGCGGTCGGATTCGCAGAGCGGGCACACGTTTGGCGGCACAGCTGACATGGTTCTCCCCTTTCGATTCGGACAGCAGATTTCCGACGCCACGCTATGATACGAACGATCGCCTGCGGATGCGACAGCCGTTGTGGACGGAGAGTGAAATTCATAGAATCACTCGCGTTGCAGCTTGATTTCCGAGAACATACGAAACTTCACGTCAGGGTCGCCGATGAACAAGCCGATAGCGACCAGCACGAACAGATTTACGACGCAAGACGAGATCACAGACGCGTTGTCGTGCAATAAGAGTTCGCCGCGCCCGGCTTGCCCCGCGTGCGGCGGCCGGCTCATTGAAATTCGCGCCAAGCTGCAATGCGGTGACTGTCACCGCATCGTCGAGACCTGCTGCGAAGGAGGGCCGGGCTAACCGCTCATCCCTTGGCCCTGCTTCCGCCTCTCAATCGATTTCATCACTGCACACTTTTCACCCGCCGAGCAAACGCACTATGCCAGCCATCAGCGACTTCATGGATCTGCACTATCGCCATTTCAACGCCCGCGAAACGGTCGGCGCGGCGAAAGCCTGGCGCAAATTCCTCGACGAAGGTGGGCAGATGCTCGTCGCCATGGCCGGAGCGATGAGCACCGCCGAGCTTGGCATCTCGCTGGCCAAGATGATCCGTGCAGGCAAGGTACACGCGATTAGTTGCACGGCCGCCAATCTCGAAGAAGACGTCTTCAATCTCGTCGCGCACGACGAATACCGCGTGACGCCCAACTACCGCGATCTCTCACCTGAAGATGAGCTCGAGCTGCGCGACTCCGGTTTCAACCGCGTGGCCGACACGTGCATCCCCGAGACGGTCATTCGCCACCTCGAGCATCGCCTGCTCGAAGCCTGGCAGCAGGCGGGCCGCGAAGGCAAGTCGTACTTCCCCTACGAGTACTTCTATCGCCTGCTCGACGATCCCACCTTCATGCAGCACGCCCAGGTGCCGCGCGAACACTCCTGGTTGCTGGCCGCCAAGGAGATGGGGGTGAAGGTTTATTCGCCCGGCTGGGAAGACTCGACGATGGGCAACATCTTCACGGCCCGTGTGATCGAGGGCAAAGTGCCGACACACGCCGTGGTCAAAAGCGGCACGATGCAGCTTGAAGAGCTGATCCGCTGGTACATCGAGACCGACAAGAAGTCCAAGATCGGCTTCTTTCAGATCGGCGGCGGTATCGCCGGCGACTTCGCCATTTGCGCGGTCCCCTGCATCATTCAGGACCTGGAGCTCGACATTCGCTACTGGAGCTACTTCGCGCAGATCTCCGATTCGCCGACGTCGTACGGTGGTTACTCCGGCGCCGAGCCGAACGAAAAGATCACCTGGAACAAGCTCGACGCCAGCACGCCGCGGTTCATGATCAACTCCGACGCCTCGATCGTCGCCCCGCTGATTTTCTCGTACGTGCTGGGAGAGTAGCGGCGTCGGAGCATTAGTCGCGCGAGGTAGCGCGCGGGCATGTTACTGGCTTGGACCCGCAAGCGGTCCAAGCGATCCCACGGCTAACGGGAACTGGCCGGCGAGTTGTTAGCCGCGGAATTTATTCCGCGCGCTAGCGCGATCGATTTCACCACTGAGTCCTGACACGCGCCGGGTCGCACGAATGGACGCAGCCCAACTCGATTCGCTCTCGCGCGACGGCTTCACTCTGCTGCCTAGCGTGCTTGGCCGCTTGGAAGTCGACAACCTCGTGGCCGACCTCGATCGCACGCTCGACGAACGGGCCACGGCGGCCGGCTCGATTCTCACCCGCTCGCGCCGTGTGTATGCTGCGCGTAATCTGTTGACCGTCTGGCCGCGAGCGCTCGATATCATCGCGAACGAACGACTGTCGGCCGCCCTCACTACAATCCTTGGCCCTGGCTGGGGGCTGGTGCGCGGCCTGCTCTTTGATAAGCCCCCCGAGCAAAGCTGGTCGCTTCCCTGGCATCAGGATCTGACGATCGCCGTCGCCGAGCATCGCGATCCACCGGGCGAGTTTTGCAAACCGACGCGCAAGGCGGGCGTGGCGCATGTCGAAGCCTCGCGCGCCGTGCTCGAGCGGATGATGACCGCCCGCGTCCATCTCGACGAGGTCACGCTGGAGAACGGGCCGCTTTGCGTGCTCCCCGGCTCGCACGCCCACGGCAAGGTGCTCGCGTTTGACGATGTCGGCACCGAGCACGGTCCGCTTGCGCACACCGTGTTGGCATCGGCCGGCGATGTGCTCCTGATGCGACCGCTGTTGGCGCATAGCTCGCTGGGGGCGGAACCAGGCACCCACCGGCATCGGCGAATCGTGCATCTTGAATTTGCCGCGGCCGATCCACTCCCCGCTGGCTACGCCTGGCACACGTTCGTCCGGTCGGCGTAGAGCGGTATCGATCGCGCCGAGGATGTGCCACTGCTTGGCGGCCGCAAAGATCGGAGCGCTGGGCGCGACCTGAAGCCGACAAGCAGTGCCGTGGCTACGCATGAGGATCTCGCACTGCTTGCCGATCACTTCCTCGCCGCGCAGTGGCGCAATACCTTAGCCGTGGGTGAAACCCACGGAACCGTTTGCAAGTAAGCCATGAAGCCGCGCAGCGGCGATAGGGAGTTAGTCGCTAGGTCGATGTCGCCGCTGCGCGGCTTAGGGCGCTATTGGACCCACCATCCGGGGGCTGGCGCCACCCGGCTAAGCTCTGCCGCCGCTGCGCGGCTAATGCGATCAACCCAGCAGCAGCATCTCGCACGAATGTCCCAGGGGGACAGGAGTCCTTCCGGTCTGCGCTTGTATGGTAACGGCGTCAATCGCCGGAACGACTCCAGTCCCCGACACTGCTTCTTCGTCGGCGGATCACGTCGCTTGGTGGGCATGTTGCATTTCCCGCCGACTGCCAAGCAGTGGCACGTCTCGATACCCGAGTTCGTCAGCTCAACATCTCGTTCTCTACTGGATGTGTCGTCGTGTCGTCGTGGTCGACCATCCGTCCTCAATACAGACCGCTTCTGCCTCAACTGCTTCCGCTTGAACCGCCTGTAGCAATCGCATCGGCTGCGGAGCGTCTTCTTTTTGCCTCGTGTTGAATTTTGGCAACGACAGGGCAATCTGCGTGCTATTTTTTGATAACGGCACAAAGCCGCGGTAGTGCATTTGGGACGCTTGGGCTTGTCGGCCCGGCCCGGTTGGGTCGGTCGCCGCAGCCACGGCGCGGGGCACACGATGCCCTCCCAACTCGATGAGCGACCATGGTTGGTTATCACGGACGAAATCTCGCACGCTGGCTGGTTCTGCTGGCCCTGTTCTCGGGCTCCGGCTGCGCGTCCACCTCGACCCCGGGTTGCTGGTCCGATTTCTGCGCGAAGTGGAACAGTTGCAATCTCTCGAGCATGGCGAAGTGCTGCGGCAACGGTAAATGCGGCGGCTGTTTGAAGTGCAAGCTGCACGAAATCGATTGCAAGACGTTTGCCCACACGCATAAACCGCACTACCATGTCGACCCCGCTCACACACGGCATAAGCCGACGAGCATCTTCACTTTTCCCAAGATGGCGGTCGCGCCGGTCGGTAGCGAAGTCGTCATGCTCGCGGGAGTGTGTGGACGGGACGGGCATTTGCGGACCGAGCAGCCGATCGAGTGGAACGTCGCGCCGGGAAGCGTCGGCTACTTCATGGCGGTCGGGCGCCGCAGCGCCCTCAAGCGCCTGACGAGCTTCGGCGGCGAGCCCCACAAGCTCGACAACACCTACGCGCTGGGGACCACCAGCACGCAGTACACGCTGCTCACGCGCGGCACACCGACGCTGGAAGACGATGTCGCCGTGCTCCGCGGCCAGAGCTGGGTGTCGGTCACTTCCCCGGTCGAAGGCACCAGCTACGTCACGGTCTTCTCCCCCGAAGTGCCCGAGTGGGACCGCCGGCAGCATACGTCGACCATCCACTGGGTCGACGCGCAGTGGGCCTTCCCGCCCCCGGCCGTGAACCCCGTTGGCACGCGCCACGTCTTTACCACCACCATTCAGCGGGCGACCGATCAATCGCCCGTGATTGGCTGGCGCGTGCGCTACGAGATCGTCGGAGGGCCCGATGCCGGCTTCGCCCCCGATGGCGCCAAGGTGATCGAAGTCCCCAGCAACGATCTCGGCCAGGCGAGCGTCGAGATCTTTCAACCGCAGCCGGCCCCCGGCGTCAACCAGATCAGCATTCAGGTCATCCGCCCCACCGAAGTCAGCTTGGGAATGGGCCAGCGGTTGGTGCTCGGCATGGGCACCACGACCAAGACCTGGACCTCGCCCGACGTGGCCATGCGTATGACCGGCCCCACGCAAGCGGCCCTCGGTTCGATCGCCAACTACCGCATTGAAGTCAACAACCCGGGCGAAGCCGTGGTGCGCGACGTGGTGGTTAGCGACACCTTGCCGGCCGGGCTCTCGTTCCAGTCGAGCGTGCCCCAGGCCACCGGCGCCGGCGGCCGCATCGAATGGCGCCTGGGCGATTTGCGCGGACAGGAAGCGCGCACCATCGAGCTCAACGTCCGCGTCGATCAGCCAGGCATCATCAATCACTGCGCAACACTTTCGACCGCCGAAGGGCTCAACGCCCAGAGCTGCGTCAGCACCACCGTGCAAGAAGGGGCCGGCATCGACGTGCAGATGTACGGGCCCGCGAGCGCGAGTGTCGGCGGTGACATCACATTCGAGATTGTCGTCACCAATCGCGGCACCGCGGCCGTCCAGGGCCTGAGCATTTCTGATCGTTACGATCCGGGACTCGCTCACGAACAGGCGGCCAACCCGATCGAGCGTTCACTCGGTGACCTCGCGCCGGGCGAAACGCGCCGCATCGGCGTCACCTTGCGCGCGATCGCCGCCGGCCAGCAGTGCAACACGGTTGACGTGCGCGACGTCAGCGGCCCGCGCGCCACGGCCCGCGCCTGCGTCAACGTCGTCGAAGGAGCCGTTGTGCCGCCCGTTGGCGCCGGTCCGCCGACCGACGGTCCGCAGCCGAGCGTCGCCGTGCAGAAAACGGGCCCGCAGTCGGTGCGCGTCGGTGAAGACGCGACCTTCGACATCATGATCACCAACAACGGCGCGGTGACGGTGAACAACATTCGGGTCGTCGACAACTACGATGCCGCGCTCTCGGCCGTGGCCGCCAGCGACGGTTCGCGCCCCGATGGCAGCAATCTCGTTTGGATCATCGACACGTTGCCCCCTGGCCGCCGCTTCAAGCTGCAAGTGCAATGTCGCGGCGTGCAGGCGTCGCCAAGCGCCTGCAATCGCGTCACCGTGACCACCCAGGAGGGAGCCCGCGCCGATAGCCAGGCGTGCTTGGCGATCGTGGAAGCCACGAGAGGCGCCGGCGGCGGTGGCGCCGGCTTGCGGATGACAATTACCGATCAGCGCGATCCCGTGGCGGTCGGTCAGGAGGGAGCGTTCACGATTCGCGTGACCAATAATGGTCAGGCGACCGAGCGCGACATTGTGATGACGGTAATCGCGCCACCCGAGATGACACCGGTGAGCACGCGAATCGGCTCGCCCCTTGGCGGCGACGTGCAGATCCAAGGTCAGCAGTTCATCTTCAGTCCGGTGCGCGAGTTGGGCCCAGGCCAGGCACTCACGTACCAGGTGCAGATGCGGGCCAATCGCCCCGGCAGGGCCAGCATCCAGGCCCAGGTGACGTCAGCCGGCCAGGCACAGCCACTGCAAGCAGCCGAAGAAACGACACTCGTCTCGCAGTAACCAATCAGCGATCGATGCGCCACCCAGGTAAGCTCACCGGTTGCAACGGGTGGGCTCGAACCGGGCGCTTCGCTAGAGTTACTCGGGCGAGGGGAGCTGTCGTCATGCCGCGATTTGTCGTTCTGTTTCACGAATGCCCTCTTGATCGGCCCCGGCCGTCGCACTGGGACTTCATGCTCGAAGCGGACCGCGCGTTACGCACGTGGGCATTGTCGTGCCCGCTGGATGAGTTGACCGAGCAAATTGCCGACGAGTTGCCCGATCACCGGACTGCCTATCTCGATTACGAAGGACCGGTTTCCGGTGATCGAGGGTACGTCACTCGTTGGGACACCGGCGAGTTGCACTGGCTGGTCGACGAACCGACGAAGGTGGTTGTCGAGTTAGAAGGCAAGCGCTTACGCGGCATCGTCACGTTCACGCGCGATGCCGACAACGCTCAGCGCTGGCGATTTTCTTGGTCGCCCGCCTCGCGCTGATCGGCTACCAGCGGCGGCGTACCGCGGCTCGTCGTTCCGGCGACAAAGATCTCGCCGGCCGCCAACTGAAGCTGATCGATTTCCAGGTACTTGCCGCCGCTGCCGATCGGCGGAAAGCGCAGCACGGCGACCGGGTCCCCTCCGATTTGCTTCCAGGTCAGATGAACCCCATTGTCCCCCGCGGCCCGGGCAACGCCGTCGAGCAGACTTTGCATTGGCAGCGGAAACAGCCCGGCGCGCATGCTGCGAATGCGCACCGCCAGCGTGTTCGACTCCAACACACAGATGTCGAGTCGCAGCGAACAGACGGGCGCCGCGCGCCCCGATCCCCAGCGTGCTGCGAGCCAGACGCCGCCGCGATCGATCGCCACGCGGGGATCGCAGAGCTCGTGCGGAAACAGTGTCGGATGATTGCGGGCGCGATCGACGGCCAGCCAGCCGTTGACTTGCTGGGCGGTGAAGAGGGCCCGCCAGTGCCCCTGCCGTTGGGCGTCGCCGGCCAAGGTGCCGGCGTGGGCCAACAGCTCGTCGCTGCCACGCTCGAGCTCCGCGACATCGACGGCTAGCGCCGCGCGGTAATAGCCGGGCACATGCCGCCAGGCGAGCCACAGCCCGCCGGCGAGCATCACAACGGTGCCGACTCCAGCGGCAATCAGGGCATTCCGCGCACGACGAGATCGCATGCGTGATTTGCTCGAACGACGGCACCCCTGCTCCGCCGGCGGATGGTAGGGGAACCCGGTCTGCGGAGTCAATCGCACAAGTGCGTCACTGGCAACGCTCTGCTAGCACGTGAAACATGCGCGGCGCGAAGCTACACAAACCGCAACAGCGCAAAACTCCGTCGGGTGGCCCGGCTGCTTGCAGCCGGGTGGCGCAGCCACAAGAAACTGTCATGCCCCGTGGCTTACTTCAGCCGCGTCGAACTCAGAGCGGTTCTTGTTGCTTAGCGACCCAGCCGGCAAGCGGCTGGGCCACCCAAGGACTTTCCGTGCGACCAATTCACGGCATCGAGCGTGATGTCGTTTCCGCGTTGCCCTGAAACGCGAAGCTACACAAACCGCAACAGCGCGTAATTCCGCCTACCGGTTCGCAGTACCACGACCGTTTCGCTCGCCAGGTGCGTGGCGTCGAGTTTCGCCTCGACGTCTCCCAGCCGGCGGTTGTTGACGTAGGCTCCTCCCTGTTGAATGCTCCGCCGCGCGTCGCTCTTGTTCTTCGACAAGCCCGACTCGTACAAGGCATCAATCAGCGACAGGCTGCCATCGGCCAGTCGCGTGCGCGGCAGCTCCTTGCTTGGCACGTCGGCGAAAATCTCGCCGAGCTGCGCATCGTTCAACGAATCGATCTCCGCGCCAAAGAAGATTTCCGTCGCCCGTAGCGCCGTCGCCAGCCCCGCGTCGCCGTGAATCAACCGCGTGACTTCGGTCGCTAGCGCTCGCTGGCTCTCACGCTTGCCCGGATCGGCCGCCCGGGCCGAATCGAGCGCGTCGATCTCTTCGTGCGTCAGCTCAGTGAAGTAGCGCAGACACTTACCGACGTCGGCATCTTCGACATTGATCCAGAACTGATAGAACTGGTAAGGGCTGGTCCGTCGCGGCGAGAGCCACACGGCCCCCGACTCGGTCTTGCCCATCTTGGTGCCATCGCTCTTGGTCATCAGCGGATAGGTGAGCCCGTAGAGCTGCACTTGCCGCATGCGGCGCGCCAGGTCGATGCCGGCCGTGATGTTCCCCCACTGATCGCTGCCACCGATCTGCAACAGGCAGCCAAACTGGTCGTGCAAGTGGACGAAGTCGTAAGCCTGCAGCAGCATGTAGCTGAACTCGGTGTAGCTCAGCCCGCTGTCGGTCCGCTCGAGCCGCACTTTCACCGAATCCTTGGCGAGCATCACGTTGACAGGAAAATTCTTCCCCACGTCGCGCAGGAAATCGAGGTAACCGATCGGCCGCATCCAGTCGTAGTTGTTGACGAGCCGCGCGGCGTGCGGCCCATCAAATGACAGCACCGTGCGCATCGGCTCGGCGATGGCGGCCACGTTCGCTTCGAGCACTTCGCGCGAAAGCAGGTTGCGCTCCTCGCTCTTGCCGCTGGGGTCGCCGATCATGCCGGTCGCCCCGCCGACCAGCGCGATCGGCCGGTGCCCCGCTTTCTGGAAGCGGCGCAACATCAACAGCGCCATCAAGTGCCCGACATGCAGGCTGTCGGCAGTGGGATCGAAACCGGCATAAAGGGTGCGGCTCTCAGCAGCCAGCCAGTCGCCAAGCGCCGGGTCGGTCGCCTGGTGAATCAATCCGCGCCACTTCAAATCGGCAAACAGGTCGGTCACGGGCAGAGCTTCCTTACAAATCGTGTGAGGTGACCACGCAGCGGCAGCACCGCGCCGCGCGATGGCCGCAAGCGGGGCCCATTATACGCCGACGTCCCAGGGGCCAAGCCCTGCGATAAATCGGGGAGCATGATATGCTGACAAGCGGTTTTGATGGGACACGAATTTGCCGGCGTGAGTTCGCTCGCGCCCCCAACCGCGGCGTGGCTTATGTGCGGTCGATTCACCTTGCGAAGTTCCCCCCGCGTGGTCGCCGAACTATTCGGGCTCGACGAAGTGCCCAATTGGGAGCCGCGCTATAACATCGCCCCCAGCCAGTTGGCGCCGGTCGTGCGGATGAACGCCCAAGATCGCCGCCGGCACGTCGATCTGTTGCACTGGGGGCTCGTGCCGTTTTGGGCTGATGACGTCGCGATCGGCAACCGCCTGATCAATGCCCGCAGCGACACGGCGGCGACCAAGCCGGCCTTCCGCGCCGCCATGCGGGATCGCCGCTGCCTGGTGGTCGCCGACGGCTTTTTCGAATGGCAGACGCCGTCCCCCAGTGCCAAGCCATCTCGCGACCTAACCAAGTCATCCGCCGGCAAGAAGGCATCGTCGAAATCGGCGGCAACTCCCAAGCAGCCCTACGTGATCGAGCGTCGCGATGCCCGGCCCTTCGCGTTCGCCGGCCTTTGGGAAACGTGGCAATCCCCGGACGGCCCTTGGCTCTCCTACACGATTCTGACGACCGACGCCAATCACACGCTCAGTCCGCTGCATCATCGCATGCCGGTGATTCTCGACCCGCGCGACTACACGCGGTGGCTCGATCCTGCGATCCGCTCCCCAGGCGAAGTCGAGGACTTGCTCGCGCCGGCTCCCGACGATTGGCTCGTCGCCCGCCCCGTCAGCACCTACGTCAACAACCCTAAGCACGATGGGGCGGAGTGCGTGGCCACGGTGCCGCTCGATTGCCCCGAACCGGCCGGCCCCAGCGAGCGGATGTTGTTTTGAGGCTCGCGGCCGCGATCGTCGTTAGCCGCGGGATTTATCCCGCGCGTTAGCTCGCGCGACTACAGTTCAGAAGGGGGTTTCTTGGCGCGGTATCGCACCCGTTAGTGCGCGGAGTAAACTCCGCGGCTAACAATTCAGAGAACCGTACTCGATGCTCGTCCGACTCTCCACCACGCTCGACGCCCCGCCCGACGTCGTCTGGCGCGCGCTCCAGCAGGTCGACACGTTTCGCTACGTCACCCGTGGGCTGATGGGCATGACCGCCGACGCTCGCTGGCCCTCCGAGTTTCGCGTGGGAGACGTGCTGACCGGCCGCATCTGGTTGGCCCACGTCCTTCCGGCCTGGACCCACCAGGTGCAGATTGTGAGTATCGACCCCGCGCGACGCGAGATTTACACGCGCGAGAATGGTGGGCTACTGCGCAACTGCAACCACCGGCTGCGGGTTGAATCGCTTGACGAGCGCGACAACTGGGTCGACTCCGTCGCGCAAGGCACCCACGCCGGCGAAACGCCGCCGGCCGGACGCTGCCGATACACCGATGAATTCGAGGTGCGCGCCGGCCGGTTCACACCGGTGGCGGCCGCCATCATCCGCGTGTTCTTCCAATACCGGCAGATGCGCTGGCGGCGCTTGGCCCGGCGTTTGGCGGCCGAAACCCGCTGATGCGCCTGAACCCCCGATCCGGCTATCTCAAGAACTGGATACACCAGTACGGCGTGCCATCGGCCGTGGTGTAGCTGGCCGCTCCCACCCGCGTGTACCCGGTGTGCAGCATATTGGCCCGATGCCCCGACGAGTTCATCCAGGCGACGACCGCCTCCTTTGAGTTTCGCTGCCCCATCGCGATGTTCTCGCCGACCATGTCGCTAGTGTGCTGCAGATTGCGGCTGCGGGTCATCCAACGGGTGTGCCGGCGGGCGGAGCGCATCAAACGCATGTCGAGCTTCAGCGGCCGCAGCCCGTGCCGGGCGCGCTCCCGATTCGTATGCTGGATGATCTTGTGCTCGGTCGGGTGCAGGCTTTGCTTCACGGCGTCGTCGCTGGCCGCGACCGACATGGTGACCGACATCGAGACCGCTAGTGCCAGATTGGCAAGCATCAGGGAATTCTCCAGGGGTCAATCTTCGGGGTGAGATTCAAACTTCAGGCGGGGTATTTGGCGGGCGTCGGGCTCAATAGCCCCTGCGGTTGGCAGGCTGCGTAAACCGCGCTAACTTTGCCGGCGGGCCACTAGCATTGCGGATGACGCTAGCGGTTTCAACCACCTTGCGGGGGACCGCCGCGGTTTGAGCCCATTTGTCGCGGCGCTAAGCTGTTCGCCTCCTTGCTTTTGCAGGGCCATTTGCTATCGTCTGTCTACTTTTGGTCAAACGCCCCGATGTTACAGAATCGGGCCGTCTGGCGACTGCTGTCTGAGTGATCGTGGCAGCCGCATCGCCGTCGTGGCGGCCCGCTGGGCGCTTGGCAAACTACCGCACAATCAACCGTCATCTGCCCCCGCACTAGGAGTATCCAAGTCATGTCGATGTACATCGGTGAAGCGCTGACCGGCGAAGGAAACGAGATTGCTCACATCGACCTTTTGATCGGCGCGAAGGACGGGCCGGTGGGCGTCGCCTTCGCCAACGCCTTGGCTCGCCAGAGCGAAGGTCACTCGAACCTGCTGGCCGTGCTGACGCCGAATCTGGCCGTCAAGCCAGCCACGGTGCTGATCACCAAGGTCACCATCAAGGGCATGCGTCAGGCCGTGCAGATGTTCGGCCCCGCCCAGGCCGCCGTCGCCAAGGCCGTGGCCGACTCGGTCGCCGAAGGGATCATCCCCAAGAATCAGGCCGAGAGCCTGGTGATCGTCTGCGGCGTCTTCATTCATCCCGAAGCAGCCGACGACAAGAAGATCTACGAGTTCAACCACGCAGCCACCAAGCAGGCGATCATCAACGCCATGCAGGGCAAGCCAACCGCCGACGAAATGCTCGCCGGCAAGGACAAGGCCGTCCACCCGTTCCGCGGGTTCTAAGGTAGAGTTGAATAGACAGAACTCGATTTGCCGGGTGCAAGCTCCGCCCGTGCCCCGCTGCGCAATGGGTGAACGCCGTGAGCAAGCCCAAGATTCTGCTCCAACTCGATGCCGATCCGCAGCCGAGCGTGTTTGACTCGGTCGTGGCGATCGACGCCGGTGTTGACCAGCTCTTGCGGCACGGCGGTGTCACGCCTGAGAACGTGCGCGATCTGGTCTACGGCGCGATTTTCACCCGCGGTCCCGAAGACCTGCACAACACGGCGATCTTTGTCGGCGGTTCCGACGTCAGCCGCGGTGAAGCCTTGGTCCGAGCGATCGAGGCCGCGTTCCTTGGTCCACTGCGGGTGTCGGTCCTACTGGATGCCAACGGCGCGAACACTACGGCCGCGGCTGCCGTGTTGGCCGCCGAAAAGCACACACCGCTCGAAGACAGCATTGCCGTGGTCCTCGGCGGCACTGGCCCCGTCGGGCGGCGCGCGGTCCATCTGTTGGCCGCCGCCGGCGCTGCCGTGCGGGTTGGTTCGCGCACCGAAGCCAGGGCAGCCGAAGTCTGCGAGCAAGTGTCAGCCAAAGTTCCCAAGGCGATGCTCTCGCCGTGCAGCACCGCCACGATCGACGACGTGACCGACGCCATGATCGGTGCCCACCTGGTGATTTCGGCCGGCGCCGCAGGCGTGGAGCTCCTCTCCGCCGCCGCTCGCGAAGCAGCCGCGGCCTTGCGTGTCGCGGTCGATCTTAACGCGGTGCCCCCCGTGGGTATCGCCGGCGTCAAACCGCACGACGCCGGTAACGTTCGCGAGGGGGTCGCTTGCTACGGCGCGATCGGCGTCGGTGGCACGAAAATGAAAATCCACAAGCAAGCGATTCGGCAACTCTTCGAATCGAACAAGCAACTGCTCGACGCCGCCGAAGTGTTCGAGATCGGCCGACAGCTCGAAGAATGAGCGCCGCGCGCGATAACGCCGGCGATCCGCCACGAGCGCCCGAGTTGCATCTCGTGAAGCCGCTTCCCCCCGGCCAGCAGCTTGCCGCGCCGGGTCGCTGGCCCCAGGTCGGCGAGCGCACGCCACGCGACGACGCTGCGCCCTGGACCGTCAGCATCGGCGGCCTCGTCGCCAAGTCGCTCAGCTTCTCGCTGGCCGAACTCCACGCGCTCCCGCAAGTCCAGCAGTCGATCGACATCCACTGCGTCACGCGCTGGTCGAAAATGGGCGTGGCGTTCTCAGGTGTTCCGTTGCAGGCGCTGCTTGCCGTGGCCGCACCGCACGCCTCGGCACGCTTCGTCTCGTTCGTCGCCCGCAGCAGCCGGGCGCACAGCACATCGTTGGTACTGTCCGAAGCAATTGAACTCGGCGCGCTCGTGGCCCTGAGCGGCGACGGAGCCCCGCTGCCGCTCGAACATGGTGGCCCGGTGCGCGTCGTCGTGCCGGGTCGCTATTTTTATAAGAGCATCAAATGGCTCGAGCGCGTTGAGCTGTTGGCCGATGATCGGCTCGGCTACTGGGAAGCCGAAACCGGCTACCACAACGTGGCCGATCCCTGGCGCGAAGAACGCTTCATCGCCGCCGGCATCTCGCGTCACGAACTGCAAAAGCTGCTCGCCTCGCGCGACTGGTCGGGCCGCGAAGTGCTCGGCGTCGACGCCCGCGGGCTCGATCTCGCCGGCCTGGTCGCGCGCGGGGCGCTATTACGGAATGCCCACTTCGAAGGCGCCCAGTTGCCGACGGCCATTTTCGACGGAGCCAATCTGTCGAACGCTCATTTCGCCGGCGCCGATCTTCGCGGGGCGAGCTTCCGCGACGCCGACGCCGAAGGGAGCGACTTCAGCGGCGCCGACCTGCGCGGAGCCGATTTCCGCGGCGCCGCGCTTTTGGGGACGACTTTTTTCGATCCCGACTCGCTTGGCGGCGATGTAATGTCGTTGACCGCCCGAGTCGATCAGACGACAAAATTCGACGCCACGGCAGTAGCCGAGCTCGCGCCACCCCAGGCCGACTACCTGCGTGCGGCTTTGCGACACTGAAAATCGCCCCTGCGCCCGTGGCGACTAGGGCGCATCGAACGCTTGTTCTTTGGGGTTTGCCGCTTCTTCGACAGGGCTCTCCGCCGGGGCTTCGTCAAGGGCCTGTTTGGCCGCCTCGGCTGTAAATTCCTTGCCGCAATGGGGGCAGAATCGAGCTTCGAGCGGCGCATTCTTACCACAATGCGGACAAGCGCGGCCCGCTAGGGCGCCGGCCAGCCGGGGCGACTTCACAACAAAATTGAATAGCCTCCACGGCTCGCCGCTGCGCCGCTGCCAGATGGTTTCGATCGTCCCCTCGCCGTTCGCGAAGCGAGCTTTGAAGTTGGCATCGAGAAAATGGTCGAAGTTGTTCTGCCGCAGTACGAGCTTTTCTTGCTCCTGACTCTGCAGCTTGCCGAGTCGCGTGCGCATCAGATCGCACAGGCTCTCGAAGTCTTGCAGGCTTGCACTCTGGCGAAACGCTGCCGAGGCCCGATTGTTGTAGTAGTCGGCGTCCCCTCGGGCTTCGATCGACCGGAACAACTCGTTGACGAGTTGCGAGGCTTCTTCGCCACCGCTACGGAACGCATAAAAGCCGATTGCTCCCAGGATGCCTGCGCAGCCCACGAGCAGTACGAACACAATCCCCAGGATCAGCAGCACAAGCAGCCAGGTCCGTCGCGGTCTGGTTCCAGCGGTGGCCATTGATTGTTCTCCTGCCAAGGTCGACGAGCTGAAACCCCTCTCGAATGGCATCCTACCCGGCGTGCAATTTTGCCAGCGCGCCGGTCGCAAGTTTACGCTTTTTTTGCGGTCGCGACTGGCAAACTCGCGAAAGTCGGGTTTTTCTCGGACGACGCCCATTCCGCGACGCTGGATTCCGGCTCCGGCGGAACTTACGATGGTCCTCCTGGACTCTGGAATTCGAGCGTCCTGGGCTGATTACCGCGTACAATGTCTGCAATTTCGCCCGCTTCGTATACCCGCCCACCACGCATCGCACATTGATGAGGATCGCCCCCATGTTGCGTTTACGTTCACCGCTGATGTCTGTCGCGGTTCTACTGACCTTGATTGCCGCTTTGGCCGCTCCCGCCTCCGCGACGGAACTACCGCCCATCGCCAAGCATGCCGCCTGGGTGACGGCGCTCGCTTTTTCGCCCGACGGTCAGACGCTCGCCACGGTCGGCGGCGAAACCCTCCTCTATCGACCCGGCTACGTCAAACTGTGGGATGTCGCCACGGGCCAAGAGAAAGCCAATCTCGAAGGGCACGCCGCCTGCGTGTGGGCGGTCGCCTTTTCGCCCGACGGCAAATGGCTCGCCACGGCCAGCTACGATCGCCAGGTGAAACTCTGGGACTTGGCCACCGGCAAAGAACAAGCGACGCTCTCCGGTCATAAGAACTGGGTCACCTCGGTGGCCTTCTCGCCCGACAGCACCACGCTCGCCTCGGCCAGCGAAGATGGCACGATCCGCCTGTGGGATGTCGCGTCGGCTCAGCCCAAGGCCGCCATTGAAGGTGGCCACGCCGGCATGATCCGCGGCATCGCCTGGTCCCCCGATGGCAAGCTCTTGGCCAGCGCCAGTTCCGACAAGCTCGTGAAGGTTTGGGACATGGCAAATGGCAATGCCGAGAAGCTCAAGCTCGAAGGGCACACCGAGCCCGTCTGGTGCGTCGCCTTCTCGCCCGACGGCGCGACGTTGGCCTCGGCCGGCGTCGATCGCACGGTGCGGCTCTGGAACGTAGCCGACGGCGCCGCCAAGGCCACGCTCGAAAAGCACGGCAACTGGATTTCGTCGATCGCGTTCGCCCCTGCCGGTGGGCAGTTGGCGTCAGTTGGCTACGACAAGCAAGTCGTGCTCTGGGACCTCGCCAGCAATCAACCGGCCGCCACGCTCGACGGCTTCGACAGCACGATCTGGAGCGTCGGCTACTCCCCCAACAGCAAGCTGCTGGCGGTCGGCAGCCAGCGCGAATCGCTCCGGCTCTTCACGCAGGTGTCGATCTACAAGCCGCTTTACGCGGAAGAAAAGCAGCCAGAAGAAGCAAAACCGGCTGAAGAAGCCAAGCCAGCCGAAGAAGCCAAACCCGAGGGGGAAAAGCCGGCTGAAGAAGCGAAGCCAGAGGGCGAGAAGCCTGCCGAAGAAGCAAAGCCCGAAAAGAAGCCGGCTGAAGAGAAACCCGCCGAGGAAAAGCCTGCCGACGCTCCAAAACCGGAAGCAGCCAAGCCTGAAGAGGCCAAGCCGGCGGAAGAAGCCAAACCTGAGGAAGCGAAGCCCGCTGAGGAAGCGAAACCGGCCGAGGAAAAACCGGCCGAAGAAAAACCGGCTGACGCTCCCAATCCGGCCGCCTAGTCGCGAACCTTGCCTATTCCCCATCGGATCGATCGACTCGCCTCGATCGTCGTTATTTCTCATTCCCTGCGCTGGGGCCGTTCGACATGACTCGCGTTCCGTTGTTTCTGATCGTCTTCCTGGCAGTCGCGGTCTTGGCGCTAGCGACCTTCGCCCTCAGTCCTACGCTCATGGGCGGGGCCGCGATCGATTACAACGACTTTGTAATCTTCATCGAGCTGGCCGTGATCGGCACGGTGCTAGTGCTGCGTCACAGTTTGAGTTTCGGGTAGAGGGATTTTAATTTACCGCG
>CAZBWM010000037.1:0-62020 GCA_964495375.1 uncultured Planctomycetaceae bacterium | reverse complement strand
AATTGGTTAGAGTACCGGACTGTCGATCCGGTGGTTGCGGGTTCGAGTCCCGTCGTCCTCGCTGCTATACTGAAGATCGAACGATCCCGATTCGACTTCCCGCTATCCCGCCTCACACACGTCGATCGGGCGCCGCGACCAGGCAGTTTCTGCCGGCTGTCGCGGTTCATGCCGTGCCGAACGAACTGACACACACACGGTTCAACGCCACGGTTTGAGTTCTGCCAGATTCGAGTCCTTGTGTTCACTTGCCGCGTGCTGCTGCGAGCCGTCGGTGCCGTGGTGCGCCGTGCGTGCTGCACACAGCCGTTGGGTGCGCCAGGGCGAGCATCGTTTTCCTCGGCGTGGCCCCACCGCGCCTTTGGTGTCGCAAGCATTATCGAAACTCGTGAGGAGTTGACGGGATATGGCGGTATCCATGGCTCAATCGAAGCGGCTTTTGCGCACCGTGTGGAAGCAAGTCAGCTCGACGCTGGTGCTGGTCGTGCTGGGCAGCATTGCCGTCTGGGGGCACATCACGCACTGGCAGATCGGCGGCCACGCGCACGCTGCCAATGGCGCGCACGACGAAGCGCCAGCAAATTCGCACGAAGATTCGCCTGCCCCGGCGAACCCCGGTGCTGAACATGCCGCGCCGGCAGCGAGCAGTCCGGAAGCACCCAGACCCGCAGCCACGCCGGCCAGCCCGGCCGCTCCCGCGCGCGTCAAGTTCGACTCGGCCGAAGGGGTCCGCCGCGCAGGCATTCAAACGCTGGCGGTCAAAGAACAAACGCTCGATGAATACGTCGAGGGGGTAGGCGTCGTCGGTTACGACCAGACCAGGCGTGCCCAGTTGAGCTGCCGCGTCACCGGCGTCGTCTGGCGCGTCGAGGTCTACCTCGGCGAGCCGGTCAAGAAGGACGCCGTGCTGGCGATCATCGATTCGTCCGAAGTCGGTCGGATGAAGTCGGAGCTGCTGCAGTCGCTGGCGCAGGTCGAAGTTCGCACGCAGATTCGCAATAGTCTCGATGAATCGGTCACCGCGGCCAATCACATTCGCCGCGTCGAGCTTGAGCTGCGCGAAGCGAAGACCTCGCTGTTCAATGCCCAGCAGAATCTGGCCAACCTCGGCCTGCGAATTCACGCCGACGAGCTGTTGCCCCTGAACGAAGAGCAGCGGGCACGCCGCGTGCGATTCCTCGGCTTGCCCGAGTCGATCGTTGCCGAGCTCGATCCCGAGCTGACCACGGCCAACCTGATTCCGATCACCGCGCCGTTCGACGGCATCGTCATCGGGCACGAAATCACGATCGGCGAGATCGTCGCCCCCGACAAAGCGCAAATGGAAATTGCCGACACCACGCAGATGTGGATCACCATGGACCTGCATCAGGAGCACGCCATCCGCCTGGCGACCGGGCAAGAACTGAGCTTCACCACTGATGGCGCCCCGATCGAAGTCCAAAGCCAGATCTCCTGGATCAGCACCGAGGTCGACGAGCGCACGCGCACCGTCGCCGTGAGGGCCGTCGTCGACAATCCGCTCATCGAAGGGGAAGACCCGCAGTACGGCGGGCAGCGCTTGCTCCGCGCCAACACCTTTGGCAAGGGGCGAGTCCGCGTCCGCGAGAAGCCTTCGGCGCTGGTGGTGCCCAATCTGGCCGTGCAATGGGACGAGGGCCGGTACCTCGTCTTTGTGCGGGTCGCCGATGACACCTTCGAGGCGCGACACGTCGAGCTCGGCACCGTTACCGACAAATCGACCGAGATCGTCGCGGGGCTCCAGCCCGGTGACGTCATCGCCACGATTGGCAGCCACGTGCTGAAGTCCGAAATCCAGGAACTGCGTTCGACGCAGGAATCGGGCTGAGCCCTCGCGCGCCCTGGGCAGTTGACCTTCGCTCGCTGTTCGCCCCCACCCCACTGGCCGGCGCCACGTTTGCAACGCCGGCTGTCTTCTCCAAGATGAACGAGTTTTCGCCATGACAACCTGGCTCATCAAATGGTCGCTCGAACGCCGCGCACTGGTGATCGCCCTCTGGGGTATGGTGGCCGTGGCCGGCGCGCTCTCGGCCATGAACATCAATCTCGACGCCTTCCCCGACACCACGCCGGTGCAGGTCCAGATCAACACCCAAGCGCCGGCGTTCGTGCCTGAGGAAGTCGAGCTGCAGATCACCTTCCCTGTCGAGCTGGCGATGGGGGGCATTCCCCGCCTCGAGCAGATGCGCTCGATCTCGATGTTCGGTCTCTCGCAGGTCGTGCTCACCTTCAAAGACGGCACCGACATCTACTTCGCCCGGCAGTTGATCATCGAGCGCCTTAATTCGCTCAAGCTCCCCGAAGGGATCGATAAGCCCGAGATGGGGCCCCTCTCAACCGGCTTGGGTGAGGTACTGCAGTACCTGGTCAGCCGGCGCGACAACGATCAAAGCGACGAAGCGCTCACCGAGCTACGCACGCTCCACGATTGGACCATCAAGCCCGCCCTGCGCCCCGTCGATGGCACGGCCGAAGTGAACTCCTGGGGAGGCTACGAAAAGCAGTACCAGATTCGCCTCGACCCCACGCGCCTCGTGCGCCACGACGTCACCTTCGAACAGGTCGTCGAGGCCGTCGAGGCCAACAACCTCAACGTCGGCGGGGGCAACATCAACCGCAACGACACCGGCGACATGCTGCTGGTGCACGGCATCGGCCGCACCGTCAACACCCGCGAGATCGAGACGATCGTCGTCGATGCCCACGGCGGTGTGCCGATCTACGTCCGCGACGTGGCCGATGTTTCCATCGGTCACGAAATCCGCCGCGGCGTGATCACCGCCGAAGGGCAAGGCGAGGCGGTCCTCGGCCTGGGCTTCATGCGGATGGGCGAGAACAGCTACACGTTCACCCAGCGGCTCAACGACAAGCTGAGCGAAGTCAAAAAAACACTCCCTGAGAATGTCGCCGTCAAAACCGTTTATAGCCGCACCGAACTGGTGGATCAGGTGATCGCCACCGTCCGCAGCAACCTGCTCGACGGCGCCATTCTGGTGATCATCATCGTCTACATTTTTCTCGGCAACTTGCGGGCAGGGCTCATCGTGGCCGCCGCCATCCCGCTATCGATGATGTTCGCCTTCACCGGTATGTGGAAGATGGCGATCGCCGGCTCGCTGCTGAGCCTGGGAGCGATCGACTTCGGCATCGTCGTCGATAGTTCGGTGATCGTCATGGAGAACATCGTCCGGCATATCGCCCACGGCGCGCACGCCGGCGAAGGGCACGGGCCCCCGTTGTCGCGGATCGACGTGGTGCGTGGCGCCGCCATCGAGGTGCGCCAGCCCGCCATGTTCGGCCAGATCATCATCATGATCGTCTACTTGCCGATCCTTTCGCTGCAAGGGATCGAAGGCAAGATGTTCCGGCCGATGGCATTTACGGTCATCTTTCTGCTGATCGGCTCGCTGTTGGCAGCTCTCACGCTGATTCCGGTCCTCTCCAGCCTGTTTCTGCCGAAACACCTCGAAGAGCGCGATCCACTATTGGTGCGTGTTGCCCAGTGGCTCTACGGCCCGGCACTGCGTTTCTGCCTGAAGCAGCGCTACGCGATCGTCGCCGCCAGTCTGGCGTTTGTCGGTTATGCCGGCTGGCTCTTCGCGCATACCGGATCGGAGTTCGTCCCTCGCTTGAGCGAAGGGGCCATCGTCGTCGGTTGCGCCCGCATGCCAGGGACCGATCTCGACGAATCGATCCGCATGAACTCGATCATGGAACGGATCATCCGCGACAAGTTCCCCGACGAAGTCCGCGACGTCTGGAGCCGCACCGGCTCGCCCGAAGTGCCGACCGACGCCTCGGGCGTGGAAATGGTCGACCAGTTCGTGATGCTCACGCCGCGCAGCCAGTGGAAGAAAGCCAAAACGCAGTCCGAGCTGGTCGGCCTGATGGAGAAGGAGCTGATCGGCATCCCCGGCCAGGTCATCTGGTTCACCCAGCCGATCGAGCAGCGCTTGAATGAAATGGCCTCGGGCGTTCGTAGCGACGTGGCCCTCAAGCTCTTTTCGCACGAGTTTGACGACATGCTCAGCAAGGCGGCCGAGCTCGAAAAACTGCTGCGCACCGTCCCCGGCTGCGCCGACCTACAAACCGAAAAAATCGCCGGCCAACCGATCCTGCAGGTACGCATCGACGCCGATGCCGTGGCCCGCTACGGCGTCCCCCGGCAGCGCGTGCTCGACTTGGTCGAGTCGATCGGCACCAAGCCGCTGGGCACCATTATCGAAGGGCAGTTGCGCTTCCCGCTCGCGATTCGCCTGCCCGAAGAGTATCGCCGCGACCCGCACTCGATCGGTTCCATATTGGTGGCCACGCCCAGCGGCGAGCGCATCCCGCTCTCGCGGCTGGCCACGATTAACGTCGTCGAAGGGCCGCGGTTGATCTCGCGCGAAACGATGCAGCGCCGCATCATCGTGCAGTGCAACGTCCGCGGCCGCGACGTCGGCAGCTTCGTCGCCGAGGCTCAGGAAAAGATCGCCGCACAAATCAATTTGCCCGCCGATAAGTTCCGCCTCGAGTGGGGCGGCCAGTTCGAAAACCTGCAGCGTGCCAAGGTCCGCCTGGGCGTGGTCGTGCCGATCGCGCTAGGGCTGATCGTCGCGCTCCTCTTCTTGTCGTATCGCAACGCGGTCGACACGATCTGCTTGTTCCTGAGCGTGCCGTTCGCCTGGGCCGGCGGAATCTTCACCCTCTGGACGCAGGGGATGCCCTTCTCGATCTCGGCCGCCGTCGGGTTCATCACCCTCTCGGGCGTGTCGGTGCTCAACAAGATGGTCTTCGTGACCGCCTTCCGGCAGGAGCAGGCCGAAGGCCGCACCACGATCGAGGCCGTCCCCTCGGTCGCCATGATCCGCCTGCGCACCGTCATCATGACCACGCTCGTGGCCGTCGTCGGCTTCTCGCCGATGGCCATCAGCACCGGAGTGGGGGCCGAAGTGCAGCGCCCCTTGGCGGCCGTCGTCATCGGCGGCGTGATCGCCAGCGCCCTGATGGAGCTGTTCTTGTTCCCGGTGATCTACTACTTCGTCGGCGACTTCGCCAAGCCGAAGCTGATCTCCGAGACGCAAGCCGAGGCCGCCCTGCCGCACGGCGCCCACCCGGCCGTTTGAGATAAGCGCCCACCGCCTATGCACGACTTGTTCGCCGCGGGATTCATCCCGCGCGCTAGCTGGTCCGATCCGGAGCCCGATGTCACTCGCGTTTCGACACGACGTCGAACGCGCTAGCGCGCGGAGCAAGCTCAGCGGCTAACTGAATTGCCACGTTCTACGACTGTCCCCTGTCCTCTAACCTCTTACCTCGCACCCCTTCTCTCGTACGTATACACCGTCGCATGCCGGGCGATCCGCAGCTTCGGGCCGACAAACCCCCGGCGCCGCAGCTCGGCGCTCAGGTAGGCCATCATGCCGGCGTGCGAGACGACCAGCGTGTCGGCCTCGGCCTGGCACAGGCGATCGGCGACCGCCAACATCCGCTGCCGAAAATCGTCCCGGCATTCCCGCTGCGAGCGATGCCCCGAGAGCCACGCCGCCCGCAAAACGAGTTGCCACGCCCACACCGGCAGCCGCAGTTTGCCCGTGGCGAACTCATGGAACTGCGGTTCGCGCAACAGCGCGGTCGCTTCGATCGGGCCGGAAAAAACCGCCTGGGCCGTGACCAGCGTCCGCGGCAAATCACTCGACAAGCACGCTTGCCAGCCGCCGGCGCCAAGTTGGGCTTCCCCCACCAGAGCGGTCGCCAGATCGTAGCGTTCGCGCCAGGCGATCAAATCGGCCGCGGTCTTCCAGCCCGAGGGGAGCGGCTGATCGACGGGAAAATGACGGATCAATCCGATGCGCACGGTACTGCTTGAAAAAAGGAATCGGGGTCCGCGATCGCGCCATCGTACCAACTGCTGCGCCGGTAGGAACTCGATACTCGGGCGTTCCAAGTCATTGCAAAAAATTTGAAATCTGCACCACGCTTGCCCTAGAATGCCGCCGGCGTCGCCAGGACTCTCGATCGTGCCGCAGGGCGTGCTCGGGGGCCAACCGCGCCGCTCGATCGATCGCGCTTTCGCGCACCCGTTTCAACATCCCACGCAAAGGAGTTTCAGCATGGGCGACAAAGGCGGTAAGAAGGACAAGGAAAAGAGCAAGAAACAGGCAGCCAGCAAGCAGGCAGCCAAAGCCAAGAAGCCTGCCAAGTAGGCTAGCCAGCGAAGTCATTCAGCGCCGCGGAGCGCCTGCTCGGATCCAGCAGGCGGCTCCGCCTCTTTCGCGCAATTGAATCCGTTTTTTGGCTCGCCACACTCGGGTATCCTGCGCGCCGGCGGACGCTGCCGCATCACATTAGAATTCAGACCTGCCCCCCAGCGCGCTGACTCCGCCAGCTAAGGAACGGCTGAGAAATAACTTCTCCCTAATCCCTCCCTCCGCGCGGGAGAGGTTAGGGTGAGGGGGTTAAGAAAACGGGAAGTTATTTCTCGGCCGTTCCCAAATCGAGATTGCCGACCCATGCTGCGACTCGGACAAATCATCACACTGGCAACACTCATCGCCTGTCTTGGGGCGCTGGCGATCAGCATCTACCCAGGCGTGCTCAACGATCTGCTAGTCGTCGTCGTTGTGCTGGGCGTGCTTGGCACTCCAATCGTATTGGTGATTTTTGCCGTCGTGTTGTTGATCCAATACCGACGCGGCGCGCTGCGCGATTTCACGTTCCCTTGGAAGTACTCCACGCTCACGCTGCTGATTCTCGGCGGCACTTACGTTGCGCTGCGGCTGTACATCCCGCGGCGAGTCGCCTTCGCCGCGTGCCGGCCCGCATTCCAGCGACTGATCGACGAAGGAGTCGTCGACAGTCCTGAGTTCAACCGGTGGGTTGGCCCCTACTACATCGATGAATGCCGAGTGGACAAGCGCGGTGGTACTTACTTCCGCGTCTACTCTGGCGCCGATGGTATCGGACCCGACGTGATGTCTTACGGGTTTTGCTATCGTCCGAATGCGGATGGCTCGCCGTTTGGCGCCGCGCACTACGGAGTCTACCGAATGGGAAAAGACTGGTATTGGTATCGTGCATCCGACGACTGGCATTAGTCCAACAGCGGAATCAATAAGAGATTTGTGGCACGCCAAACGGCGATTGAATCGCTCCCCGCCGCGATCGCGACGGCGTAGGGGCGAATCAAGCTCCTGGGTTTGGTTGCTTTTTAATTGACCGAGCGGTTAGCTGCCTCTAATCTAATGGCGCGCTCCAACTGGCTTTTGGCGCGGCAAGGATATTCACAGAGAGGGGTCGCTAATGCTGCGCTCGCAACTTCGCTTCATCTTCGCGCTGGCGGTGTTGCTCTGCGCTCAGCACGCTCTGGCCGCACCGATCGAGTATTTCTGGAACAACGCTGCCGGCGGTGACTACGCGACACCCGGCAATTGGACCCCCAGCGGACCACCGAGCCCCGCGGATGACGCGATCTTCGACCTCGGCTCGAGCGGCTACGACGTCGACATTGCGACGTCCACCCAGGCGCGACAGTTGGTCGTGCGAAACGACAACATCAATATCTCGGTCAGCGCCAACGTCTATACGCTCGTCGATACGAATGATTTGTCGACCAACGCTCTGGTGGTCGGAGACCAGGCGGGGCAAGTCGGCGAGCTGACCGTGAAGCTTGGCACCGTTGAGGCCTACAACGGCGTGATCGCCAATGCCGCGGGGAGCCAAGGGACCCTGACCGTCGATGGCTCGGCCGGTCCGGCGACATTCACGAATCATGGTGAGCTGACGATTGGCCGCTCTGGCGCGGGGACGCTGAACATCAAGGCCGGCGGTATCGCCAGCTCCGAAAGCCACGTTCTGGTAGGGCAATTCACCGGCGCGACGGGCAACTTGAATGTCGATGGAAGCGGCTCTCAGTTAACTTCCAATGGTGTTCTCTCCGTGGGAGGAGGCGGGCCAAGTGGCGTCACGGGAAACCTCTCGATTACCAATGGCGGCCTGGTCACGGCGAATAATGCGACGACGGTTGGGGGGACCGGAGCTGGCTCCGGCTCGGGCTTCATTACGGTCGACGGAGCGAATTCGAAGCTTCAGACCACCACCTTGTTAGCCGGCAATGGGACCGTCACGGTGCAAAACGGCGGCAACGTGACTACGACTGACAATGTGATCCTGAGTAATTTTGGTGGCGTCGCGAAAATTACGGTGACCGGCGCGGGCTCTTCGCTGATGGCAACCGGCGACCGGCTGGACATCGGTAATAGCAAGGCTGGTTCGGCAACGCTGCTCGTTGAGAGCGGCGCGACCGGCAGTGCGAAGGCCATCAACGTGGGCATCCCGGCGGGAAGCAGCAGCAATACGTTTACCGTCACCGGCGCGGGGAGCAGCTTCACCGCGAGTTCGAGGCTAACCGTCGGCCAGTCTGGTAATGGGACGGTCGAGGTCCTCGATGGCGCCACCTTCACGCATCTATCTCTAGATATGTATCTCGGCCAGTATTCTGGCAGCAGCGGTTCCATTGTTGTCGATGGCGCAGGCTCGCTGCTTTCCACGAACGCGCACGGTGTGGCCGTGGGTGGCCCAACAATTTCCTTCCCGGTGGTAACTCCTGGCGGGAGTGGGCATTTGACCGTGAGCAACGGCGGCACGTTCACGATGCCAGGCACCATGGGCGTTACGAACTTGGGCGTGGTCGACGTGCAAGGGGGAACGCTCGACGTCGGAGTCAGCGTGCTCAATTTAGGCGTGATCGACGTGCAAAGCGGAACGCTGAACGTCGGGGTCAGTGTGGCCAACGCCGGCATCGTGCACCTCAACGGCACAATCAATGGTGATTTCGGTAACGATGGCTTGCTGACCGGCGCCGGGACGCTAAACGGATTGCTCGTCATCGGCGGCGCAAGCACGGTTTCTCCGGGCAATTCGCCGGGCGCACTCGCCGTAGGGCCCACCGAATGGAATGGCGGCGGTACTTTCAAGTTCGAAATCAATAGCGCGCTGGGGACGGCGGGAGTCAACTGGGATCTGCTGAACATCACCGGCGGTCTTGACCTCAATCCCACGGCGAACGATTTCATCATCGATCTCACGTCGCTGCTCCCCGACGGCAGTGCGGGCGCGCTCACCGACTTCGATCCGTCACAAGACTACGCCTGGACATTTGCCAAGGCGTCAGGCGGTATTACCGGCTTCGCACCAGAAAACTTCACGGTGCTGACCGGGAACTTCGGCAATACGTTCGATCATTACTTTTCGGTGATCCAGTTCGGCAACGAGCTTCAGGTGCTCTATTCCATCCCCGAGCCGAGCACAATCGTATCGGGCGCGATCGGCCTGGCGCTATTGCTGGGCGCCGTCCATAAGCGAAGACGGATGCGCAATCGGTAGTCTCTGGCGGACAGCGCCCTGGAGTTTGTCGTCGATTGGCCGCGATTGGGTTGATGGAGCTTCGGTTGTCGCGCGCGACCGGCACTTTGTCGTGCGCGATGCCGGCATTGTCATGAACGGGCTGTTTCGCTTTCCTGATGCGGTGCGGCGCGAGCCGGCAATCGAGGCCTGGTTGCGCGAGCAGCCCGGCGAGCTCGGCGAGATCGCGCAGCGCTGGTTCGAGGTGCTGCGCAATTGCGGCGACGACGTCCGCGAGGTTTTGCACGATGGTCACCGGACGGCCTGCGTCGGCGACGCGGCCTTCGCCTATGTCGACGCCTCCACGGCGCACGTCAACGTCGGCTTCTTTCATGGCGCCCAGCTCGCCGATCCACACGGCCTGCTGTCAGGCACCGGCAAGCTCATGCGGCACGTCAAACTCAGGCCGGGGGAAGTGGTCGACGAAGTCGCGCTCGAGAAGCTGATCGTCGCGGCATACCGCGATCTGCAGCGGCGCGTGGACGAAGGGTAGTGGCGACGTGTCGTTGTGGTGACACATTCGTCGCGAGCAAGGGGACAGGAGTCGGTTCCGATCGGCGCTGGTGCTTGGTTCGATGTCGAGGGCAGAAACAACTCCCGTCCCCGGAGCGCCGCTTGCTTGCCTCGCCGCCGCGCGGCTTGTAGATTGTCCAATCGCTTGGGCGCTCGACCGCTGGCGCCCCGTTTTCTTGCGGTCAAATCGTGAGGAGCTCGCCGTACATGGCCGGCAAAGTCAAAGTTCGCGTGGCGATCATCGGGCTGGGCTTCGGCGCGGAGTTCATCCCCATCTATCAGAACCATCCGCATGCGGAGATGTACGCCATCTGCCAGCGCAACAAAGAGAAGCTCAACCAGATCGGCGACGCCTTCAACATCCCCAAGCGGTACACCAACTATGCCGACGTACTGAATGACCCTGATGTCGACGCCGTGCACATCAACACGCCGATCCCCGACCACGCGCCGCAGAGCATCGCCGGCCTGAAGGCCGGCAAGCACGTCGCCAGCACCGTGCCGATGGGCACAACCGTCGACGAGTGCCGGCAAATCGTCGAGGCGCAGCGCGCCAGCGGCAAGAACTACATGATGATGGAGACGGTCGTCTACAGCCGCGAGTTTTTGTTCGTCAAAGAACTGTACGACAGCGGGAAGATGGGTCGCATCCAGTTTTTGCGCGGCGCGCACCAGCAGGAGATGGCCGGCTGGCCTGGCTACTGGGAAGGGCTGCCGCCGATGTGGTATGCCACGCACTGCGTGAGCCCCTGCCTGCACTTGCCGAACAAGCTGGCCGATAGCGTGGTCTGCCACGGCTCGGGCCGCATCGACGAAAAGCTGATCGGCAAGTACGGCTCGCCGTTCGCCATCGAGACCGCCACGATCAAGTTGCGCGACAGCGACCTGGCGGCCGAGGTCACGCGCAGCCTGTTCAACACGGCCCGGCAGTACGTGGAGAGTTTTGACGTCTACTGCGAGAAAATTTCGTTCGAGTGGACGCGAATCGAGCACGAGCAATGCGTGCTGCACCATGGCGAGAAGCCGGAGCGCGTGACCGTGCCCGACTACGCGAAGCTGCTGCCCGAGCCGATCCAACGCTTTACCACCAAGGGGGTGTACGGCGACGACGAGCAGCACCTGTCGTTCATTCAGGGCTCGGGGCATGGCGGTTCGCACCCGCACCTGGCGCACGAGTTCTTGATGTCGATCGTCGACAAGCGGCCGCCGCGCCCCGACGCGGTCACCAGCGCCAACTGGACGATGACCGGCATCTGCGCGCATCAATCGGCCATGGACGGCGGCAAGCGCGTCGATCTGCCGCGGTTTTAAGTCGAGTTGCCAACGGAGCGAGTTCCGCACATGTCGCAAGTCAAACACGCGGTGTTGATCCGCTTTCGTGCCGATGCCACGGCCGCGCAGGTTGATGCCGCCATGGCGGACCTGGCGGGGCTCAAGGATCGCATCCCCGGGCTGTTGAGCTTCTCCGGCGGAACGAACATGAGCCCCGAAGGTTTGCACAAAGGCTTCACGCACGGTTTTGTGATGACCTTCGCCGACCTGGCGGCGCGCGATCGCTACTTGCCGCACCCCGAGCACGAAGCGGCCAAGGCGCGGGTGATCCCCCTGATCGACGGCGGCATCGACGGCGTGCTGGTGATCGATTGGGTGGAGTGACAAATCGAAACACTACTTGTTAGCCGCGGAGTTTACTCCGCGCGCTAGCTTGCGCGACGTCGAGTCAATACAGCCGCACGTTCGACCGCGCCGAGAGAGCTAGCGCGCGGGATGAATCCCGCGGCTAACAGATCCTGACCGAAATCCGAACAATCTCTGAGACCAACACCATGTCCCAACTCGTCAATCGCGAAATCCGCCTCCGTAGCCGCCCCGAAGGAATGCCTTCGGCCGAAACCTTCGAGCTCGTCGAAACCCCCGTGCCTGAAGCCAAGCCAGGCGAAATCCTCGTCCGCAATCTCTGGATGTCGGTCGACCCGTACATGCGCGGCCGCATGGTGCAGCGTCGCAGCTACGTGCAGGCCTTCGAGGTCGGCAAGGTGCTTGAAGGGGGCTCGATCGGCGTGGTGGTCGACTCGAAGAACGAACGCTTTGCCGTCGGCGACCACGTGCTGGGCATGCACGGCTGGCGCGACTACTGGACCAGCGACGGGCGCGGCATCGGTAAAGTCAACCCCAAGCTCGCCCCCGTGCAAACCTATCTCGGCGTGTTGGGCATGCCAGGGCTGACCGCGTATGCGGGTCTGCTCAAGGTCGGCGAACTCAAGGACGGCGAAAACGTGTTCGTCTCCGGCGCGGCCGGCGCCGTCGGTTCGCTCGTCTGCCAGATCGCCAAGATCAAAGGCTGCCGCGTGATGGGCTCGGCCGGCTCCGACGACAAGCTCAACTGGCTCCGCGAAGAGGCGGGCGTCGACTACGCCTTCAACTACAAGAACACCAAGGAGATCAACGCCGAGATGGGCAAGGGATTGCCCGACGGGATCGATGTCTACTTCGAGAACGTCGGCGGCCCGCAGCTTGAAGCGGCCCTGCTGCACATGCGCGATTTCGGCCGCATCGTCGTGTGCGGGCTGATCTCGCAGTACAACGACGCCCGGCCCGAGCCTGGCCCCAGCACGCTGGCCATGGTCATCATGCGGCGGCTGCGCATTCAGGGGTTCATCGTCACCGATCACGCCGATCTGCGCGAGCGATTCTTGTCGGACATGGCCGGTTGGATCGCCGCCGGCAAAATCCGCTGGAAGGAGACCGTCTACGAAGGGCTCGAACGAGCGCCCGACGCCTTCCTCGGCTTGTTCCGCGGCGAAAACCTCGGCAAGATGCTGGTGCGCATCGCGGAGCAGTGAAATGAGCGGGGTGGCCCGACTGCTCGCAGTACGCTCGCTCCGCGAGTCCAAGAACAACGGGCGAAACCACAAATACCTGCTCATGCCGCGTGGCCTGCTTCAGCCGCGTCGATCCGAGAGGGACTTCTTGTCGCTGCGCGACCCAGCCGGCAAGCGGCTGGGCCACCCAACACGTCGTCGTGCACTTGGGGAATCATGACCCAGCCGATCGAGCCCGCTTTCGAACCTGCCCAGTGGGCGAAACTCGATTTCGCCGAGCGGTTGCGCGTCTCGACGAGCGATTATATCCTCCGCGGGTGCGCGATTCCGCTGTCGGCCTATGTGTTTCACGCGGTCAAGCTCGCGCTATTTGTCGCAAGCTGGTTCGTAGTCTGCTGGTTGACGCCAACGCTCGGCGGCGTCAGCGATCTCGGCGCCTGGATCTTCAAGCCGCTGGCGTTTCAAAAGGCGGTCGTCTGGGCGGGGCTGTGGGAAGCCTTGGGCATGGCCTCGATGAGCGGCCCGCTGGGGCTGCGGGTGTGGCCCCCGTTCACGGCGCTACTCCACTTCGCGCGGCCCGGCACCACGAAGCTCGCGCCATTTCCGAACGCACCGATCATTGGCGGCTTCACGCGCACCTGGTTCGACGTGCTGTGCTACGTCGGCTATATCGCGGCGCTGGTGTACGCATTGGTGCGTCCCGAGCTGCGGCCGCTCGACTTTCTGCCGATCGTGGTGCTGCTGCCCTTGTGCGCGCTGGGAGATCGCACGGTCCCCTTGGCCGCGCGCTGGGAGCATCACTTCGCGATGTGCATCTGCTTTCTCTTGGCCGGTGACTGGATCGCCGCCTGCAAGTGGGTGCAATTGTCGATCTGGTTTTGGGCTGGCGTCTCGAAGCTGACGGTCGCGTTTCCCTACGTGGTCGCCATCATGGCCGCCAACAATCCGTCGATGCGCAGCCACGCGCTGCGGCGCGGGCTGTTCCGCGCCGCGCCCGACGATCTGGCCCCCTCGATCGTTCCCAAGGTAATGGCCGTCGCCGGCACGTTTCTCGAATTCGGCACGCCGCTGGTGTTCTTGTTCGTGACCGAGCGCGGCCCGCTCTTGTGGATCGGTGTGGCTCTGATGCTGGCGCTACACGGTTTCATCCTCAGCAATATGCCGATCGCGGCCGTGTTCGAGTGGAACGTGTTCAGCTTGTTTGCGGGCTTGTTCCTGTTTGTCGGGCACCCGGAGGTGAGCCTGTTCAACGTCGGCTCGCTGCCGCTGGTGCTTTATCTCGTCGTCGCGCTGTTGGTGCTCCCCGTGCTGGGCAATTTCTTCCCGTCGAAGGTCTCGTTCTTGATTTCGATGCGCTACTATGCGGGCAATTGGGCCTGGGCCGCGTACCTGTTCCGGGGCCGCAGCTTCGAGAAGCTCGCGCGCGTGAAGCGAGTGGCCCCCACGTTGCTCGAACAGCTCGAACGTTTTTTCGCGCCGGCCCGGGCGGTGCAGATTCACGAATCGTTCAACGCCTTTCGCTCGATGCATTTGCAAGGGCGCGTGCTGGGGCTCTTGCTTCCGCGCGTGCTCCAGGAGCGGCAATCTCAGGATTACACCTGGGTCGACGGCGAGCTCGTGGCCGCCTCGGTGCTGGGCTGGAATTTCGGCGAAGGGCACTTGTACGACGAAAGCTTGATCGCGGCCATCCAAAGCCAATGCCACTTTGAGCCCGGCGAGCTGCGCGCCGTATGCGTCGAGGCGCAACCGTTGTTTGGCTCGACGCTGCACTGGCGGATCGTCGACGCCAAGTTAGGGCAACTGGCCGAAGGCTACGCCGAGCTCACAGAGTTGGCCAAGCGTGCGCCCTGGGATTGCGGTTGATGCCGCTCGGGGACTGTCCCAATTTTGCCAGGTACGACGCAGCCCACACTTCCACGTACGGCAAACAAAATGGGACTGTCCCCCTCTCTGCGCGACTCGCTCGATGCCGTGGTGATCGGCTCGGGGCCCAACGGCCTGGTGGCCGCGATCGAGCTGGCTCGCGCGGGGCGCTCGGTCACGGTGCTCGAAGCCCGCGACGAGATCGGCGGTGGCTTGCACTCCGCCGCGCTCACGCTCCCCGGCTACCTGCACGATGTCTGCTCGGCCTGCCATCCGATGGGCGTGTTGTCGCCGGCGTTTCAAAGCATGCCACTGGCCGAGCATGGGCTGCGTTGGGCGTATCCGCAGGCCTCGGTCGCACACCCGTTGGACGACGAGCCGGCCGTGCTGCTGCGACGCTCGCTGCAGGAGACGGCCGCGGAGCTGGGCGTTGATTCCAATGCTTATAAACGAATGTTCGCGCCGTTTTTGCCCCGGCCAGAAGTGCTGTTGGCCGATCTGTTGGGGCCGCTGCGACTGCCGCGCGGCCCTGTGCGGATGGCGCGGTTCGGCATCAGCGGCATGCTGCCGGCGGCGAGTCATTTCCGCTGGCGGTTTGAAGGTACCCGGGCCCGCGCGCTGTTGGCCGGCTGCACGGCCCATTCGATTCTGCCGTTCGATCGGTTGTTCACCAGCGCCGTCGGCATGATCTTCGCCCTGACTGGCCACTTGACCGATTGGCCCGTGGCGGCCGGCGGATCGCAAGCGATCGCCGATGCACTAGCCAACTATCTGCGGTCCTTGGGGGGCACGATCGAGACAGGGCGGATGATTACTTCGCTCGATGAACTGCCCGCGTCGCGCGTGGTGCTACTGGACACCAGTCCCGACCAGTTGGCGCGGCTGGGCGAGTCGCAACTGCCGGCCGGCTACGTGCGCCGCCTGCGTCGATATCGCTATGGTCCCGGCGTTTTTAAGCTCGACTATGCGTTGGCCGGTCCGATTCCGTGGCGCGATCCGCGCGTGCTCGAAGCCTCGACGGTGCACGTCGGCGGTACGCTCGACGAGATTGCCGGGGCCGAGAGCGAAGTGTGGCAGGGTCGACATCCCGAGCGCCCTTTCGTGATGGTCGTGCAGCAGAGCCAGTTCGATCTGTCGCGCGCGCCGGCCGGTAAGCAGACCGGCTACATGTACTGCCACGTGCCGGCCGGGTCGGACGTCGATCAGACCGAGGCCATCGAGCGGCAGCTCGAGCGTTTCGCGCCGGGCTTTCGCGATCTGGTGTTGGCCCGGCATGCGACGCGGGCGACCGACTTCGCGCGATTGAACGCGAACTTTGTCGGCGGCGCAGTGACTGGCGGTGCGGCCGACGTGTATCAGTTGTTCACGCGCCCCGTCGCGCGGCTCGATCCGTATTCGACGCCGAACCCCAAGTTGTTCATCTGCTCGGCATCGACCCCGCCCGGCGGCGGCGTGCACGGTATGTGTGGCTGGTTTGCTGCCCGCAGTGCACTGAGGAGATTGAAGTAGGGTACGCACTCCGTGCGTACCACTTAACATCACTCTGCCAGAGTGGTCGCGCTTGCCCTTGAGCGACGAGTGCCGCAGGTTGGTATGCACGGAGTGCATACCCTACTTGTTGCGGCGTGGCCTCTGAGGAAACTGCCACGGAGAAGATTATTTAGCCACCGAGGGCACAGAGGTCACAGAGAGCGGATTGCGCATCCGAACCGCGCGAGCTGTCCCCTTCATTCCTCGCCGCGCAGCACTGTGGTGTAATTCATTCCTGCCCGCGCAGTAGTTTGGTGTCGTTCGGTCCTCGCCGCGCAGCGGCATGGTGGTCATTCGTTATGCGCCGTGCAGGAACCTGTCGGCGCGCGAACTAGAGCTGCGCCGCGCAGCGCTGTATTCGCCGCGCAGCGCTTTATTCGCCGCGCAGCGCTTTATTCGCCGCGCAGCGGCCGAAAGAACTTAGCCGTGGGTGCAACCCACGGAGCCCGATGGCGCGCGAACCCTAGCCGCGCAGCGGCGTGGTGAAATTTGTTCCTGCCGCGAAGTAGTTTGGTGTCGTTCGGTCCTCGCCGCGCAGCGGCATGGTGGTCATTCGTTATGCGCCGTGCAGGAACCTGTCGGCGCGCGAACTAGAGCTGCGCCGCGCAGCGCTGTATTCGCCGCGCAGCGGCCGAAAGAACTTAGCCGTGGGTGCAACCCACGGAACCCGATGTCGCGTGAACCCTAGCCGCGCAGCGGCGACATCCTTCGCGCACACCGCAAAGTCATCCACAACGGCACGACGACACGACGGATAATTGACTCTGGTGTGGCGCTATTTTGTAGTTGGCGCGACGAATTGCCTTTCCGACCTGAAAGGTCGGTTCAACTAGCCCAGGGCGAGCGTAGCCGGGAACCGGCGCAGCGTAGCCCTGGGTACGCGTTCCCATAAAACGATTTCGGCCCTGTAGGGGCCGTTCATTCGCGCCGCCGAATGCGCTCGCGTTCGACGTCTGCGTCCAAAGTCATCGCCCTCCGTGCCCCGACACGAATGCCATCACGCGGGCACGACACTTCTACATTCGCGTGACGTGCTGCACGATCGTGAATCAATGGCTTCGTTTCCAATACGCTGTCGCCGCTGCGCGGCTTACAGTTTCTTGCGCTACGGTTCCGTGGGTTTCACCCACGGCCAAGTTCTGGCCGCCGCTGCGCGGCGGAAGACAAACGACACCGCACCATGGCTTAGTGAGGAGTCTCACGTCTTCGCGCGGCGGTTCGCGATTACGGGGAGATCTAGCGGCATACTGATTGAGTCAATCTTCGAATGCTGCATGCAGAATCTGATTGCGTTCCGCGCGCCCCTCGAGTGCAGCGATGCTCTCACGCGTTAGCGGGTGAATCAACAGGCCTCGTTCTCCCAGCAATTGCGAATCGATGTCGTCCGAAGTTACGAGTTGGGGGACAAACCACCATTTGCCGGGAAGGTCGCCAAGATTTTGGACGATCGTGCCTGCGCGAGAATCAGCTCGTACTATCGCCGCGGCGGCATCGATCGTTCGATTTTTCGCGACCATGCGTCGTCGCATTGACGGCTCTCCAGCCCGATCGACTAACCTGGCAAACGCAATCACCGCGCAAATAAGAGTTGCACATATAACTGGTATGAGCACTTCCATTGTTTGACGAACGAAAAGATTTCTCCGTGCCTAACCTACTTCCCCAGCTTCTTAATCAAAAATCCTTGAATCGAGCCGTACTGCGTGTCCTCGTGGCCGGGGTACGAGACGATGCACTCCACGCCGGCCGCTTTCATCCGCTCGGCACATTGCACCCCGTACATGGCCGAGTGCGTCGGGTCGGCTTCTTGCTGCCCAACTTTCGGCGGTGACTTCTGCCTTGGGTAATCAAAGTACAGCGGTGGGTCGTCGCTGGTGACCAGCTCGAGCGGTGAGTACTCCTTGATCCACGGCAGCACCTTGTCGCGATTGGCGATCAACAGCTCGAACTCTTGCGGGCGGCTGCGGCCCGGCGCGGCGAAGCCGAACGCGTGTCCACCGTATTCGGCGTTGGGAATCCACTCGCGCAGCTCCTGCGGATCGAGCGAGGTTTGCGCGCCGCCGACCGCCGCGCAGGTGAGCCGCGACGACTGGCGGGCGATGGGATCATCGCTCTTCGGATCGGCCAGGTCGTCGTGCAAGGCCAACCAGCACGAGGTGCACGCGCCGGCCGAGCTGCCGGTCGCCCCCACGCGCGTCGGATCGAGGTTCCATTCTTTCGCTTTCGAGCGGATGGTTTGTAGCGCGCGGGCCGCGTCGTACAAGCAAGCCTTCACCGGCGGTTCGACGTTTTGTTCCATCGCTTGAAAGATGAAGCGGTAATTGACCGCGGCGACTGAGATGCCGGCATCGAGATAGGGCTGAATGGCGCCGGTGCCGTAGCCGGTTTTATCGCCGCGCTGCCAGCCGCCGCCGTGGATCAAGAGCACGACCGGCGTCGGCGTGTCGGACTTCGCCTGCCAGAAATCGAACTTCTGCCGCTCGGAGTCGGTGGCGTAGACATAGTCGGCGACAGTTGGTGTCGGGCGCTGGGGGGGCTCGCGATCTTGCTGTGCCAAGGCGGATAGGGGGAGCGCAAGTAACAGCAACGCGATGAGCGCGACAGCGCCTTGGCGGTGTGGCTGCGGGCGCATGAGCATGTCAAAACCTCGGAGTTGCGTTACGTGGGTGGAAGCAGCCCAGTCGGTGCTCGTCAGCGTACAAGGGGCGCGGGGGAAAAGCACGCAGGCTGCAGGCACCCGCTGGCTGACGTCGGCTTAGGACGCAAAACCGCCCGCTTAGGACGGTTAAGGACGCAAGCATTTTTCGATTTGCGTCCTAAAATAAGTGCTTGCCACAGAATAACTTAAGTGCCTGTAACACGAGTTTAGGACGGTTAGGACGCAAAATCCCGGAACACTTTATCGAGGACCCCCCGTGCACGCCGCGGCTACGGCGCTGCCGTTCCGCCGGAGCCGTTCCCTTCGGCCTGCGGCAGCGAGACGAGTAGCCGGTCGATGCGCTGGCCGTCCATATCGACCACTTCGAGGTCGATGGCGTCCCAGTGGGTGCGGTCACCCACCTTGGGGATGCGCCCCATCTGGTCGAGCACCAGCCCGGCTACGGTGGTCACGTTGCGCGGCACGGCCGCCTCGGGCGTGTTGAGCCCCAGCGCTTCGATCAGGTCGTCGATCGGCACACGACCGTCGACCAACCAGGTATGGTCGTTGCGGCGGACAATCGATTCAGCCCGATCGCGATGGTGCTCGTCGCGGATCTCGCCGACCAGCTCGCTGACGACATCTTCGAGCGTGACCATCCCTTCGGTGCCGCCGAACTCGTCGAGCACCAGCGCCAGTTGCGTTTCTTTCTCCTGAAAGAACTCCAGCAGTCGATCGAGCGGCAAGGTCTCGGGCACAAAGAGCGCCGGGTGTAGCAGCTTGCGCAAATCGATCGGCCAGCCGAGGTACTGCTGGCGAAAGACATCCTTGATGTGGACGAAGCCGATGACGTGGTCGAGGTCTCCCTCGTAGACTGGCAGCCGCGAGAAGCCGGCCATAGCGATCGTGCCGATCACTTCTTCGGCCGGGGTGGTGACGTCCAGCGCGTCGAGCTCGATGCGCGGCCGCATGATGTCGCGGACGGTTCGTTCGCCGAGTTCGAGCGCGCCCAAGGCCAGCTTCTGTTCGGCCGGTTCGAGCAAGCCCTCGGCGGTGCCAGCTTTGATCAGATGCTGAATATCCTCGATCTGGACCGAGTTCTCGTCAGCCTGACGAATGCCAAAGAGGGCCAGCACCAGGTCGGTCGACAGGCCGATGAACCAGACGACCGGCCGGGCGACTTGCGACAGCAACTGCATCGGCCGGGCGACGAACCGCGCCAGGTCTTCGGCATAACGCAGGGCGAGCCGCTTGGGGACGAGCTCGCCGACGACCAGCGAGCAATAGGCGATCACCAGACCCACCACGGCCAGGGCGAGGTCATCCCAATACTCGGCCAGAAATCCGACTTTGAATTGCGCAAGTTCTTTGGCGATGAGGGGGGCCAAATGGGCACCGCCGAAGGCCGCCGCGAACGTGCCGACGAGCGTGATCCCCACCTGCACCGTCGAGAGAAACCGGTTGGGGTTGCTGGCCAGATCCAGCGCGATGCGGGCTTTGCGGTCGCCGGCGCCGGCCTGCTGCTCGAGCCGTCCCCGCTTGGCGGCGATGATCGCGATCTCGGCGCCGGCGAAAAAGCCGTTGGCCAGGAGCATCGCGAACACGATCAAACTTTCCCAGACAATCGGCGCCAACGAATTTGCCCTTCATATGACAAGGCGACGTGGCCAAGGGGCGCCGGGTCGCGTCATGGCGTCCGCCAGCGCGGCCGCTATCGGATATGTGGCGTACGAAAAGTCCGCGGCGGTCAACGACGGTGACCGTACTAGATCAGGCCCTCGCTCGAGCCTCCGCGGCAACGATTCTCGCGTCTCGACGACCCTAATTGGTAACACCTTAGGTGCGATCGAGCAACTCCGCGAGATGCAGCACCTGTAGGCCGGCCCCCTCGCGGCGCAGTCGCCCGCCGATGTTCATCAGGCAGCCGGCGTCGGTCGAAACCAAAGCGTCGGCCTCGGCAGCCCGAATACAGCGAGTCTTTTCGCTGACGATGGCGGTCGAGATCTCGGGATATCGCACGGCAAACGAGCCGCCGAAGCCGCAGCATTGGTCGATATTGGTCAACGGCACGTAGGTCGCCCCTTCGACATGCTGGATGAGCCGCACCGCCTCGTCGGTTTGCCCCAGCCCGCGCAGGTGGCAGGCGAAGTGGTAAGTGACGCGCCCCTCGAAGCGGGCCCCTACGTCGACCACGCCGAGCCGGTTGACCAGGAAATCGGAGAGCTCGAAGGTACGGGCCGCCAGGTCGCGGGCCCGCGGCTCCCACTCGGGGTCGCCCGCGAACAGGTGTGGGTATTCGACCTTGACCATCGCCGCGCACGAGCCCGAAGGGACGATCACGGGCCAATCGCCGGCAAACACCTGTAGCGTGTACTTGGCCTGCTCGCGCGCCAGATCGTGAAAGCCGCTATTGAACAGCGGCTGCCCGCAACAGGTTTGCGCCTGGGGAAAGTCGATCTCGTGCCCAAGCCGGCGGAGCAAGCGGACCGTGGCCTGCCCCGCTTCGGGGCGGAGCACATCTCCCAGGCAGGTAATCATCAGCGAGAGCTGCATGGGTCGTAAAAGCGATGGCCAACGTTTGAAGATTCCCAAGCTAAGAGAATAGCATTCGGCCGCGCCGCGCGTTATCCATGACGGCCGGAAGAATCCGCTCGCCGTTGCCTCTCAAGTCCGCACGAGCTAGCGCGCGGGATAAATCCCGCGGCTAACCGACCGCGGCGATCGAAGTTAGCCACGGAGTTTACTCCGCGCGCTAGTGCGATCGACGTTCAACTTTTTCGCAGTTCTCGAGGGAAGATCATGTCGAAGAAATCGCTCGCCATTTGGCTATTGGGTTTGACCTGCGGAGTTGCACTGAGCGTGGCGCACGAACATGGTTGGGTGCCCAGCTCGCGCACTGCCACGGCCGCGCCGGCATCAGATGCACAGGCTTCGGCCGCCGTCGCCGCCATCACTACTACGGCTGCGGACGCGAACAGCCCCGGCTGGCAAGCAGGGAAAGGCTACGGCTGGATCTGGGGCAAAGACGACGAAATCGGCTCGCTAAACGCGATCACGCCGGCCACGCGTTTGGCCGCGCTCAAGCTCGTGAAGGAAGGGCGCGTCTACGATCTGGGAGTCACCTACAGCCGTGCGAGCTACAAGTGGCCTGGCCATTCGCCCTGCGAGGTGATGACCTTCCGCGGGCCTGAGGGGGTGAAGCGGCAGGACGACAACGTTTTCACACGCCCCGACGTCAACTCGAGCGGCCAGGCCTGGCATAGCTGCGCGCTGTTCATCAGCGACAACGTTGGCACGCAAATCGATGGGCTGGGGCACGTGACCGTCGGTGACGACAATCACTGGTACAACGGTTTCCGCGAGGCCGACTGGGGGGGCAATTTCGGCGTACGTAAGTGCGACGCGACGACGATTCCGCCGATTGTCGCCCGCGGCGTGCTGTTGGACATCGCAGCGGTCAAAGGGGTCGAGGCCTTGCCGAAGAGCTACCCGATCACGCCGCTGGACGTCGACCGCGCGTTGGCTGCCCAGAAGATCGAACTGCGCCCCGGCGACGTCGTGCTGTTCCGCACGGGCGTGCTGCGCTATTGGGGGAAGGACGGCAGCGAAGCCGCCCTGTTGGCCGAGCACGACTCGGCCGGCATCACGCTGGAAACTGCCCGCTATATCGTTGAGAAGTACGGGGCGATCATGCTGGGTGCCGACACCAGCGGGCTGGAGGTGAACCCGGCCCCGCCGGGGAGCGATACTTTCATACCCGTGCATAAGTACTTGCTTATCGAGCAGGGGATGCACATCGGCGAGTTTCACTTTCTCGAGGAGCTGGCCCGGGACAAGGCTTATGAGTTTTGCTACATCGCAGTGACGAACAAGATCGCCGGCAGCACGGCGGGCTTCACGTTGCGGCCGATCGCGCTGCGGTAGCTCCCACGAATAGCATCAAATTGCTCAAGCCCAGGGGTTGCAACCCCTGGGCCTAGGGAGAAGCTTTGTCCCGTTTTCGCGGAAACCTAACAAAGAACGCTTGCTAGCGCCCCGATTGCGCCGATTGGCACCCCTTTCGGCCGGGCCTTATAATCCAGACGATGCGGGGAAGCGGCCGGGGGGGGCGCTAGGCGGCTGCTTTTCGCGCCTGCAATTTTCCAATCTCGCGACGAAGTCACTCGTAGCGTTTTGAACCAAGGAGCCGATCTCATGTGGATGCCCAAGTGGATGCGCGATCGTAAGAAGGGGGTCGACTCCCCGGTTCCGACGCAGGTGGTCTCGAACGAAGAGTTCATCCCGCGCCCGCAATCGAAAAAGCAAAGGGCAGTCGAGCAGCTCATTCAGACGATGGGCGAGACCAACGCCAAGCGGTTGGGCATGGATCGCCGTGCCTACATGGCCAGCACGATGGGGCTGGCCACGGCCTTTCTGGCCAATAACCAGGTTTTCGGCAAGTGCTGGGACGTCGACGAAGCCGAGACGGTCGAGCCGGGCGCTTACGAAGACAAGTGGCCCAAGAGCGAGTACTTCATCATCGATGTACAGTCGCACTTCACCAACGGGTTCGCGCTCAACTTCCGCAGTATGTCCATGATCAAGAACCAAGAGTTCGTCAAGAACATGGGGTTCAAGATGCAGGACAAGAAGGAGGAGTACGAATTCCCCAATTTCGTCAAGGAAATGTTCTTCGACAGCGAGACGGCCATGGTGGTGATCTCCGGCGTGCCGGGGGCCGAAAACCACTATGACCGCAAGGGGAACAAAATCACCGGCTCGCCGTTCGACCCCGAAGTGACCAAGGCCCGTGCCGGCGGCGTGCTCCCGAGTTGGTTGATGTCGGTTCGCAAGCGCGACCTGAACGAAATGTCGGGCGGGCAGCGCGCCTTGTGCCAGGGGAACTGCGCCCCCAACCACTACTGGGACAAGAAGACCAACAGCCAAGACCAGGTCGCACTCTTCGAGCAGATGGAACGCGAGGTGCGCGACTACGGCATCGATAGCTGGAAGTGGTACTGCCACACCACGTCGCGCAAGGGCTCAGGCGATGGCTTCCGCATGGATGACGAGAAGATCAGCTACCCGTTCTACGAAAAGTCGAAGCAGCTCGGGCTCAAGGTGTTCAGCGTTCACAAGGGTTTTTCGTATCAGTCGAAAACACTGGGGCACTTCGCCAACCCGGCCGACGTCGAGAAGGCCGCGCTCGACCATCCCGACCTGACGTTCGTCGTCTACCACTCGGCGCTGCAGCACGCGCCGGCCGAGCCCGACTTCGAGCTGTCGTTCGATCCGGCCACGGGCGATTTCGCCTGGCACGACGTGCTGATGAAGATCAAGCAGAAGAACCCGCAGATCAATAATGTGTACCCCGAGATCGGCTCGTCGTTCGCCACGTTGGCGGTCGACAATCCGATCGCCTGCCAGCACCTGATCGGCAAAAACATCAAGTACTACGGGGCCGATCACGTGGTTTGGGGGACCGACTGCCTGTGGTGGGGCTCGCCCCAGTGGGTGATCGACGCCTTCAAGCGGTTCCAGATCTCCGACGAAATCTGCGACAAGTTCGGCTACAAGAAGCTGACCAAGGAAGATAAAGCGGCGATCTTCGGGCTCAACGCGGCGCGGATCTACAACGTCGACGTCAACGCTCAGCGACAAAGCCTGCCGAAAGACGGGCTCTCGAAGCTGCAGGCCCTGTATCACTCCGAAGGCGGCCAGCGCGACAACGCAGCTTACGGCTGGGTTCGCAGCGATGTGAACGTGTAGGTTCGGCAGCTTCCACCGAGCGTCAAAATAGTGACTCAAGCGTGCCACTGCTTGCCGGCTTTCGGCTCACGCCAATTGGCGTGAGGGTCGATTGCCGGTAAGCAGTGCGCCGTTTCATGGACAGCGACGCGCACTAAATCGCCCGGTCTTCGTAGCCGCGCAGCGGCGGCCAGAGCTTAGCCGTGGGTGAAACCCACGGACTCGTAGCGCAAAAATCTATTGAGCCGCGCAGCGGCGACATTCAGGTCCAGATGTACCGCGGATCGTATTCGACCTGGTGCTTTTCCAACAGGGCCAAAAACTCGGCCTGGAAATCTCGCTGCGCGTGATGCGTTTTCTGATCGCGGATGTAGGCCGTAGTGACCTCGAGTTGCGAGCGACTGACTGTGAACGCGGCGTATCCGTCTTGCCAAGCGAACGTTGGCATGTTCTGTCTCGAATCATGGGCCCACTTCGACGAGCTCGCCTTGATTTCACGCAGGGCGTCAGACACTGCGATCTTGGGAGGCAGAATCACCAGCATATGCACATGGTCCGGCATGCCATTGACTGCAAGACAGGTCCCGTCGATGCCACGAACAATACCGCCAAGATACCTGTGAAGCTCCTCTTCAATCGCTGGTGTGATGAAACCCGACCGTTGCTTCGTACTGAACACTAAGTGGTAGTAGAGCTTCGTGTAAGTTCCAGCCACGGGATTGGCCTCGGTTGAATGTCGCCGCTGCGCGGCTACGGTTCGCGCGTCATCGGGTTCCGTGGGTTGCACCCACGGCTAAGCTATTGTGCCGCTGCGCGGCAGGGACGAAATACACCAAAATGTTGCCTGGCCAGAAATCATTACGCCGCGCCAAGCGGTTCGGATACTTAACCCTCTCTCCTGCAATTCCTCTTTACCTTAGGCGTGCCTTAGTTGAGGAAACGGTTCCTGGCACCGTTTGCAGCTCGCTATAATCCCGGCATGAGCCGTACACAATCAACTTGGCTGCGCCGCGCCGTGCTCGGCTGCTGGTGCGCGCTGGCCGTGGCCGGCGCCACCGTGCTATTGTCGCCCGGCGAGCGCTGGCAAACCGCGCGTGCCGAGCCGCCGGGCATCACATCGCCAGCAGCCACCACTGCCGAGCGCCCGCAGCTCGATCCGGCCGGCTGGGGCGAAGATCACGTCGGTCAGGAAGTGCCTGAGTTCGTCGATATCGGCGAGTGTCTATTCTGCCATCGCAAGGATGTTGGCAGCACCTGGGATAAGAATCCCCACAGCCGCACGATCCATGACGCGCCGGCTACAGACCCCGCGATGAAGGCGCTGGCCGCGAGTGCAGACGGGAAATCGCTGGCCAGTGAAGTCGAGCTGCTCTTGGGCGGGCGGCAAGCAACGCGATTCTTGCGCCGCTCGCAGGAGTTCGGCCATGCCGATCTGCTCTCCGTGATGGCCGTGCCGGCGGAGCGCGGCAATCGTTTTCATATCGTGCCCGTCGGCAAAGCGGCCACGGCAGCCAGGCCGACCGACAAACTACCCGCAGCCAAGCCGCACTGGGACCAGGAGATGTTCGCCAATCGTTGCGCCGGCTGCCACGCCACGGCGGTCGACCCAGAAACGCAGAGTTACTCGACGGTGTCGCTCGACTGCTGCGCCTGCCACGGCGACGGGCCGCTCGAGCATTCGACCGAGCCGGAGCTGATGCCGTTGGCCAAGGCGCGCAAGGATCCGCCGCGCGTGGAGATTTCGATCTGCGCGAGCTGCCACGTGCGGTTCGGCGAGTCGAAGTCGACTGGCAGGCCGTATTCGACGAACTTCGTGGCGGGCGACAATCTGTTCCGCGACTTCCAGTGGGATTGGGCCGTGGCCGATGACGCCGCGATTAACCCGGGCGATCGCCACGTGCTCGAGATCGTTCGCGAGGTCGCGCTGTTCGGCAACAATCAATTGACCTGTTTGAGCTGCCACGAGGTACACGCCGCCACGTCGCTAGCGCACCGGAAGCTGGAGCGCACCGCTTACTGCGCGCATTGCCACGAGCCGGGCAAACCGCTCACCGAGCACAAGCGCTATCAAGTGCACAGCAGGTTGTGCGAATACTGAGTAGTGGTCCGTGGCTAGTGATCAGAGGAGATACGGTTAGACGCCCATGCAAGACATCATCTATCGCTGGGATCCGACCGCTTGCGGCGGCGCCGATCACCCAGACTCTACCTCCGAGTCCGGTTTCCCCCCGGCGGAAAACCGCCCGGCAAGCCGGCCTTCGCCGTGACCATCGCCCGCGGAAGAATCGGCTCAAAATGGCTCTTGACAAATGGTCATTATTATGTGTATAATTTTGGGAACGATCGGCGCTAGGTGCGCCGTTTTGCGAGTCATTCGGAACACGGTATTCAAAAAGGACTAAAACACTCGCGCGCTCTGCTGCGCGAGGACTCGAGCCACCTGCGACCAAGCCTCTCCCCAAGGGCCCCACGCGATCGCGTTCCATGGGCCGGATCGAGAGCCTGTTCGCGGTGCGCGCCCGCTGCGAAAAAACGCTCCCCCAAGGATCCCGCGAGTCAATCGCTAACGGATCGGGTCGAGCGCCCGTACGCGGTGCGCGCCGGTGGAGTGGCTTGCAAATGGCATCCCCGCTCGCGGAGCGGTAAGATATCGGCACGTCAGACTTCGCAATGGCTCCGCGGTTGCCGGCCGCGCTACTGCAAAGGACCACTACCTTGATCGCCACACTTATCAGCTTCCCCCTGGCCGCCGTGATTTCGCCTGCGGTCATCCTCGCCGCGCTGCTCTTGCTGCTGTTCGGCGGCGTCTTCGGGCTGATGATGCTGATCTACGGGCCGATCTGGTTTCAGGCCTACATGTCGGAAGCCCGCGTGACGCTGTGGAGCTTGATCGGCATGAGCCTGCGGCAGGTGAACGCCCGCTTGATCGTGCAGTCAAAGATCATGGCGATGCAGGCCGGTCTGGCGGGGGATCCGCAGACCGGGATCACGACGCGCCGCTTGGAAGCGCACTATCTGGCCGGCGGCAACGTGCCGCGCGTGATCTCGGCGCTGATCGCCGCCCATCGGGCCGACATCGATTTGGACTTCGACCGCGCGGCCGCCATTGACCTGGCCGGCCGCGACGTGCTCGACGCCGTGCAGACGAGTGTCAGCCCCAAAGTGATCGACTGCCCCGACCCGCGCAAGAGCGAGCGGGCGCTGAGCGCCATCGCGCTAAACGGTGTCGAGCTGAAGGTGCGGGCTCGCGTAACCGTGCGGACGAACATCTCGCAGCTCATCGGCGGTGCGACCGAGGAGACGATCGTCGCCCGCGTCGGCGAAGGGATCATCACGGCCATCGGCTCGTCGAAGACGCACCTGGAGGTGATGGAGCATCCCGATCGCATCTCGAAAGCAGTGCTCGCCCGCGGGCTCGACGCGCAGACGGCGTTCGAGATTGTCTCGATCGACATCGCCGATATCGACGTCGGTGAGAACATCGGCGCCCGCCTGCAGGCCGATCAGGCAGAAGCGGACATGCGCGTCGCACGGGCCAAGGCTGAAGAGCGCCGCGCCAATGCCATCGCGCGCGAGCAGGAGATGAAAGCCGGCGTGACCGAGAACCGCGCGGCCCTGGTTCTTTCGGAGGCCGAAGTGCCCAAGGCGATGGCCAGCGCCTTCCGCAAAGGGCATCTGACGGCCGAATCGCTGGTCACTCGCCAGCGTGGCAACGGGGCGGGGTAGTGACGCACAGCTAATTGAAGTCGATCGGTTGGGTATACCCTACGACGAATTCCCGCGAGCGCGTAAAATGCCGGCATGCCCACGCGCGAGCGGATTTATCTCGACAACGCGGCCACGAGTTGGCCCAAACCCGAAGCGGTCTACGCAGCCGTCGATCGCTACCAGCGCGAATTGGGCGCCCCGGCCGGCCGGGGCGTTTATTCGGAAGCACTCGAAGTCGAGCGGCGACTGGCGGCGCTGCGTGCGGCGCTGGCCCGCTTGATCGGCGCCGCCGACGCGCGGCAGATCGTCTTCACCCCGAACTGTACGGTGGCCTTGAACACTGCGATTCACGGTTGGCTGCGGCCCGGCGACCGCGTCGTCACCACGGTGGTCGAGCACAACTCGGTGCTTCGCCCGCTGGGGCAATTGGAAGACGACGACGTGATCGAGGTTGAGCGGGTCGATTGCGATGCGTCGGGCGTGGTCGATCCGGAGGAGATCGCGCGGGCCTGCGGCAAATCACGCACGCATTTGGTCGTAGTCAGTCACGCGTCGAATGTGACCGGCGCAATTCAACCGGTAGCCGAGATCGCCGAGATCGCCCATCGGCACGACGCGGCGGTGCTGGTCGACGCCGCGCAAACGGCGGGGCACTTGCCCATCGACGTCGAAGCGCTGGGGGCCGATCTCCTGGCCACGGCCGGACACAAAGGATTGCTGGGGCCGCTAGGAACCGGGTTCCTGTACATCAGGCCGGAGCTCGAGCGCGTCGTTCGCTCGCTCCAGCAAGGGGGAACCGGCACCGCCAGTTTCCAGGATCGACAGCCGGAGTCGCTCCCCGACAAGTATGAGTCGGGCAATTTGAATGTGCCGGGTCTCGTCGGCTTGTTGGCGGGCGTGGAGTATGTGGTAAGGCGCGGTGTCGATGCGATCGCCGAGCACGCGCGCGAGCTCTGCGGCCGGCTGCGCGCGGGGCTCGCCGAAGTGCCTGGCGCGCGGTTGTTCGGGCCCGCAAGCGCCGCCGAGAGTGTCGGCGTGCTGAGCATTGCGCTCGCTGATTTTGATCCGCAAGAGTCGGCCGCCCTGCTCGACGCCGCACACCGCATTCAAGCCCGCGCTGGCTTGCACTGCGCGCCGCTGATGCATCGGGCGCTGGGGACGCTCGAGAGTGGCGGTACGCTGCGATTTAGCGTCGGAGCGCTGAACACCGCCGAAGAAATCGACGCAGCGATTAGCGCCGTGCGCGAACTCGCGGCCGCCGGACTAACTTGATGGACCCTTGGGGCTTAAACGCGCCGAACCTGACCCGGTCGCAAATCACAACCGCCGCGCGCCGCATCACCCGCGGCGCGCGCACGAACCGATAAATCATCTACTCTGACTGTGGAGAATCCCGTGTCCTTCGATCTGCATGAGCTCACCCGTAATTTGCACGTCAAGAACGATTCGAAGATCGTGCTGTTGGTCGCCGACGGTTTAGGAGGCTTGCCGCTGGAGCCGGGGGGCCTGACCGAGTTGGAAACCGCCCGCACGCCGAATCTCGACAAGCTGGTGCAAACGGGCATCTGTGGCGGCTTGATCTCCGTTGCGCCGGGCATTACGCCGGGGAGCGGGCCGGGGCACTTGGGCCTGTTCGGTTACGATCCTTTGAAGTATCGCATTGGCCGCGGCGCGCTCGAGGCGACCGGTATCGGCTTCGAGCTGGGGCCCAACGACGTGGCGGCGCGCGGTAACTATTGCACGCTTGATGCCGGCGGACAAATCAGCGATCGTCGCGCGGGACGCATCTCGAGCGAAGAGAGCGCACCGCTCGCCGCACGGCTGCGGCAAATCAAGTTGCCCGGCGCCGAGCTGTTCGTCGAACCGGTCAAGGAACACCGCTTTGTCGTGGTGTTTCGCGCGGCGGGGCTCGGCGGCGCGGTCGACGATACCGATCCGCAAGCGACGGGTGTGCCGCCCTTGGCGCCGATGGGGCACGACGAGGCCAGCCGCCGCACGGCCGAGCTCGCGCGGCAGTTTGTCGTCGAAGCCAACAAGCTGTTGGCCGGCGAAACGAAAGCCAACGGGCTGACACTGCGCGGCTTCGCTCCGCGCCCACATTTACCGAGCTACGAAGAAGTGTACGGGCTGCGGGCCGCGGCAATTGCCGTCTACCCGATGTACAAGGGGCTCGCCCGGCTGGTCGGCATGCAGATCGTCGGCAAAGCGCAGACGCTGGCCGAACAAATGCAGGTGCTCGCTGAACGCTGGAACGACTTCGATTTCTTCTTTCTGCACTTCAAGTACACCGACAGCACGGGCGAGGATGGCAACTTCGCCGCCAAGGTGCAGCGGACCGAAGAGGTCGACGCGGCGATCCCCAGCATCACGAAGCTCGGCCCCACGGTACTCATCGTCACCGGCGACCACAGCACGCCGAGCAAGCTGCGTTCGCACAGTTGGCACCCGGTGCCGGTCGTGCTTAATAGCGCCGTGTGCCGCCCCGACGGTTGCCAGAAATTCGGCGAGGCCGAATGCCTGCGCGGCGGACTCGGGCAGATGGAATCGAAGCACTTGATGACGCTGGCCTTGGCGAACGCGGGGCGGCTGGAGAAGTTCGGGGCGTGAGCGCGAGCAAACGCGCCTAGCGCACCAGCCGAGCGGCGAGCCAATCGGCAAAGTCAAGCTCGTCGGCGCGGTCGGCGAAGTCGACGATCAAGCTGATGCGCTTGCCGCCGCGGACGTCGACCGAGATCGCTTGGGGCGCCACGCCGCCGCGCAGTACTTCGCTCACATAGCGTTCCTTGTTGTCGACATAGACACGGCAGATGACGCTGCCGCGCTGGAGGGCCTCGGCGTCGATGGCCAGCTCGGCCTCGAAGCGCTGGTGCTCTGGCTTGAGGTCGTACGTGAGCCGGGCCGCGCTGTGCATGCCGATACCCTTGGGCCACCAACGATCGGCCGTGCGGAGCCAACGGCCCGAGGCCGTGCGATCGGCGTGAAAGGGCCAAGGAGTGCTCAAGAACGGAATGTGCCGATAGCTCTGCGGTTCCAGGTCTGAGAGGTAGTCAACGCGTCCGCCGAGCGGCTGCAAGTAAACCAGTTCGACGGCCGAGCACTGCCCGACGAGACCGCCGACCGTGGTGACCTTGACCAGGCTGAGCTTGTTCTTGGTCGGCGCGAGCAAAAGTTCGTCGGCGACGAGCAAGCTGCCATCGGCCAAGCCGACCAGGGCCCGGAGTTCACGCGGTTCTTGCCGGGTGGCGAGGGCCGGATTGAAGACCACGGCGGCGACGCGGGCGATTTCGAGCGTGGTGGGGCCGACTTCGGTCTCAAACTCGATGGCTTCGGGGCGGACGGCCTTGAGCGTTCCTTTGAGGCGATCGCCGTTGTCGAGCCAAATCTCGTCAGTGTCGCCGCGCACGGCGCGCAGCTCGTCGAGCCAGCGATCGCGGCGGGCGGCGCTCCCCGGCGGCGACAGGGCCACGGCCGCGACATCCGCCAGCTTGAGTTCCAGCGGGCCGAGCGTCGGCGATTCGACAGCCAGCTTCTCGCGACCGACCGATTCGAGATTGGCCACGAGCAGGCCGCCGTCGGCCAGCATCACGAGCGGCCCGCCGGCCGGTTCGCGCGGGGCACCCCACCAGGCGAGATCTGTGGCGGCAAGCGTTTGCGGGTCCCGCTCGTCGGCGAAGGTAAGCTCCCAATCGGCATCGGCGGCCACCAATCGCGCGCGGCTGCGCGGACCATCGAAGGGCACGACTTCTGGCAGAAGCGCCGCACGGGTGTCTGCAGACGGCGGTTGGGGCGCAGGTGTTTGAGCCGCCGGCGCTTGTGCCGAAGTGTGCAGCGGGCGGAAGATCGGCGCCAGCAGCATGGCCACAGCGATTAACCGAGCGTAGCCAGACTTTTGAGTAACTCTATGCACGAACCAACTCGCCAGAGCGCTTAACGCTGAAAGATGGGCAGATAGTTGTTGGGCATTTGCAGCACGATGCAGGCCATCGCGGTGCCATACTCCACGCAGATCGAGTCCATCCACGAACCATCGGCGTGCTGCCTGGAGACGAGCTCTTCGCGAATGGCCGGATACCACGACTTCCAGTGTTGCCCTCCGGCGTGCCACATCGCCTGCACCGCGTAGTAGTGCCCGTAGAAATAGTGCGTCTCGCGGCTGAAGGCGTCGCCGCGCGGCAGGTGGTGCATGAGGTACTCGAGCCCCTTGGAGAGCTCGGGCCCTTCGTAGATGCCGGCGCTGTATAGCGCCACGACGCCGGCGGCCGACCGCGGGAACGCGCTGTCGCCGCCGGTGAGCATGTACATGAAACCGCCGTCGGGGTTCTGGCTGCGCTTGACGTATTCGATGCAACGATCGATTGTTTCGCGCGGCACGTGCAGGCCGGCGTTGCGCGCGGCCCGCAGCGCCATCACCTGGCAAATGGTCACCGAGATATCAGCATCGTGCCGGCGCGGCTGGTAGCGCCAGCCCCCTTCTTGATTCTGCGTGCCGACGATCAGCTTGACCGCTTCGGCAAGCTTGTCGCGGACATCGTCGCGGCGCGACATGCCGTAGGCTTCGGCCAGGAAGAGCGTAGCAAAGCCGTGCCCATACATGGGGCCGTGCGTAGCGGCCCCTTCGAGATTGATGAAGCCGGTCGAATCGGTGTGCGCGAGCAGGAAGTCGACGCACAGTTCGACCTCTTCGCCGTAGGGACCGCGGCTCGGTGTGCTACCGGCCGACAGAAAGGCCAGCCCCGACAGCGCGCAGATTGCCACGTTTCGGCTCGGGCCGCCGGGACCGAACGAGCCATCTTCGGCTTGGCGTGACGCGAGAAACTTGAGCCCCTTTTCGACCGCCTGCCGTGTCGGCGGCGTGACGAGTTTGCTGGCCTCGACTTCGACGTTCTCCAGATCTGCCCCGCGAACGCGCGTGCCGGCAAGCAACACCGCCGACAACGCGATGGCAACGTGGAAATTCCGCATGGGTCCGCCTCCCTGAAATTGGCTACACGCCCTGTTGCGCGGCAGGCGCCGACTTAAGGCTGCGAGCGCGTGGCCTCGCTCAGCCGTTTGAAATACTCCTTGATCAGCGATTCGTACTTCGGCACGAACTTCTCGATGGTCGAGTTGATGACTTGTTGGCGCTCGTGCTCGGGCAGATGCCCCCACAGCTCGCGCAGCATATCTTGCATCTGGCCGATGTCGGGCTGCGCGGGAGCTTCGGGGCGCTGCTGCTCGGTGCTGTCGCGCGCCGGCTCGTTGCCCGCTTCCTCGGGCTTGCCGCCGGCCGGCTGCTGCTGGGGCTGGCCGGGCTTGTCGCGGCGCGACTGCTGCGGCTTCTTGTGCCCCGACGATTGCTGCTGCTGCGACTGCTGCTTTCGCGCTTGCTTGAGCAGCTCGTCGAGCTCGGTGACGATATCCTGCTGTAGTTTCTGGGCCGGCTCGCCCGGCTGCCGCTGGGCGATCAGCCGCTGGGCTTCTTGCATCTTACGGCCGATGCGCGAGAGGGGATTGTCGTCGTTCTCGGTGGCTTCGTCGGCCGGGCCGAGATCGCGCAGCAGTTCGTCGTCGAGCGAATCGTCGAGCGAATCGCTCGCGGTGGGCTTGGCGGGGGGCCCGTCGCCGGCAGGGTCGTCGCTATTCTCGTCGGTTGGCTTGGCTGCGGGTTTGTCGCCTTGCTGGCGGGTGGGCTTCTTCGGTTTGGCATCATCGAGGTCGTCGCTGGCGGCTTCGTCGAGGCTCTCCAAGAGCGCGCGATCGAGATCGCTCGTCGTGGGGGGATCGGCCTGCTCGGTGTCGGGCGCATCGGTAGCTGGGGCGTCGCTAGCCGGTGGATCATCGGCAGGCGCCGCGGCGCGGACTATTTCCGAAATGCCCGGCGCGGCGGCTAGCAGTGCCAAGAGCAGGCTCGCGAATCGAACTGCGCGGATGCAAGTCTCAATCATGGTTTGGCCTCCGGGCTGTCGGCCGGTTCGTCATCGAGGCGCAGGTCGGGGAGCGCGTCGGGATCGTCCTCGGGCTTTTCGTCCGCCGGCTGCGAAAGATTGCGGACCAGGTCCGCCAGCTTACCTTGTTCGTCACCTACCCGCACGAGGGCGCGAGCGGCAGCGTCGCCCGTGGCGCGCCCTTGCTGGAGCCGGTCGGCCAAGGTGCGGGTGCGCTCGTTGAGGTCGAGCTGCAACAATTTGAGCAGCTTGAGCTGGGCGGTGTCGGGGAGCGCTTCGCCTTGCTGGCCACCGGATTGCGCGCCGCTGCCACTGCCGTCGTCTTGCTGAGGCTGCTGATCGTCGGGCTTGTCGGGCTCGAGCGCGGCGAGCAGTTGTTCGAGCCGCGCGAGCGCGTGACGCTGTGGATCTTGAGCGGCCGGGCCGGTGTCGAGCTCGCGAATCTTCTCGACCGCCGCGACCATGTCGTCCAGCGCGCCTTCGAGGGCCAAAGCGAAGGCGGCGGCCGCGGCGAGCTTTTTGGCCATCGCGCCGGTTTCATCGGCTAGCCCTAGTTGGGCGCGGGCCAACTCGAGCACGCCGACCTGCTGGCCGCGCGTCCAGTTGCCAGACGGTTGACGCAGTTCCTCGTAGCGGACGGTTTCTTGATTGGTCTCGCGCTGGCGATCGCGAAGATTCTCCAGGCCGGTTTTCAGACGGGCAAGCTGCTCGGCCGCGAGATCGGCCTCGGCCTGTTGGCGACGCTCGGCCAACTGCTGCTGCGCTTCGTCGAGATCGCGCTTCGCCTGGTCGGCCTGATCGGCGGCGTCCCCCCCCTGCCCAGCGTCGGCCTGCTCGCCCGCCTGACCGAGCGATTGTCCCGCACGCGACAAGGGCTTGGCGGCGGCACCGGCTTGCAAACGCTGCAAACGCTTGGCCAGTTTATCGGCCTTGTTCTGTAGCTCTTTCTCTTGCCGGGCGAGCCGCTCCAGCTCGCGACGACGAGCGGCCGGATCGGTTTGCTCCACGGCTTCGCGCGCCTGGCGGCGCAACCCTTCTTGCTCGCGGCGCATCTCGGCAAGTTGGGCCTCCCCTTCCTTAAGCTTGCGCACGAGCCGGGCCAACTCTTGCTCGCGGCGCGAATCCAAGGCGTCGAGCATTTGAGCCAGCTCGGCCGCCACGCGGCGCTGCGTTTCGATGGCTTGTCCCATCTGATTGCGTTCGACCTGCTGGCCGGCCTGCCTGAGATCGGCGGCGGTTTGCGACTGGCGGGCGACTTGCACGGCCTCTTCGAGCGCGGCGGCGCCAAGCGGGTCGTCCTCGGAGATGCGCTGCGACATCTCGGCCAGACCTTGCTCGATCTTCTGCAGGCGACGGGCGAGCTCCTGTTCGCGGCCGGCCAGCTTCTTGAGCTCAGCGCGCTGGTTGGCGTCGAGCGCTTCGGCGCCGCGCGCCAAAGTGTCGCGAGCAAGTTCAGCCGTGCCTTCGGCGACCTGCTTCTGCTCTTCGCCCAGTTCGGCCAAGGCGCGGGCGGCGCGCCAGCGTGTGTCCCACTGGCCGAGATCGGCGACAACCTGCTCAAGCGACGCGATCACTTCTTGCTGCTGCTCGCCGGCGTCGGCCAGATGCTCGGCCGTTTCAGCGTCGCGCGGTGCGGCCGAAGCATTCTCGGCGGCTGAACTTTGCGTTGCCTTCGATTCAGGCGACCTAGCAGCGCCGGCGGGTTGCGAGGCCTTAGCCGCGGAGGCGCCTTTCTCGGCCGCCGTCAATTCGCGTTCGATCGCGGGCAACTGAGCTTGCCCCAGTTTGCTGAGCTCGCCGGCCACTTGCTCCATGCGGCGCTTGATGTCGGGGCTATCCAGCGCGTTGTTCTCGAGATCGGCTAGCAAGCCGGCAATCTGCATGCCGACCCCTTCGTCGGGGCTGATCAGCCCGCGCTGCACTTTGCGCTGGGCGAGACTGGCGGTTTGCAGTCGATCGATGTCAGCTTGCGCCAAGCGCCCGACTTCGCCGAGTTGCACGGAGAGATCGTTGACTTGCGTGTGCGCGTCTTGCTGCAGTTTGAGCACGCGATTGAGCTCAGCCAAAATGGCGGTTTGACGATCGGCGAGCCGCTCTTCGAGCTCGGCCGGATCGACGATCGCGATCCGCCGCGAGGCGCTCTGCCCGACGGCCGGCTGAAAATCGGCGGCCGAGGCCCGCAGATCGATCTGCACACCCGGCTTGAGATCCAAACTGGCCAGTTCCAGTCGATGCTCGAAGACGCGGTTCTCCCCTTCACCGCCAAGTGGCGCGGAGAAAGCGGGCGCAGACGTAGTGGGATTAGCACTGGCGGGCGCAGGCTCGGCCGGCTTGGGTGGCTCGGCGTGATAGAGCGAAATCGATTGATCGGGCTCGCCCGAGTGATCACTGCGCGAATAGACCAGCTCGACGTTACCCAGCGCGATATCTTCCTTGGCGCTGACGCGCACCGGAACGACCGCCTGCGGGGTAACGAACAGATTGGCTTCGGGACGCTCGAGCGTGACCACCGGAGGCAAATCGACCACGGCCCGGATCTCGTAGCGCAGGTCGCGGCCTCCTTGCAGCCCTTCGCGATCTTCGAATTCGAACCAGTACGCGCAGGTTTTCTCGACGACCAGCCCCTCGGCGGCATCGCTGGCCAGCGAGAAATGGTAGCCGTCGCGGTCGAGGGCCAAGGGAATGTTGCGGCCATCTTCGAGCGCCACGTGAGCGGTGCGCAAGGGCTTGGTACAGGTACCGGCCAGCGCCACACGCGTGCCGACCAGCGCGCGCAAGTGCTTCTCGCCGGGCTGCGCCGGCCAAGCGGTGTAGGCCGGCGCGTACAGCGTGATCGACAGGCTTTCGAGCGCCGGCGGCTCGACGACCTCCAGCTCGATCCAGGGCATCGAGTTGTCGTCGCCCCCGACGACGCGGTAAGCGAACGGTCGTGCGACCGCTTCGCGATGCGCGACGCGCAGTGACCCGCTTTCGGCCGACTGCACGACGGGGACAGCCTGACGATCTTCGACCAGGTCGCCGTCGGCCGCCTCCTGTCGATAGATGATCCACAACTCATCGGGGAGGGGCACGCCCGCGGCGTCGGTGACTTCGACCTCGAACGTCTGGCCGAGGGCGACGCGGCGCACCTCTTCGCGCAGCGTGAGGTGATGCTTTTGTGGCCAGGTGGCGGCGCTCCAAGGATTCGCCAGGCGGCGCGCGGCGACCGCGACAATTTGCGGCTGCACCAGCGCGAAGAGACCGACCAACGCCAAGAGGGCGCCCAACATCAGCAAGGCGCGCTTCGCCGGACGCCGATCGAGGGCGCGGCGAAAATCGAGCTTCTCCGCGGCCAGGTCGGTTTCGAATACGACCGCGCGGCGCAGTTCGATGGAGCCGCCGTGAGGGTCGTCGGCCGGCTGAGCCAAAAATGAAATGGCGCTGGCCAGTTGATGGCGGAGCGCCGGAAATTGCCGCTCGATGCGCTGCGCTACGGCGACCGTCGACAGGCGCTGCCGCCAGGCGGGCCAGACGAGGCGCCACAGGCAAGCGCCCATCACCAGCGCCAGCCCGATCGAGAGCAGAATGCGCAGGCCCCGATCTTGCACGCCCAACAGATAATCGATGGCGGCCAGCGCGGCGGCCGTCAACACGACAGCGCTAGCGAGCCAGGCACAGGCGTAGACCAGCAGCAAGCGCTGGGCACTGCGGCGAACCGAGGCGACGCGTTGTTCGAGGGGGTGCGACACTTGTTGGCTCCGGGCGGCGCGGCGACCGCTACTGAATTATACGAGCCCCATCCGCTTGCGCAGCAGCCATTCGCCGCACAGTAACACGAGCAAGACGACCAGCACGGGCCAGCGGTTCCAAAGCGCGATCGGCGGTAGCGTGTCGATCGGCACTTGGCTGCCAGTGGGGAGCGTAGCGGCCAATTCGCGAACGTTGGCTAACGTGTAAAGGCGGCCGCGCGTGGCGTCGGCCGCGCGTTCCAGTTCGGCGCGGTCCATCTCGACCCGCTCGAATTCGCCCGGCGGAGCCACGACCTGAAAATCGGCCGCCGGCGCTCGGCCGTCGAGCGCGGGCGCGGCAAGCCAGGCGTGGAAGCGGCCTTCGGGCGCTTGTGGCAGCAGCCCTTCGAACACGCCCTGGCTGGCCGTGTCGCGATGCAGCGTGATGCTGCGGCGCTCCTGCCCATCGCGTTCGACCATCACGGCCACACCGTCGTCGGCCGGCGGCGCCAGCCGCTCGTCGACGAACCGCACGCGCAGCCGCACTGGCTCGCCGCGGCGATACGAGCGGCGGTCGACCGAGAGCTCGGCCGAGCGATCTTTGCCCAACAGCTTCGAGCGACTCAAGTAGCGAATCGATTGGATCCAGTAGCGGGCAAAGTACAGGTCTCCGACTTGGTAGCGCCATCGCCACGTTTCGTCCATCGCGTGGAACAGCACCTTGCCCGCCCCCACGTATTCCAATGTGATCAAGGGAGCGCGCCGGCCATCGGGCATCACGCGCGTGGGATGCTCGGCCAGCACGCGGGCGGCGGGGCGCAGGCTCGTCGCTTCGCAAAACCAGTAGAGTGGCGGCAGCTCGCTCCAGATGCGGCGCGTTTCGTTCGGCGAGTCGCCCAACTGAAACGGCGGACTCTCGAGCCCCAGCGCGGTCGGCACGACTTGAAAGCCATCGCGCCAGGGGCCGGTGCCCGTCTCGCGCGACGCGATCGGCACCAGTCGCGACAAGGGCGTGCCGGCGAAGGCCTGCGGGTTGAACTGTGGGCCGGCGATCATGATCACACCGCCCCCTTTGTCTTCGACGAAGGCGGCCACGTTCTCCAACACGCTGCTGCTCAAGAAGCCGGGATTGACGTCGGCCAGCACGATGACGTCATAGGCGAACAACTCTTCGCGACGATGGGGCAGCAGGCGGAGCGCGGTTTTGTCGGCCGTGGCGTACTCGGGGTCCGACTCTTGCAGCACGGTATGGAACTCGATCGTGCCGTCGCGCTCGAGCATGTTCTTGAGATAGCGGAACTCGTAATTCGGATAGGCGTGCGCCAAGAGCACGCGGATTTGCTCGCGGCGCACGCTGACCAGCCGCGACTCGCGATTGTTGTCGGTGGTGGTCTCGCCTTCTTGCGGCTCGATTTCGACGGTGTATTCGAACTCACCGACCTCCATCGGGCGAAACGGCACACGCACCTTCTGCGGTTGATCGTCGGCCTCGACCAATACTTCGAGCCGGGCGACGGGCTCCGACTTGCCTCGCTCGCGCAGCAGGACTGGTACCGTCTTGCCGGCATAGCCCGAGCCGGAGAGGGTGAATTCGAATTGCACGATGTCGTCGACGAACACGACTTCGTCGACCAAGAGATCGTGCAGTTCGAGATCACGCATGCGCTTGTCGTCACCCAGACCAACGACATAAAAGGGCACGCCGCGGCGTCGCGCGTACGAAGCGACGTCGCTTAAGGGTTCTCCCTCGGTCGTGACGCCGTCGGTGAGGAGCACAACTGCCGCGGGAGGCGTACCACGCAAATCGCCCAGTACGCTGCGCATGCCGCGCCCCAGGGCCGTGGCTTCACCCGACGCAGAGAGATCTCGCAGGGCCTGTTGTTGGTCGGAGGCACCGGCTTGCAGCCGCGCGGCGCCGGCCAACAGGTACAGTCGCAAGTTGTAGTCGTGCTCCAAGCGGCGCAGGAGCGCGGCGTCGTCGCGCAAGAGCACGCTCTTGGCGAGATTCAGACGCGTCGCCTCGGCGAAGCCACCGGCTTGGGTCTCAGCGGCGGCTAGCGCCTCCAGCGACTCATCGCTGTAGCGATCGACAATGCCCATGCTGGCCGAGTCGTCGATGATCACGGCCAGATGCGGCAGGCCCGTGCGTTCGAGCGACAGCGTCAGCCCAGCCAGCATCAAGAGCACGACGGCCAGCGCCGACAATCGCAAAAAGATCAATAACCCCTTACGCCAGCGGCGCCCAGGTCCGGCGTCGTATTGATAGAGCGACACCACCCAGGCGATGGCGGCCAGGGCCAACAGCAGCGACAGCCAGGGCGCCAACGGCCACGACGCCTGCAATCGCCAGGCGGTCCCTTCGCCGACGGCCGCCTGCTCGAGGCCGAGCGCTTGTTCGAGCCAGCTTGGCAAGGTTCCGTTCATCGGCGGTATTTTCCCATGCGCCAAGCCAACAGCGGCTCAAGTAGCAACAGCGCGAGTGTAGCGCCGATCAGCCAGCCGTTCAGTCGCCCGCGCCCCGAGAGCTGCGGCGAGGGGCCATCGGCGGCGTTCTGCCAACTGGTTTGATGATGGAACGGGATGCCGGGCCAGACGTCGCTCTTGAGTTCTTCGATCGACAACGGCGCGAGATCGCTCTCGGCGGTGTTGGTGTTCACCGCGAACTGTTCGATGGCGTCGGCTTGCGAGCCGAAGTGCACGGTATAGATGCCGCTTTGAAACGTGTCGTCGAATTGCCAGGCGCCACTGGTGCCGGCGATGGCGGCGGCCGCGGTCTCACCCGTGGGGGGGGCGACGGTGATCGGCAGCGATTCGGCAGAGCGCGGTGTTTCGCCAGCGAGTGCTTGGCCGACTTCGAGATTGCGTTCAGCGAAGCGCCCGCTGGCGGCCAGCGTCAGCAGTTCGTGCACGAGCGGCACAAAGCTCGACCACATTGGTAGCACCGTCCACGAGACATCGGCCGAAGTGGCGACGACGATCGCACGGCCGCTGCCGATCGGCTCTTCGACGATGGCCGGATCGCCGCCGGCAAATCCGAGCGCTACCTTGGCCGGCGAGCCGGCCACGGGCGTGAGCTTCAGGTACTGCGAAATGGGGGTCGTCAGCAGGCCCGACTGTTCTTGATCGCGAAACACCGAAATCAGCGAGTGCTGATAGCCAAGCGGATCGAAGCGGTACTGCCCGGCGGCGATCGCCGCGCCGACCAGTGCCGGCAACACGCGCGGCAAGCCGGGCTCTTCGCCGCCGAGATAACGGTTGTAGCTGTCGGCCCGCACCTGGTCGCCGAGGAAGAAGACAAGGCCGCCCCCTTGCTCGGCATACGCTCGCAGCAGTCGCGCTTCGGCCGCGGTGAACTGCGGGACGTTGCACAAGAAGATGGCGTCGTACTTCGGCAGATCGAGCTCGCGGAGAGCTCCTTCGGTGACGACTTCGACTTTGACCTGGCTGCCGCGACCGTCGGCCTCGGGAGCCAAAGCGACGCGCAAATAGTCGGTGGCCGAACCGAACTGGCTGCCGGCCGGGCGGCCATCGACGCACAGCACGGCGAGCGCCTCTTTGACCGGCAGCGCCAAAAAGCGATGGTTGTCGCAGTCCAATAAGTCGGCAGCGAGCCGCGCTTCAACCTGATGCTCACCTCCGCCTTCAAAGCGACAGGGGAACGACAACATCGCTTCTTCTTGGGGACGAAGATCGACACGCCCCTCGGCGACGCGCCGGCCATCGACAAACAGCTCGAGCAGTTGCTGCGCGACGGGCTGTCGGCCGAAATTGCGCACGGTCACTTCGGCCGATAGTTCGCGGCCGATGGTGACGACGGGTTCGCTGGGGCGCACGCCGGTGACGGCCAGATTCTCAGTCTCTCCTCCGCCGAGATCGATCACGGCCAGCGAGGCCTGCTGGCTCAGTCGCCGGCTGCGCTCGCGGAACTCATTGCCCGGGGCGCCGGCCATCTCGGGGAGCCAGCCGACACGTTGCAGATCGGTCAAGAAGTAGACTTCATGCCTGGTGATGCGGGGTTGCTCTTCGCGCGCTTGGCTGAGCACGGTTTCGATCGTGGCAACCGTGGCCGGTAAATCGGCCGTACCGTGCGACACGGCCAGCGCGCCGATTTCCTCGACGAGCTGCCCGCCGGCGAACGCGGGCTTGCCGACCACCACGCGCGGCGGCGCACCCATCAGTACGACGGTGAATGCATCGCCGTGCGGACTGTCGTCGACAATCTGCATGGCGACTTCCTTGGCGCGGTCGAAGCGGCTGGTTTCGCCGGGGCGATAGGCCATCGAGTACGAAGCGTCGAGCACGAGCACTTTATGCGTGCGCTCTCCCCCCACGAACGGCAGGCCGGCGCGCTCGAGATAGGGCTCGGCCATGGCCAGCACGGCGCAGACGATGATCAAGGTGCGGACGGCCAGGAGAAGCCATTGTTCGAGGCGAATGCGGCGGCTGTTGTTGCGCAGCGCCGCCAGCACGAATTCGATCGCCGCCCAGGGCACTTCGCGATGCCGGCGACGATTCCAAAGGTGAATCAAGATCGGCGCAGAGGCGGCCGCCAGCCAGGCGAGCATCGCCACCTGACCGAAGCCGAACGCCAGTGGGCCGTGAATGGTTGGCATGAACAGTTCCGCGGCAGGATCGTGCCCCGCCGGCAGTGTGAGTCGATCGGTTATTTGATTCTGGCTTGCCGCGCCGCCAGATAGCCGGATAACACGCGGTCGAGCGGCTCGTCGGTCTGCAACCGGAGGTAGTCGAAATGTTGATCGCGGCAGCCGGCCTCGAGCGCCTTGGTAAATTGGCCGAACTCGCGCAGGTAGGCGCGCCTGAGCGAGACCGGATCGGTGAGCACGTCGGGCAGACCCTCGAGCCCCTTGAACAGCGTCGGGCGATCGAACGGAAATTCGATCTCGGCCGGATCGAGGACATGCAGCACGATCACCTCATGGCGGCGGTGCCGAAAGTGCTTGAGCCCCGCCAGCACCGAGCGCACGTCGTCGAACATGTCGCTGATGATGACCACCACTCCGCGGCGCTTGAGCCGCTCGGCCAGATCGTGCAATAGCGGGCCAACCGAAGTCTTGCGGCGCGCTGGAGCATCTTCGAGCGCGTGCAACACTTGCTTCAGGTGCGAAGGGTTACTGCTGGGGCGCACCGAGCTGCGCAGGCGATCGTCGAACGTCATCAGGCCGATGCTGTCCTGTTGCTGGAGCACGAGGTAGGCGAGCGCCGCTGCGGCGGTCTTGCCGTATTCGAGCTTTGACCAGGGGGCGGCCGCACTCTGGTAGGCCATGCTCTCGCTAGTGTCCAACAGCAGGTAGCTCACCAGGTTGGTTTCGGCCTCGAACTGCTTGAGATAGAACTTGTCGGTTTTGCCGAAGACCTTCCAATCGAGATAGCGCAAGTCGTCGCCGGGCGCATACTCGCGATGCTCGGCGAACTCGATGGAGAAGCCGTGATAAGGACTCGCGTGCAAGCCCGACACATAGCCTTCGACAATGTGCCGAGCGCGCAGCTCCAGACCCTGGATGCTAGCCAGCGTCTGCGGATCGAAATACTTCCGGTAAGCTTCCACGGGCGGCGGACTCTTGTTCTTCGGCGGGGATGACTTCGATCAGGCGGCGCACGATATCGTCGGGGCGGACCCCTTCGGCCTCGGCGTTGAAATTGGTGAGGATGCGATGCCGGAGGACTGGCGCGGCCACCTTGCGAACGTCCTCGCACGTAGCATAAAAGCGGCCGTGGAGCACAGCGCGGGCTTTGGCCCCCAGCACCAGATACTGACTGGCGCGCGGCCCGGCCCCCCAACTGACAAACTCCTGGATAAAGTCGGGGACTTCGCCCTTCTCGCGGCGCGTGAGCCGCGTGAACTGCAACGCATAGCGCAGCACGTGATCGGCCACGGGAACTCGCCGCACGATGTGTTGCAAGGCCATGATCTCCTCGCCCGAGAGCGTTGCAGTGATCTTGCTCACGGTGTCGGTCGTCGTGCGGCGCACGATCTCGAACTCTTCCTCCTCGTCCGGATAGTCGACGAAGATATTGAACATGAAGCGGTCGAGCTGCGCCTCGGGCAGGGGATAGGTGCCTTCCTGCTCGATGGGGTTCTGCGTCGCCAGCACGAAGAACGGCTCGGCCAGGCGATGGCGGTTGCCGCCGACGGTCACCTGGTGCTCTTGCATGGCCTCGAGCAGCGCGGCCTGCGTCTTGGGAGGCGTGCGGTTGATTTCGTCGGCGAGAATGACATTCGCGAAGATTGGCCCTTGGAGGAAGCGAAACGTTCGCTGCCCAGTGGCCTTGTCTTCTTGAATGACTTCGGTGCCCGTGATGTCGGCCGGCATCAGGTCGGGGGTGAACTGAATGCGGTTAAACTTCAGCGAGAGGGAGTCGGCCAGCGAGCGGATCAAGAGAGTTTTGGCCAGGCCCGGCACGCCGACGAGTAGGCCATGCCCGCGCGCGAACAGCGCGATCAACAGCTCTTCGATGACGGCCCGTTGGCCGACAATCACCTTGCTCAGCTCGCTGGTGATTCGCTGACAGGCAACGTGCAGCCGGGCAACAGCTTGCATGTCGTCCTGAGGAACGCCTGATTCGGAAGTTGAGTCCATGCGGGTCTCGACGTTAACGGGGCTGGGATGCAGGAGCTTTGGTGGCGGGTGCTCGCGTGGGCGGCACGCTCGACGAAGTGGTCTTAGCGGCGGCCGTGTTGGCCGGCCGGGGGACGTGACTGTATTGCCCGAACGCCAGCAAGCGATCGGCGGCCGCCACGAGTAGATGATCGTGCGTCACCAACAGGTTGCCGCCGGTGCCATGTTCGTCGCGTTGCCGCAGGTCGATCTTGCGTTTGAGCTCGCCGGACTGTTGCGAAAAAACATACACGCAGTCGCGGGTGGGCCAGTAGACAACATCGTCGGCCAGCACGCCCCGGCCATAGCCCTTGGGCTCGGGGCCGTCGGGCCAGTAGCGGACGAGCTTACCGCTTTCGAGGTTGATCCAATAGATGCGATCGCCGCTGGCCAGTAGATGGCCGTCGCCAACGCCGAGCAAATGAACGGCGTCGGGGGCGTAGCGCGTCTCCCAAACCAACTCGCCCGTCGTGGCGTCGAGCGCGAGGATGCGTTCGGTATCCGCGGGGGCCACGAGCACGCGCCCCGCTTCGTAAATGCATGGCGTCAGATCGCGATGGAAATGGGCCAGGGGCTGATTGAGATCGCCGGTTTGCGGTTGCCGATAAACGTGCAGCCAGCGGACCTGACCATCGGCGGCCGAGATCGCGGCGATCGCGCCGAGATTTGTGTTGAAGTAGATGACCCCCTCGTGCAAGGTCAACAGATTCGAGGTGGTCTCGTCGACCTGGCCCGGCGCGAGCGTATCGGCGCCGGCGATTTCGCGCACCCAGCGGCGGCGGCCATTGGCCAGATCATAGGCAGCCACGAGCGCGTGTGGGCGTGCCTCACCTCCGCGACGCAACGCCACGTAAACGCATTCTTCATCGGCGATCGGCGCGCCTTCGAAGGCCCACTTCTCTTCGTCGGGCGCGATCTTCCAAACCAATCGACCCTGGGCTTCCAGATCGAGACAAACCAGATAGCCCGGCTTTTCGCCCAGGCCCGCCTGATTGACGCTCGACGTGACCGGCGAACCCATCCGCGCAAGGACGTAACGCCCCGCGACCGTAAGTGTGTAGCGGGGGACGCCGAAGCCGCCGCGCGGCACCTGGCGTGGCGCGATCGAATCACCGCTGTCGCGGAAGATGGTCGGCGACGACTGACCCCAGGCGGGGCGTCCTGTTCGCACGTCAAAAGCCTGCACTTCGTCGCGAGTGCAGAGCAACAACAGATCGTCGACGACGACCGGATGATGGCTCAACAGCAGGGCGCTCTTCTTAGTGAGCGGTCCGTCGCCGTAGCGCCGCCAAGGCGAGGGCTGCGCGTACGCGTAGTCCGCGCTCACAACTTCCGGCAGCGAAACTTCCCAATCCTTGGCCCCCACGTCGACCGTGCGCGGGAACCGTTTGGTGCGCTCGGGCTCGCCAGCAAACGTGGGCCAGGCATCATCGGCGGCCGGTTGCGGCCACTGACGGCTCGCGGCGATCTGCGAGGCCAGCACCGGGGCGAGCTTCACGCGGCGGCCACCAAGTTGCCCTTCGGCAGCAGGGTGTAATCGTTCGAGATCGGCCAGCTCGCGTTCCGCGCGAACGGTCGCCCCCTCGAGCGTTGAAACCAGCACGAGCCGGGCATTGATTTCAGCGGCTGGCAAGTCGGTGTCGGGATAGATGAGCCGCGTGCTCGCCGGATCGAAGACATCGGTCGTTGCGCCGACGCGCTGCGGCGCCGGCAATAGCGCTTGCCAGGCGGAGCGCGCTGCGCCGTAATGCGCTTGCTCGAGCGCCAGCTCTCCCAGCGTCCAGAGCGCGTCATCTCCCCAACTACTCACGAAGAACTCGTCGACCACAGCCTGCAACTTCGTCACGTCGCGAGTTTCGAGCCCCTCGCGATAAGCGGCTTCGGCCTGAGCATCGACGCGGTCTCGGTACCTGGCCCGTACCTCGGCGGGGAGCCCGGCGCGCCGTGCATGGCACAGCTCACGCAGACTGATATAGCGCCGCGGGCTGGCCAGCACAACCTTGTCGCCGTAGTCATGCGACAAGGTAGCCAGCACGTCGAGGGCATCGTCCCACTGTTCGCCCTTGGCGTAGTCTTTGTATTGCTCGTCCAGCGTGCGAGCCGTGTGGTCGGGCTCGTCAAGATGGACGGCGTCGGACAATTCGAAGCGGCTGGTGTAGCCGAAGGGCATCCCCCCCTGTCCGAACTGGGCGAGAGTCGTCGACCCCGTGAGTGCAGGGAACGCCAGTACCAACGCAAAGACGAGGAGCCAGGACAGGGCCGGGAACCAAGCCAGTAATGCGGGCCGGATGCACCACGCCCTGGGCCGAACTGCGCGGCTGTCAGGGGCCATTTGGTACACCCTTTCCGTGGCGAATTCCAAGAATCTCAATGCGACTGCGCTGCCTGCCCCGCGGTTCAAGCTGCGCTAGGCGCAATTTATCAGTGCGCTTGACGCAGATTCGTCCTGGTTTGAGCACATCCTATGCCGACTTGGACGGTGCAAACCGGATAGCGCCTACCCGAGAATCGCCGAGCGGCGCGGCCGGGGTTGTCGGTTGTTAAATCCCTTTGGGCTATGAGCTAACAGCGACTAGCCGGCGCAACGACTGGGCACCAATCGCCACGCTGTAGTATAGGGGTGCCCACAAAGCGGGGAAAGAACAGAATCAGCCGCCCCCCGAGTGGGTGGTACGCCACGGGAGCCGGTGCATCGTTTATGTGCAGCGAGATGCCCAAGCGCGAAACGCCCCCTCGTCGAGCCAGAGTCCTTCGCGCTTCACCTGAAACATGACTGGCGTGGCTGGCCAGTCGAGGGCCGACAGCAGTCGATCAAACTCGGCCGCCGGACAATTGCCCGCCAGATCGACATAGATGAGTCGCCCTGCGCGGTCATAGAGATTGCCGTCGACCTGCCAGCGGCCTTGCGCGTCGTCCCCCGTCCACAAGATCGCTCCGTCGGGCTCGACGAACATCCGCGGCCATGTGGACAGGGCGTCGAACACATCCTCGAACGTGACGTCGAAGGGGATTGCCTGCGAGGCGGCGGGTACTTCCAGCGTTTCAAACGTCTGCCCGCCATGCGTGATCACAGGGCCGGGCTGAGCTTCGCCCGATCGCACGTGCGCCGAGACGTCGAACTGATATCGAGTCATCGTCCGCCAGGTCCGCTGGTTTCGGCCGCGATCCAATCGAGATACTTGGCGCTACCGGCGGTGATCGGCACGGCGATGATCTCGGGCGTGTCGTAGGGATGCAGCCGCGCGATCTCGGCCGCGGCTTCGTCGAACAGTTCGGAACGCGTCTTGGCGACGAGCACGAACTCTGCTGCCGATTCGACCGCACCCTGCCAGTGATACGTGCTGGAGATCGGTCCGCCGACTTGCACGCAGGCTGCCAACCGCAGCTCGACCAGGGCGCGGGCGAGCTGATCGGCGAGTTCCCGCGAGGGGCACGTGGCGACGATCTGGATAAGAGTCGACATCGGTCAATTCTGGGCAACGAATGCCGAGAGCTTAAAAGGTTTCAGTGCCGCGCGAGCGCTTCGCGCGCCGCCAGCACGCGACGCAAGGCTTCGTCGGCCGTGTCGGCTAGCGCCGTCAGGTGACCCATCTTGCGACCGGGTCGGGCCGCGGCCTTGCCATACAGGTGGAGCTTCACCTCGGGCATCGACAGGGCACCGGCCCAATTCGGCTCCCCACCCGTCCACACATCCCCGAGCAGATTGGCCATGGCGGCCGGACGCAACAGTTCGGTCGAGCCGAGCGGCAATCCGCAAATCGCCCGCAATTGTTGTTCGAACTGACTGGTGACACAAGCATCGAACGAGAAGTGCCCTGAGTTGTGCGGCCGCGGCGCCAGCTCGTTGACGAGCAGCTCGCCCGAACGAGTGACGAAGAACTCGACGCACAGCACTCCCACCACTTCGAGGGCTTCGAGCACGCCGCGGGCGATCTGGTGGGCGGAGTGCTCCAAGCCCGGTGGCCAAGCGGCGGGCGTGTGCGTGGTATCGAGAATGTGCCGCACGTGGTGGTTCGCGACCAGCGGATAGGCGACGAACGAGCCATCGAGTCCACGGGCGGCGACGACCGAGGCCTCGGCCGCAAAATCGATGAAGCCTTCGAGCACGGCTTCGATGGTATTCAGTTCTTTCCAGGCCGCGGCTGCTGATGCCTCGTTCTCGACACGGGCTTGCCCCTTGCCGTCGTATCCCCAGCCGGCCGTCTTCAAAATCGCTGGCGTACCGATACGCTGGAGCGCGGCGTCTAATTCTTCGAGCGAGCGCACCGTCGCGAAGGGGGCGACGGGGAAGCCAGCTTCGCGCAGAAATGTTTTCTCGCGCAGCCGATTCTGCGTGACGTGCAGCACCTTGCCGGCCGGGCGAACTGGCGCGAACTGGGCCGCCGCTTCGGCCGTGTCAGCCGGCACGTTCTCGAACTCGAACGTCACGACCGACACCCCGCGGGCGAAGTTGCGCACGGCGTCGAGATCGTGGTAGGAAGCCTTGATTTCTAGATCGGCGACTTGTCCGGTCGGCGTATCGTCGTCGGGCGAGAGCGTGTGCACGCGATAGCCCATCCGCCGCGCGGCGATCGCAAACATCCGGCCCAACTGCCCGCTGCCGAGTACACCGACGGTTGCGCCGGGGAGAATCGGCGAGTCACCCTGTTGGCCGCGGGTCATGACGATCCGCCTGTGGCAGGCGACGACCCCGGCAGCTCGTCTTCACGCACGCGGCGCGCTTGCTCGGCGACGAACTCGTGCAGCTTGCGTCGCAGCTCGGGACGACTGCCGGCCAGAATGCGCACTGCCAATAGCCCGGCGTTCGTTGCACCGGCTTTGCCGATCGCCATGGTGCCGACCGGGACGCCGCCGGGCATCTGCACGATGGAGAGAAGCGAATCAAGCCCTTGCAAGGCGTGGCTCTGCACCGGCACTCCCAGCACCGGGAGCACGGTGTGCGAAGCGACCATGCCGGGCAAGTGGGCGGCCCCCCCTGCCCCGGCGATTAGCACTTCCAGCCCTCGCGCTTCGGCCCCTGTGGCGTAGTCGCGCATCCAGTCGGGGGTGCGATGGGCGGAGACGATCTGGCACTCGTGCGGCACGCCGAACTGCGTGAGGATTTCGGCTGCGTGCCGCATGGTCTCCCAATCCGACTTGCTCCCCATGATGACGCCGACGAGGGGGGAGGCGGCTGCGGATTGTGGTTTGGCGGTCATGAAGAAACTCTACGTCGGCCGGGCGGGCTCGTGCGCCCCCAATTTAAAGCCACAGATCACGAAAGCGACGGCGGCGGCAAGCCATTGATTCCACCCACCGAGCAGCGGGCTGTCAATGAGGGCACCTTCGAACGTACGTCTACCTGATTCACGAACCCGACTGTGACGATGCCCCCGGCGGTATGTACGGACCATTTAAAAACGTTCGGCGCACCGTTGAAGCGACAAGCAGCGTCAGAATTAAGAGAATTGCCGACTTCCACCTGCCACGAAAGACCAGGTATCCGCAAAATATGCACCAAGCAGCAATCACCGCTTGTACTGTCACGGATGCAAGAAATACCCAACGCTCCTTCGGCCAGGATCCCCGCGATGGTGTCACCAACAGAAAGACGACGTAGTAGGCTTCAATCACAAATCGTAGAGTGCCCCCGAAACTAAGAATTGCGGCTGGAATAATCCTCCAGCGAATGCGACGAACACTAAGTGCCGTTGGATCGCCGCTGCACTCGGGCGGCTGGTACGGATTCTCGTCCATTGCAACTCGCTATCGAAAGAGCCCGATGACGGTCGCCGTCAACCAACCGAGTACACCTACAACCACGATGCAGGCCGTGATTGGCGCGACGAATACGAACATTTCCCGATCATCACCGCTGACCAAGAGGATCGCCAATCCGAGTCCGGCCGCCAGTAAGCTGTAGCGCCTCACGGTTCGCTGGCGCTGGCGCAGGTCGACGTAACGTTTCGCACGATGCGATAGTTGATCCTCCGGCGGCTGGTACGGATTCTCATCCATCCCTGGCTAGCATAACGCCGCTAGCACTCGAAAATCGCGGCCACGATTTCTGAAAAAACTTCAGCCCCGCCCGGCGGTGGTCGATATTGCTGCCACGAAGAGGGTGCGCCCCTACTAGCTAGGGCTGCGCCATCGTCGGGTTAGCAGGGGGGAACCATGCTGACCGATGTGAAGAAGTGCGTTTGTTTGATCTACTTCTGAAGCCCATTGCGCTGGCGGCATCGCGGACTGCCAGGCTGCTGGCGCTGGCTTGCGCGCTGGCCGTGCCGGCGGCCGTGCTGCCCAGCATGGTCGTCGATTGCCACGCGGCCGAGCCGGCCAATCCGAGTTTTCTCGCCTACCGCTTGCAGCATGCGCAAGCTGTCGACATCGAGCGAACCCTCACCCCACTGCTGGCTCGCGAGCCTGGCGCGCGGGTGATCGTCGACGAGGGGGCGAATCAACTGCTCGTCACTGGTTCAACCGGTGCGCACAAGATCGCGCGCCAGTTGATTTCGCGGCTCGATCGCCCGGCTGTTGTCGCCGCGAATCGGCCTGCGGCAGCGCCCACGGAGCAACCCGCGTCGCGGTTCGCCACCGAAGCGGTGACGGTCGAGCACGCGCCGGTCGCCGGCATCGAGAAGCTGCTGGTCGAACTGTTTGGCCCGCGGCTGGTCGCGGCCTCTGACTCCGGCGTCGAGCTACCCGCCTATAGTCTCACGCTGGGTAAGGCCCGAGCGGAGATCGAGATCGATCCGCGCGGCAACCGCGTGATCGTGCATGGCACGGGGCAGATCGTGCGTCAGTTGACGCGATTGATTGCCGCGCTCGACAGCCCTCCGGCCGAGCCGGGGAGCACCGTGCGGATCATGCCTTTGGTGAAATCCGATCCACGTAAGGTCGAACAGGTGATCGAGGCCTACGGCGGCCGCGTGACCCGCAACGGTCAAGGCGCTAGCGCCGCGGAGCCCGCAACCTTGCCAGCGGATGCCGCGCCGGGCGAAGGGGCTCGCCGCCCATCCAGCAACACGCAACATGGTGGCGCCGCGATTCGTCGCACGTCTGCGAACGAACCGATTGGCAAGCCGCGGCAGCCGCTGATGCAAACCCTCTTCCAAGAGCCAGTCCAATCGCCCGACGGCGCGGCGGGTCCCGAGCTTGACGGTCAACTGCCACCGGCCGATGACTTGCAACCAGTCCCTGGTATGCCGGTTGATGAAGAAGGGGCCGGCAACTTGCGCGAACAGCTTCGCGAGCTGGGGGCCGACGTCGATGTCGAAGCACTCGAAGATCTCGACATCCTGATCTTGCGCGGTCGCGAACGCGACGTGCAGGAGCTGATGCGCATCATCCAGGAGATCGAGCGGATCAGCGCCCAGATCGAGCCGACGATCCAGGTCGTCGAGCTCAAAAACGCCAGCAGCGACGCGGTCGCCAAGGTGATCGCGCTGATTCAGCCCGAACTGCTCACCGGCCGGCAAGGTCGCGTGAGCGTGACGCCGCTCGTGAAGCCGAATGCCCTGTTGTTGATCGGCTGGGGCGAAGCGATCAAGGCGGTGACCGAATTGATCGAAAAGCTCGATCAACCGGTCAGCCCCGACACACAGTTCCGCGTCTTTCGCCTCGAGCACGCCGCGGCCGGCTTGGTGCGGACCACGATCGAAGATTTCTACAAGACGCGCACGGGGCTGGGCGCCAAGGTCGCCGTGACTGCCGACCCACGCAGCAACTCGCTGATCGTGCAGGCCAGCCCGCGCGACCTGGCTGAAATCGAACTCTTGGTCCAACGGCTCGACACGCCCGGGAGCTCGGCGGTCAACCAGTTGCGGGTATTCCGCTTGCAGAACACGCTGGCCTCGGACCTGGCTCCGGTGCTCGAGGAAGCGATCAGCGGTCGTGGGCGCCCTGGCGCCGCAGCCGGCGGCGCGGCGGCAGCCAACGAGCGCGCGGCGGTACTCGAGTTCTTCACGATCGACCAGAAGGGGCGTCAACTGCTGAAGTCGGGCGCACTGGCCGATGTACGGATCACGCCCGATCCGCGGGCCAACACGCTGTTGGTTTCCGCCCCGGCTGAAACGATGGAGCTGCTGGCCGCGCTGATTGAAACGCTCGATAGCCTGCCGGCCACGACGGCGCAAATCAAAGTCTTCCGGGTACAGAACGGCGATGCCGCGCGGTTGATGGAGATGTTGCAGAACTTGCTGGGCGCTCAAGCGTTTGCCCAGGGTGGTCCGCAACTTTCGGGCGCCGATGGCGAAGGCTCACTGGCTCCGCTACGGTTTTCGGTCGACACGCGGACCAATTCGATCATCGCGTCGGGCTCGGCGGGCGACTTGACGATTGTCGAGGCGATTCTGCTGCGGCTCGACGATAGCGACGTGCAAGAACGCAAGAGTGCCGTCTACCGGCTGAAGAACTCGCCGGCCATCGACGTCGCCCGCGCGGTCAACGACTTTTTGCGCAGTGAGCGGACGGTGGAACGGGCTGCTCCGGGGGGGGCCAGCCCGTTCCAGCAGATCGAGCGCGAAGTGGTGGTCGTGGCCGAACCGGTCAGCAACAGCCTGATCTTGAGCGCTACGCCGCGCTACTTTGACGATATCCGCGACCTGATCGAGCGCCTCGACGCGCAGCCCCCGCAGGTGATGATCCAGGTACTAATCGGCGAAGTGCGTTTGTCGAACACCGAGGAATTCGGCGTCGAGCTCGGTTTGCAGGATTCGATCCTGTTCGACCGCAGCGTGCTGCAAAATATTTCTGGTGGTGTCACCAGCACGGCCAGTACGCTCCCCGCTGGCCAGCTTTCGCCCGGTTATGGATTTAACCAATCGCAGACGACCGGTCCGCCAGGCCTGGGCAACGCCGGCACGGTGCCGTCGCTGTTGACAGCGCCGTTTCTAGGCACCCAAGGCGTAACCAACTTCGCCACGAACCGCGCCAACACCGATCTCGGCTTTGGCGGCCTGGTGCTGTCGGCCTCGAGCGAAAGCGTCAGCATCCTCGTGCGCGCCCTGCGCGACAGCCAGCGTATTCAGGTGCTTAGCCGGCCGCAGGTGATGACGCTCGACAACCAGCCCGCGTTTATCCAAGTGGGCCAGCGCGTGCCGCGCGTGACGAACGTGGTGTCGAACGCGCTGACGGGCATCAACAGTGCCATCGAACTGATGAACGTCGGCTTGATTCTCGGCGTGACGCCGCGCATCAGCCCCGACGGCACGGTGGTGATGGAACTCGACGCCGAACGCTCGGCCTTGGGGCCCATCAGTGAAGGCATTCCGATCGCGGTCTCGCCGACAGGCATCCCCGTACTTTCGCCGCGCGTCGATACCACGGTTGCGCAAACCACGATCAGCGCGGCTGACGGGCAGACCGTCGTGCTCGGCGGTTTAATTACCAAGAATGTGACGAAGAAAAGCCGACGGGTGCCGTATCTTTCCGACATCCCGCTGGTCGGCATGCTGTTCCGCTACGACTTTGACCAGGTGCTGCGTAGCGAACTGTTGATCATTCTGACGCCGCACGTCATCCGTAACGAGGCGGACGCGAATACCGTTAAGCAGGCCGAGGCGGCCCGCATCAGTTGGTGCCTGGCGGACGTCGAGAAGATTCAAGGCCCGACTGGCATCTATCGCCGCGGCGAGAGCGAGGTCGACGGGCAAGGGACCGTCACCGTTTACCCCGATCAGGATTTGCGCGGCTCGATCGATCGCCCCGTGATTCTGCCCGACCTGATTCCGCAGGGACCCGAATTGGTGCCATCTGGCGAAGGAACGGTCGTGCCCGGCGAGGAATTCGAGGTTCCCCCCGGTCAGTTCGTGCCGGGCGTGGACGGAGCTCCCGTGATGCCAGTGCCGATGGGTCCCTCGATTCCCGTGCCATCGGGCTCGATCCCAGGATCAATCGGACCGGGCGCGATGGGGCCTGGCATGGGATCGAACCAAGGACAGCCGGGCGCCGCGCCACACCCAAGCGCCGCGCGGGCTGTCGGACCCAATCGCGCTGCGACGACCGGGCAAGGAGTGATGTCGTTCGGCGCGCCCGCCGATGTTCAGGCGCCCGTATACACGCAGGTGACGCTCGGTGCGCCGCGCGCACGCAAACCAGGCGACGCACGAATTGTTAAGCCGCAGGGGGCGCCGGTCCCCGGTGGCATCAAACGCAGCTCCTACGCGGCGCCGGTCGGTCAGCAAGATGGCAATTCCGTCGCGCCGGCGATGCAGATGTACGGCGACGCTCCTACGAGTGTCAGGGTTGGGGGCGGGCAAAACGTGCCTGTGACGATTCCCGGCGCACGGTCGCGACCGACAATACCGATGCGAGGAACAAATCGTCCGTCGCACACGCCGATGATCGAGAGCGACGGGCGGATCATGCAGTCGGGGCGCGTTGATTCGGCGTTGCGACCCGATGCGGGGCGCTTTCTGCCCCAGCCAGCGCCGCCCGGCCGATCGTAGAGAATCAAAGCGAAAGATGATCGCGATGCCGAGTTCGAATACCACGAAATGCCCAGTCAAGATCTGCGGCCTGCTTGTGCTCGTTGCACTGCTGGCTGGTGGGGGCTGCGCGCAGTTCGAGGTTTCGAAGTTCCCCTGGCCCGCGAAGCCGATGCCGCAGAAGCCTGATCGGATCGCGGTGATGTGGACCGACGCCGTAATGAACCAGCCGGGCCTGCCCGGCGTGCGCGGCTTTGGTGCGCGGGTGATGTTCTACGATCAGTTCCATAAAACACCGGTGGCCGTGGCGGGACGCTTTACTGTGTACGCCTACGACGATACGGACGACGACGAGTCTTCGCAGACGTCGGCCGATCGCAAGTTCGTCTTCACGGCCGAGCAGTTGCACGACCACTACAGCAAGAGCCGGCTCGGACATTCCTACAGCTTCTGGATTCCATGGGACGAGGTCGGCGGACCGCAGCGCACGATCACGCTGGTCTGTCGCTTCGAATCACTGCAAGGGGGATTGGTCGCTAGTGAACCGGCCAAACAGTTGTTACCCGGCGTGCCTGCGTCACACACAGCGCAACTGGCAGAGCGAAATAACTCGAATCCCAGTGGCGCGACTCAGCAAGTATCGACCGAGAATGAAAGCGCCACCAGCAGCGAAGGCTCGGCGGTGCGCGCCGCGTCTTATGGTGCCGCGGCAGACTTCGTGGGGCAGCAGGTCCCGCGACGCCGCATGTCGACCACGACGATCGATTTGCCGCCGGCTGCCATAGGGCGGCAAAGCGCCGTTGGTAATGCTCAGTATCTAGGATCGGGGCACGACGCCGGCATGGTAGCGCTAACCAGTGGTCAGATGCCGATTGCGGCTCCAGGATCGCCGATCGCGCGAGTCGGCGTAGTGCCGAACGGCGCTCCGCAATACGGTGCCGGCGAGCCGGCTCGATTCGTCGAGCAGCTGGCTACAGTTCCCGCGGCGCCGAGCGGCGCGGCAATTGATCCGCAGAGCCTGGCGATGGCAGCTCAGATCCTGGCCCAAGCGATGGCCCTGCGTCAGGCTCAGGCAGCGGCGCCGCCAACCGCAGTCGGTTATCGACCGCCGCAATCCCGGGCTCTAGGCGCGCCAATTCAGCAGCCAAGAGGCGATCATGCTCCGAGGCGACTACACCCTCCAGGATGGCCGTCCGATTCACCACCCGCGCCTGCACCCGATCCGACAGTTCCTTCCGGGCCAGAGAGCGCGCCAGGGCTCGCTCTGCCACAGGCCGGACCGTCGATGCCCCCTGCTGCGCCGGGATTCTAAGCTCTTCGTGCAGCACCAGTCGCGGGCGGTAGAGGCCGTTGCGAGTGGGAGCCGCCTCGAATCGCGGGCGATTGACGTTCAGGTCGCGGTTCGGCTGTAAGTCGCCGAGTGACGTGCCGACTGCCCCGCCCACCGCCTGAGTGGCCCCGATAAAGTCGTTGAGGTTGGGGTCGCGCCCGACGAACACGTTGGGATCGCGGCTACTGCGCAGAAAGCGGGGGTTAGGCCCAAGCGAGGCGCCGGCATTCCTGCCGATCTGGCCGACCATACCGGCGGGATTCGTTGACCCGGTCGAGCCAGGCTGCGGCTGCGGGGTCAGCGTCACCCCGAGCGAACGATCGCCGAACAACTGCGCGCGAGTCGGCTGCGCTATGCCCACCAGCAGCAGGCTGCACAGCGGCAGGGCAAACCTCAGAGCTCGGAGAGGGACCTTCATTGGGGAGTGCCTCGACAGGGGGCAACGGACAACCACTTTTAAACCATAAGTCGCACGATGGTGCCAACCCAGGCCAGAATAACCACCTACGACCAGATTGGCGACCGTTGCGCACCCTGCCGCGCGGCTAGGCATCGGCCGCGAAGCCCGCCCAGCGTTCGGGCAACAACGGTTATGACGGTCTTGTCGCACCCCCTTGGCGGGTCGTTGACGCCCTGCGCTAAGCCGTTTACGCTGAAAGAGTTGAATGCGGTTTTTCAGGAATCAAATCTTCAGGGCGGCCACGGATCGTGACAGACCAGGCAGTGCACAAACCGTGGAGCGGGGTCTTCCAAGAGGGGACCGACTCGCGGGTCGAGCAGTTCACCGAGAGCATTGGTTTCGACCGCCGGCTCTATGACGTGGACATTGCCGCCTCGATCGCTCATGCCCAAATGTTGGCCAGCGTGAACTTGCTGTCCGCGGATGAATGCCAGCAGATTGTGCAGGGGCTGGAGACCATTCGCCAGGAGATTGAGCAGGGCCACTTCCGTTTCGCCATCGAGCTGGAAGACATTCACATGCACGTCGAACGCTCGCTGGTCGAGCGGATCGGCGACGTCGGCCGTAAGCTGCACACTGCTCGCAGCCGCAACGATCAGGTGTCGACGGACGTGCGGCTCTGGGTGCGCTCGGCCATCGACGAGTTGGACCGACTGCTTGTCGAGCTGCAACGATCGTTCGTCCAGCGCTGCGATCGCGATCGCGACTGCATTCTGCCCGCCTACACGCACACGCAGCGCGCCCAGCCGGTGCTCGCGCCGCACTACTGGTTGGCCTATTGCGAAAAACTGGAGCGCGACCGGGGCCGATTGGCCGATTGCCGCCGCCGCGTAAACGTCCTGCCCTTGGGAACGGCCGCCGTGGCCGGCACTTCGCTGCCGATCAATCGCGAAGAGACGCGGAAGCGGCTGGGTTTCGACGCTGTGGCCGCCAATAGCCTCGACGCTTCGAGCGACCGCGATTTCGCGCTCGAATTCGCCTTCACTTGCGCGCTCGTGGCCGAGCACCTCAGCGGTTGGGCTGAGGAGTGGATTCTCTGGAGCACGATCGAGTTTCGCTTCTTGAAGCTGCCGCAGGCTTTCTGCACCGGCTCGTCGATCATGCCGCAGAAGATCAACCCCGACGTGCTCGAGCTGGTGCGCGGCAAGACCGCGCGCGTGATCGGCAACTTGCAAACGCTGCTGGTGCTCGTGAAAGGGTTGCCGCTGGCCTACAACCGTGACTTGCAAGAAGGTCAGGAGCCGCTGTTCGACACCTTTGACACTGTGCGCGCATGCCTGGAAATCGCCACGCCATTGGTCGCAGGGGCAGAGCTCAATCGCGAAGCGATCGCCGCGCGGTTGGAACTCGGCTATCTGGACGCCACGACGCTGATGGAGCTGATGATCGCGCGCGGCGTCCCGCAGCGCACGGCGCACGAGTTGGTCGGCCGTCTGGTACGGGTGGCCATGGATCGCGGCGTTCCGTTGGCCGAGCTCAAGCCGGCCGACTTCAGCGCCGCGCATCCGGCGCTCGATGCCGGCGTGTACGACGTGTTGGGAGTGGAGCGCGCCGTCAAAGCATTCCGCAGCTATGGCTCGACTGCCCCGGCCGAGGTCGATCGTCAGATCGCGCGCTGGCGAATGCGGCTGGGGCTTGATCGGGGCCGCACCAATTCAATCGTCGAAGACTCCACGGATGGCATCGAATTCGATAGCGCCTTGCCACCCGAGGAGGGAAGACATTCATGACCGCGGTTTTGCGACGACTACTGTTGATGGGTTTGGGCGTGGCATTGGTCGGCGCTGGGAGCGCTCCTAAGGTTTGCGCGCACGATGTCACTAACGCCACGGTGCTGGCCGTGATTGCCAATACGGTTTGCCAAGAAGAAGCGGAAGCCCCGGCGACAGACGAAGTCTTCGACGAACCGGACCCCAGCGCCGACGAAGCGGCGGCCGATCCCGACGCTGCCGCAGACGCCGACGCCGCGCCGGCCAAAGTCGAGAACGAAGCCGAGCAGCAAGCACTCGCCGATGCCGGGCGAAATCAAACCGTGCAGGCCCTCCTCGAAACCAAACCGACCACCCCGAGCGAGCTGCTGCGCGTCACGCAAACCTTGATTGACCTTGGGCACCCGATTGCGGCGCGTCCGTTGGTCAAGAAGCTGCTCGCCGCGCGGCTCGATGGCCCGGCCGCGGCTGCTCTGCTCAAAGAAGTGGGAAGCGCATGCTTGCTTAAAGTCGCCCGCGCCCCGTGGATTCAGCCGGATGGCGAAAAGCTCGCCGACTCGATCTGGAGCGCAGCGGCAAACTACCAGGAAGATCCCAAGCGAGTTAACGAACTGGTCGGCAAACTCGGTCGTGGAACCGCACAAGAACAAGCCTGGGCGATTGAGGGCTTGCGTCGCGCTGGCGCGGCGGCGGCCGGCCCTCTGTTGGCTGCGCTGGTGCGCGCTCGCGATGCCAAGGCGCTCGACAACGTTGCCGCGGCGATCCTGGGTGTTGGCGAGCCAATGATCCCGGCCTTGCGCGGCGCCGTCGATGCTTCGCCAGCGCTGCCCGAACAGGTCGCGGTCTCGGCTGCCGAGTTGCTCGGCCGGCTCGAAGCTGAAGAAGCGACGCCCGATCTGGTCGCCCTGTGGCTGAACTTCGCGGATGATTCGCCGGCGCACCTGGCCGCCGAGCGGGCATTGGCCGAGTTGGGGCATCGCGTCACCACGCGCGAGGCGGCGACCGCCTACCTCGAAAACATCGCGCGGCAGATCTATCAAGGGAAGCGCCAACCGCGCGTGCCCCCCGGCGAAGTCGACGAAAGCGGCGCTCCGCTCGTAACCATTTGGCAGTGGCAGCCGGGCGTCAAGCGCTTTACCTCCGCGCGTGTGTCGTCCGAAGTAGCCGCTTTGCTCGAAGCCCAGCGCAGCGCGCGGGTCGCGTACTGGTCGACGATCGACGCCGATCGCGCGGGGGACGCAGCCCCCGACGAACGTGGTGCAGCGGTCGAGACCGCCATCGCCGCGCGACGACGATTGTTGCTGGCCGCGATCAACATGACGCTGGCCGCACCACTACCTATCGCAGCCAAGGCCAATTTTGGGGCGCCCCGCGATCTTGAAGAGCGAAGCTGGCTCCGCGATCCGGCGATCGTCAACACTGTATTGCGTGAGGCGCTGGCCAATCATCAACTCGCCACCGCCGAAGCGGCCGCCCGCATCTTGGGTGAAATCGGCAGCGTCGAACAGCTCGACGGCACGGCCGCGGTGTCGCCGCTGGCCGCCGCGGCCGCGCACGGCGACCCGCGCGTTTCGGCGACGGCCATCGATTCCATTCTGCGACTGGCTCCGAAAGTTCCGTTTGTCGGCGCGAGCTATGTATCGCGCGGCTTGCAATACCATCTGGCCGCGCTTGGACTTCGTCGCGCGATCGTGGTCTCGCCGAGCCGGGCCGAAGCTTCACGGTTCGTCGGCTTGCTGGCTGAGCTGGGCTACGAGGCGGAGGCCACGACGAACGGCCGCATCGGCGCGGCGCTGGCCGCTATGTCGGTCGATTGCGAATTGGTGCTCGTCGATTTCCACTCGTACGATCCGTCGGCCTGGCAAACTTTGGCGATGATTCGTCGCAACGCGCGCACGATGCCGCTCCCCGTGGCGATGGTGAGTACGCTTGAAGTCATCGAACCGGCCGAGTGGCTGGCGAGAAACGATCGGCTGACGGCCTCTTGGATTCGCCCGCACGACGCGCATGGTGTCGAAGTGCAGCTTGCGCCACTGGTCGCGCGGGCGAATCGCGATCGCGGTGGTGATGCGCGCCAGCGCGTGACGTCGGCCGCCGGGCTGCTGGAACGATTGTTGACGCTGTCACCCGAGTCGCGGCGCTTGTTCGACCTGGCGCTGTTGGTCGAGCCGCTCGAACGGGCGCTGCTGCATCCCGAATTGCACGTTTCGGCCGCGAAGATGTTGGCGACCCTGGGTCGCCCCGCGGCGCAGCGGGCGCTGGTCGACCTGGCCAGCCAGTCGACGGCGCCGATGCCCCTGCGGCAAACCGCGGCCACGGGCTTCGCCGACAGCGTGGGTCGCTTTGGCGTCATGCTGACCAACGTCGAGCTCCTGAAACAGTACGATCGCTATAACGACAGTGAACATCGCCCGCGCGACGAGCAACATATTCTGTCGGGCTTGTTGGACGTGCTTGAAGCGGGGCGCGACCCACGCCGCGCGGCGGTCGAGTGATTGCGTGCTCAGATCCCAATGTTCAGTCGCCGACAAGTCCACAACGAGACCAACCTCCTTGCGATATTCGCTTCCTGCCCGCTAAACATCCGCCGAATTTAACCCCCCGCCCCCTGTAATGAGCCGCGGCTTTAACTCCATTCAAGTCAACGAGACCGGCCCGCCGATCGCGAGCATCATTGGCTCTGCTCCGACAATGGAGAAGGTCTACGAGATGACTCGCCGCGTCGCCCGCCGCAACGCTTCGGTGCTGTTGGTCGGCGAAACTGGCACCGGCAAGGAGCTGATTGCCAAGGCCATTCATCAGCTCAGTCCGCGCTCCAACGGTCCGTATGTGCGGGTGAATTGCGGGGCGCTCACTGAGAGCCTGTTGGAGAGCGAACTGTTCGGCCACGTGCGGGGCGCCTTCACCGGGGCGATCGACAACCGCACCGGCCGATTCGAAGCAGCTCATACCGGCACCGTCTTCCTCGACGAGATCAACTCGACCACCCCCAAGTTGCAGGTCAAGCTGCTGCGGGTGCTGCAAGAGCGCGAGTTCGAGCGCGTGGGGGATACACAGACGATTCGCGTTGATACCCGCGTCGTGGCGGCCAGCAATCGCGATTTGCAGGAAGAGGTCGCTGCCGAACGGTTTCGCGACGATCTTTATTACCGGCTCAATGTGGTGTCAATCATGCTGCCGCCGCTGCGGGCGCGGCGCGAGGACATCCCCGAGCTCGTCGCCCACTTCCTGAATGTTTACAACGAAATCAATGACAGCTACGTGGTACACATCGAGCGTCGGGCCATGCAAGCGCTGGAAGACTACCACTGGCCGGGAAACGTCCGCGAATTGCAAAACGTGATCGAGCGGGCGGTGGTGCTGGCCCCCGGCGACGAGCTGACCTGTGATCTGCTACCCGACAGCGTATTGGGGAACGAGCGTCCGCGGAGTGCTCGGTTCCGGCCGGCCGATCTCGACACGCTGACGTTCGAGCTCGTGCAGCAGGGGCTGGCATCGGCGGGTCCTCAGGAAGACAACCTGCACACTAAGGTCGTCAATCGCGTGGAGCGCGAGCTGATCGCGCAGGTGCTCGTGTCGTGCGACAACGTACAGATCAAGGCGGCCGCCCGGCTGGGGATCAACCGCAACACGCTGCACAAGAAGCTGAAAGAATACGGGC